>JAVEYK010000144.1:0-2799 GCA_034003505.1 Anaerolineaceae bacterium | reverse complement strand
CACAATTCAATAACCAGGTGGAGCTGGCAGCGCCTGGTGTGGGTGTTTTAAGTACTGTACCATTCCTCAACAAAGCATCCATCATGGTCGACGGTACTACCTATAATGGTCACCCGGTGGAATTCGCTGCTTTAGTAACAGCATATGGACCACTGGCTGATGGTGGCTTATGCGCTGCCACCGGAGACTGGGTTGGACAAGTCGTCCTGTGCCAACGCGGAGATATTTCCTTCCTGGATAAGGTGATGAATGTCCAGAATAGTGGTGGAACTGCCGCAGTCATCTACAACAATGAACCCGGCGATTTACTGGCCACATTAGGCGAAGGGACTTCCACTATTCCAGCCATTGGTATCACCCAACAGGATGGGAATACGTTGCTGGGAAAGATTAACCATCCCGCAAAAGTTGAAAGTTCTTTTGAGCAGAATGTCAGCGCTTATGAAGCCTGGGACGGCACCTCCATGGCCACACCACATGTTTCCGGTGTTGCCGCCCTGATCTGGAGTGCCTTTCCAAATCTGAGCAACGTCCAGATTCGTAATGCACTGACAGCTTCCGCATTGGATTTAGGAGCTGAAGGTCGGGATGTCTATTATGGTTTTGGTCTGGTACAGGCAAAAGACGCCTTGTTATCCCTGGGTTGGAATCCACTCCCCACTTCAACACCACCTACCCCAACACCAACCAATCCACCCACGGCGACTCCTACCACGCCTACACCTACAAATACGCCAACGGCGACCGCAACCACACCTCCACCTACACCAACATCAACAGTAACTGTTGTGCCAGGAGGAACCATCGCCCTTTCCGTTACGACCGACAAGGCAGTTTATTCCAATAATCAAACGGTTTATATCACTGTCGTGACAAATGATAACAATGCACCGTTAGGCGGGGTCACCATTTCTGGTCAGATTATTAGCCCCAGCAATAAAACAGTAGCCAGTTTTTCAGGCACAACGGGATCTACCGGACAATTGACCTTTACCTATCGGGTCAAACGCAATGTAGGAACGGGACTATACACAATCAACACAACTGCTACAAAACAAGGTTTTCCCGCTGCAACATTCTCAACCCATTTCACAGTTCAATAATCACAAAAAATCGAATAAACCCTGTGAACACACCACTCGCAGGGTTTTTTTATTTTTTATCCCAGCAAACTTAATTGTCTGGTCTTTTCCGCTGGCTGGTACAGTGGAACTTTCAGGGCAATCCCCTTCTGAGCACACAAAGCTTTAAACTGGTCACTCAACTCCTGTGCACCATTGGCAGCACATTTATAGCGATTCCCAAAGGTGCGCAGGTGTTTCTGCTTCACCCCCGGAAACAATCGATCCAACTGCCGCAGGTAATATTCCTGCGAACCTTTGCGCTGGGTCATGCCAAAGGCTGCCAGAATATACTTTGCTCCATGCGCATGCGCCTGTTCTACAATCGTACGGATATTCTCCCAGTTATCCTCGATAAATGGTAAAACCGGCATCAATAACACCCCCACCTGGATGCCCTGTTGCGATAAGATGTCCATCGCTTGCAGGCGTGCTGAGACCAGCGCTGCTCCCGGCTCCAGCTTTTTTCCCAAACCATCATCACAGGTGGTGATGGTGAAGGATACCAGAGCCTGTGTGTCTATCGCAATCTGGCTTAATAGATCCGCATC
The DNA here is from genome assembly GCA_034003505.1 of Anaerolineaceae bacterium. Taxonomy (GTDB): domain Bacteria; phylum Chloroflexota; class Anaerolineae; order Anaerolineales; family Anaerolineaceae; genus UBA6170. Next base: position 1,127 of record JAVEYK010000144.1, on the reverse strand, counting down.
CCGCACGACCAGTTTGCTTTTTGTCAGCACATGCACCGGAAAACCAAACTCCACCAATAAACCCAAAGCACCGCGTGTCAGCTGGTACTGTTTCTCCACCGGCGCATAGGGGTCATTCATAGAACCAGTGCCGACAACCCCCTTGATCCGTTTGCTTGCTAATTCCCTCTTCAACAATTCGAGTGCATTGACTTTCACCAGCGTATCATTGAAATTTTCGATCCGATAACAATCACTGCGAGAATCACAATAAATGCACTGATGCTGGCAGCCGCGATAAAGGTTCATCGTATATCGAATCCCAAACCATGGGTCTGGTGCTTTGGAATGCGAGAGGATGGTCTTGGCTTGGATTTCTTTGATCATGCTGGCTCACTAACAAGATTTTAGCACATATATTCTAAGAATACAAGTTCTATTATTTGACGGATTCCCCGACTGAAAATCTTGAGTTAAATTATGTTTCCCAGGTTGTGTTGGGTCAGATGTCCAATGCTGAAGGCGTTCCCCCGGAAGATTATGTGATCCACTATGAAGGCAATGCTTATGGCGGAGGCATCATTCAAAATAGCCCATGTGCTGTATCAATTAATAGTAGTGCACACCCTTCGTTATACCTGGGTTAGGATTTACTTTCAGATGGTTCAGGTCATCCCCCGATTTCGATTTTAGTGATAAAGTAAAATTGTATTGGAACCTGTTCGGGTAACTTCCAATCGAAAGGACGATATGCCAAAAAAGACTTTGATCTTTTCAGTGTTTATCATGGCGATAATTATTCTTTCCGCCTGTCAACCGCCAACTGCCTCCACTGAAGCCACATCCACCGTGCAAACGACACCTCCCGGCATTTCAGTTGCGGCCATCACAGCCACACCCGCAGAAGACTTGCCCAGCATTTCTCCTCTGCAAAAACTGCGCATCATTAATCAGAGCGATCTCCTGCTCCACAATCTGGTTATCGTTTTTCCTGACGAACGCATCGAGTTTGGAGATGTCGCCGGTGGTACAACAACGGATTACAGGTATGTGCCGCAAGGTGTCTACAGCTATGCCGCCTACAACGTCGAAGTGAACGGGCAAAGCTACGAGCAGCCGGTAATCGATTGGGTGGGCGAAACGCCGCT
>JAVEYK010000143.1:0-2992 GCA_034003505.1 Anaerolineaceae bacterium | reverse complement strand
CATTCCTCCCCCACAACTACCCAAAAAACACAAAAGGCAATAAATCACCTACCCGCCAACACCCACACAATCTGTTCCATCAAATCTAATTGGGTTCCGGTATAATCCTTGTATGTCTTCCTCGCACACCCGTATTCGCCGGCTCCAACAGCGCCTGCAATCCATTACCACGATTGCAGAGCAGCTCAAGCGCATTGATCAGCGCTTCTTCTGGTACCGTTTATCTGCATTTGCAGGTGCCTGGGTGCTGGCAATTCTGACGCGCTTCCTTTTCCTCGGCTGGATGTGGGTGTGGGTGTTGGCGGGTATGATCCTGGTGTTTCTGGTGGTGGTGTTTTTTCATCGTCATCTGGACCAACAGCGCTTGCAGTATCAAAACGCCCAGGCATGGCTGCAGGTGCAACTGGCACGCGCCCAATTGCAGTGGGATCTGATCCCAGAAATTCCTGCTCAACCGCCAAATCCGGATCATCCGTTTATGAACGATCTCAATCTGGTTGGGGAGCGCTCTTTATTGCAATTAATGGATACCTGTGCCACCCAGGGGGGTCGGAATCTGTTGCATAGCTGGTTCTTACAACCAGACTCGAAGATTACAGCGATCCAAAACCGCCAAAATCTGGTTAAAGAATTGGTTGAGCTGAGCGGATTTCGCACCCAAATGATGTTATCTGGTTGGCAGATCAGGCATGACTTTAAAGGGCTGTGGGATGACGCGGGTATCCTGCGCTGGCTGAAAAGCCACGAACCGAACCGGTCGATCAAACGTTTATTGGTATTATTATCCGCCCTGGCCGGTTTGAATTATGTGCTGCTGGCGTTGAATTTACTGGCTGGCTGGCCGCCTTACTGGCAATTCAGTCTGATACTATATCTGGGGGTCTATTTTTTTCAATATCGCAGCTACCAATCCACCTTCGCGGATGCGTATCAACTCAGTAAGGATTTGCAACCCCTCGAAAAAAGCCTGGTTTATCTGGAAACATATCCTGCCAGGCAAGGCAGCGATTTAGGTGCTTTATTATCACCGCTAAAAAAACCTGGTCAGAGACCTTCTGCTTATCTCAAAAAGATTGTGATGATCAGCTCGGCGGCTTCTTTGCAAAATAATCAAATCCTATCCTTGCTGGTCAATGCTCTATTGCCCTGGGATGTCATTTTTGCAACCATTCTGGATGGCTTCAGGCAGCAACTGAGTCAATATTTACCAATCTGGTTGGACGTCTGGTATCAGGCGGAGGGCTTGACAGCCCTGGCGAATTACGCTTATCTCAACCCGGAATATCATTTCCCTGTGATTCACGCAATGACTGCCGATCCACTGTTTTCAGCCCAGGGATTGGGGCATCCGCTCATCCCCAGGACTGAAAAGGTCGTCAACGATTTTTCATTTCACCAAATCGGTGAGGTGGCACTCATCAGCGGCTCCAACATGTCCGGAAAGAGTACCTTTCTGCGCACGCTGGGTATCAACCTGACATTAGCCTATGCCGGGACGGTAGTGAATGCCAGCCACATGCAATGTGCCATTCTGCGATTGTTTACCGTTATCCAGGTCAGCGATTCCTTGAAAGATGGATTCTCCTATTTCTATGCGGAAGTCCGGCGCTTACGAGCGTTATTGAATTGGCTGGAAGATCAGAACAACACACCGGTATTTTATCTGATTGATGAAATTTTCCAGGGCACCAACCATGAGGAAAGGCGCATCGGCAGTCTGGCATATCTCAATGCACTGGTCAATGCGAATGGAGTCGGGGCAATCTCGACCCATGATATTGAATTAAGTAAAATGGCGGAAAGCGAATTACGGATTCACAACTATAATTTTCAGGATTCTGTGGTGGATGGAAAAATGAGTTTCGACTATCGCTTACGTCCCGGGCCCAGCCCGACGACGAACGCCCTCAAAATTATGGCAATAGAAGGGCTACCGGTTGAGATCAATTAATTGGATTGGATGAATCTTATCGCGGTGGTTAGCATCCCGTCTTAATGACCTGTTTTGGGATTCGTCCGGACTAATTCCATCAAAATAGTGTAACTTTTAAGATATACTTACATCTAATTGAGTAGAAGTCATATGCTAAAGCATGAGGTGCAGGATGAAATTTGTTAATGAGGCAGGCTGGGATCGTATCGCCAGGGTCATTATTGGGGTTGTTTTATTGGTTTTAGCGTTCAGTAATGTCGTCTCCGGGGGGTTAGCAACTTTATTTATCATCCTGGGTATTGTTGCTCTGTTGACAGGTTTGGTTGGAGTTTGCCCGCTGTATATGCTCTTTAAAGTTCGCACAAAAAAAGAAAATAAATAATTGAACCAAGGCTATGATAATCCATCGATCTACTTCCATCCCCAAGGTTTTTTGTAAATGAAGCAAAGCGCATTTGAATTCAAACTGAGAAAAAATCCCCGCCCGGTGGTGGTCGAATTTTGGGCACCCTGGTGTGGTCCCTGCAAAATGATGGCTCCTTTTCTAAAAAAAGCGGAACAGGAATATGCCGGTAAAGTTGATTTGTGGCGCATCAATGCAGACGAAAATTCCGAATTGATCCGCTCAATCGGTGTTCGTGGAATCCCAACCATGATCGGTTATAATAAAGGTGTGGTCGTTTCTCGTAAGACCGGAGCAATGACCGCTGAGAACGTGTTGGGATTTTTCTCGGCCGTGGCAGAAAACAAACCGTTTTCCCGAACCCTTTCCTGGGTTGAAAGAATCATGCGGATTGTTCCTGCAATCATCCTCCTGGTTTTAGGCTGGCTGAATGGTCCTAATTACTGGGTGTTGGCTTTAGGTGTCTTGGTGTTATTCAGCGCATTTTATGATCAATGCTCGCTTTGCAAAGTCGTCAAGGCCCAGGTTCAGGAGATATTCAAGAAAAAGCCAGCCTGATTACCAACTTATTATTTTGTGAAGAACAAAACCAGCTCCCGGGGGGATCGTACCCTGGATGGAGGGCAATATGGGGAACTGGTTTTGTTTTTTCAATT
>JAVEYK010000142.1:0-3055 GCA_034003505.1 Anaerolineaceae bacterium | reverse complement strand
CAGAATCCAGACCATGATCATCCATTGAAAAAATGCTTTCCAGTTCCCTTTGACGGATCCAATGACACTATGATCATGTTTACTTCCGGTGATTTTCTCACTCAAAGGTTCGATCAGCACCACGGATAGGAGCTGAATGATCAATCCCAATCCCAATCCGAAGCCAATTGTCATTAGCCAATTCTCAGGGAATTGAAAACCGATCTCTGCCAGTGAAACATCACGGATCATCAGATGCAGAACAAGGATGATCACTGCGCCTATAATCCCTAATCCTGGTTGTTTCTTCAGTCCGGTATAGATCAAGAGGATTGAAACCACCAGAATGATTAAAACATTTATTAAGAAGGCAGAAATGTCAATTGGAAATTCCTGGTTACCTTTTCTGGTCCAATTGGCTCGTGATTAATATTATTTTATATGAATAGAAATAGAAAAACTACTTCTATCAATCTTCACCCTGATAAGCTTTTTGAAGCAAATTTATATCCAGTTTTACCATATTTAACATCGCTTTCATTACCCGATTGGAACGTTCCGGATCTTTATCTTGCATGAGTTCGCCAAGGATGGTGGGAACGATCTGCCAGGATACACCGAATTTATCTCTCAACCAACCACATTGCTCTGCTTCACCGCCCTCCAATAGTCGATCCCAGTAATAATCAACTTCTTCCTGGGTCTGACAATCAACCATGAATGAAATGGCAGGCGTGAAATTGAATTCTGGACCCCCATTCAAAGCCAGGAACTCGCGTCCTTCCAACTCAAATGGGATGGTCATCACTTTCCCTGGTTCTCCGCGACTTTTCTCGTTGTAAAGAGCCGGGTTTAGCACTCTGGAATTCTTAAAAATAGAAGTGTAATGCTGAACCGCTTCTTCAGCCTGGTAATCAAACCACAAACAAGTGGAAATTTTTTGCATAGGTTCTCCTTTTTCGATCTTGGTTGATGGGGCGATGGTACAACAAATTAAACATGAATCCAAAAAAGTGAATAAAGTTTTCCCATTTCTTTACTATCATTACGGTATGATCTCAATAAGGGCAAGGATGTTGAAATATTCCTCCAAATCTGACATTTTTCAGATTACTTCTTCCACGGGTTGGGAGCCATGAAAGGTGTGGAATTTTTGTACGCCACATAATCCTTGCCAAAACGGATTTCCAATTCTCTTTCTTCTACTTTCTTGATCCAAAGAATTAGCAATAATAAGAAAATTGAGACAACAATAATTGATGAAAGTGAACCTACAACCACTGAAATTCCGAGATACAGTGATACAGTTCCAAATCCCATCGGGTTGCGGCTTTGTTTGAAAGGACCATCGATCAACAACTTTTGGGTAGCCATCATGGGTAGAGGTGTTCCTCTGGCTCGGGTTAATTGTGAAATGATCGACCAAAGTGCATAGAATCCACCGATCAGAACCAGAATTCCCCCCAGGACCAAATTAACAATTCCAAATGAAAATGATGGGAATCCCAGAAGTTCATCCGTCTCGGGTAGTACTCTGATGAGAAGAGTAGGGATCAGGAATAGGAAGATTCCACCTGCCAGAAGGGTGGCGAAAAAACGTTGATTAAAGCCAAACTCTCGTTCTGACCATTTGAGGATTCTTTTCATAGGAAATCCTGGATAACAGTTACCTCATTATCTTACAACTTTTCATCCAGGATTATCAATGACCAATTAAAACCAATTTTTCTCAATACCTGAGTATAGCTGCTAATTGAGAACCATCGGGTACTTTTTCAGATGCAACAACATAAACATCTCCACCATTCAACATGGTCTGGACTGCCGAAATATTCAAAAGATCGTGATCCCCGGTATCCTGTTCACGATGAACTTTCAGTGTCTGTTTTTTGAGATCAAACGTTCCCCAAACCTTTTCACCATCAGCAATAAAAAGTGTATCGATACGTCCTTGATGCGCATAAAAAATGACCTCATCAATGGCATTCGAGGTAAGTTGATTTGATTTAACGTTCTGATATTTTTCTATTGCTGCATTTTTATCTTTTTTAAAAATCGGCTCGATGATGGGCAGTGCTTTTTCATGGATTTCTTTTGTACTCCACTGATCGGGATTACCACTGATGTTTTCTTCCACAATATTCTGATAGGTACTGGCCTTCCTAAATAGGGGTATCAAGTGATCAACGCCTGCGAGAACGAGGGGGGATTTTTCATCAGCCAGGAAGCTTGCCAGAGCCTTATCAACCTTGTGGAACCAATTTAATAGCCGCTTTACGTCATCATCACTAGGATCATGACCGTGAAATACAGCAGCATTTAAGCCGCCATGTTTGTCTGAGGTTCCTGTGTGGAACTGTAATTCCTTGGAAAACTCGAGGGATTTCATTCCTTCAGCTAAATTAGGAAGTGTTTCTTCTAAAAAGATTTCATCAACAGTATAACGAGTGCCTTCAAAAAACCTTATCAAATTTTGACTGAGTGCCAAAACGTAAAAATGTCCATCTCTTGCAAAATATGGTAATAGCGGCTTCAGATGTAACGTAGTGGAAATAACGATCAATTCATCAAATTCAATCGGTAATCGGTAGGCTTTGAAAATACCAGACGAAATATAGATGACTAAACCATCACTGGTATGTTTCCAAAAGCCTGATTGCAAAAGTAACTCTTGTGCGGGTTCCAGGATTTTTTGAACAGTTGGATGATTCAAACCTTCACTCAGTAATTGTTTTTCAACATTAGAAATTAAATTTCTGAGCCGGATTGGATCTTGTTGAGTATCCTTGCCGTAACGGTGTGTATTTAAGAAGATAGATATTGCATAATCATCTTTTATCTCCACTAAAGATTTTATATCTTGAAGGGTGATTATATCCATTGAGTGTACTCCTTTTGATTGTTGGCTTTTTTACAGGTTATTTTCTTAAAGCGCTCGTCTATCGAGCGCTTTAAGAAAATAATTATGTTCAATGTTTTCGTATGATACGAAATTAATACAGGAGATTTTCGTATGCTTCCTTGTAGGAAGAAGAAATCGCTTCCCAGATCCCCTCTACCTCTGCTTTGGTTGTAT
>JAVEYK010000141.1:0-3340 GCA_034003505.1 Anaerolineaceae bacterium | reverse complement strand
GTGAAACGGGTGCTGGCGTTCACATACACCGCAGCGGAATCGATTTCTGCCACGAATTTTTTCGCATTCTCACGATTCTCCGTCAGAATCCCATCCGAATGCTGTGTGCTGTGCTGGTGGATATGCTGCATGGCTTCTTCCAGCGATGTGACCACGCGGATGCCCACCACCAGGCTCAACCATTCCCGGTCAAAGTCACCTTCCTGCGCGGGATGTATCCCTTTTTGAGACTCAATCCCCAGGATCTCACCTGAAAGTGGATCACATCTCAATTCGACCTGATCAGCGATCAATTTTTCAGCAACCAGGGGTAAGAATTCCCGCGCAATGCTTTCATGAACCAGAATGGTGTCCAATGCATTGCACACCGAAGGCCGTTGTACTTTGGCGTTCTGAATAACCCGCACTGCTTTCTCCAGATCAGCGGATTGATCCACAAACAAATGACAGATACCGATGCCACCGGTCATCACCGGCATGCTGGCATTGGCTTTGCAAAAGTCCTGCAGGGCATTACCACCGCGAGGGATCAGAATATCGATAAATTGATCCATCTTTACCAATTGATTGACCAGTTCGCGGTCTGGATCATCAATAAACTGCACAGCATCGGCCGGAATCTGAACGGATATCAAGCAATCCCGGATCATCTGCACCAATGCCAGATTGCTATGCAGGGTTTCTTTTCCGCCGCGCAAGATCACAGCATTGCCAGATTTGATCCCCAGAGCGCTGATATCCACCGTGACGTTTGGACGTGCTTCGTAGATCACCGCCATAACGCCTAATGGCACGCGGACGCGCCGCGCATGCACCCCGCTCACCAGGATCTTCTTTTCGATGACAGTTCCAACCGGATCAGGCATTTGAACTAAGTCTTCCAGATCCTTTGCCATGCCATCCAGGCGGGACTGATTTAACAGTAAGCGGTCAATCAGGGCTGCACTCAGCCCGGCTTTGCGAGCCTGTTGGATGTCACTGTCGTTGGCTGCCAGGATGCTATCTGAATTATTTTTTAGTAGCTCAGCCAGGCGCAGCAGAAATTCATTTTTCTGTTGGGTAGAAATTTGGGCTAATTTTCGAGCTGTGCTGCGGGCTGTCTGACCTAGTTGTAACAAATTTACCATTTTTCACCTATTCATCATAGAAATAACAAATTGTTGTGGTGCACAATTTCCACACCATAGTGATATCCTAAAACCTGCTCAATTTCCTGTGAATGCAATCCGATGATCTTACCTAAATCAGCAGCACTGTAGTTGATCATCCCCAGCGCAAATTCCTTCAGATCTTCATCTTTCAGACGCACAATGTCCCCACGTAAAAATTTTCCACCCGCCTGAACGATCCCTATCGGTAAGAGACTGCCGCCATCCCGCAAAGCGGTGACCGCCCCTTGATCCAACTGTAACCAGCCGCCATTGTGACGCGCCTCCGCCAGCATGTAACGTTTGCGTGATTCCATTTTGCTGATTAAGGGCGTAAAGCGTGTTCCCACAGCTTCACCGGCAACAATATCCCAGATGCGTTCCGGATATTTGCCATTCGAGATTACCACCGCACAACCCGATCTGCGTGCTAAATCGGCTGCCTGAATTTTGGTGAACATGCCGCCGGTGCCTAAACCATTGGCACTGCCGCCTGCCACTCGCCAGATTTCCTCTGGAATTTCGTTTTCGTTTATTTCTGTCACAACTTGCGCTGTCGAATCCATGCGTGGGTCTGCGGTAAACAGGCCATCCTGGTCGGTAAACAGGACCAGGATATCCGCTTCAACCACGTTCGCCACCAGTGCTGACAGATTGTCGTTATCACCCAGCCGAATTTCTTCGGTACTGACCGTGTCATTTTCATTGATCACCGGCACAACCCTGTACTGGAGCATCGCCTCCAGGGTGTTGCGGGCATTCAAATAACGCCGGCGATTGGATAAATCTTCACGGGTTAATAAAACCTGCCCGACTGGAATCTGATAATAGCCAAAAAGCTGGGTGTAAATCTCCATCAGGCGTGATTGTCCAACTGCTGCCAGCATTTGTTTGGCTGGGATATGTCGCGGTAAAACCGGATGCCCCATAATTGACCGCCCGACGGCCATTGCACCCGAACTGACCAGAATCACCTGCTGACCCTCCTGATGTAACCTGGCCATCACGCGCACCAGTTCAATCATGTGTTCCATCGAGATTTCAGTTTTTCCCTGGGTCAGGGTGGAGGTACCCAATTTAATTACAATACGTTGTGACTGCATAAGCCTATCCTGTCGGTTGGTTTGGAATTGTCCAATCATACCTGATTTATGCTCAGACTTCAATTGAAATCAGGGTAGATCAAAAGGTTGATTTGATTTACAATTACCCTATATCCATTTCGTTTACTGGTATCAAAATTATAGAGGTGTTTCATGATTAATAATATTCGTATTGATTCAATTCTGCCAACCGATATGGCTAAAAAAGCTGAAGATGTTGGCTTGAAAAAGGCAAATCTCGATTTTTGGACACTCCTTGCTTTAAGCGTGCTGGCAGGAGCATTTATTGGATTAGGCGCTGTATTCTCCACGACCGTTTCAACCGGAGGCGCAGTTTTGCCTTACGGGGTTAATAAGCTCCTGACAGGGTTGTCGTTTTGCCTGGGATTGATTCTGGTCATTGTGGGAGGCGCTGAACTTTTCACCGGTAATGCGCTCATTATTATGGGTTACATGAGTGGAAAAGTCCCCATAAAAAAATTGTTGAGAAATTGGGGGATTGTGTACCTGGGCAATTTTGTTGGTTCGGTGTTAGCTGCGATAACAATGTTCCTGACCAGACAGTATACTTTTGCCAATGGGGCTCTCGGATTAAATATCTTGAACATCGCTGAATCGAAATCCAATCTGGATTTCTTACAGGCAGTTACGTTAGGAGTCATCTGTAATGCACTGGTATGCCTGGCAGTCTGGTTAACCTTTTCCGCTGGCAGTACCACGGATAAAATTTTAGCGATTATCTTTCCGATCACTGCCTTTGTGGCAGCTGGGATGGAACACAGTGTTGCTAATATGTACTTTATCCCCATCGGTCTGTTGGTCAAGAATTTTGGAGGTACTTCCTTCTTTGAAAGTATTGGCAAAACTTCCCTGGATTTCCCGAATTTAACGCCGGGCAACTTCTTCGTTGGAAATCTGCTGCCTGTCACCATCGGCAATATTATCGGTGGTGCTGTCATGGTGGGCTTGATCTATTGGTTTATTTACCTGCGCAAGCGTGAATAGCCATATGGAATTCAAGGCAAATATTCTACCGCTGATCCCCTACCCACAAGAAGTCCGGTTTTTATCCGGTGTCTTTGTGTGGTC
>JAVEYK010000140.1:0-3469 GCA_034003505.1 Anaerolineaceae bacterium | reverse complement strand
GGCGATGAAGAAGGTTTACCGATCAAGGAAAAGGCGGTGCCCGGATTTGATGAAGATACGATTACCATATCGATTGAAGCTTCCCGAAATGCATTAAAAAGGGCTGCCATCGATCCGCATGAAATTCGTGCTGTCTGGGTAGGCTCCGAATCGCATCCCTATGCCGTCAAGCCGTCCTCCACGATCATTGCCGAAGCGATTGGTTGTTCACCCCACATTCAGGCCGGCGATTGGGAATTTGCCTGCAAAGCCGGAACAGAGGCAATGGTTGCTGCCATCGGATTCGTAGGCTCCGGTATGGCAAGATACGCACTGGCGATTGGTGCGGATACAGCTCAGGGGCGCCCAGGTGATGCCCTGGAATACACTGCTGCTGCTGGTGGCGCTGCCTATATTATTGGCCCCTCTCAGGAATCAGTCGCCGTTATTAATTCGACTTTTTCGTATGTGACCGATACGCCTGATTTTTGGCGCAGACCTCAACAAAATTATCCTGAGCATGGTCAGCGATTCACCGGTGATCCGGCTTACTTCAAACACATTACCGAAGCTGGCAAACATTTAATGCAGGCCAGCCATACGACACCAGCTGATTATAAATATGCTGTTTTTCATCAACCCAACACAAAATTTCCGCAACGCGTGGCTGGCATGTTGGGATTTTCAAAAGAACAATGTAAAACAGGTTTACTCTCACCGGTCATAGGGAACACGTACGCAGGTGCTTCGCTGATTGGCATGACAGCTATTCTCGATGAGGCTGAACCTGGCGACAGGATCCTGCTGGTTTCATTTGGTTCGGGTGCTGGCTCCGACGCGATGGATTTAACAGTCACAGATAAGATACTCGAAAGGCGGGATTCAGCCTTAAAAACGAAAGATTACATTGCTCGTAGGACTGAGATCGATTACGCGAGCTATACGCGTCAGCGTGGAAAACTGACGATGCTGTAATGGAGGGAAGCATGCGAGACGTTGTAATTGCTGGTATCGGTCAGGTACCGGTGGGGGAACACTGGGACCTGTCCCTGCGAAATATCTCAGCCAGAGCTGTACAGGCAGCCAAACAGGATGCGGGTGGGATAATTCCCGAAGCCATTTATATTGGCAATTTGATTGCATCCGTGGCTTCCCATCAGGCAAACCTGGGTGCTTTGGTCGCTGATAACACCTTTTTGGAAGGGATTGAATCCTATACGGCAGAAGCCGGGGAAGCCTCTGCTGCTGCAGCCTTCCGGTTGGCATACCTGGCAGTCGCTTCCGGTTGGGTTGACATTGCCATGGCACTGGGAATGGAAAAATTCACCGATCTCTCGGGTGACAGCATGGATGAACCGACGAAACTGGTAATGGATTACGATTATGAAGTGTATACCGGTCAGACCATGACCAGCCAGGCTGGCTTGTTGATGCAGCGTTATTTGTACGAAAATCCCGAAGCCGACCGTATGGCATTTGGCGCTTTTCCCCTCATTGGTCACACGAACGCTGTCAATAATCCCAATGCGATGTATCGAAAAGCAATAAAACGCGAGGTGTACGAAAAAGCAAGTCTCCTCGCCGCGCCTATGAATATGTTTGATATTGCCCCATATGCGGATGGAGCAGCAGCACTGATATTAACCACACCGGAAATTGCCAGTAAGGTCGGGCATCCATTGGTACGCGTGATTGGATCAGACGTGGCGATTGATACTCTGGCACTCCATGACCGTCCCGATCCCTTGGCTTTTCGAGCGGCAGGCGTCTCATTAGAAAATGCCTGCTCACAAGCTGGCATATTACCCAGTGATGTAGATTTTTTTGAACTGCATGATGCCTTCAGTGTTTATGGCGTGCTCTCGTTGGAAGCTGCCGGATTTGCCGCCCGCGGCGATGGCTGGAAACTGGCTGTGGACGATACATTAACTTTGAAAGGCGAACTACCAATCAACACCATGGGTGGGCTGAAAGCACGTGGATATCCCTTGGGTGCCACAGGAGCCTATCAACTGGTGGAAGCCGTGTTGCAATTACGCGGAGAAGCCGGTGAAAATCAAATTCCGAATGCGCGCCTGGCATTGGTGCAGAGTTTGGGTGGTCCGGCATCCACGGCCGTCACGCACGTGTTGGAAAGAATGCCTTTATAAAGAATTTCAATCATTTTGATAGGATTTGATAGAAGTTAACGCTTAAACTGGTAATCATCATCATAATCGATGAAAAGGAGTATAAACAAATGGAAGTACCACGTCATTGGAGATTAAAAAAACAACGCTACGCTTTGGTGGGAGAAGAATGCCCCCATTGTCGTTCTAAGATTTTCCCTCCCCGCGATGTTTGCCCCTATTGCGGTGGAGAAGCCAAAACACAATTTTCATTCAGCGGTCGTGGGCAGATCTATAGCTTTACACAGTTAACCAGTGTCCCGGCTGGGTACGAGCAATCCGCTCCTTACACCATGGCATTGGTGCAACTGGAAGAAGGTCCGGTGGTAACCGCCCAATTAACCGATCTGGGAGACAACGGGGTGGAAATCGGTATGCCAGTCGAAATGGTCACCCGCAAGATCCGCACCGATATGGATGATCGTGGCATCATTATTTATGGGTATAAGTTTAGGCCGGTGATGCAGGCATAGGGATGTAATTTTGTAAGCAAAAGCACCTTCCCACATTGGAAGGTGCTTTTTATTTCCAATTCGGGTAAAATCAAATTAATGAGCACCTTGTTTCCCGATACCCATCCAAAAATGGAAGACCTGCAAATTGAGCTGTGGCGGTTAGCGAGCCCGACCCGGAAAATGGAAATGCTGGCCCAACTCAACCAATCGGCGCGTTTGTTAGCATTGACTGGGTTACGTTCCCAATATCCTTACAGCAGCGAAACCGAATTACGCCGCCGGCTGGCGGGTTTACTGCTCGGTGAGGAAATTGCGTGTAAGGTCTATGGAGCGCTACCCGATACAAAACGAACCGATTGAAGTTACGCTTAAAGTTACCCATGTTCTCGAAAGTCTCGGCATTCGTTATTTCATTGGTGGTTCCCTTGCCAGCACCCTCTATGGGATGATTCGCACTACCCAGGACTCAGATATCGTTGCCGAAATGCGGATTGACCACCTCCAGCCAAGCTTTGCAAGATGAATTCTATTTAGACGATGAGATGATCGCTGAAACCATCCGGCATCATTCCAGCTTTAACATCATTCATCGGGAAACCATGTTCAAAGTGGACGTGTTCATTCCCTATCCCCGCCCCTTTTTACACTCCCAGTTTAACCGCTCCCAAAGTCAAACCTTTCTTTTTAAAACAGAAGTCAGTGCAAAATTTGCTAGCCCCGAGGACACCATCCTGGCAAAACTCGAATGGTACCGTCTGGGTGGTGAGGTATCGGAGCGTCAATGGCGAGATATTCTAGGGGTTTTAAAAACACGCGCTGACGCGCTCGACCTGGGCTATTTACAAAAATGGGCAGACGAACTCGAAG
>JAVEYK010000139.1:0-3842 GCA_034003505.1 Anaerolineaceae bacterium | reverse complement strand
TTCTCCTCCGTCCTGTCGGTCGCCACTCCGGGCTCGCGGGAAAACCCTGACACCTGCTCATACAACGCATCTGTCATCTCAACTTCAACCGATTTGAGCGAGTCCTCCAGTTGTGCCAGGTTACGTGCCCCAATAATCGGAGCCGTTACCGCTGGATGCTGCCCAACCCAGGCGACCGCCAGTGCTGCCGGGGAGTATCCCTGGCTGCGGGCAAAGCTGGCAAAGTTAGCAGCCGCGCTGTACATCCAATCGTCATGATAACGGGATTGATACATCTGATTGTTCAACAGCCTGCCCACCTGCGGCGCAGTGTCTTCAGCATACTTGCCTGTCAGCAGCCCACCTCCGAGTGGGCTATAGGGAATCACTGCTAACCCCTGCGCCTGTGCCAGCGGCAGAAGCTCGACCTCAGCCTGCCTTTTGACCAGGTTGTACATCGGCTGCAGCACCTCAAAGCGCGCCAGCATCTCGTAACGCGAAATACCTAACGCCTGCATGACCTGCCAGGCAGAGAAATTACTCGCTGCCGGGTACAAAATCTTGCCCTGCCGCACCAAATCATCCAGCGCGCGCAATGTTTCTTCAATCGGTGTATACTCGTCGAAGTGGTGGATGAAATAGACATCAATCCAATCGGTATTCAGGCGCTTCAGGCTTTTCTCCACGGCCAGCTGGATGTTGCGGCGACTGGCACCACGTGCGTTGGGATCTGAGCCGGTTGGAAAATACACCTTGCTGGTAATAATCACCTCTTCTCGTTCAGTTGCGATGAACTTACCGAGTAGCTCTTCCGATTTTCCGCCGGCGTATACATTCGCACAGTCAAAGAAATTAATCCCGGCATCACGACAGCGCCGGTACATTTGCTCCGACGTTTCAGCATCCGCGTCTTCGCCAAATGACATTGTCCCAAAACACAGTTCCGAAACCTGTACGCCCGTTTTTCCCAGATATTTATATTTCATGCTGATTCCTTTCATTGTTCATCAATGCCATCACAAATGATGCTTTTAATATTATAGTCCCGGATTGAGTTGACGGTTTACTAGATGAAAGGCGGAAGGCACAAGGCAAAAGGCGAAAGGCTCAGACAGTGGACAGTTTACAGTCGAAAGGTGGGCTGAGCTACGATCTATAAGCCAACAGCTAATCTTACGGCGATAATGGCACAACCTCAATGCCCTGGCTATAGAGTGTCCATGTGTGATAACCTGAGCCAGCCTGGAAAGGACGCATGCTGCTGTAGCCATTCACATCAGAGGTGAGATAGAAGACCTCGCCCAATCCAATTTCTCCGGTATGTTCATATTCTGCTCCGGGTGACTGGAAAGGAATGATATCGTCATCACAAATCATTTCACCACTGCCAGGCAACCAGCTCTCAATGATGTTCAAAGAAACCACCCCATCCCCGCAGGTGCCATAGGCGGACGCCACCATCGTGCCCTCCATGGACACCAAGCACTTGCTCATGGTGCCCATCATTTCATAGGTCATTTCAATGGGCTGACCAGAGCTTATTTCGGTGAAACCATCAGCATTCACTCCAGTAACATTTAATAGCAACAGCTTGTGCTGCAGGATGTGGGTCAGGTTCACATCTGGCATTTCGGTGGTCAGCGCGTGATCAAACGCCAGCGTCAGGGTTTCACCTTCCGCAGGGCAATCCAGATATTCATCACCAGGTTGATCAGGCTCCAGGAGCGCTTCTTCCTCTTCCTGGCTCATGCTTTCCGCCGGATCAAAATCCGGCTCGTCTTCTGCCGTTGCGATTTTGAACAAATTGCAGGCACTCAGCGCAGCAATTAACAAAAATCCCACAAAAGCAGAAACAACAGAACGTTTTTTCAACATGGTAAACCTCCTTTGTTGATTCCGTCCTACCCTACCACTATAGTGCTTTTACACCTGCGAGTCAAACCAGATCGATTTTTTTCACCCTCAACCCTCAACCCTCAACCCTCAACCCGAAACTGTACTATAATTCAAATCATCTTAAAATAGGACTATCATTATGACCTTCTCCTCCCGCATTCTCAAGCAACCCCTCGCGATTCTCATCACGCTGCTGCTCATATTCGGGGCAAGCTTCCTGGCTCCTATCGAAAAAACGATTGGCAGCAATATCCGGCTCATCTATGTGCACGCTGCCTGGGTCTGGACCGGTAAACTGGCATTTGGTCTCGCAGCCATTGCTGGGCTGCTGGCTTTGGTCTTCTTCACTCGAAATAAGCTGGTGCATCTCAGCCGCTCGATCGCAACCACCGCTCTATTCTTCTGGGTCACCTACTTGCCGATGTCCCTGATCGTCATGCGAGCGAACTGGGGCGGATTCTTCTTCGATGAGCCGCGCTGGCGTGTCCCCTTCCTGCTTGGCATTATCGCTATCCTGCTGCAGGCTGGCTTGTGGTTTTTTAATAATGATCGCCTGACCGCAGCAGCCAACTTCCTCTTCGGTGTGGCTCTCTGGTGGCAGTTAGGCGGGGTTGAGAATATTCTCCACCCGGATAACCCCATCGGAACCTCGAATTCTACTGCTATTATGGGTTCCTATACCCTCATTCTCATCCTGACCATCATCCTCGGAGCCCAGTTAACCCTATGGACCTACGAACAACGCCACCCAATCCTCAAAGACGCCTGATTTTCAACGAATCGAAGCATCTCGGTGAACAGGTGGCGATCCTATCTGCCGCCCGTGTCGTGTTGCATACACTCTACCGGATGATCTACCCATTTCTAAGCGTCTTCTCACGCGGACTGGGTGTTGATCTGGCGCAGCTTTCGCTGGCGCTCACAGGGCGTTCACTGATGGGGTTTCTGGGTCCTTTCCTCGCAACCATCGCGGATCGTTACGGCCGCAAAATCAGCATGTTGCTCGGGTTGGGATTGGTGATCATTGCCTCTCTGACCATCTGGATCTTCCCCACTTTTCCGGTCTTCTTTGGCAGCTTGATGCTGGCAATGCTTGGCAACCTCATGTTCATCCCCGCTATGCAAGCTTTTATTGGCGATCGCGTTGCCTACGAGAAACGTGGCAGGGTGCTGGGCATTACGGAACTTTCCTGGGCAATCGCTTTCATCGCCGGTATACCCTTTGTGGGCTGGTTGATGGCTCGCAGTCAGCCTGACAAAGCCTGGCTGGCACCTTTCCCGGTCATCGCACTCTTTGGAACGATCTGTCTGATCCTGATTGCCTGGCGTGTGCCCAATAATCGCCCACTGGTTCCAGCACAGGGCAGTGGTATCGGCACCATCCGCAAAATGCTCGGCATCGGCTCAGTGCTGGCCGGGCTGGGGTTTGCCATTTCGGTTGCAGCTGCCAATGAGGTCGTCAACCTGATTTTCGGCGTCTGGCTCGAGGATCGTTTTGCCCTCAAGCTGGCAGCCCTCGGAGCCGCTTCAGCGGTGATTGGCATCTCCGAGTTGGGCGGCGAGGGCCTGTCCGCATTGTTATCGGACCGCCTGGGCAAGGAAGTTGCCATCACCATGGGGCTGATCACTTCAGCTGTCTCCACCTTTATCCTATACTTCTTCAGCGGTTCAGTAGCCGGGGCTCTCACCGGATTGTTTTTCTTCTACCTCGGTTTCGAATTCACTCTGGTTTCCAGTCTGCCACTGATGAGCGAAGTCTACCCGGCTGCGCGGGCCACTGTTATGGCACTTACCGTTGCCTGTTTCTCGCTCGGGCGGGCACTGGCGGCAATGATAGCGCCCTGGCTTTATCATCTTGGCTTCCTTTTTAACCTGATTGCAGCCATTCTGCTGATTGTCAGCGGTTATATCCTCCTTCAGCACATCCATCCAGCCGGAAAAGATGATCTCGATGCCCGCAATGGAGA
>JAVEYK010000138.1:0-4053 GCA_034003505.1 Anaerolineaceae bacterium | reverse complement strand
GGATCGTCTCTGCCTGGATGTAGGGGTTGATAAAGGCGTAATAATCTCTCGGAATGACGAATAGCATCGTCTAAATTACATCGTAATAGGTCATACATGGATGGGTCATTCTTTCTATATTGTCTTTTCATATAGGTTTCCAATTTAGAAATATATTGCTGCCTGTTAATTGCCGAATTGAGGAATTCAAAATGGAGAAGATACCATAATTCAAAAGACTGATTTGAATAAGCAACATGAAACCCAAAACTTTTTGCTCTTTCGATTGCATTCTCAAACTGGTCTATTGAATAGTCATCTTTGTCGAAAACGCACCAAACCTGATCATATTCTCCTGCGTTATTATGGCGCTCAGCCTCATCAATGATGCCTAAAGTGTTCCTTCCAACTCCTTCAACATCAATGACAACACGCGGCACTCTAAATTTCTTAAAGTAATTTGGTTCTGTTTTTGATCCTTCACAAACGATCAGGAACCTTTGACGCACATCAGTAACATCAACCGATCGTTGCATAAAATTTCTTTGCCTTGAGGTAAATTGTTCTCTACGACGTGGCATGATCCCCTTCCTCAGCTAAATCTAAGAGTGTTTGCTTCATCTCGCCTATTAATGGGATTGCACCATAACGGCCCAGGAGATAATCTTTTTCATAAATACTGTCATTTCTGACTTTCAATTCTGCTAAGGAATAGAGGTGGCTGGCTCCATTTTCATCTTTTTCAACAAACCAAATTTGATCCCTTCGGAAAAGCTTATTTGAAAGCAGATTCGTATCATGGGTGGCAAATAAAAGCTGAGCATTTTTAGGGTTGGTTAATTCAGATTGAAACAACTCGATAATTTTCCTTGTTAACAATGTATGCATTCTTGCTTCAATTTCATCTATAAGTAAGATTTTTCCTTCGAGTAAAGTGTTAATGATTGGACCTGAAATATGGAACAATTTTTGAGTACCTTCTGATTCATCTTCCAGATCAAAGGTTACCTTTTCGATCCTGCCATCTTTGCAAATTTTGTTGTGTAGCGTTTTAAAGTTAATGACTTCACCGATATCTTTTATTTGTTTAATCAAATATTCCTTCATCTCCTGAGGCATGTCTTCCGGCAATAGCATTGGATTACTATTATCTACTTTTTCAAAGGAAACATCATTTATGCCCATATCCGAGTTAAGGATCAACTCTAAAATGTTCTTCCGATATTTTGGATTATTTGAAAACATCTTAGCGGTATAACCGCTGTATGCTCTGTCATCCAACCCCGAAATCACACCAAAGTTTCTGAACCAATTGAGAACCTCCGTGGCAATCTCGTTATTAAATTGAGCACCGACAGAAAGATAAAGCGCATTGGGCCGCGTCATGGCTTTTAATGGTTCACCACCTTTATATGCACGGGAAATTTTAATATCATCATATTCTCGCAGGAACAATTTTGCTTCTCTACCACGGGGTGAGTAAAATAGCCATTCAGTTTCCACTCTATATTTAGTAACCTCAAAACCATATCTGTAGATAACTCCTGAGATTAAAAAAACAACCTCAAAAAAGGAAGGCGCTTGTTCTGTTTTTATATCTAAACGGAATGGGTGAAAGTCAATGGGATCATCTGCCTGAGATTCTTTGGACGAATTAATAATAAACCAGCGCATGAAGCCTAAGGCGTTAACAAGATTACTCTTCCCACTTGCATTTGCTCCATAAACTGCCGCCGTTTTCAAAAGTGTGAGGCTATCATCGAATTTGAAAGTGTTATTTTCATCAATTTTTGAATTTCTTGAAGATAACTTTGCTGCAACCATGCTGAGCGTTACAGGATCTTTGAAAGAGCGAAAATTTCCTACTGTAAACTGGATTAACATAATAACCTCGCTATTTCATGTAATATAATATAATTTTTTGTGAAATATTCACAATTAATCTTATTATACTGCAATTATTATCAATGTCAATAACGCAATGTTTTTACTTGGTGCCAATTACCTGCAGGACGTCCAAAAAATCATGGGGAATGCAGCATTCGAGGCAGAGATTGCCAGGATACCGGGGCAATCCAGCGGTCTCTCCACCCGTTATTTCTATATGCTCGCCGGTGATGAGAACTTCATCAAACCCGATCGCATGATCCGTAGGTTTATCCAGTCTGCCATCCACAGGGAATTGAGCTTTGATGAGTGTCAGGAGTTGCTGGTATCCGCGCATGCTGAACTGGTGCGGGAAAATCCACCCCTGACCACCAGGTCATTGGATCATCAGATCTGGTTGTATCAGAAGGCCGTCAAAGAAAAGGGAACGAAATCACGAATATTTTCCGGGTATGATGTACCACTTGGGTGGGTACACCTTCGTGTCCGAGGGCAGAATAAATTAAATAGTGCATCAGCGATGCATCCTACCAAATTGCGTTCCGTTTGCCATCTGTATTAGTTTTCATTTCCACATATGGCTAAATTTTTCCACAAATCATTGGAATTGTCGGATTAATTTGAACTGCATTATCAAAAGGAGTTTCTTTCCAAGCGGATTCCATATAATTTTATTTTCCATTCCATTTTCTTGGTTTTTTAATAGTAGTGCCGTCTTTTGAAATAACCATTAAAGGGAATTGGCTCACTTCCAATTTTCTACGGCTGATATAGACAAATGCAGAAGCAACTTGTTTTAGATCAAATGAAACGCGATCAGGAGGGAATGCAACAACAACTTTTTTGCGCGGAAAAAGGTTTGTCACTTGTTTTACCGGGCCAGTCAAATCGCTGTCAGCACTTACTAAAATTGCTACGTCATATTTGTCCAAAAAAGCATCAACAAGGAGTTGGTTGGCAATATTAACATCTGTCATTTTTTCAGATGGGATTTGTTCAATCGAACCACAATTTGGGCATCTATGAGGATTAACCAAATATTTTCCCAGAACGATTTTTACTTTTGACAGTGAGTTTATAGCTGATATATAGGTTTTCTGCCGATATTCTTTAGGTGGATTTTTACTGATCATCGCTGTAAAATAATATACTTTTTCTAAAGATTGCTGGGGTTGAAGAAACTGATTGGACAATTCTTCTATGTCGAGCCATTTAAATTTATTTCCATATTTGGATTTAATACCATGGTATAAGTTGAATCCGTCAATGTAAGTTATTATTTTTTCCATGAACATTTTCCTGAAATTGTTGAAATTTGACAAACCTTAAAAAATATAGTATATTAAGCGTAACAGCGCTAACGATCGTATCGTTAGTCCGACGTCCCCTTCTTTTGGAGGGGATGTTTATTTTTAATTCAATACCTGGATAACGGTAGTTGTAAATTATTCTTTTTCTCCTCAAATGAAAGGCTATCATCCTCCTCATCCTCAATCGCCTTCATGGCATTATCGATAAAAACGCCAATTTTCGGGGATCTGGCTCGGGCTTACAATTTATCCCAACGCACTTCTTTGGGTAGCCAGAAGATACTTTCTGTGGCGCATCCATCGCGCCGCGTAGTTTGTCCGCCGCTGTCCAGAGCCGTTCTTCAAAACCGAGGTTTGAACCCGTTCCATTTGCCATGGTAATTCTCTCCTGAAGGTGGGGTTGGTAAATTCAGATCTCCCCCGAACGCATGGTGAGAGCATGCGATTTTATTATAGAACAAAAATGGGGAATGGTTTTGAATTTGAACTAACAGCTTGGCAAGGTGGGACTGAATGACCCCCGGCCTTTGCTATAATCAATCTGTCAGTGTGGGTAATAGAATTTGCTACTTTATCAGAATAAAGCTGACTGTCAAGAAATTTTTTAATTTACATCATCAAGCAGCTTACCATCACCCCAAAGAAGGGTGCAACATGTCATCAGAAAAATTCTCATTCATTCGCGGAATTCTCGGAAAACTCGGCCTGTCTAAAGAAGCGGTTGATGATTTCGGGTTGACAGTCTACAGTTGAGAGTTGACTAGTCTGCCGGTCAAGCATACCTATTCCCTCCAGGAAGTTCTGGGGCTGCGGCAACCCTACATCCAATTGGATGGCTGCGATCCTCTGCTCGCGGTTGACAATCCACAACAGTCCG
>JAVEYK010000137.1:0-4253 GCA_034003505.1 Anaerolineaceae bacterium | reverse complement strand
AGCAGGAGAGTGCTTCCTGAAAAGAACATTTGGTGAAATTTTGCAGATTATGCAGGGCTTTGATTGGGGTCAGAATGCTGCCAGCCAGCGTGCCATCAGATAGTCGGGCTGAGAATCGATCTACCTGAACCTCTTGATCACCCAATGGGTAAACTCCAGCGGGCATTCCCAGGGCAGCCATTGCATCCGTGACCAGTGTCAGGCGTTGATGTCCCTGATAATGCCAGGCCAGCCGCACCAGTTCTGGCGCAACATGCAAACCGTCCACAATCATGCCAAAGGAGATTTCCTCATGATCCAGGATCGCCATCGCCAGCCCCGGCTCACGTGTCTGAATTGGTGTCATGGCATTGAACAGATGGGTAGCGTAGCGGATCCCAGCTGCAAATCCGGCACGGGCCTGATGGACATCCGCCAGGGAATGCCCGGCGCTGATGACAATACCCCGCTGGGATAAGCTCAGAATGAGATTGACCGCGCCGGGAATTTCGGGGGCAATCGTCACCATGCGCACCCCATTTTGCGGGGACCAACCCTGCACCAGTTGTGGATCTGCGAATTGGAAGAGATCTGCAGAATGGGCTCCCTGCTTTTTGGGGTTGAGGAAAGGACCTTCCAGATGCAACCCCGGCAGATACGTGCCACGATAGCCAGACGGTTTGCCATTATTCCAGACATTCAGTGCTGTTTTCATCTTTTCCCATGGACTGGTGATGATGGTCGGCAGACAGGTGGTGATGCCCAGTTGCGGCAAGCGCTCACCGACTAGCCAGATCGATTCGGGCTGGCTGGTGAAGTCAAATCCGAAGGCGCCATTGATTTGCAGATCGATGAAACCGGGCACCAGATCGTACTCCCAGGCTTGCAAATGACGCACAGATTTTGGTTGTTGCCCAAGATGGTAGATGTTACCGGACTCAATCGAAATTCGTGGCTCCTGGTTAAAAATCGACGGCTGATAAATCCTTTTCGCATCAAGCGTGAACATAAGACCCTGATTCTCCTGATTGATTCCCATTATACTTATTTTAAGGGGCTAACGCTGAATGATAAACAAGGTGCGATGCTCTTTAGGAAAGACGCAAACTCACATCCTAATTGGTAAGACCTCAATCCGAAAGCATTGTTCACCAATGAGTGTTTCCAAATAAACATGCCTGCATTTGTGATTGATGCTTCCTCAACAATGGTTGGATCCCTTTCTGTATGAGCTCGTGTTTAAGCGAGGTCGGTAAATTAATGGTATCGCGAAACAAGCCCTGGATCAAATCCGGAAGATCATCCGCGGCAATGCGATTTAGTGATAATTCACCACAAGCATCACAACGATGAATAATCATCAACTCCCCTAACCCTGAACCATATTTGTTTTTCGATTTTTTCCATGCCAACCCCATTGGGCGCATGCTGGCTTTGCAGGCATTCAAGCGATCTCCTGCTTTGAACAAGTCGACATGTTTTGAGGTCAGGCAATATGGACAATGGTTGCGATTATTCACACCGGACAGTTTTGGATCTGAACTGATGCTTTGTTTGCAGTGCATACAGGTAAAACCTACCACCTGCTGATAGAGATCAGTATGGACTAATTTTCGATATCCATGAAAAATCCTCGTCCTGGACTTTCCAGGAATGCGTTCAAAAGTTGAATGTAGCTGATTCTTCATAACAAAAAATCCTCTTTCAACCTTAAATAACTTTGGTAACGACGCGGGTTGATCACTCCATTCACAACCGCCTGTCGCACAGCGCAACCAGGTTCATCCTCATGCCGGCAATCCAGCTTAAATTTACATTGGGTAATATAAGGACGCATTTCACGGAAATACCAGTCCAGGTCATCTGGGTCTATATCCCACAGACCAAACTCGCGCGTACCCGGTGAATCTATCAAGGAGGAATTCGCATCGATGGGTAACAAACGCATGGCGGAGGTGGTATGGCGACCTTTGCCTGTGATGGCATTCACTGCGTTGACCTGGAAATCAGCTTCAGGTAGCAACACATTTAATAGTGAAGTTTTCCCAACACCGGATTTTCCGATTAACACTGAATTTTTATTCTTTAATATCTGCATTAATTCGTAAATACCTTGCTTTTTAAGACTGCTCGTGAATAAAATCGGGTAGCCAATGTGTTGATAGGTATCCAATACTTCTTGAATTTCTGGTTGCTGTTGGGATGATTCTGCCAGGTCCATCTTCGTGAGAACTATCCAGATGGGAAGATCCACAGCCTCTGCCATCACCAAATATCGATCCAATAAGTTCCATTTTGGCTCTGGATTAGCTATCGCAAACACTGCCACAATCTGATCGACATTGGACACTAAAACCTGTTCAAACAATTGGCCGCCAGGTCGGGTGGAGGTAGCGCGTGATAATTGGTTTTGTCTAGGCATACGCTCTATGATGATTGATTGTCCGCCAAAATCATTTTCTACGACCACCCGATCTCCGACGACAATCAGGTTCTCCAAAGCTCTTGTTGTACCCTGATATTTTTTATTTTGATTCATTTCCGGTTGGGTCAGCTTTACGTGTCTTGAAATCTGGCAAATGTACTCCTGGTCATCCAGAACTACACCACAATGTGATGTAGATTTAAAACTAACGATTCCCATCTTCCGGGATGAAATAGATTTATTCATTGTTCTTCCTTGCAATCCCTAACGGGATAAAAAAACCAGCCACTTAGAACTCGTGGCTGGGAAATTCGCAAATAGAAAATTTTTAGTTAATTGCGACTTATTTACTGAGTAAGGGTTACGTTACACTTCTCATCATTTTTCCATTTTCAAAAGAAAACCACGAGTACAGAAACACTCGTGGTTGAAATTGCAAGATTTGTTAATGCTTCACGATGTGATTCTGTATTTATTTAAGAACAATGACCAAACCCTTCTTTACCAAAAAACACCTTTTCCTTTCTAATTTTCAATAAGTCTACTTAAGAATAATTAACCAGTCAAGATTTAGGAAAGAAAAATCGAAAAAACCCCCCAGATGGATACAGACACCTGTTCATTTGACCAGGATTATCCACTTTCAATTCCCTCTTGAAAAATCCCTAAATAACTTTATAATTATTATAGACTGGTCTATGATATAGACCTGATGGAAGAAAGGATAATCCCATGGATCAAAAAATAACCAATATCCAAAACCGCACAATCCAATATTGGTTCGTGGATGGGTTAGCCGAGTGCGCTGCCGGTTTACTCGCTCTTTTTGTCGCCATCATTTTTTGGATCTTGCCGTCCTTCTTTATGTGGAGATGGAGCTTGCCTGTCATTTTAGTGGTCGGGTTGATGGTTGCCTTCGCTCTCAGGCTTATCATATCCCACATCAAAGGGCGCAGCACGTATCCACGTACCGGATATATTGCGCCTACCGACATCCTGAAAAGTAAGCGCTCTCTGCTTATAACGCTTATTTTCCTTCTGATCTTTTTCGGATCAAACTATTGGCTCACAACCCGGGCATCACCGGAATTGCTTTGGTCCCCAGGATTGGCTGGTGTTGGGTTTGCCCTGGTGTTTACCTGGATTGGTGCTTTAACGAAAGTTCGGCGGATCTATTTTTCAGCGTTCCTGAGTTTATTGGTCGGTATAAGCCTGGCACTCCTGGGTATTGATTACTTCCACGGCACAGCAATTCTGGCAGCCAGCATTGGGCTGGTCTGGTTGTACCTGGGTTACCGCACCCATAAAGCTTATGTACGTCAGAACCCACTTCAAAGTGATACTAATGAAGAATAATCATCCCCCATCTCTCACAAAAGTCGACCGGCTGATCCACGAGCCATCGCGCAGTATCATCCTCGCCATCCTGACCGTCACCAGCAAAGCGGATTTCCTTTATCTGCAACGCGAAACCGGGCTTACCAAAGGTAATCTGACGATTCACCTAGCGAAGTTAGAAAAAGCAGGCTACATTCAAATTGAAAAAACCTACCGCAAGAAAACCCCGCTGACCCTTTGCAAAATTACCAAAAAAGGGAGAGCGTCTTTCGAGAACTATCGTAAGCAATTAGAACAATTTATCGAAGATACCAAACCGAAACCAGCCCGGATTAATCAAAATTTTTCGATTTCATAGACAATCTACCGATCATCCGGTATGATTCCTGTTTGGCATGCAAAACAACCCCAATCCCCCACCAACACAGTTGCCCAGCTGGATCATAGAACGTTTCCCCCGCATCACAGCGCTCTGGCTGCGCACACCAATCTGGTTTCATCAGGCAGTGCG
>JAVEYK010000136.1:0-4312 GCA_034003505.1 Anaerolineaceae bacterium | reverse complement strand
AACCGACCTGAAACCTGGGGAAAAGTGATGTTTCCAACGAATTTGGATGCCACCAGCGAAACAAACCCCTTCTTGTTTGCCCGCATGCTTACAACGGCTGAAAAGGTGATCAAAAAGCATAATTCCAGGGATACAGTCATCCTAGGTGGTTTATATAGTTCGCCTGCAAACACTTGCGAGACCACACCGATCATGTTTCTGTCAGAAGTCAAAAAGGCAGGTGCCTGGAAACATTTTGATGTGATCGCTGTTAATCCTTATTGGGAAAACAATCCCCCAGAAGCCTGGATGCCCCGCGGGTCAGAAGTAGATGTAGAAACAATGAGTTGCGATTCTGGCAGCACTCAAAACGCCAACCTGGTTGATGAAATTCGGATGATTCGTGATTTCGCAAACCAGAATGGCAAGAAACCAATCTGGATCACAGAAATCGGATGGAAAGAAGAATGGCTCGCTTATCCCGCTGCACAGCATGCAATCACTCAGGATCAGGTAGAAGCGAATTATGTTGTCCGAAGCATCATTCCTCTGATTTCCGAAGAGGGGGTTGAGAAGATTTTCTGGTATTCTTTGTATGAAGACCCTGAAAATCCTGGATTTGTTTTGGGAGCGGATGGTCAACAAGCCCTCAAAAACATTGGTAGACTTCTGGGAGGAGCGCGATCGCTCGGTCAGTTCCAGCAATTAAGCAGTTATGCAACCCCACAGGATCTGGGGATTTACGAATTCCGATTTCGCAAAGAAGGACGCATGGTCATCTATGCCTGGACAGCATCCGGAGGCGAATCTCCGTACCCGGTAACATTTGAAGACCTGCCTGGGAAGAATTACAGGGCTTATGCTGCTAGCGCGCAAGCATTGAGTGTCGATAACGGCATGGAGTTAAGCGTATCTTCAGATCAGTCACTCACGATTTATGTAAATGAGTTTCCGGTCATCCTCATTCAGCAAAACCCGAACCTGATTACAAGCCTTTCTCATCGATTAGATGATGGGATGAATAAATTAGTGAGCAACCAGAAGAGTAGAGTAGATTCCTGGGTAAATACTCAAATCTCAAAACTGGGAGAAAAAGCTTTGGATTGGGCGGAAGAAAAAATTTATAATCTTCTCAATCAATCATTTGATAAAATTGAAGAAAATCTTTCACTCGGGAACAATTAAAGGATCTTAAACGTCTTGATTCAATATAAACGAAGAGAAAAATTATGACATTAAAGAAAAGATTAGTACTTATTTTGATTATCGCACTACTGATCCTTACTTCGTGCAATAAAACGAAACAAGAGCCTGAACCGGTTATCGAAACGAACACACCTGACACTTCCTATCCTGCACCGATTAATACTGATTCGCCCACGGGTGGATATCCAATCGAAAAAACACAACCCACCGTGGAGAACTTTGATCCGTCGCCAATTCCTGCTGACACACCTACCATCGAATATGATGAATTCATGGAACTCATCACTGATTTCTCATTAGATCAACCGGCCAGAGTATCCTGGTGTGCAGACCAGACCTGTATTGCAATCATCGGATATGAGAATCTTAAGGTGCTCTCCTACCCAGACCTTGAAGAATTATTCTCCTTCGTGATAGGTGAGAATGAATCTTTATTAGATGTCTCACCGGATGGAAGGACCTACGCGATTACCACCAACAATGAAGATCTCATGCTCAGAAATTGGGAAATAATGACTGAAAAGGTAATCCCAACCGGAACATTTTTCATGAGCGCTGATTTTTCGCCCGATGGAACAAAAATAATGGTGACAAACATGGATGAATGGGGTGCGCCAATTTTCGATATTGAAAGTGGCACACAGACGGTAAAACTGACCGGATTTGAAACTGCTGCCCCGGTATATGACGTTCGCTACTGTCAGAGCAATGATTATGCGGTCTGGATTGCGAGAGGGACTATCCAGACCAGTGATATTGCTACCAATAAACTATTCCCGGCCATCTTCCACGAGGATTTCATCCTTGGATTTGACCTGAATGCAGCAGGCACATATCTTGTTACCTCTGCAGCAGAGATGGTCAATGATGAATATTTACCAACTGTTTTTATTTATGATTTTAAATCTGGCGAGTTATTCCAAAAATTTACCACTGCTCAACCAGTATACGACATGGAATTTTCACCCGATAATTTAGAACTGGCTTTGTCTTTAGGTAATTCAATTTCATTGTATGATATAAAAACGAAAGAATTACTTACGCAATTTGTTTCCGAAACAGAAGCAATTTCACAGGTCCTATTCTCTCCCGATGGAACCATCCTGATGAGCTCAGATGATGGATTAACCGTCAAATTCTTTAAATTAAAATAAAAGAGTTCAGGCAGCCATTCATCCGCCTGAACTCTAGTTATTTGGTAATTCTATAGTTTTTACTTATTTTCCTGGTAGAACTGATTTACTTTATCCCAGTTCACAACTGACCAGAATGCTTTCACATAATCAGGGCGGCGATTCTGATAGCGCAGGTAATAGGCATGTTCCCAAACATCCAGGCCTAAAACCGGGATGTGCCCCTGCATGAATGGGCTATCCTGATTGGCGGTTGAATAAACTTCCAATTTTTTCTGATCATTCAACACTAACCACGCCCAACCTGAGCCAAATCGGGTTGCGGCTGCTTTCGAGAATGTATCGACAAAATTTTCATAAGTTCCAAATACACCTGTTAATTCTTTCGCTACATCACCAACTGGTTGATTACTGCCACCAGGGGTTAATACCTTCCAAAATAATGAATGGTTGGCATGACCACCACCATTGTTGATGACAGCCTGCCGGATTTCCTGTGGCACCTCATTAATATTGCGAAGAACATCTTCAATGGAATCCATAAAATATTTGGGAGCTTTTTCAAGTGCTGCATTCAGGTTGTTCACATAACCTGCGTGATGTTTATCATGATGGATCTCCATCGTCCTTGCATCAATTGCTTCTTCCAGGGCATCGAATGAGTAACCTAATTCGGGTAGTACAAACTTTTCTGACATTATTTCACCTCTTTCATTTATTTCCCACTCGGGAATTTATTAGATATTTATCATATTAATGATTATATTATCGCGGACATATGAATGTCAAATTTAATTGTATAAGCGTTTTATAAGAAATCTATTAACCTTCTGCGAATTAATCAAATTCGTATAATCAGCTTGTATGATATTCATAGGAAATGATTGAAAATTAATACCGAATAAGCAGGAGGTATGAATGAAATGGTCTTGGAAAGTAGCAAAAATTGCCGGCATTGATGTGTTTATTCACAGCACATTTTTTATCTTAATTGCCTGGATAGGTTTTTCCTATTGGGTTTCTGAGCGATCATTAAATGCGGTTGCAAATGGAGTTGTCTTTATACTTTTATTGTTCTTATTTGTGTTGATGCATGAATTTGGTCATGCTTTGGCTGCTAAAAAATTTGGTATCTCCACGCGAGATATTACTTTATTGCCGATTGGTGGATTAGCCCGCTTGGAAAGAATGCCAAGAGAACCAAAACAGGAATTATGGGTAGCTCTGGCAGGCCCACTGGTTAACCTGGTATTGGCGGTGCTGTTATTCGGCTGGCTTTTCCTCACGAATGGACTGAGCGGATTGACCAGCACATCGTTGACTGAAGGATCTTTGTTACAACGCCTGGCAATCGTGAATTTGACCCTCTTATTATTCAACTTGATACCTGCTTTTCCGATGGACGGTGGCAGGGTATTACGTGCATTTCTGGCAATGAGAATGGAATATACCCAGGCAACTCAAACCGCAGCAACAATTGGACAGGGATTTGCTCTCATATTCGGATTGATCGGACTACTGACCAATCCATTCTTGATTTTTATTGCTCTATTCGTCTGGATTGGAGCCAGTCAGGAAGCCAGCTCGGTTCAAGTGAAGGAAGCCATTTCTGGTATCCCTATCAAACGAGCAATGTTAACCCAATTTCAAACGCTAGAACACCACCAGAGATTATCGGATGCTGTCGATGCCATTCTCACCAGTTATCAGCAGGATTTCCCGGTCATGAAAGGGGATGAGATGGTTGGCATCCTGACTCGTTCTGCTTTGGTCCAGGGACTTGCCAAAGAAGGTCCTACGGCTAATATTGCCAGTGTGATGGATCAATCCTTTGTCACAGCTGACGGAGATGAGATGTTGGAGCGGGTTTCAGAGCGTTTACAGACCTGTGGCTGCCATACCGTTCCCATCTTTGAAAACCAGCAATTGATTGGACTGGTTACCATGGAAAACATTGGTGAATTTATGATGATTCAGTCTGCGTTAAAACGCTC
>JAVEYK010000135.1:0-4534 GCA_034003505.1 Anaerolineaceae bacterium | reverse complement strand
GTTTCATATTCTGTTACGACCATGCGCCTGAAACTTTCACTGTATCTCATGATTTTCTCTTTCATAGGATGCCCTCTTTCATCTCAGATTATCCTATTAAAGTGTAAACCTATATCAGGACGACACAACCCTAAACACTGAAATCTGACCTCTGAACTCTGACTCCTCAACACTGAACTCTCAATCCTCCTTCCGTTCACTGGACAACAATATCGATCATTACTATACTTGTATGGTGACAAGTGAACTTGTCGGTGGGTATCTCCCATTAAACCGAAAATCAACGAGGAGCAAGCATGGATATTTACATTGGTATAGATGATACAGATAATAAAGAATCCCGTGGCACGGGTTATCTTGCCCGGGTCATTGCCGGAAAACTATCCCAAACTTATTCCGTGCAGGGTATTCTGCGTCATCAATTATTATTTGATCCGCGTGTTCCTTACACCGCTAAAAATAGTTGTGCAGCTATTCTCCTCTCAACGCCAACTGAACCTGATTTGTCGCTGATCATGGACGAGGTGGAAGCATATATGCTGGCCGATTTTCAGCCCGGCAGCGATCCGGGGCTATGTGTTGCCAGTGCTATCCCGCCGGCCATCATCGATTTTGGCCGCCTGGCGCAAGTTGACCTGGTGCACCAATCCACTGCCCGGCAACTGGCACAGGATCACCAGATGCTTTTACGGGGTCTGGGCGGCACCCAGGATGGCGTTATTGGAGCCCTCTCGGCAGTGGGGCTGGCATATTCCGGTCAGGATGGGCGCTATATTCAGTTGGGAAGTATCCGGGAGTTAACCGGACTACAACCAATCGAAAATCTTCTACAAGCTGGCCTGCATTCTGTCCGCACCGTGGATGAAAATCCGGTCACCAGCGGCTCAGTCATGGCTGATAAATTGCGACCGGCTCGCAGATTTGGTCAGCCGATTCTGTATGTTCAGCAGGAAAATGATTATTGGTTACCATTGAAACTGGATTAAACGGGTGCCAATGAGTGCAGTATTACAAGCAGACAACATTTCCTTTATATATCCGCAAAATAACTACGGACTAGCTCCCGTTTCACTTTCTCTGGCAGAGAATGAAGGCATCTTTATCAGTGGCGATTCCGGGAGTGGTAAGTCCACTTTCACACGCTGCCTGAGCGGATTAATCCCGCATCTCTATCGTGGAGAATTTTCAGGCAAGGTGTTGGTTCAGGGAGAGTCCACTCAGGATTTACCCATGTGGGAACTGGCTAGCCGAATTGGTCTGGTATTTCAGAACCCGGCTCACCAAATGCTGGCCCCGAGTGTGGAAGCTGAAATCCTCTTCGGTCTCGAAAACCTGGGTCTAAAACGGACCGAAATGAAACAGCGTCTCGAAGAAATGCTGACCTTATTTCAAATGGAATCCTTCCGGGAGCGCTCTCCACACACCCTTTCCGGGGGTGAACAACAAAAACTGGCGCTGGCGTCCATCTTAGCCCGGCAACCGCAGATATTCGTCTTCGATGAACCACTCTCCATGCTGGATACCACCTCAGCCCTCGAATTGGTAGCGCTTATTGAGAACCTGTTAACCCAGGGCAAGTCGGCAGTGATTTGTGAGCACCGCGATAAATACCTGCAACAATCTGCCACATTTCGGAAATTCCTGCTGCCCGGCATTCCACATCCCGCCACCGAACAACTTTCGCAGCCCCATTCGTCCTATCCCGAAACCCAGGACCCATTCCGGTTGGAGGTCAAAAATATCCAGGTTGAAAAATCCGGAAATAAAATTCTTAAAGATTTAAATTTTGGGCTCGATTCCGGACAAATTGTTGCCATTGTGGGTAGAAATGGGGCGGGCAAGACCACCCTGCTGCGCTGCATGGTTGGCCTTCAGAAATACAGTGGTGAAATTTCCATTCACAACGGTAGCAGTCAGCAGAAACCGCAATTTCGAATGGTTTTTCAGAATCCGGATATTCAACTTTTCAACCCCAGCGTACGTGAAGAAATCCTCTTTAAGCTGCCCGATCCCAACCTGCAACGCTATCACTGGCTGCTGGACGTTCTGGATCTCAAACGTTACGAAGACACCCCACCCCTTTTACTCAGCGAAGGCGAAAAACGACGCCTGGCATTGGCGCTTACCTTGATGCAGAATGGAAAACACGGCATTCTTCTGGACGAACCCGCTCTGGGACAGGATCAACATCACAAAAACACCCTGATCGAGCTGCTGCAAAAACTCTCCCAGGCTGGTTTCCTGGTCATCTTCAGCACGCACGACCTGGAACTGGCAGCCCATGCGGATCATCTCATCCTGATCAGCCCGGATGGAATTGTCGCACAGGGCCGCACGCAAGAGGTATTGGACAATCACAGCGCCTGGCAACAAATCGGATTAATAAAACCGGACTGGATGGAACTGGATGTTTAACCTCAGCCAGAAAGGCAAAACCCGGTCTATCCAACTCAATATGGCTTCCCCGTTGCGCCGACTGGATCCGCGCTCTAAATTATTTGTCAGCCTGGCGCTCTCACTGGCAGTCATGTTACCTCTGGAAAAACTGCTAATTTTTTTACTGGTCTATATAGGTTTTGTGATCTGGGCCAGGTTATTTCCGGAGATGTTGCGCCAAATCTGGCAATTACGGTGGATCCTGGTATTTTTATTTTTGATCGATTGGTGGCTGGTCAGCCTGGAACTGGCTGTGGTCATTACACTCAGACTTATTTTATTGAGCGGTGTTTTTGCCCTTTTTTTCTCCACCACTTCCACCAATGAACTCAGTCTGGCGCTGGAAAGTTTGAAAATCCCGTACCGTTTTGCTTTTTCCATCAATCTGGCTTTTCAAAGCATCGGTTTGCTGCAGGAAGAATGGCAAGCCATCCGGGAAGCACAACAGAGCCGGGGTATCCTGGTGAAATTTGACGGGATCCGGCAATTGATCAAGCAGGTGAATGATCTGATCGCATTAACCGTTCCAGCCATTGTTCTGACCACGCGCCGTGCCTGGGCGATCACAGAAGCCGCCTATTCGCGGGGTTTTGATTCTCCCCATCGTAGCGCTTATTTTCAACTGAAAATGAAATGGACAGATTGGGTATTTATTTTGATAGTTCTGGTTATCATGACGATTTTTATTTTTTGGAGGTAGTATGAATCAAAAAATTCGGGTACTGATTGCGGTGGGGATTATTGTTTTGCTCATTGGTGCAGTGATTGGCATAGAAACCCTGCGAGGAAAAAGGATCGCCGAGCAAATTGATGCTTCCCTGGAGCCAGGGGACATCCCGGTTTACTGGAATGGTGATCTCCGCGCAGCCTTCTCTCCCATCGATATTGAAAACCTGCCACAGGCGTCCTTTGTGGATGCTGAAGAAGGCAAAACCCAGGAGGGCTGGCTACTCAAAGATGTGTTGTTGGTCTCATTCAAAGAAAACCAGTTCGACGATGATACCCATATTACCGTCAGCAGTTCCAGCCGGGAAAAATCTGTTGAACTCACCTGGGAAGAGGTCGCCAACGTGGATAATATGGTCCTGTTTGATCTCTCAGGTCGGGGAACGCTGAAACTGGTTTCCCTGCTGGAAGGCTTTGATGTGCGTGATGAATGGGTCCAGGATGTGGATCGAATCGAGATTGAGACACAATGAAAACACGTTACTTTTCCACCTTTCAACTTTTTCTGATGACGCTGTTCGCGGTTCTGATCGTAGTGGCCAAGATTGCCCTGCGTTTACCTTTACAGCTCACTGGCCACTCCGGTGTGTTCTGGATGGCCATTATTATCGTGGGTTCACGGGTCGTTCCCAAATTCGGGTCTGCCAGTCTGATAGGGCTTATCTCCGGAGTGCTGGCTGCCTTTCTGGGGCTGGGGGACTTCGGTGCGCTGAACACATTCCTCTCTTACACCTTGCTGGGTGTGGGCACAGATCTGGGGTTGTTGCTGCTGGGCAACCCGGAGAATTTGTTTGTGGCGGGGCTGGTAGGCGCACTGGGTCATTTTAGTAAGTTTTTGGTGAAGTGGGCATTTGGTGCAATGACCGGGGCTCCGGTTGGGTTTGTTGCACTCGGATTGGCAAAAGCCATCATCGGGTATATCGTCTTCGGCGCTATCGGTGGTGTTCTGGGAGGATTGACCCTGATCGCCCTACGCAAAGCCGGTTATTTTAAGTATTTGCAGGAGAAGAAATAGCTGTTGAGGGTTGAGGGTTGAGGGTTGAGGGTCAGAGTGACCCGTCGCTTTGAACAATTGTAGGGGCAGCGTCCGTGACCTGCCCGCAGAGGGTGTTCAAAAGTGGATAGTGGACAGTTGACAGTCCTAGTTGACCAATCGTAGGGGCAGTGTCCGTGACCTGCCCTCAGAAGGTGTTCAAAAGTGGATAGTGGACAGTTGACAGTCCTAGTTGACCAATCGTAGGGGCAGCGTCCGTGACCTGCCCGCAGAGGGTGTTCAAAAGTGGACAGTCGACAGTTGACAGTCCTAGTTGACCAATCGTAGGGGCAGTGTCCGTGACCTGCCCGCGAATGCGAAAGCCAGTATGAGAATTAT
>JAVEYK010000134.1:0-4891 GCA_034003505.1 Anaerolineaceae bacterium | reverse complement strand
GTAACACCCATATCCGCGCATTTGCTGACACGGATACCAAAGCAAAATTAGAGGGTGTCAAGGCCTTGATTAGAGCCAGAGAAGAATATAAAGATCGAGTCAAAGTAGAAGTTGTGGCTTTCCCCCAGGATGGTGTCGTCCGAGACCCCGGTGCAGAAGAATACATCGAAGAAGCAATGAAGTTAGGTGCAGATGTTGTGGGTGGTATTCCGTGGATTGAGTATACCGATGCGCATGCCCAGGAACATATCGACCGGATGTTTGCCATTGCCATGAAATACGACAAACCGGTCTCGATGTTAATAGACGATGCCGGTGACCCAACCCTCAAAACCCTTGAGATGTTGGCAGTGACCACCATTAAAAATGGCTGGGAGGGTCGTGTAACCGCGCAGCATAGCCGTGCCATGGCGCTCTATCCGGAACCTTATTATCGAAAAATTGAATATCTCCTGAAACGTGCTCAAATCGGTGTTGTTTCCGACCCTCAGACCGGTCCATTGTACGCCCGGGTCAAAGACCTCTATAAAGCAGGGGTACGAATTGCACTGGGTCAGGATGATATTGCCGATGCGTATTACCCCTTCGGTCGTAATAACATGCTGGAAGTTGCATTTCTGGCCGCTCATTTGATGTGGATGAATAGCCGCCAGGAGATGGAAATTCTTTATGATTTGATCACGACTAACGCCGCCCAGGCTTTGGGCATGGAAGATCATCATCTGAAAGTAGGTGGCAAGGCAGACCTGGTTGTGTTGAATGCAGAATCAGTCTGGGAGGCAATCTGGAATCATGAAGCTCCCCTGTATGTCATCAAGACAGGCAAGGATATCACTACCCGATAATTGCCATTGCTGATCTCTGGTGAACGCTGCATCGGAGATTTAAGAGGCTGATGATGAAAATCAGCCTCTTTTTCTTACCTCTTTTTCCGAGGAAGGTTTCTTTACTCAACCATTCCCTTCGAGTAATTGAAGAATAAAAGTGTAATATCTCAATAGAACCTGGGTTTCTATCTTTTCTAAAAAAGGGGTAATTTCACGCTCAAATCAGCTGCATTAAGGTCACTTATTTGTGAAACTCAGGTTTCAAATTTGTTCTCCTTGCCCCTAATAAAAACCCGGGTCCGTATATCTCAAACCGGTCTGATCCGGTTCATTACCTCCATGCCCTCCCGCATATCAGCCGTACGGGCGGGTTCGGAACCCGCCCGTACGGCTAGCCTGCGCACCAAAAAAAATTTCCCAAATTATTAAAAGGAAACAAAAAACATTAATTATATCCTGCACAATTTTTCCAATGAAATCTTCTTTGTGATATAATTTTCGAAGCCGAGGGGGCCCGTAGCTCAGCGGCAGAGCGCGCGGCTCATAACCGCTTGGTCGAAGGTTCGAATCCTTCCGGGCCCACTAAAATAATTTTATTCGTCTAAAAATCAGGAAATAACTGGTTTTTTGCTTTAAATTACCCACTGCCCGATATCATCCCAGGCATACTCCAAATGGGCAAAAATTGTTTTCCCGAGTTTCTTTTTAACCTTTCGGAGTGAATACTTCATTAATTTTTCTCCCCCGATTGCATTTAGCCGCTTCCCAATTTCGATCGCCCGCACATGCCGGCATTGGACATTAAATGATCCACCGGGTCTTTCGGATAAAAAATCTTCAGTTTCACCTATGCGCAATAGCTCGTTTAATAGTCGATCCACTTCATCCCTGGCATGAGCAGGGCTGGGTACAATTCCCAACAAATCTGCAAGGAAACTCATATTATTCTCCTTGAAAACTACTTTTATTTTTATTTTTTATTAAAATGATTTTATCACGTTTCAAAATTGGAAAATTTTATGCGCTATCTCTTTATTTCCCCTCACCTCGATGACGTTGCTTTATCTGTTGGAGGAATCGTAAACCATCTAGCAAAAAACAATGTTGATACACAAATCTGGACATTTTTTTCAGGATCACCGAAAGGCTCCAATCTGTCGGATTTTGCATTGTCACTACACAATCGCTGGAAATTGACCCTGGATGCCCCGAAAATAAGACGTTTAGAGGATCGCAGAGCCTGCAGGATACTTGGCGCTGCATACATGCATTTCAACCTTCCAGATTGCATTTATCGTAGAGATCGATGCGGTAACCCGATCGTGCAAGAAGAAGTTGATTTGTATCAGCCAATTCCGACCTCCCAACAATATCTGGTCAATAAAATCTATACGGACATTCTTACTTCATCATTACCAGAAGATATCATCGTTTCTCCAATGGCCATTGGTAATCACATTGATCATCGTATTATCGTGGCAGCCATTAAACAGATTTCAAACCGCACCATTTTATATTATGAAGATTATCCGTACATCATAAAATCACAGGATTCTCAATTCGATTTTTCGCAGCTAACACCAATAAAATTTGCTTTATCGGAGGCGAATGTCATAATCTGGCACGCAGCGATCGCTGAGTATCAATCACAAATCAGCACATTCTGGAAAAATAAAAATAGTATGAAACAAGAGATCATAGCATTTGCTGATCGAGGAGGAGGAATGAATTTATGGAAATTATTATGAAACGGAAAATAAAATTTAATATTTGCTATACTTAACGAATGCAGGTCAATCACAATAATTGGCATCAATGGGCTCAATACTTGCAACGAACTCATTTGTTAGGGTTTTTTCAATTTTTATTGGAAGCGTCCGGTCCTGTCAGGATAATAGCAGCACAATCATTATTGATGACCCAACCTTTTTTTCATAATGCAAATTTAGATCAGTTGGCAACACTATTGGAAGATCAAGAACAATCGAAAGCATTTCTGGAATATTTAAATAGTAAGGAATTTAATGAGTAACACCGTTTTGCCATTTTTTTTGATGTTCATTCTAATCATCCTGATCGTAGGGTTCATTTTTTATTTCACCTCATTAAGAAACCGATTTGAAATAAAAAAAAGTGACTCGTTAATTAATTTACGGAAATCGATCGGATTATCCATCGAACATGGCAAGGGATTGCATGTTTCACTTGGAAAATCAGATTTAAATAATATTCATGGTGCTGCCTCGTTTATTGGTCTGGAAACCTTGAACCAGATCATTGATCAGAGCATCTTAAGTGACAATCCACCGGTGACTACTGCCGGATCTGGGGATTTGACCTTGTTAGCTCAATCGCAACATCAAAACGTACTGAATGACAAGTCCAGTGGAGGTTCTGACTTTGTTTCCAGCGCATATTTATCCGGTGCAACCAACTTAAGTTATATTGCTGGAGCGATACCCCCTTCATCGAATGAAACTCTATCGACACAGATTTTTGCTGGAAACATCGGACCAGAAATTGGATTATTGATTGATTCAAATAATAAAAAGAATCATTTTTCTTTAGCAGCCACTGATAGTTTGGAAGGACAATCAGTAAGTTACGCCTGTTCTGAAGAAGTCTTAATAGGAGAGGAAATCTTTGCAATTCCTGCGCAAATGTCCGATGAAAAGATGTTTAAGGTTTCTCTCCTCATTCAGGACGTTTTAAGATGGTTTATCATCGCGATCATTTTAATTGTGCTGATCTTAAAATTCGGCGGAGTGCTATGAAAAAGATTTTCCTTGTTATTATTTCATCGCTATCCGGCATTTTGTTAATTTTGGGTTTGTTTTTTCCAGAATCGATTTTGGGCATTGTTAGATTTTATATTTTAGATTGGGCAATCATCGTGGGTGCCGTAGCGCTTACGATCGCAATCATCAATTTATTTTCAGTTCATTGGAATAAAGTGTTTTCCAATGAGAAGCGTGATTTCGCCAGCCCATTTTTTATCGTCGGCTTTTTAACTGTCCTCCTGGTTGGAATTTTATTAGGTCCTAATCACAAATTTTTCATTAACCTAACCAGCACAACCATTATTAGTGTTGAAGCCAGTTTGATGGCCGTTTTGGCTTTATCGCTGGGTCTGGCAAGCTTCCGATTTTTTAGAAAAAAACAGAACCTTTTAGCGATCGTTTTTGGGATTTCGACAGTTTTTTTTCTACTACTGTTTAGTGGAATCTTATCATTGGGAGAAAAATTTTCCCTTATGAAAACCCTGAATACTGCATTAAATACATTGCCGATTGCTGGTAGTACTGGTATTTTGATCGGTATTTCATTAGGTGCGATTTTAACAAGCCTGAGAATTTTATTCGGATTTGACCGCCCTTATCACAGGAAATAAATGGTAGAAAAAATTCTTTGTCCACAATGTAAGACTGAAAACGATTCTTCTGCATCCCAATGTATTAAGTGTGGTTTTAATTTTTTTTCAAATTCTCTGGACTCAAGCTCTGAATCTGACTGGTTATCATTCCTGAGAGGAGCAGAAGGTTCCGATCAAACAACTGAGTCTCCACTCGCTGGAAATGCCGAAAATCAATCAGAACCTTTTGCGGAAGATAACGAGGATTCTCCTGATTGGCTCAAAAGGATCCGGGACATCAAACAGACAGATAGTGAATACAATAAGCTTGAATCCAGAAAATCCATGGAATCTCATTCATCTTCAGAGAATGATGATCTGATTAAATCACTGCGTGATGAAGATAATCAACCTAAGGAAGAGACAGTAGATTGGATTTCTGATTTTCGAAATACCCAAAAACCCATCGATGAAGAGTCACCGCTCGCCAACGACCAGGATGAGGTTCCAGAAGAATCCGCCTCGAACACATCGTCTACATTGGAGGAGATTAAGAAAAACTGGCAAATTGAATTTCCCTCAGCACTCGATGCTGATGACAATGGGAATATTTTGCCGGCAGAAGAATTTCCGGATTGGCTCAGTAAAAACATTTCCAAATTATCTGAAAAAGATGAAATCCAGGAGGATTCAGATATACCTGACTGGCTAT
>JAVEYK010000133.1:0-5056 GCA_034003505.1 Anaerolineaceae bacterium | reverse complement strand
CTATCATGTGCCACCAGCTACTCTGGATCAATTTCTTGATGTCCAGAAAATCATCCACTGGCTGGAAGTGGAACCCTATTTTCCAACCAAAAAAAGAGAGACGTCCCTCGAAATTCTGAAAGCCTTCCCCGGCCCTCAACTGCGCATCGCCTTCCAACCCAAAGAAATCTCCTTTGATTTCGTTCTCCAAAAAGATGACCGCGCCTATTACTGGGAATTTCAGGAGCGGCAACATGCCAAACTGACAGTCGACCGTCCCAAAAAGGTTTACACATTCGCAGGCGACCCGATTATCGTGCCGCGCTTTTTTCAGAGACTTATGCGCGACTTCTGGCGGCTAAGCTTCTTCCGACCTTATACCTCCGTCTGGAAGGACTGGTTCGAGAGTGATGCCCGATCAGATGAATGTTTGGGATTATCAGAAGGGTTCAGGGAATTTCATTTACCGAATAAATTTTCTTTCAATGGTTATCTAAAATTCTGTGAATAATCACTAACCAAATCGGGGTAATTTTGGTTTGGAAAGAATTGTTTTATGGCAATTTTTTAAAATAGTTTAATAGTCATTGTCCTGATGATGTTTACGAGGATAATTTTGCAGATAGATGGAGTCTGTAAGCATAGTTTAAAAATTATTTAGTAATGAGGGTTCGAAACCTACCATTTTTTAAGTTAATAAACCTGGAATCGAGTCTGATTGATTAAATTCCTAGTTTTCTTAAATGATAGAATAAAGAATGCTAAACAAATTCTCCGAATTCAAATCCGATCTTCACCAGCGCTACTGGTCATACATTCTCTATTACCATCCAGATTGGATAAAATACCTGGATCCCAAGCATCCAGAAGAAATTGGACCACCAGTTTTTCTCCCAGCCACTTCCGATTTCAACATCATTACTCATCCGGGGAGTGAATCATTTGAAAAAGAACGCCTGTTTGCAATCATTCCCCGCTACGAACGTCATAAATGGTTTCGCAGCATGAACAGTTCACAGGCGTTGG
Organism: Anaerolineaceae bacterium; assembly: GCA_034003505.1. Lineage (GTDB taxonomy): Bacteria > Chloroflexota > Anaerolineae > Anaerolineales > Anaerolineaceae > UBA6170. The sequence goes on along the minus strand of JAVEYK010000133.1, from coordinate 4,051 downwards.
CGCAGAGCGTTTTCGGAAACCTGGCGATCCATGGCTACCTGGAGAGCCTCTCGGATTTATTGGATGACGAAGGGGGAGCACTTTTTTGCACTGCCCAATTAAACAGTGAAAATTTCTGTATGGAACACAAGGTCAGCTACCTGGGAGAACCGCAACGTACCAGCCTGGATGGATACTTTGATGGAGCATACCGAGTTGCGCTGGAATGCAAATTCACTGAGTCAGAAGTCGGTAGTTGCTCACATGTGCGACTAAAGCCCGGTCACCCAACGTGGTGTGATGGAAATTATACATTGAAGGATGGGGTACATCGATGCCCCTTGACCGCCAAAGGTGTGAAGTACTGGCGTTATGTGCCTGAATTGTTCAATTGGAAATATGATGGCGACATCTCACCCTGCCCATTATTCCGCAATTATCAACTGGTGCGCAATTTACTGGCAATCGGAGTTCAGATGGATGGTTCTGTTTCATTGGATAATGGGCATGCAGTCCTGGTCTACGATCAGCGTAATCCGGCTTTTCAGGAGCAAGGCAAGGGCTATCGGGCATATCACGAGACCAAGTCAGCTCTCAAAAATCCAGCCATGCTGCGAAAATCCAGCTGGCAGAACATCACAACGTTTTTAAGAATAAATTCAATTCTGCCCTGGTTGACCAATGAGTTGGAGAAAAAGTATGGAATGTAAGCAAGCTTTTTACGAATAAAAGATATCCAAACCCACAAGAGTATGGTTTAAATGAATGTTGATTAGCGATTCGGTGTTGAATTCTGTTTAATTTTTCAACGACAAATTTTATTATCCGTGTCCAAACTGTCCTTTTTTCATTAGTATGGATTTGCCGTTTTTTTTAATAATCACATTAACAAATGCCACCATCAACAACGTTAACCCGATTGGAATTCGTCATCGTTTCCTAAATTATCCTGGGGGTTCGTTCACGACATTCGTTTCTAATTCGTGGATGGCAATCATTGATGGTCTATATCCACCTCAAAAGGGCGAAGCAGTAGGAGGCGAAGCGAATTTTCCATCCTATTCTCTTGTTCCGACTGCTTCGCGCCCTACATGTCATATCATTCTTTTGGTGTCCAATCCACGGGGAAGGTCATGGACACTCCCCCTAGGCATAAATTCATCAATCAAAGGGGTGATGAATATTCAAATTCGTTCATTCGTTCCCTATATTACCCTGTGGGTTCGTTGACGGCATTCGTTCCCCATTCGTTGACGGCTTTCCACAAGGCACTAGGGCGAAGCAGTCGGAGGCGAAGCGAATTTTCCATCCTATTCTCTTGTTCCGACTGCTTCGCGCCCTACATGTCAAATCATTCTTTTGGTTATCCAAACCACGGGGGAGGTCACGGACCCTCCCCCTACGGGTAAAATTTTTATATTCATAGTCATGATGAGTGCAAAAATTCGTTCATATCATACCCTTGTGGTATTCGTTCATTCGTTCCCAATTCGTTGACGGCATTTCCTAAACGCACTAGGGCGAAGCAGTCGGAGGCGAAGCGAATTTTCCCTCATATTCTCTTGTTCCGACTGCTTCGCGCCCTACATGTCATATCATTCTTGTGGTTATCCAAACCACGGGGGAGGTCACGTAGACTCCACCTACGCAAAAAAATTATCTCCGAACCGTGGCAGAAAATGAATGTCAATTTTTCAATTTTTTCAGCTTTGGGCTTTCAGCTTTCAGCTACTCACCATCAACTCCCGCAAACCGCGAATCACAAACCCATCCGTGAACTTCGGCTCTGCCACTAATTGCAAATCCGGCATGCGTTCCAACAAAATTCGGAACACCGTCTGCAATTCCAAACGCGCCAGGGGAGCCCCGGCACAGAAATGTGTGCCCAGTCCAAAGGTCAGGTGCGGGTTATCTTTGCGGGTCAGGTCCAGCTCGTGCGGGTTGGGAAAGCGAGCTTCGTCATGATTGCCAGAGATGTACATCAGAGAAACCTTCTGACCAAGGTAAAACGGATAACCATTGAACTCCATATCCTCCAGAACAAAGCGCTCAAACATCGGGGCGGGTGTATCATAGCGCAGCAATTCGTTCACGGCTGTCTTAATAAAGGTATCCGCTTCTTCGCCAGCAATGGCTGCTTTCAGCGCATCCAAAGCACTTTGATTGCGCAATAAGGCCAATAATCCCAGTGAGGATGCATTTACGGTTGCTTCGTGCCCGGCATTCAGCAAAAAGATGCTGGTTGCTGCCAGTTCATCATCACTCAGGCGGTTGCCATCCAACTCCGCCGTCGAAAGCAGGCTGATCAGGTCATCCTGTGGCTGGGCGCGTCGTTCAGCAGTCAGTTCCAGAATGGTATCCATGAACGTATCTGCTGCTCTATTCGCATTTTCGATATCTTCTTCAGAGGGATCCATCTCATACATCTTGACGATTGCCGATGACCAGGGGCGCAGGTTGGGACGAATTTCCTCGGGAATGCCCAACATATCGGAAATGATTGCCACCGGCAAAGGCTCTGCGATGTGGGACACAAAATTACACGGCTCATGCCTGGGGACGGCGTCGATCAGTGCATTTGTGGTCGCTTCCAGCTTTCCGCGCAAATTTTCCATCTGGCGGGGCGTGAACGCCTTTGAAACAAACCCTTTCAGGCGGGCATGTGGCGGGCCTTCCATATCCATAAAGACCAGATCCTGAAAGCGCCGGAATGGTGCCAGCCTGGGATCAGGTTCTGGCCAGCTTAATTCCTCGCGGTTGTAGCGGTGCAGCATCCCGCGCCCAAGGCGTTTATCCCGCAGCAATTCGCTGATATCCTTATGCAGGTTAATAAAGATGCGGTCATAACCGGGATCGTAGAAAATGGGCAATTCCCGACGTAATTTTGCCAGTTCAGGATAGGGATTGGCAATAAAATCAGGTTCATTCAAATTTATGCGATACTCTGGAATTTCTTTCATTTCACCTCGTTCAATCGATTCGGTTTTTCCTCTTAAATTATTCACAAAAAAAAATTACATTTCAATCTAAAGCGCTTTATTTTTTTTATATGATGACTTTTGGTCATTCGTTTATTTTTCGCTGACGGTAATATCAGGAATTCTAATTTCGTTACAGGTTGTTAACTTTTATTCTACCCACAAAGATCCAAAATTGGTCCAGTGTGTACCAGGTCAGGAAGGACCGTTTAAGGACTAACAAAACTGAAAGACCGCTACATTCTTCAGAAAAATGGACTAAAATCGGTAGGATGATCAAGTGCTTGTTCACTTTCCCGTTCCTCTCCCTGCTGCTCTCGGCCTGTACGCTCTTTACAGCCCCTGCGATGACCCAAACCAGTGTGGCAGCGACAGAAACGGCCTTGCATTTCTCAGCCACCCCCTCCATCACCGCCTCCAGCACTCCCACACCATCGCCCTCCTCCACAGCCAGCCAGACGAACACTGCCACCATCACCAATACGCCAACCATCACGAATACTGCTACCATTACCCTTACCCCAACCATCACCCTGACGCCTACTTTTGTCTTTCCGGATGTAAAAGTCCACACCCAGGCTCATTGCCGGTATGGCCCTTCAACAGCTTATCTACACGCAGCGGATTTGTACCCCGGCGATACCGGCACGGTGCGTGGTCGCTTCCCTTATTCCAAATGGCTGCATGTCAAGTTCGACAAGCTCAATTACTGGTGCTGGGTCTCGAATTCGGTCATCGATGTATCGGGGGACCTCAACACCGTGCGTTACCTGACGCCCAATTTACAATCAGTCGGTTCGAATATGTACGGTCCGCCACCGAATGTGCGTGCCTCCCGTGATGGCGATCAGGTTACCATCTCCTGGGAGCAGGTCAGCATGACCGCAGATGATGACCGCGGTTATTTCATCGAAGCCTGGGTCTGCCAGAATGGTGGTTATCTGTGGTGGACAGTCTCATTTCCGACACAATACACCACCAGCTACACCGTCACCGACGAACCTGGCTGCAACAATCCCTCCTCCGGCGAGCTTTACACCGTCGAAAAACATGGTTATTCCCTGCCGGTTAAAATCCCCTGGCCATAATCTTCA
>JAVEYK010000132.1:0-5215 GCA_034003505.1 Anaerolineaceae bacterium | reverse complement strand
GCTATCTCAGAGTTGGGTTATGTGCCCAACCTCTCCGCCAGGCAATTGGTGCAAAGGAAATCGCATGTGATCTGCATCTTGCTGCATTCCTCTGGTTCTTTTCAATCCACAGTCATCTCAAAAGTGCTTGATCTGGGTTATGAAGGTAATTATGAAATTCTGATCCAAACCTACTATCCTTCCTTCTCGCGTTCTCGGGATAAGATAGCAAACTTGATCCAGCAAAAACGGATTGATGGTTTGGTCACGACGCCGCCCTGTGATAGTGACCCATTCCTGACGAATCTGATTAAGACAGCAGGGATTGCGCATGTTCACATTGCTCCTTTTCAACCGACCGGTGGAACGCCCTATGTCTCTGCCGAGGATTTTGCCGGTGCCTACCAGATGACTGAATTCCTCATCCAGAATGGTCATCAAAAGATCGGATTGTTGATGGGGTTGCGCAATCATCGCTCCAGCCTGGATCGTCTGCTTGGTTACAAGGCGGCAATGGAAGCCCATTCGATCCCATTTGATGTGAAATATCTGGTCGATTCTGAGAATAATTTTCCGGGAGGTTATACCGCTGCCAAAATATTAATGAGTTTAGCTGACCCTCCGACAGCAATTTTTGCGTTGAGTGATGAAGCCGGAGCAGGCGCGTTGTATGCTTTGAATGAAATGAAAATCGAAGTTCCCGGGCAGGTTTCCCTGGCGGCTTTTGGAGATATGGCTCACAGCAATGAAATCTGGCCAGGTATCAGCGTGGTCAAGTACCCATTGGAACAGATTGTAGAAATGTCAGTGCGGATGCTGATTGAGCTGGTGGAAGACCGAAATCCAGAGACTCGCCAGGTGATCTTCCCCACGAAAATGATTCAACGGGGTTCGATTCGTTCCATTCTGGATGACGACCATCAAACTGACACGGAGAGCAGATGAAAAAAAACAAAAATTTCCATATAAAGTTTTTATTATTTCTATTTTTGATGTTTATACTAACTTCCTGTTCAGGGAATGCGGATGGTTTCATCCAGAGTGATTCTTCGGCGCTCTCCAGCGAACAAACCAGCATGGAAGGTCAATTGATCCAGATTGATGGGGATGAGATGACCATTCAGCAACCCGATGGAGAAGAAATTGTCCTCCTTACCTCCGAAAAAACGATATTTTGGGAGGGTATTGACTGGATAGCAGAAATCCCGGTTGAAATTGGTGATCAAATCAGTGCCAAAGGTGCCTGGAGCAAGGATGAAAGTGTTTTTGAGATAGACAGTTATTATGCCAACCTGCAGGAATTGAAAGGCATCGTCTTTTATGTGTGCGGGGAAACGGAAGCCTTTGCAGTGGATCAGCCGGATCAGGATTACTTAATTTTGCCTTTGCCCAACAAAACAGAACTACTGACTGAAACCCCTGAAGATCCCAGATCGTATAAATATTTCGATCTGATGCCTAATTTTGGGGAAGAACTGGAAGTGGTGGGACGTAGAATTGATGATCCATTCGTTATTGCTGTCAAAATGACCCGTTTGAATTAACTTCAGGTTGGCACACATTATGGATTTAGTATCAGGGTACCCTTACTCTTTCAAAAACCATTTTTCCTGAATCTCTTCTGGAGTCATAAATTGGTCGACGGAGTGATGATCATCTTGTCCGGCAAATGCTTCAATCCATTTGGCGAGGTCATCCTGGGTCACGATGGGTATATCCACATACAGGGTTTTTCCAAACTCACCTCTTAATGACAGCGGGTTGATTTCTAAACCGCTAGCCAGGTAAAAAGCGGTATAAGCAGCGTCATACGCGATGCCAGGTGGATTACTCAGCGCAATACAATTGAAACCTGGATTGTCCGCTTTGACTGTTTCCCATACCTGCAGGCCTCTTTTGGTTGCACCGCATAGTACCAATGGCCAATTATCCGCTGAGACTACATCCTTAACGCCCCAAATTACATTATCAAATTCTTCATCGGTCCAAATGGCTTTCAGGTTGGGATATCGTTTCATGAAGGCACGCACATCCGCCTCCATGACAGTATGATCATGGGTATAATCATCAAAACGGGCTTCAACCAGTTTGATGCCTGGGTACTTTGTTAGCATTGCTTCGATGACTGCCTTATGGTTGTTATAAGTTTGGAAATTGAAGAATGCGAAGTCACCTTTTCCACCGATGCTATCAAACATCCATTCCAGGCTTTTGGCAGCCCATTTATCATGGTCGATGGTGATGTAATAAGCCCCATCTGTGATATTTTCTGCATCCAGTACAATGACTGGAATTCCTTTATCTCTGGCGGTAAGTATGGATGGATGGGAACCTTTGATGACGTCATTTCTCGAATTGAGGACGATAGCACTGACTCTCTGGTTGATCAATTCATCCATTTCACCCTGTACACACTTTACGCCCAGTTCCTGGCAGGCTCTGTAGAAATTATCCTTGCGTTGCGATTGCCAGGGATTATCGCCGGCATAGCCAAGAACAATTTCACCCGAATCAGCGGATGATTGCTGATCCAGTTCCTCGTCCTGTTCCTGGTCTGGGTTACTCTGTTGTATTAAAACTCCCGGACCACACAGGGCTGGCCAGGTCGGGTTGCGATCATCCGCCGGGTGATTGGTCAGGTTGAAGAAGATATCCGGGAACATTTCGCCTAGCAGATAAACTTCCTCATTGTTGCCATCCAGGTTTACGGAAAAACACTCCACACGATTACCATCCCAGGTCCAGAATGGCAGATATTTTTGCATTTCACCTTTCCCGCCAGCTTCCATGATATCGGAACCATCCGGGTTCATTACAAAATTGCAGCAACCCTGATCACCTCTATCCCAACCACCCACCACGATGCGACCATCCTCGGACCAATCGATCCCAATCTCACCGCCTTCGGAAGTTAATTGTTGTGGTTGGCTGCCATCTAAATCCATTATAAAAACATTCCAGTTTTGGGTACCACCGGACAAGAAGGCGATTTTCTGGTTATCCGGCGAAATAACAGGAAAACCATCCTCTTCGGGGCTGTTGGTAAGGTTAACGGGATCCGCTGAACCATCCGCTGGCACAATGAAAATATCTCGATCGCCTGAAAAAGTAATCCATTCACTGTCACTTGACCAATCAGGAGAATTAGCCCCAATACACTTACTGAGCCGCTTGGGATCTGTGCCATCCACACTCATAACATATAGAGATTGGCCGGCACACTCTTCCGTTTCACGGTTGGAGATGAACGCAATATGTTTACCATCACCCGATAAGGCAGGCTGCATATCATCGGCGGGGTGGTTGGTCAGATTGCGGAGATCTTTACCATCCGGGCCCATGTGATAAATTTCCCAGTTGCCATCGCGGTTGCTTTCAAATGCGATTGTACACGCGATCGGTTCCGGTGTTTCAGTAGGTAGGGGAATTTCGGTTGGAATGATTTCCTCTGTTGGCTTGAGATCGACAGCAGGTTCAATAATGACGGCTTCTGTTGGTGGCATAACTTCCGTATCGGTGGTGCTGGCTGCCGAGTTACAGCCAGCCAGGATAAGTGAAAAAATGCACAAAATGAAGATGAAGGTGAAATGGATCGGTTTCATAATAGACCTTTCAATGATGTGATGGTGTAATTTAAAATTCACCGCTCAGTAGTATAACGGTGCAATTGCTCCAGTTGATTATTTCTTTGCTGATATTCTTTTTTGGCTTGTTCTAATTCATTCTGGATCATCAGAATTTGGGGCTGACGATTTGCTTTCTTCTTCATGATTCTGATTCCACTGCTGGCAAGAACAAATAAAATGACTGCTCCTATTGCAACAAAAATGACCTCTTTGGGAGGGGGTTCACTAAATATTGTTCCGATCATAACAATCAGGATGAATAGTGAACTTAAAACGGTTAGGATGTACAGAATGAATTTCAGTAATGTGCTTGGTTTTTTCCTGACTTCACGATTGTACTTTTCCTGCAAGCTTTTAACACGAATTTCAAATTCAGGCATTTCAATTTTCAGTCTTTGAATCGTCTGTTCAGCGGCCATACGGTCAGAGCTATTAAAGATTTGTTCAAACTTTCCCTCAACTCGTTTTATGCTCTCCACAACCGGTGTCAGAATTACTTCACTTCCTGTTTGTCGTACTAAATGCTCCAAGCCACAGTACTGACAGGTTAATTGGTCTGACTCCCTTTCCACCTGCAATTTACCCCCACATTTTGGGCAGAGCAGGGTGATGAAATCAGAACCACTTGCTTTAAGCCAGGGCTGCTCCAATTCGGGAAGTTTTCCCCCACATTTATACCAAAACCTGGCTTCTGTTTGATTGGCTGCGCCACAGGACGGACAATATATCTGATTTGCTACCATGCTCCCACTCCACAGTATAAATTAAAACAATTATACGCCTGGAATGTAAAAATACATGAAAAATTTGTGAGGAATAATGTGAAATTTCACAAGTAGGGACGCAGGATTGCAGTGAAAATCGCCTATTGGAAAGCGCTCATTATTCTCCAATCCTTCGTCCTTAATGGCAGTGAAGACAGTTTTTGGCGATACGTCATCCTGAAAGTATTGCTAGCTTCTCACTTTGGTAGCAATCTCAGCCAGGTGTTCAGGGCTGGTCCCACAGCAGCCGCCCACCAGACGGGCACCTTCAGCGATCCAGGTTTTAGCCTGGTCTCCCATCATCTGCGGGGAGACATCATAACTGGTGCTGCCATCCGGGTTGGCAGTGGGCAGGCCGGCATTCGGTTTGAACCAGATGGGTTTGCTGGTGTTCTCTTTAAGGGTTTTCAACACCGCCAGATTATCATCCAGGCTCTTGCCGCAGTTGATTCCAAGCGCATCCACTGCCATTTCGTTAAAAATCTCTGCCATCTGGGCAGGTTTGACACCCATCATGGTCCGAACCCCGCGGTCATAACTGAACGAACACACCAGGGCAATTTCCGAATCGAGTGAACGTACAGCCCGTACAGCTGCCTGGGCTTCAGTGAGGTCAAATTGGGTCTCAATGACCAGCAAATCAACGCCTGCATTCAATAAAATCTTAGCCTGTTCAGCGTAAATTTCGAAGACCTGCTCTTCACTCATGGTGCCAAAGGGCTGCATCATCTCACCGGTCGGGCCTAGTGATCCGGCAATCAGAACATTTTTGTCTTTGATTACTTCCTTTGCCAATTGGACTGCTGTTTGGTTACCTTCAACGATTTTCTCTGCCAGATTGGCATG
>JAVEYK010000131.1:3994-5308 GCA_034003505.1 Anaerolineaceae bacterium | reverse complement strand
CGGCCATATCACCCTGTGGGTTCGCTCCCGCCCCTGGTCAACCTCCCACATGCACCACATTCAAGCCCAAATGTTCCTCAAACGCGTCAAAATCAACATCGCGATGCAGCAAGGTGTGATTTTCGACAATACAATAGGTGGCGATCAGGCAATCGATGGTTTTGCGTACGGTGATGCCCATTTTGCGCAAAGCCCGATAATGTTGAGCGCTCTTTAGAGCAAGCTCACCATTTACCATCTCTGCTTGCTCAAATTTGGAAAGGGCGGCTTGCGCCCGCATAAAATCTTTATCCGAACGAAAGCCCTGCAAGGTCTCCGCCAGGATCAGATCACCCACCAGAATCAACTCTTCCGTTAGTGCGTGGTCGAGATAATCGGTTTCCGGGTTGATCTGACCATTGAAATAATCCACCCAGACGGTGGTATCAACCACCAGCATGGTTTCTTCCCAGCCTTGATTCTTCTAAATTGCCTTCCCAATGCAGCTTACCGCGCAGCGCTCGGACTGAGGATTGCTCATGCAAACGCACCAGGATCCGTAAGGCAGTATCAACCACTTCACGTTTGGTGCGGATACCGGTTAGCTTCTGTGCTCGTTTGACGAGATCATCATCCAGAACAATATTGGTGCGCATCTTTACTCCTTTTCTAACGAATTGTTATGTGTATAGTTTATCATATATATGTGTATAGGGTAGCTGATGGCTCATAGCTCGTAGCTCGTGGCTCAAGAATGAATCCTGAATACTAACCCCTAATTTCCACCTTTCCTTCCACCAGCAAATCCAGTTAAAAAATCCCCACCTGTTCTCCATCGACTTCGACCGGTACGGGATGTTGATCTTCGACCTCAATCCCCAGATTGGTCAATTCATTTTTCAGCCCGCGTTCATAGATCTCTTCCTTAAAGCCAGGTCCGATCTTGTTATGGACGGACATAGGGACCAGGGGTTAGGCATTAGGGGGTAGGGGCCTATTCGAAAAGCGTGAATGTTTACCCGTATGGGTGTGGAGGTGGAGTGAAAGTTCTTAAGTTCATAAGTTGTTGAGTTTTTGACGTAACATGAAACATATTTCGCAGCAAAGGATAAAAACATTCTGATTCACTCGAGAGTCACTATTCGTGAATTCGTGACCTATTCGCGGACGGCCATATCACCCTATGGGTTCGTTTACATCGTGCCCTTTGCCATCGTTTATTCGTTTATTCGTTTTCTATTCGTTGACGGCAGTTTCCCATTCGTTGACGGCAGTTCTCATCGTTGACGGCCATATCACCCTGAGGGATTGTTTACATCGTGCCCTTTGCCATCG
>JAVEYK010000131.1:0-3894 GCA_034003505.1 Anaerolineaceae bacterium | reverse complement strand
GCAAAAATGCCATCTCGCAAGGCGGGATAAGGCACGTTCCCGAGCATCGCAATTTGCAACATCGACATGATCTCCCCGCCTTCCACCCCCAGCACGGCAGCACCCAGTATTTGCTTGCTCTCCGGGTTTACCAGGGCTTTCATAAACCCACTGGTGCGGCTCAGCTCCAATGCCCGCGCCACAGACTTCATTGGAATCTTCGCCACTTTGTAATTGATGTTTGCAGCCTGTGCTTCTTTTTCAGACAGGCCAATTCTGCCCAGCTGTGGGTCCGTGTACAGCACGTACGGCACCATTCTTCCTTTCATACTTAATGACTGCTCGTGCAAGAGGTTGCCTTCCAATATCCGGTAATCATCATAGGCAATGTGCGTGAAGGCCGGTCCGCCTTTGATATCGCCGGCGGCATAGATGCCGGGGATGTTGGTCTCCAGTTTTTCATTGACTGCGATGTAACCGCGGCTGTCCAGCTTTACGCCGGTTTTATCCACGCTCATTCGATCTGAATTGGGGATGCGGCCGGTCGCCACCAATAGATGCGAACCGCTCAGTTCGATTTGGTCGCCGGGGGTTGCGACCTGCAAGTGGATGCTGTTATCGCTGTTTTGGGATATGGTCTCCGTTTGGGCGTTCAGATATACCTGAATGCCTTCTTCCTCCAGAATTTGCTGGATCTCCTGCGCCACGTCTGCATCTTCGCGCCCCAACAATTGCCCTGATTTTTGTAATATGGTCACCTGGCTGCCAAAACGCCGGAACATCTGCCCGAACTCAAGCGCGATATAGCCTCCGCCCAGAATCAGCAGATGTTCCGGCACTTCCTGTAACTCCATGATCGTGGTGGAGTCAAGATAATCGGCCTTGTCCAGACCTGAAATATCGGGGATATTGGGTCTGCCGCCAGCATCGATGATGATTGTTTCAGCGGTTAACTGTCGGGGGCTGCTTTGGGATGTCACTTCCAGGGTTTTGTGACCGGTAAAAGTGGCTTTTCCATAGATTAACGATACGCCCGCGTCCACAATCCCTTGTTTGCTGCTCTCCCGAAATTGGGAGACGATCTCGCGCTTGCGTTCTGTAACCCGGTTGAGATCAACACTCAAATCCTGGCAATTAACGCCATATTTGTGCGCCTGCCGTGCCAGCTGGGCAACCTCAGCACTGGCAATCATGGTCTTGGTAGGCGTACACCCAACGTTGATACAGGTCCCGCCGACGTATTTTTCTTCCACCAGGGCAATTTTTTTCCCGGCAGCAGCCAAAGCTTTGGAGAGTGGATTTCCAGCCTGGCCTGCCCCAATGATGATCACATCAAATTTTTCCATCTTTTTCTACTTTCAGGTTCTCTTTCCATAAATTCGCAATTCAGAGCGTTGCTCCAGGTAGCGAATAAAATAATTGGTTGCGAATGACAAAACAGTCACTTCCAGAGCGCCGGTAAATATTTTGTCGTAATTGGCGGTGATCACGCCCTGAAAGAGCAGCACACCCAGTCCGCCGGCATTGATAAAGGCGGCAATGGTGCCAATGCCAATCGAAGAGAGTGCCACCAGGCGCACACCGGCCAGTAACATCGGTAATGCCAGCGGAAATTCGATCTGCCAGAATCGCTGCCATCCATTTAATCCCATCCCACGGGCTGCTTCCAGAACTGCCGGTTCAATGGTTGTTAACCCCACCAGCCAGTTTCTGATCAATAATAACTGAGCATAGGCGGTCAGGGCAATGATGGCGGGTCTGGTTCCCAATCCAAAAATGGGAATCAGCAAGACGAAGAGCGACAGGCTTGGAATGGTGTAAATGATCCCCAGCACACTCATCACCGGGCCGCGTAGCCTGCGAACCCTGGCCAGCAGCAACCCGAGCGGGATCCCGATCAACAGTGAGAAGAAGATCACCGCCAGTGTCAGTTGTAAATGTTGCAGGAAGAGCTCTGCGACCACATCAAAATTATTGAAAAGATATTTCATGCTTGCAATTTCTATTCGGAGGGCAGGTTGGCAATTAACATGTTACGCAGGTCAGCATATCCAATCGTACCCAGTAACTGACCTTCCGCATCTTTCACCGGCAGTGCATCTTTGCCGCTACACAATAACAACGAGACCACCGATCGCAAATCATCCTGCGGACTTAAGACCGCGTGGGGATTTTCAGCTGATGGCGATCGGGACGCCTGATAAAACTGGTTCTCGCGGGCTTTTAAGATGGAATTGACATCCACCAGGCTCAGTTTTCGCAGGATGTTGTTGGATCCCACCAGTTCTTCAATGAATTCATTTTCGGGCTGGGTGACCAGTTCCAGCGGGGTGCCATATTGCACCAGTTTCCCGGCCCGCATCACGATAATTTTCTTCGCCAGGCGAAATGCTTCTTCCACATCATGGGTTACAAAAAGAATGGTTTTGTTCAATTTGCTGTGGAGGTCAATCAGTTCGCTCTGCAGGCGTTCGCGATTAATCGCGTCTACAGCGGCAAAGGGTTCATCCATCAACAGGATCTCCGGGTCGGCTGCCAGAGCACGTGCCAATCCAACCCGCTGCTGCTCGCCGCCCGAAAGCTGCCGGGGATAGCGTGTCAAATACGAAACCGGCAAACCAATCAGCTGCATCAGCATTTCCAGCCGCTGGTTTATGCGCGTTTCTTCCCATCCCAGCAGATGCGGAACGACGGCAATATTCTTCTGAATCGTCATGTGCGGAAAAAGACCCACCTGTTGGATCACATAGCCAATTTGGCGGCGCAAATCATTGACCGGCAATGTGTGAATTTCTTTTCCACCCATCCAGATCTTGCCACCATCCGGCTCATACAGGCGATTGACCATTTTTAACAGTGTTGTTTTTCCACAGCCAGAAGGCCCTAAAATGACAACCAGATCACCAGCCGTGATCTGCACGGAAACCTGATCCACGGCTGGTTTGGTGTTGTCCGCAAATGACTTTGAGACCCGCTCAAAAACAATCTCTCCCGACTTGCTGGCCGGAGTGGTGTTTGTTTCGGCTGGCGAGGAAATTATTTCACTGGATATCATTGGTTTTACTTAACCAAGCCTTTGTCTGCTAAGAACGCTCGGGCGACATCCGCCGGCTCCTTGCCTTCGGGACCATCCACCTGCCAGTTCAAGCCAGACATGACGTCGTCGGTCAACAGGGGGGCAAAATCATTCAGGATTTTTTCAATTTGAGGATATTTTTCCAGGGTGTCCATGCGAATCACCGGGGCAATATTGTAGATCGGGTAAAAAACAAGGTCGTCCTCCAATAGCAACAGATCATTACCTTGAATGGCGCCATCGGTTCCAAAGGCGACCACCACGTCGATCTGTCCATCCATGAGTGCCTGATAGCGCAAGCTGCCCGTGCCCAGTTGTTTTTCTTCCTTGAAGTCAAAACCACCATAGGCTTGTTGTAAACCTTTGAGGCCATCCTCACGCTCAAGGAATTCAGCCGGTCCACCCAACACCAGTTCGGGAGCCTTTTGGGAAAGGTCTGAATATGTCTGAATGCCATATTGCGCCGCGACGTCTTTCTTCATCGCCAAGGCCTGGGTATTGTTGAATGGGGATGGGGTTAACCAGGTCAGACTGTATTGCTCCTCATAGCCACTCTTTACCGTGGTGTAAATCTCCTGGGCGTCCTGAATAGGGTCCAATTTCAGCATCGTCAATAACCCGGTAGAGGTATATTCCGGGTAGAGATCAATATCGCCATTCATGATTGCTTCATGGGCAATCGGGGTTCCGCCCAGATTGAGTTTTCTTTCAACAGTGAAGCCTTCATTTTCCAGTAACTGGGCATACATTTCGGCAACAATGAATTGCTCGGTAAAGTCTTTCGACCCCACAATGACCGTCCCGGCGCCATCCCCCGCCGCAGAGGGGGTACAGGCACC
>JAVEYK010000130.1:0-5619 GCA_034003505.1 Anaerolineaceae bacterium | reverse complement strand
AATAAAAAGAGGTTGATCCTTTTGAACCAACCTCTGTCTTCTTTATCCGCAACTGCCTCCGCAGCCATCACCGCTGCCACAGGAAGCGCAGCCCCCACCACCCAGGCGCCCTGCAGCCAGTTCTTCTTCCGTAGCCATGCGCAAATCTACAATGGTTGCTTTAAAATTGAGCTCTTTGCCGGCCAGTGGATGATTCAAATCCAGCCGGACATCCCCTTCACCAATCTCCATCACATTGGCATTAATCTGTCGACCCTGAGGGTCGCTCAGGCGAATGGTCTTGCCAATCTTAAATTCAAAATTGGCCGGAAATTGTTCCTTGGGAATATCTACAAAGGCATTGTTATCATATTCGCCATAAGCCTCTCCAGGTTGGACGATGATTTCACGTGACTCACCGATCTGCATACCTGATAATTCCTTCTCCAACCCGGGAATAATGTTTCCTCGTCCCTGAATAAACTGTAATGGACCATATCCATCACTCGAATCAACCACTTCACCTTCCACGGTTAATGAATATTCCAGACTGACTACTAAATCCTGGGCAACAATGTCGGGGGTTCGTTCTACCATCTAATTACTCCTTTACATCTAATAAACGATGATTTTGTCGGGTTTTCAAGGATTATAACAGATCAATCCAGGAATTCAAGTGGGATGACAGCCTTTCACCTGCTGCCTGCTGACTTTCTGCTGACGGCTTTTGGCTTTCAAGTTACAAATTTTCGCTACAATTAAGGAAGAAATAGAAAGTGAGCAAACGTGCCAGCCACTGAACGCCAGTTTCAGAAAATAGGGAAAAACCCAAAAGATCCTCTCGATTTTCAGGATATCGATATGGTCCTTTCGCGTGGCTACCTCTTTGAGCGTGAAGAGCACTTTTCCAAAGCCATCAAAGAATACCGTACGTTTTTGAAAAGGCATGATCATGATCCCTGGGTGTATGCTCACCTGGGATATTGCCTGCGGGAAACCTCCAAATTTCCGGAAGCTATGAAAATGTTCGAAAAAGCATTGGAAATGGACCCTTTCTATGGCTGGGTGTATGCTCAGCGTGGCAGTGCTCATCTTTGGTTGGAGGAATATGAGGCTGCCCTGAACGACCTGAATACTGCCAAAAATCTATTGCCAGGCGATGCCTGGGTTCTGGCCACGTTGGGGGAATGTCTGCGTGAATTGCAGCTATACGAGCAGGCCATCGAAATTTTCTCGCAAGCGCTTGAAAATCGGCCGGATTACGTCTGGGCATTGGCACATCGCGGCCGTGTGTACCTCGACCTGGGTAGGTTTGCCGAAGGGTACGAAGACTTACAACATGCACTTAAGCTGGACCCCGATTACGCCTGGATTCACTACAGTCTGGGAGAAGCCTACCGCAAGCAGGGTTTATTAAACGAAGCGTTGGATGCCTATCAAAAGGCACTCGAGATCCTACCCGAGTACCCCTGGGTCTTCAGCGCCCGCGGCCAGCTTTATCAGATGATCGGCGACCTTGACAAAGCCTTGGCTGATTTTAACCGTCTTGGAGAATTGTGGCCAAAAGATGCATGGGTTTATGCCGTGCGAGGTGACCTGCTCGAACAGATGGGTAAGATTGAAAATGCGCTGGAGGCCTTTCAAAAAGCTGTCAAATTGCGCAATGATTATGGCTGGGTACATTGTCGTATTGGTATTATCCATCGACTGTATCACAATTTTGATCAATCGCTGGAAGCATTTGATAAAGCACTGGAAATTATGCCCGGATTTGGCACGGCTTATGTCGAACGCGCGGAAACCTACCGCCAACTGGGAGAATACAAAAAAGCCTACAACGATCTCGAAATCAGTAAAGTTTTACTCGGCGAAGATGCCTGGATGTATGCCGTCCTGGCAGAAGTACAACGCGGATTAAAACAAACCGACCAGGCACTGCAAAGTTTTTCGCACTCACTCGAAATTGACCCGGTGTATGATTGGGCATTCGCCCACCGTGGACGTCTACGGCGAGAGTTAAAACAATATGACCTGGCACTACAGGATTTTAATCAAGCCTTGTCGATTAAAGACAATTACATCTGGGCTTTTTACCAGCGTGGTGAACTGTACCAGGAAATGGGTGAGTCAGAGTTAGCCTGGGCAGATTTCCAACAAACACTGTTGCTCAATGCCAAATATTATTGGGCAAGAGCAGGTTGTGCAGAAATACTGATCCAGCAACAAAAATATGAAGAAGCCATCCCCTATCTGGAAGCATTTTTACTGGGGAAACCAGAAGACGCCTGGGGGCTCGGACAACTTGGTTACGTTTACGAAAAATGTGGTCAGTATGAACAAGCTTTGCGTAACTATTGGCAGGCCCTCACCTTTGATCCCGAGAATGATTGGGCCAGACAAAGATTGGAAGTCCTCCAGAATATGGATTAAAATTAAATGATTCTAAATTTCACAAAAAGGTGGTTAAACTGATGCCAAAGAAAATTAATCAATTGGATACTGCCCAACGAAAAAAACCGGGCAAAAATAACCTTCTCAATAAGATTCTTCTTGGATTTCTATCTGTTCTCATCATTGTAATCGCCGGTTTTGTGATTTGGGGAAATACCCCGACACGCCCGGATAAGCAGGCTATCCAGGCGCTGGAGTCAGATCAGGAAATAACCGTCACCGAGCGCAGAACCTGGCTTCAATTTATTCCTGCAAAACGGACGCCCAAGACCGGATTTATTTTTTATCCGGGCGGCAGGGTGGATTACCGCGCATATGCACCTCTCATGCGTGAAATTGCTGCTGGGGGAAATGCTGTTTATCTGGTGGAAATGCCCCTCAGTCTGGCCGTGTTCGGAGCGGAGCGTGCAGACGCTGTCATTGCTGCCAACCCGGGTATTTCAACCTGGTATATTGGTGGACACTCTCTGGGGGGAGCCATGGCAGCAGCGTATGTATACAACAATCCGGTGGCTGTCCAGGGGCTGGTGCTCTGGGCTGCTTACCCGGCTGAGAACAACGATCTCTCACAATCCGGTTTTCCGGTGCTTTCCATTATTGCCAATCGTGATGGCCTGGCGACACTCGATAAACTCAAAGCAACAGCCCCCCTCTTACCGGCAAATACGATGTGGGTTGAAATTGATGGCGGAAATCACGCGCAATTTGGCAGTTATGGTTCTCAGAGGGGTGATCAGGAAGCCACCATCTCTGCGGAGGAACAACATCGTCAAATTGTGGATGCGACGCTTATGTTTATGTCTGGTATGCGATAATTAAAAACTAACCAGATCGAAGTGCCAACGTCATCCGTTCTAATTTTTCAACGACTGCTGCATCTCCACTTAATCAGTCTTAACTGTATATAACTCGATAATTTTTAGAATTACATCCACCGCTTTTTCCAGTGATTGCGCTGGCAGGTATTCAAAGCGTCCGTGTGCATTATGCCCGCCCGTAAACAGGTTCGGGCAGGGTAACCCTTCAAAGGACAAACGAGCTCCATCGGTTCCACCGCGGACCGGGATAATTTTCGGTGGGATCCCCAATGCGACCATTGCATCCCGGGCAGTGTCGATGATGTGAAAAACAGGCAGGATTTTTTCTTTCATGTTGTAATATTGGTCGGTTAAAACCAGACTGGCGGTATCAGGACCATATTTGTAATTGGCATATTCGACTGCTTTTTGGATCAACCCTTTTTGCCATTCAAACTTGTCATGGTCATGTTCACGTATGATATATAACAAGCTGGTTTGCTCCAATTGTCCGTCAAATCGCATCAAATGGAAAAATCCATCATACCGCTCCGTATGTTCCGGGCGCATCTGAGCAGGCAACATCCCGGCAATATCCATGGCGATATTGATTGCATTGATCATTTTGTCCTTGGCAGTGCCCGGGTGAACACTGCGCCCTCTCACCACGATCCGGGCACCGGCAGCATTGAAATTCTCATATTCCAGTTCACCTAGCTCGCCCCCATCTACAGTATAGGCAAAATCAGCACCAAATTTTTGTACATCGAAGCGATCTGCTCCGCGTCCGATTTCCTCATCCGGGGTGAAACCGACTTTTAAAGTGCCATGTTCCACCTCTGGGTGGCTAATCAGATATTCCATAGCAGACATGATGGCTGCTATCCCGGCTTTGTCATCCGCGCCAAGCAAGGTGGTGCCATCTGTGGTTATGATGGGTTGCCCCTGATAAAGTTTTAACTCAGGGAAATCAATCGGAGAAAGTATGACATTTTTATCCGGGTTGAGAACAATATCACCACCATCATAATTCTCCACCCATTGTGGATTAACCCCTTTGCCACTCATATCCGGACTGGTATCCATATGCGCAATCCAGCCAATCACAGGTACTTCTCGAGCGGTATTCGCCGGCAGTGTTGCCATCACATAGCCATTCTCATCCAGGCTCACATCCTGCATACCCATCGTCTCCAACTCTTCTGTTAATAAGCGAGCCAGATCTAATTGTTTGCTGGTGCTGGGGCAGGTTTCAGAATCAAATTCAGATTCGGTATCAATCTTTACATAGCGCAGAAAACGCTCAATCACATTTCTCATTTTTACTCCCTAGGATTGCGATACCAGATCGAGAACCTGCGTATCGCTGAATTAGTGTTAATTATTGTACAAAGATTGAAATTTGTAAACCTGACCAGCCTTTAAATTTGTTTGATGTGAGATAATATGGGTGAATACTCAGATTGGAGGACTATGCAATCTTATCCTATACCAATGGTACCGGGGCCGGTGCAGGTGCCCCCTCAAATTTTATCTGCCTATCAGCAGGATTTTGGATCGCCTGATCTGGAACCAGAATACCTGGAACTCTATAACCAAACCGAACTGAAAATGCGCCAACTCTTCGGAACCCAAAACCAGATTGCCTTTCTGACCGGCGAAGGCATGCTTTCATTGTGGAGTGCGCTCAAAAGCACCATTCGACCAGGTGAGCGCGTGCTGGCATTGGCTACCGGTGTATTTGGTTATGGCATCGGCGACATGGCCAGATCGATTGGAGCACAGGTCAAGACACTGGGTTTTGCACACAATGAAACGCTCCAGGATTGGGAGAAGATCGAAGAAGCCATTATCGAATTCCAACCCAAAATGATTAGCGTTGTGCATTGTGAAACGCCATCCGGCACTCTCAATCCTTTACAAAAACTGGGTGAGCTCAAACAGAAACACAATATTCCACTGCTCTATGCGGATATGGTCGCGAGTGTTGGTGGGGTTCCAATTGAAACGGATACCTGGTACGTTGATCTGGCATTGGGTGGATCACAGAAAGTGCTTTCCGCCCCCTGCGATATCTCCTTCCTGGCGATCAGCCAAAAGGCATGGGAAGTCATCGAGGATGTAGCCTATGTTGGCTACGATGCGTTACTGCCCTTCCGGTATGCCCAGCAAAAAGCTGAATTCCCTTATACCCCGCATTGGCACGGCCTGGCAGCCATTCAGACCAGTGTGGATATGCTGTTGGAAGAAGGACTACCATTCGCTTATCAACGCCATGAACTGGTGGCGGACTATTGCCGTAAACAATTGCAATCCATGGGATATGAGCTATTTGTAGAAACCCCGTTCATCCCTTCGCCCACTGTCACCGCTGTCAAAATTCCCGCAGGCA
>JAVEYK010000129.1:0-5736 GCA_034003505.1 Anaerolineaceae bacterium | reverse complement strand
TTGTTTATTTTTTTCGGTCCACATGTTATTAGCCATGATCATAAATCGCATGTGGAACTTCTGGCAAAACCCGCAAGATGAATGAATATTAGCTATTAATGAAATTTGTAGGGGCAATGGCTTGTCCTTGCCCCGAACCTTGTCCTTGCCCCAAACCTTGTCCTTGCCCCGCACAATGTCCTTGCTCCTTCCTGTGTGTCGATCATTTATCCATTTGTGTGGATTATTGTGAATAAAATCAACGATGCGGGCATACTATTTTTCATTCCTAATAACAGTAATTCCACAATTTCTTCACCTGTAAAAGATGGGGTATGTAACGATAACGAATGAAGATCATGGGTGAATCATCGAAGTTAGTTGTTTCGAACTCAGTGGAAGGGCAATCCATTCAGATACTTAGAACATGCGAAAATAAATATCTTCACGATCCTTTCGATAAGAACGGCAGAAAAATCTTGTTAGGATAATCAGGTAGTGGAGTCGCTGAAAATTGTAATGTGGGGGTTTCCGATGGTGTAGCAGTCTGGATGATTCCTAAGGTAGGAGTGGAGGTTGCGCCAACCGTTCTCAATCCTGCATCGATAAAGGTCATCGAGATGACATTACTGGCAATTGAAATGATGTCGGTATATTGATAATTGGGTGAAATAATGATGTGATTAATATCACTGTCTTTGGTATCATCTATACCTTGATCCTTGTCAGAAAAACTGGAGCCAGGAAATGGGACAACCCGCACGCGGTAATCCCCGGAAAATGGAGCAACCAGGGTATAAATCCCGCTATTATTGGTGGTGGTGCTGTGGATCAATGTGGTCTTGGCAGCGTCCCATAATTGTACGGTGATTCCGGGAATACCTGGCTCGCCTGCGTCCTGAATACCATCCTGATCCAGATCATGCCAGACTAAGTTACCAATGTTGATTGGTGAGGGGGTGCGGGTGGCAGTCGGCGTGCGGAATAGGATAATCCCAGCATCGATATTTATTATACTGATTACGTTACTGGCGATGGAAAACACATCGGTAAAGCCGGTATCACCACCACTGGGATTGATATCACTATCCAGGTTGTTATTACCCCCAGCCTGGTCTTTGGGTGAAAATGAGTCCCACCCCCCGGGTAATACCACCCGAATACGATAGTTGCCTGACGTAGGCGCAACCACAGTGTAGTTGCCAGAACCATTGGTAACATCGCTATCGATGACCTGCGTTTTCGTAGAATTCCACAATTGCACGGTTACCCCAGAAATTCCTGGCTCGCCTGCATCCTGGCGACCGTCCTTATCCAGATCATCCCAGACAAAGTCACCAAGGGTGATTGGTGTAGGGGTGCGGGTGGCAGTCGGCGTGCGGAATAGGATAATCCCAGCATCGATATTTATTATACTGATTACGTTACTGGCGATGGAAAACACATCGGTAAAGCCGGTATCACCACCACTGGGATTGATATCACTATCCAGGTTGTTATTACCCCCAGCCTGGTCTTTGGGTGAAAATGAGTCCCACCCCCCGGGTAATACCACCCGAATACGATAGTTGCCTGACGTAGGCGCAACCACAGTGTAGTTGCCAGAACCATTGGTAACATCGCTATCGATGACCTGCGTTTTCGTAGAATTCCACAATTGCACGGTTACCCCAGAAATTCCTGGCTCGCCTGCATCCTGGCGACCGTCCTTATCCAGATCATCCCAGACAAAGTCACCAAGGGTGATTGGTGTAGGGGTGCGGGTGGGCGTATTGAAAGGGAAAGTGATAATGATTTGAGCATTTACATCCGAAGATGATCTTGATGAAAGCATGCCTATCAGAAGCATAAATATTAGGAATGGTGCAACCATAAATAATTTTTTGTTCATTTTTGCCTCAAAAGTAACATAAAATTAATGGATAAATTATATAAAAATTATCCAAATAAATTATAAAAATGCAAATTTTTGAATGAAGTTTCATATAAGGTTGAGAAGTTTGTGAAAGGAAAATGATCCAATTACAACGAACCAGCCACCAACTGAAATTTGTGTTTCCTCCCCAATTGAAGTGCAGTGCATCCATAAAGGCTCACTGATGGTCAACCCGTTTTAAAAGATTTTATGTAAATTTTTGTTGTTCCCTAATTTTTAACTTCAGATTTCCGGATGGAAATACAAATAATCCAAAACAGCTTTTTCAAAATTTGCTATTTTATATTTAAATGACTTCTCTGGTTCATTGATTTGATAACCAAAAAAATAAGCGGGTTGAATACTTTTATAACTGAGAATTCCGTCATCACTTTGGAATCGATCCGTTTTTCTCGAACTCACACTGGTTACCCCAAATACTGTTTCTGGGATAATTTGATAAGATGCCAGTGCTGATTCCCGACTGATATAAGAGGGTTCATAGAGTCGATTGCTGGCGGTGGAAACCAGGATTTATTTTCCGGATATCATTCAATTTAAAAACCGGTAGCTTCTTTATTTTTGTTTGGAATTCTCTGAATTTCATTTTTATTTCTTAATGTAAACAATATTATTTACTTTAAGAATTTTAATACTGGTTATTGTTGATCTTGTCATGAATAGTACAGAATAATCGACTTCTCTATAATAATTCTCAACTTTTGAATGCTTTTTTTGGTGACATGGTTATCCCACCGCCATCCGAATCAACTGATCCAAATCCCCCACCGCTTCCAGGCCGGCGTATCTACCCTGATCTTCAAACTCGATCAGCCCGGTCTTGCAATTAATCAATCGCACAAAGATGCTGGCGTTCAGCGTCTCAGCAATTCTACGCCCCATCCCTTCCGGCGTCGGGGCTTGTAACAACCCGCCTTCCGCCTGCGTGGCAACAATTTCCAGTCGATGTGTGCGATTGCGCATCTGCCAGTGTACCTCCTGATCATTCACTTCCAACCCCTGAATGCGGCTGTTAGCGTACGTAGCAAAACGGTGCAATTTCCCATCCTGCCAGAGTCCGACAATGAAACCAGCAAAAGCATTGCCCAGCCAGGGAATGATCGCAACCGAGGCAGTCAGGCAGGTGCGGGGTTGGGAAAAATGATTGGATTGCATCCAGACCCAGGCTTGAGGAAAAGCTTTGCCCCAATCTTTTTCAATATACCCTTTACCACCATCAAAATTGAGACAATTTCCATCCACTTTGATGGCTCCTCGCACTTCATGATCAAACCCCAGGACTCCGTGATAACACTCCATTTTCGGCACCCAGGCATACCAACCCATGATTCCTGGTGAAACCAAACGAACTGGCCAACCCACCGGTTTCTGAAATTTCAACTCCCCGCGCACAGATTGTTCTGAGCCAGCAATATTCAATTGTATGCTATCCAGACGAAAGACATTTTGGCCTATGCGCAATTCAAAAGGATCATCTGCCACCTCGAATTCATCGATCGGATAGCGATGGTACGCTACCCGGCTGCTGGCTCCTTCTAATACCTGCACAAAAGCGTGGCTATCCGCTGCCGTTTTGCCCACAAACACCCCAGGAATAAAGGCAAACCGTTGCTCACCACTGGCATCCACCACCTTAAAATACCAGCCTTCAAAAAATGGCGCTGACATGACCTCTCCATGATACAGCTCCGGATGCATGCTGGTCTTATAGAAATTTGATAAGTGCTTGAACATGATTTTAAGTCTACAGATATTGAACCAGAATCACAAAGAACTGTATAGATTTTTGATTTTACCGATTTGAAAAGCTACAATACACTACCTTTTTTACCATTTTTATTGTATAGTTTTGATCATGGCCAAGCAGATTTTGTTAATCGATGATGATGCCCTCTTACGGCGCAGCCTGGCTTTCAATTTGCAACAAGCTGGCTATGAGACCCATACAGCAGCCAATGCTGAAGATGGTCTGGCACTGGCCGAACAAAAGAAGCCTGATCTGGTACTGCTGGATATCAATCTGCCCGGTATGGATGGACTGGATGCTCTCAAACAGTTCAATGATCAGTTCCACATCCCGGTCATCATGCTGACCGCCCGTCGTCGGGAACTGGATGAGGTGCTCGGTCTGGAGTTAGGCGCGGATGATTACGTCACCAAGCCCTTTGATTTCAGCGTCCTGCTGGCACACGTCAAAGCTGTCCTGCGCCGCTCACAGAGAAAAACCGAAAACCAACCTGCTTCAACAGAAATCGTTGAAACCGGTAACCTGCGAATTGACCCGGATGCCCATACCTGCCTATATAATGGAAGAGAGCTTGAGCTTTCCCCGCGGGAGTTCGATTTGCTTTATACCCTGGCACGTTCTGCCGCCCAGGTGCTCTCCACCGATGAAATCCTCGCCCGTGTGTGGGGTGCCGAATTTAACGGTCAGCCGCAGGTGGTGTATGTCCACATCCGCTGGCTGCGTGAGAAACTGGAGGAGGACCCAAATCGTCCCCAACGCATCTTAACCGTACGCGGTGTGGGCTATAAATACCAACCCGAGGTGACCAGTTGATCAGGACTTTGCGTACGCGGCTGATGCTGAACACAATCATCCCTTTGCTGGTGATCATTCCGGTCATGGGGATTTTGATCACGTATCTACTGGAAACGCAAATATTTTTAGGAAATATCACCAACGAGTTAACCCGTCAGGCAGTGCTGGTTGCAGATACTGCCAGTGCATACCTGGAAATTTGGCAGGATCCAGTGCGGGCACAGGCATTCGTGACCCGCATCAGCCCACGTCTGACAGCCAAAGTCATGTTACTGGATCCAGTCGGCAGGTTGATCGTCTCCTCCGACCCGGAAGATTCCTTTTTAATCGGGCAGATCTTCGATGTCCCGGATGCCGAAATCCTATCTGCCCAGGAACTGCAAGCCGAAGTCACCCTGGCAGAACGCAAAGTCACCGATATCATCGTGCCCGTGTATTCCAGCCGCGATGTCAGCCTGATCGGCTTTGTGCGCCTGGTCAATCCACTCGCTGGAATATACGAACGCTCGCAAACCCTGCGCCAGGTGATGATTTTCGTCCTGGCTGGCGGTCTTATCCTCGGTTTACTGCTCAGTTGGCTGCTGGCCCGTGACCTGGAACGACCGATTCGACAGACCACCGACGCAGCGTATCGTCTGGCCAGTGGCCGCAACCCCCAGCCACTCCCTGAAGCTGGCTTAGAGGAAACCAGAGTGCTGCAACGGGCTTTCAATACACTGGTGGAACGTTTGCAGACCCTTGAAACCAGCCGCAAGCGCTTGCTGGCTAACCTGGTGCATGAATTAGGGCGACCCCTGGGTGCGTTGCGATCTGCCTCCCAGGCGCTCCTGAGTGGTGCCGGTGATGACCCGCAATTGCGTCAGGAACTGGTACAAGGCATGGATGATGAATTGGTGCGCTTGCAGGGGCTATTAAACGAGCTGGCTCATTTACACGAGCAGGTGCTGGGTAGCCTGGACCTGGAGATCCAGCCCGTCCGGGTACAGGACTGGATTGAATCGCTCCTGCCTACCTGGCAACGTCTGGCAGTCGACAAACATCTCACCTGGGAAAACGAATTTGACCCATCCACGCCGCAAGAAGCCCAATTCGACCCCGACCGCATGGCCCAGGTATTGGAAAATCTCTTCAGCAATGCCATCCGTTACACCCCTCCGGGTGGGCACATCTCCTTGCAGGTTTCAGCGAAAGATAATGGCTGGCAAATCACCTTGCAAGATAATGGACCCGGCATCGCTGCAGAAGAAGCTGAACGCATCTTCGAACCCTATCAGCGCGG
>JAVEYK010000128.1:0-5765 GCA_034003505.1 Anaerolineaceae bacterium | reverse complement strand
TATGATTCTGTTCTATTATTCAATAAACTGGATATGCTACCAGATACGACAAATGACGTGGATTCTAAACCTGAGGTTCGCGAAGCAATCGGAAGTGAATTAGACCAGGATGACAGTGAGATAGATCAAAAACGATCAGAGGAATCTGCATTCATATTTGAAGAAAATGAGTTAGAGAGTTACTCTGTATCACCATTTATTGGACTTGACGAAAATGAAGATTGGCTTCAGGGTACTCAGCTTTCCGTTACTGATGATGATCTACTAATTACTGAAGATCAAGACCAGGATCAGGAAGGTATTCCGGAAGAATCAAATGAACCTTTTTCTGCATTTAAAATCGGAGAGGTACCTGATTGGTTAGAAAATATTGGTGTAGAAAGTAAAGAGGTTCCACCATTTCAAGAAATGGAAGAAGAGAAAGCTTCATATTCTTCTGAAGGAACCAATATAGAAAGAGGGAATCTTCCTGATTGGTTAAAAGCAATCAGACCCATCGAAGCCGTAACGCCGGAGTTGCCAAAACAAAAATATCAAAGCAGCATTGAAAAATCTGGCCCTTTGGCAGGATTCCAGGGAGTTTTATCATCTGAAAATGTTGCCAAAACTTTTTCAGCACCCCCTGCCTATTCGGCAACGATCAACATAACTGATAAGCAAAAAATGCACTTGAAAATATTGGAGGAAGTAATTTCTCCGACACTATCGAGTACAGCCACAAAGAAAAAACAGCAGTCTCTTCTTTATCGTCTGGAAATTTATCTGGTTCCTTTTTTCCTTTTGTTGATTATTGTCTATTCATCATTCATTGACCACTCTAGCTTAAACTTCCCCGAGAATCTGCCCGCTGATGCAGTCAGATTCCATACTCTCGCAACAGGTTATCTCAATCGAAGTCAATCCCCAAGTCATGTTTTAGTTATATTTGAAACGGATGGCAGCTCTTATCCGGAATTGAACTTGATTTCTGAAGGCTTTTTCGAAGATTTATTTAACAATAACCATTGGGTTACAACCATTTCAACAAATCCCAACGGCTTTTTAGTAGCAGGGAAAATACTGAGTAACGTTTATCCAAAAGTTCCCGCATATAACCATGAAGAGCGGGTCACTAATCTTGGTTATCTACCTGGTTATGGTCCCGGTATACAGGCTTTTCTGTTAAATCCTAGAGCAACCTCACCCGGTATGGATTTGAATCTACAACTTTGGAAAAAAGTACCGCTCTCTGAGATCGATTCAGCCAATGATTTCGATATGATTGTCCTGGTGACTGACAACTCAGAGAATGCAAAATTATGGATTGAACAGATTAACTTATTGGTTGAAAAATCAGATTTATTATTAATTTCAACCACTAAAGCTGCACCACTCATGCAACCATACTTAAGAACAAATCAGGTGGATGGAATGTTGAGTGGAATGATGGGAGGACTGGCTTTTAATTTACTTTCAAAAACCAACACAAACGACATTGGTCGGTATTGGGCAATCGTTCAACTAGCAGCCATGGTATTTGTATTTTTCTTACTGGCTGGCGGCGTCATTTCTATTTTTAAAAAAGCACTGGGATCTGAAAGTTCTGAGAAAAATAAATGAATCTAGACACCTTTTTCTGGTTACTTTTTAGTTTTATCCTGACGATTATGGTTTTTAGCTATATTTTTGGCGATAACCCGCTATTCAGAATTGCCACCTATTTTTTTATTGGGGTTGCTGCTGCTTATATATTGGTATTGATTTTTTATCAGGTTTTAATTCCTAAATTAATCCTCCCATTATTTACAGGTGAAATTACCCAGAGGGCGATTCATCTGATACCGATCATCCTCTCAATTCTCTTAATTTTTAAATTGTTCAAAAGGACGAGTTCGATTGGTGATATTTCCCTCGCATTTTTAGTTGGAAGTGGTGCGGCCATCATTTTGACAAGTGCCTTTTCAGGCACGCTGCTTCCAATGATTGATATGATCACTGAACCTTTTTCGTTAAGCTCGTTAAATTTTCCAAAACTAATTGGAGGAATTATTCTCTTAATAGGAGCAATTTCATCATTGCTGTATTTTCAATTTACAACAACTATAAACGGGGAAATTCAAACCGGGCTTGCCAGGGTTTTACAATCCATAAAAAATGTGGGTTCAGTATTTATCGGGATCACATTAGGTTCCATTTTTGCAGGAGTCATCATCTCTTCAGTACTAGCTTTGATTGAAAGGGTTAACTTCATCATTACATTTATTTATAATTTGGTGATTGGGTAAAAAAATGAGTGAATCAATTGAATTTTCCTCTGTGCTGGGTATTAAAATTGATTTTTATACGACCAAATTATATCTATTCGATGTAGTGGATGGGAAATTTCATCTGCTTGCTACGAGTGAAGCAGAAACGACATTCAAGCCCCCATATAACGATCTCCGAGAAGGATTTTTTAAAGCAATCGATCACCTTCAGCAAATTACCGGCAGAATGTTGATTGATGAACAAATGTGTTTGATCGTCCCTGCACAATCAGATGGAAGTGGAATTGATCAAGTTGCTTTCACGTATGGGTTTCTGAACCAGATTTCCATCATTACAGCTGGCTTATTAGAAGATGTGTCAATTTCCAGCCTGGGCCATTTATTAAATACAACACATTTAAACCATTTAGATCAAATCAGGTTAAATGATCCCAGAAAAATTGAAGAGATACTATCATCTGTTGTCAACCAGAATCCTGACATCATTTTACTTTCCGGTGGTACCGAAAATGGTGCCAATAAATCGATTGTAAGAATGTTGGAAATCATATTATTTTGTATTAAACATTTACCTGCTGAAAAGTTACCCGAGCTGGTTTATGCAGGCAATTCCGCCATCGCTAACAAAATTCAGGAAATGACTGCTTCCATTGCTAAGTTATCCGTTACAGACAACATCCGGCCTACCCTGGATGACGAAAACTTGATGCCTGCTTTGACCACCATCAATGAAATCGCTTCACAAATGATGGTAAGAAAAATCCCTGGTTTTGAGTATTTATTCAGTTATACCAAATCAGTGCCTATGCCATTTAATCAGTCAAATGGAATCATGACCAATTTTCTGAACAGATTAAGTGCTGAAAAAATGGCGAGTAGTCTGGTGATTGATTTAGGTAAAGAGATGATATCAATTGCTGGTAACAAAAATGGTAGCTTACATCAAAGTGTAACGGAAAATTTATTGTTTAAGAATCCAGAACGGTACATTTCCGAAACGAATATCAAAGAAATCTCGACCTGGTTACCCAAAAGCATTGAAATGGAAGAAATCAACAATTATTTTTGGGATAAATCAATCCGGCCTGATACGATCCCAAATGGAAGAGACGATTATCTATTAGATTTAGGGATGTTAAAAAACTTAATTAAGACGGGTTATCTAAATTTTAAAAACAAATATTCCATTTCTTCGGATTATTGGACTCAGATCGTAATAAATGCAGACTACTTATCGAATTTTGAAAACCCCAATGACATTACTCTCATCATGCTGGATTCAATTCAACCCAAAGGAATCACAAATTTATATCTTGATCACAATGGTATATTGCCTGTCCTGGGTAGTATTGCTATTGATAATCCGATATTACCGATTCAAATCTTGGAAGGACCCTCGATAAGTCTCTTAGCAAAAGTATTTTCCATTCAGTCACGGGCGAAATTCGGAACTCCGATATTAAAAATAAGAATGGAATATAAAGATGGAACATATCTGGAAGAAGAAATCCTCAAAGGTTCAATTGTAAAAATTGCTTTATCTGCAGGCCAAACGGTCAAAATATTCTTTGAATCTCTCAGTAATATCGATTTGAACCAATTTGGGAAAAATATTAAAAAAGGCTTGAATGTTCAAGGCGGATTATGTGGCGTGATTTTTGATGCGCGTGGGCGGCCAATTCGATTACAGAAAAACAATGCTGAACGATTCGAGCATTTTTCGAATTGGAATAAGAGCATGGGTATTAACCTGGCATAATTATTGCATCTATATTTGAAAATTATGGAAACTCAAATCTATCACACTCTCGGATTAGCAAAAATACAAAGGACAAGAATATTCCCTGGTAGAGGTGATGTTTTGGTACGGGTTGGGCAAAAAGTCGACGCTTCTGATGCTATCGCTGAATTCATTCCCGAAGAAAAATTTATTATTGTGAATATTCGCAAAGAACTAAATTTTAAAAATTCAGATGATGCCCGGCGCTCGATTAATGTGAAAATCGGAGACAAAATCAGTAAAGGGGATATTTTAGCCCGCTCTTCCGGTGCATTATCTAAATCAGTTAAAGCACAAAATGATGCAGAAGTGGTCAACATTATCGGAAGTCAGGTTATTCTGCGACTTACACAACCACCCAGACCAATACTGGCTGGATTTGAGTCAATTGTTACAGAAATTCTTCCCTTCCGTGGTGTAGTGATCGAAACCAATGGAGCACTAATCCAGGGTGTGTGGGGAAACCAAAAAGCAACATCCGGACCAGTCGTAAGCAGCATGGTTGAGATGTTTGAGGAATTAACCCCCCAGAAGATTGATGTATCATTCAGAGGAGCAATAGTGCTGGGTGGACATTGTGCGAACAGTGATGTATTCAAAGCTGCCGAGGATTTGAACATTAAAGGTTTAATTCTTTCGAGCATGAGTGCATCCATTGCCAATGCAGCTCTAAATTGTTCGATACCCATCATTTTATTAGAAGGATTTGGACCCTGTCCATTGAATGAAAGAGCTTTCGAATTAATAAAATCAAATGAAAAAAAGATAGTTTCTCTCAATACAATTTATGACATTCAGAAGTTTGAAAAACCAGAAATTATTATACAATTACCTGTAGAAGCAAACGCTCCTGTTGATGGTCTGGAATTACGAAACGGGAGTGTGGTACGTGTAAATTCCGGCCCTGACCGTGGGAAAGCAGCGATTATTAAGAAAATAAATTCGACAAAAACGAAATTGATGAATGGAATCCGGACCACCTGTGCAACGATTGAATTTAGTGATGGAGATCAGGTTTCCATCCCGCTTGCGAATTTGGATATCCTGGAGTAAAGTAATAGGTATTAATTGAAGGAGAATGATATGGAACCCAACCAATTAGAAGACAATGAATTATTTGAAGAAGAACCTTCACCACAAAAACCTTATGGAAATGGTTCCAGTAACAAACCATTCATTATTGGTGTTGGTATATTAGGTGCGATCGTCGTTTTTTCAATTTTGGCGATTATTGCCTATGTGATTCTTTTCCGACCAAAAACAACTTCTGATTTACAAAGCCAGGCTGCAGAAATCCAGGCACAAAACACTGCAATTTCATTAATTGCGACTCAAACTGCAGTGGTTGATCAGAAGCTTGCTACACAAAAAGCAGCACCCTCCACAACTCCGATTTTACCCAGTCCTACTTCTGTGGTAGCGATGCCTTCCGCTACGTTGGTTGCAGGATCACAATCAACTTCAGTCGCAGGTCAGGATCCTGCCATTCGGACTGCAACTGTGGCTGCCTTCCAGACGCAAGCAGCTGCAACATTGATGGGAACGCAGGGGTCAGTGGGAACTCAAATTGCACAGGGCACGCTGTCTCCACAAGTAACACCTACAACCCTGCCCACAGCTGGGTTTATGGATGAGGTTGGGTTGCCTGCCCTATTAGGTGCCGCCATCGCCTTAATCATTATCATCTTCCTTGTTCGCAAATTACGATTTTCGACAAATTAATCTCCCGTAGAATCAAA
>JAVEYK010000127.1:0-5789 GCA_034003505.1 Anaerolineaceae bacterium | reverse complement strand
GGATTAATTGTCCACATATTTGGTGAGAATTTTTATTTTCTACTGCTTTCATAATCTTCAATTGATTAATCAAATAGGTTTTTAATTTCATTATTTGTTTAGTTGCAAATTAGCTGCCAACTCTTTTACAATCGTGCATGATTCTACTCTAATAATAACCATAAATGAATGGATT
Source organism: Anaerolineaceae bacterium (assembly GCA_034003505.1). Taxonomy (GTDB): domain Bacteria; phylum Chloroflexota; class Anaerolineae; order Anaerolineales; family Anaerolineaceae; genus UBA6170. The sequence goes on along the minus strand of JAVEYK010000127.1, from coordinate 5,614 downwards.
GTGCCATACAGTCTCCTTGCAATAAAATCCAAAGTTCCATAATTGATAGCTTTTTGTTAGAATTGTCCCATGCAGGACCAATTATCTATTTCTCCAAGGATGTTTTTGCGTGATACACTGCAACGCTGCAAGCTACCTGACTGTCATGGGGCTTGTTGTGCATACGGAGTCTGGGTAGATTTGCAGGAAAAAGAAGCGATTGAAGAATATGGGGAAATAATTCAATTTTATATGGACCCTACAGAATTTGAACTGCGAGATTGGTTTCTTAGCGAGATTGAAGACGACTCTTATACAAATAGTGGCAGAGTGATTCATACCAGACTTGTCGAAAGAAACATACCTTTCAAACGAACAACCTGTATTTTTTTGAGAACGGATCATAAATGTGCTTTGCAGGTCGCTTCTGAGAAATCAGGAAGACATCCCTGGTTTCTTAAACCTTTTTACTGTGTGTTACATCCGTTAGATTTGAATGATAATTTAGAGATCACATTGGATCAGACAAAAATATTATTGGAAGAAGAAAAAAGTTGTTTGCGTTATTCTGAAAAATTAAATGCTCCCATTGAGATATTTGAAGATGAATTGCGATATTTATTAGGAGATCAAAGCTTTCAGGAAGGTTTATTAGCTGCCAGAACCAGTTGGAAATCAAAAACCGATCAGGAAAAAGAAGAGCGTATATAGAACAGAAACCACCAATAAACTGATGAACATAATTGGTAAGCCGCGTTTATTCCACAACATGGGAGTAATTGGGAAACGTGTTCTTTCTGAGAGGGAAGTTACAATGACATTGGCTGTTGAACCAATAATGGTGCCATTGCCGCCCAATCCAGCGCCAAAAGCCAATGCCCACCATAAATGGGTAACATTGATTCCCAGGGTTTCTAATTCTAAGATAACAGGGATCAGAGCAATGGTGATAGGGATATTATCAACAATAGCGGAAAGGATTGCTACAGTCCATAAGAGACTCAATCCAAAAACAACCGGGTCAAGGTTACCAAATGAAAGGATGGTTTGGGCGAGGATATGTAAAACACCAGCGCTCTCCAGCCCACCGACCAGGATGAATAGCGAGCTGAAAAAAATGAGCACATCCCATTCCACCAGATTCAACACATCACGAATCTTCGCTGGATTGACCCATAACAATGCCAGGGAGGCTGATCCGATGGCAATGATGGATATTTCCAGATTAATGCGATCTTCCATGAGAAATCCTGCCAAGGCGATAGCAACCATAATTAATACTTTAAAAACGATCTTAGGTTCTTTTATCGCTTCTTTTGGATTTAAATTGGCGATCACATCCGCATAATCAACATTTTTGGATGATTGCAGATCATTTCTGAATAAATATTTTAAAACCAGGATGGAAACAACCCAGGTAATCAGAACAATGGGAAGAGAGTTACGTAAAAAGTCTGTGAATACCAGGTCGGCTGCTGAAGCGATCAAAATATTCGGCGGATCTCCCACCAGGGTTGCCATACCACCAATATTTGACAGGATTGCTTCTGAAATGAGAAATGGTCTGGTATTGAAGCCTAAAATTTCACAGATCAAAATGGTTACCGGTGCAATCAGAACCACCGTGGTGACATTATCCAGAACCATGGAGACGAGGGACGTAACCGCGGTCAGGAAAATTAGTAATCGAACAGGTTTCCCTTTTGAGATCTTTGCAGCCAGAACAGCCAGATATTGAAAAAAACCAGTCGGTTCCAGTAATCCAACCAGAATCATCATACCAATCAGTAAACCTAATGTATTAAAATCAACAACTTCAATTGCCTGTTCCTGATCATAGAAACCAAAGTAAATCCCCACAATAACCATTAAAGTTGCCCCGACCATGGCAACAATGGTGCGGTTAACCTTTTCCGAAAAAATTAAAAAGAGAACTGTGATGAAGATAGTGATGGATAAAATAACGGGTATCATAGAAACCTGACATAAACCTGATGGAATATCACAGCTTCCAGCTTTCAATAATTGCTGTACCAATATCCACATGAGAAGCGAGCCCAACCAGATGTTTTGAAGCATCCACAACAGGAATATCTGTCAGTTCTTCGTTATGCAGGATTGCAGCTGCATGTACCAGACTCCAATCTTCCTGGACATAGATTGGTTTTTCCATGATTTTCTTGATTTGAATGTTCAACTCATCCGCGGAAGGAACCCTTGTTTCGAACGCACCTAAATTATTAAGAAATGAAAAATTAGAAATAAAATCTATAAAATCAGGTAAGGTAATTCGCAATAATGAATGCAAGGTCAGAATACCAATTAATATTTTGTCATTATCAACGACGGGCAGTAATCCAATATGGTAATCGTGCATTAATTTTGCAGCTCCGGCGACTGTATCATCTACATGGATGAAAAAAACCTTTCTTTTCATACAATTTCGAACTATCATCATCACCTCAATCGATGGTTAAATGGATCAATTGTTTAATTATATAACTAAAAAAACAGACGAATTTTCATCCATCTGTTTTTTTGATTAATTCATACTAATTTATTTGACTTGCCAGGCCGGGTGCTTCTCTGCAGAATCAGGACTTAATGTCAGGTTGGTCTGATTCTGACCATCAATATCCATGATATAAATTTCCAGGTTGGTGTCGCGGTTCGATTGAAAAAGAATCCAGGCAGAATCAGGTGACCAGGCTGGATATGAGTCGAAAGTGGTGTTGGTTAACCGTTTTACTTCCATACCAAAAGACTGGATACGGGTCAGGTAAACATCCTGCGTACGTCCCTGGACATTGGTATAGGCCATCCACACCGCATCCGGAGACCAGGCAGGGTCCCCAACATATTGCAGCCGCATGAAGAACATATCCCGATCCAGGTCTATAAAATCCTGCTGCGGATCCCGCATCCATAAATATCGCAAACTGGCAGAAGGCAGTACATAAACCAGACGATCCATCTTGGGAGACCATTCGGGAGAGAATTCCTGTTTATCGGTGCTCAAACGGCGCAAATCCGAACCATTGGGTTTCACGATCATGATTTGCTTGATGCCATCGGAACGGTTGTCTGTTGTAAATACAATCCATTCTCCATCTGGTGACCAGGCTGCTTCGGTTTCATTGCCAGGTATTGTCAGGATATTTGATAAACCGGTTCCGTCGGTATTAATCGTGTATAAGTCAATTTTATTCACCGTATCACCAGTTTCGGCAGAAAAAACGATTTTCGAACCATCGGGTGACCAGTTGGGATAGGATTTATCACCAGGATTGGTGGTTAATTGTGTTTGATCCCCGGCGATAAGGGTGCCATCTGTTTGTTGATAGACTTTCATTGTCCAAAGTTGAAATGTTTGCCCATCGCCAGCATCACTGACATAGGCCACAAGACCATCGCGGCCAATGCTGGGAAGCGCCAGGGTCGGCTCGATAGTGGGTTCAGCGATGTCGGTTGCGGTGGGTGCCAGCGTCTCAGTCGGAATAAGAGACTCGGTGGGTATAGGTTCCGGTGTGTACGTGGCGGTTGATTCTTCTATGGGTACCACAATCACCGCAGATGTTTCTGTAAAAAGAACCACATTCGCTGTTGCTGGTGGTGGTGTTTTTATCCCAGCGAGGAAGGTGTTCCATACAAACCAACCACCGCCAAAAACAATAACAGCTCCAAAGATCAAAATGATGGGAATCAACCAGATTAATTTGGATTTTTGTTTGGGGAGGGGTTGTGATACCGGATAGGATGGGGGAGCAGAAACTGGTGTGGAGGGAACCGGAGAGGATGCGCCAACCCGGGTCGCTTCAGCGCTCATAACCGGTTGTGGTTTTTGAATTTGTGTTGCTCGTCCAGGGGCAATCAGGGTTTCGTCCCGCCCCGGGATGTTGGGCTGCCGCAAAGCCTGTGTAAACTCCAGAATGGAAGCGAAACGATCCTCAGGTTTGATGGACAAAGCCCGCATCAGTACTTCCTCCACATGCGGAGGGACATCCGGGTTCAGTTCATGAATCGGTTTTAAAGTTGCCTGACCGAGGAGGCGTTCAACTGCATCCACGGGTTTTTCATTGGTCAGTAAATTGTATAAAGTGGCAGCCAGACCAAATTGATCCGAATAATGGCCAGTCCTTCCGGAACCGTATTGTTCGGGAGGAGAATATCCGGGGGTAAGTCCTTTTGCCCCTGTAGAAGTTTCCTGGGAAATATCGGAAGATTTGGCAATACCAAAATCCACCAGGATCACTTCACCACGTGGGGTGATTTTGATATTGCCAGGTTTGATATCCCGGTGAATGACCGGGGGTTCCTGCGTATGAAGATAATTAAGCGCCTTTCCGAGTTCTTTGGCCCAGTAAATCACCTTATCAACATCCTGTTTACCATCCCGCTTGACGATTGTTCCCAGGTCGTCACCAGGAATGAAGTCCATCACCAGGTACTGGCTATCTTCAATCACAAAATAATCGATCACCCTGGGCAGATTGGGATGTCGTAACCCAGCCAACAAACGTGCTTCCTGCAAGAATTGTTCTCGTCCATCCTCACGTGGATTCTGATTGATTTTAACGGCCACTTTTGTTTGCAGAACAGTATCCAAAGCCAGGTAAACTGCGCCCATGCCACCTTTACCAAGTTGTTTTTCAATTCGGTAGCGATCACGTAAGAAGGTATTGTATTCAAGATCCATAATAAAAATGACTCCTTCAGGACGAAAAATCTATGCTAAGTGTATGTTAAATAAGGCTAATTTGCAAATATTGCAGAAGAGTTTGATTTTATTATTTTGTTAAAATCCAATCTCGTAAGATTGATTTCTTCATAAATAGCTGATTCCCAATAAGTTGACAAGGAATTGTGTCTATAGTAAACTTTCAGTCGTTATGGGCGCGTAGCTCAATGGTAGAGCAGTGGCCTTTTAAGCCATTGGTTCAGGGTTCGAGCCCCTGCGCGCTCACTTTTTGTTTAACCGCTTATTAGTTCAGGTACCCAGGGGGTATGCTATTCGAGCCAGTGCACCTAAATAATTACTTTCAAAGATTATTTCCGGGATCCTTTGCTGTTTGTACTGGTCCTGAGTTACTTCAGTTATTGATTAATTTAGTTTTTATGAGTGAAATTGGAGTACAGCAGTGAGCTTTTAAGCCACTGCTGTACTTTTCACGAATTTAAATGAGAAAAAATATGTAAAAAAAATGAAACACTTTTTTCATTTTCAAATTTCCACTATAATTAAATCAGATGGATGGAGATCAATAAGGGCAAGGGGTGAAATCAATTCTAATTATTTAACCGAGGTGAATATGGAAGCAAATCAAGTGTTGAAACGTGCTGAAGTTCCGGTGGAACAAACCTGGAATCTGGTTACCATCTTTCCGTCCCTGGAAGCATGGGAGCAAGCTTTGCAGGGCATTGATGCCAGGATTGATACAATCGCTCCCTTCCGGAACACATTATCGCAAAGTGCACAGCAATTGTTCAATTGTCTGCAGGTGACTGAACAAGTCAGCCGTGAGATGGAGAAAATTTTCCTGTATGCCAGCTTAGGCAGCGCGGTAGATGTTTCTGATCAGGCAGCCCAAGCCCGGGCTGTACAGGCACGCGCAAAGTACGCCAGGTTGCAAGCTAC
>JAVEYK010000126.1:0-5859 GCA_034003505.1 Anaerolineaceae bacterium | reverse complement strand
TTTCAGAGCGTTTACAGACCTGTGGCTGCCATACCGTTCCCATCTTTGAAAACCAGCAATTGATTGGACTGGTTACCATGGAAAACATTGGTGAATTTATGATGATTCAGTCTGCGTTAAAACGCTCTGCAAGCAAGCAGGCTGTTTGATTTCGATCATTAATCATTTGAAAATAAATATTAAGTGCAGCCTCTCATAAAAGCTTCCAGAAATCCTTGTCAGGAAGAAAATGAAGTTCTTGCACCTCGGTTGTGTGCGTAATCTCGACACAACGACTCATCAGGGCAGGTATATGTTGAGGGGATTGAGAAATCACCGGAATATGCGTCAGCAATTCTGCAACAGCTTTGGCATTGGATACCTGTTTTAATTCATGCTGCCTGGCTTGTTTTAAGTGCAAAATCTTATGCAACTTGACTGTCCCGGACCCGGGTAGAACTTGCGTAGGGTTTGTGAAAGGGGTTGCACTGATTTGCCAACCCGATTCTGTTGGGCTCAGAATGACCATATCATCGTTTAAAACTGAGAATTCATCTGATAATCTGCATACGGTCGTTTTCCCTGCTCCGGAGTACCCTGTAAACAGGTATCCCTGGCCTTCCCGAGCAATACCAGCTGCGTGAACCAACAGCCCACCCAGGGAGAAAATTCGCACAGCAGTCACCACTCTCAGGAAGAATTCCACACTTTGAAGACTCGTATTTGAGTTAAGTCGCAGTGTGATAGGATCTGCTAAATCAATCCACCCTTCACACCCACTGGCTAAAAAAAGACAGCGGTTACCATCCCAATTTGTCTCCGATTGTATAGGGTTAACAGAGTAATCATCATCCGTCACTACGATATTTATGCTACCCAATTTTTGATCTGAGTGATTAGAAACATGTTGATACCATTCAACCAGTCTGTCATGCAATCTCTCTGCTTTTGTATTGATCTGGAGAAAGAATTTTCCAACTGGCAGATTAAATGTATAATCGCTCATCTTATTTATCCGGTATGTTTTTTTGGTTTGTTCGAGCAAGCACGAAACTAAGGGAAAGCAATACCAGAGCACCTACGATTTCAATTAATCCTTGATACCTGACCCTTACAATTATTGATTCAAGATCAACAATTTCGTTTGAAAGGGTAGTCTCCTGCAAATGGTAGATGTAAGATTTGCCAACCTTCACATTCGTATCCACAAAATGGTATGTTTCTCCGGAAATGGGAGAACCCAATGCCAAAATCAACTGAGGATTGATCAGCTGCCCATCATCAGGAACAGAGCGTTGTACCCGTATCAGATTGAAACCCAGTGTATCCACTTCGCTCTCGGTCGTCCATTCTATCTTCACCGAAGGATTTAGAAGCTTATATGTTCCAAGGATGATGAGAAATAAACCTGCGATAACCAGTATAAGCGATATGTTTTTATGCGTTTTTTTGATGTTGGCTGCGATGTGACCGATCAATAAGCACCCCTTCCGGTAAAAATCACCCCGAACGTTTTCCAGATAATTTTCAGATCCAGCCAGAATGTGTAGTTCTGGATATAGTCCAACTCAATCGATAATCGTGTTTCAAAATCAAGATCACCGCGACCGCTGACCTGCATGGGTCCGGTCAGCCCTGGTTTGACCACAAGTCGCTGGCGCTGACGGTCATTGTACATCGCAACGACCCAACTCTCTTCCGGGCGAGGACCTACCAGGCTCATCTCGCCACGCAGGATGTTCCAGAATTGGGGGATTTCATCCAGGCTCCAACGCCGCAGGAAACGACCCACGCGCGTCACCCTCGGATCATCTTGGATTTTAAAAACCGGTTGATCGAGCTTGATATTATTCTGATCGAGCAGCTTCTGTAATTCTTGTTGGGCGTTGACCACCATGGTTCGTAATTTATAAATGCGGAAAGGCTTGCCGTTCTCACCAATCCGTTCCTGCGTAAAAATCGCTTTTCCCGGTGAATCCATACGGATCAGCAGGCTGGCAACCAGCAAAACCGGCGACAGGAGGATCAACGCGACAGTGGCTGTAATAATATCCAACAGGCGTTTGGAGAGACGTTCAAAAAAGGTGAGACCACTACGGGTGGTTTTTTTAAGACGTGGTGGAAATAGAAAACCTGCCAGCAATCCAAATCCCAAAGCAGAAGCCCGAATAATCAACAATGGAATGGCAGGAATCGTAACCCGGCGGTCCATTTTCCAGTTCAATCGCAAGAAAGGTATAGCGCTGATAGTAAACAGCAGGAATCCAGCGAGTGCGATCCAGAGCAAAGATGGGAAGAAGAGAGCCCATACCAGCGCAAGCAGCAAGATAGCCATCAATAGGATCTGGGCGCGTTGGGATGCCGGTGTATAGCTGTCGGAAAGGGTCTTTTCAGGCAACCAGCGCAACATGAATGCCTTCCAGTAGCCAATGCCCCATTTACGATGGATGTACTGCCCAATGGTGAGATCATGACGATGAAAAACCCGGGCGGTGGGCTGAAATGCGAGAAGATAACCTTTGCGCGCCAGACGAAATGAGAACTCCTGATCTTCTACAGATGGCACTGGGAAACGGGCGTCAAAGCCACCATTTTCAAGGAAGATGGATTTGCGATAAGCTGCCGAGTAAGTATCGATGAAATCGATATTGGGTAGTTTTGTCAGTGATTGGTATTTATACTCGAATTCCTGTTGGACGAAGCGGGGTACCAGCTTATTTTCAGCGCACAGGTATGCCCCTTTGACACCCACGACTTCCGGATTTGCGAAGGGCTCCAGCATGTGTGGCAGCCAATCAGGCGCGGGGATGCAATCGGCATCTGTGAAGAAAACCAGATCGCCCGAAGCATGTTCCACACCAGTATTGCGGGCGGCTGCCGGCCCGGCATTCGGTTGGCGAATCACGTTTACGCCTAACTCCTCAGCAATTTTAGCAGTTTTATCCTGAGAGCCATCATCGACCAGGATGATTTCGTAATCACGACCCATGATATAACCCTGCTGTTGAGTGAGAGCTCGCAGACAATCCGCGATGGTACCTTCGGCATCCCTGGCTGGGACGATCACCGACAACCTGGGAGTACTTTCAGACATGAGGAACCTCAGGGTTAAGATGAGTAGGCAGGAGCATGAGCAATCCAGCGATCAGCAAGGGTGGCAGGGTGACAATGACATAAAGAATGACGGCAAAAGCCAGCGCGAGTTCGTTTGTAATTGCAAACGGAATCAGCGCCAGTTGGGCAAAAAAAGTAAATGGTCCCAGATTTCCTGGCATCAGCGCTGGCAGGACTCCAATATAGACCAAAATAAGCACCAACACCGCCGCGTTCCAGGAGAGATCGATGGCAAGAGATTGAAAGACAAATCGATTGGTGATCGCCATCACGACCCAGATGAGTAACGTGATCCCAAGAGTAGGCAGTATCTTGCGTGGATCGCGCAACCAGAGGCTGGCCTGCAGGAATTGGTCGAGTTTACGCTGGACTTTTCCCACCCAGGGTGTTTTGCTCTCCCCGGGAAACAACCTTCGCCAGAGCATGGGACCAAACATTACCAGCAGCAAGAGCAGGATTGTCATGATGATGACCAGTGGGTAAAGGCTGCCCATCGTCTCGAGTGCCAGAGCAGGCAGGTTGGTTGCCATGGCCAGCATGAGCAGCACCAGGCAGAGCAGATCAAGGTATTTTTCAATGGCGATGGTGGCTGTGATCTCGACCCAATCGTCTTTGCCAGACTGGTGGGCTGTGGTGACGCGTACAATCTCACCGCCACGAATGATCAGCAGAATATTGGCAGCCTGACCAAGGAAAAAGGCGGAGATGAGACGCAATAAGGATATGCGAAGATGATAATTACGCACGAGTAGATCCCAACGCCAGACTTTCAATCCCAAACTGAGTAAGACACTGAGGACAGCCATCACCAGCCAGAAGGCCGAGACGGTCTGGAGCGTATCCAGAAGGACATCCCAATCCACGCGCCGGAAGGCGAGGTAAAGCAGCAGTAATCCCAATGCAATTTTAATGGCTTGGGTGAGGTGACGCTGGTTATTTTTCGGCATCATGGTTAATGTATTTGAGTGTGGAGAGGTTTCTTATCCCCCATTGTCGACATCGGTTGGGGTAGCTGTAGGCTCTTCGGTGGGTGTTTCAGTCGGAGTAGGTGTTGGTATTTCAGTTGGTGTATTCGTGGGAGGTATAGGCGTACTTGTTGGTGTTTCAGTTGGTGTTTCGGTTGGTGCAACAGGTGTAGATGTGTGTGTTAGTGTTGAAGTGGGGGTAGGAGTAAAAGTGCGTGTGTTTGTGGGCGTAGAGGTACGTGTGTTTGTGAGAGTGAAGGTTCGTGTGGGAGTGGGAGTATAGGTACGTGTGGGCAGCGGATTGGTACTGGTTGGCGTTGGAGATTTAGTGGGTGTGAAGCTGGCTTTGGGTGGGTAATATGGCAAAAAGATTTCCTGCCCCACCAATAACATTTGTGAGGTGAGACAATTTACTTCCATCAAATAGTCCACCGATGTGCGCACAGATAGACTGAGCCAATACAGGTTATCCCACAATTTGACATTGTAGGTGATCCAGCCGTCGGGGAGTGAACAAGCAATGGCGGTTGGAGAGGGGGTTGGGGTTGGTGTCGGTGTAGCGGTTTGTGTGGGGCTGACCTGCCCGGTGACAGGAATTGCCTGGGAAGATTGCAGAGTATTGGTTTCGGAAGCCGTTGCTGTGAGAGCATAGATCAGGGTTTGGTTCGGGGCAAACTCCTGCAAGGTGCGTGTAATGCCTGGGGTGACACCGGGTGGCAGATCATCAAAAGCCTGAACAGGAGGATCGGGGCGGGTGAAGATATCGGTTTTGGCAAAGACCCACCAACTGGTCAGTGCCAGCATGAGGAAGGCTGCGAAGACAATCATCCATTTGATGGCTGATTTTGGAATGGCGGCGGTTTTTGCGGGGGTGACTCTGGGAGCCTGGCGTGTAATCCCCTGGGATTTGACAGCTTTGGGAAAGAGACGATCGCCACTCAGAAAGATGGGGCAGCGGATATGGTTTTCGTTGAGACAGTACTGGTATTGATGATCCAGAGGTACAGCTTTGTGTTTGGCAAGACGATAACAATGATGACTCTCTGTAGCAAAAGTCATGCAGGTGTATTGATCATCATCAAGCCCCAAACTGGGGCAACGTCTTACTGCGGGCAAACATCCCTCCTGATAGCGGCTGTGATACAAGTATTATGCCACATAATGTCAAAATTGTTTAGATTTGACTATCCGTTTGAGATTGGTAGCGATGGATTTAATTTCGCATTGTTCGAGCTGCTATTACCAACTGGACAAAGAACAATACGCCCAACGCAATCAGCATGATCATTTGCCAGAGTTCTTCTGAGACGAGCGCGAGGCCAACACAAAAGATCATCCCGCCCAGATTAAGCTGCATTTGGCGGTCAGGTTGGTCGAGTTCTACGCTGAGTTTGCGATTGTTTTCGCGGGCGGACCAGAGTGCCATGGAGAGTACAGCCAGGAGCCAGGCGAGTGCGAGGATCCAGATGGTGTTGGAGATGAGGGAGTTGTAGTTTATTAAGGACATATAAGTTGACAGTTGACAGTTGACAGTTGACAGTTGAAAGGATAAAGGCTAAAGGCTAAAGGCGAAAGGCGGTTGGGGTTGAGGGTTGAGGGTTGACAAGTGGACAGTGGACAGTTGACAGTTGAAAGGCTAAAGGCGAAAGGCGAAAGGTGATTGGGGTTGAGGGTTGACAAGTGGACAGTGGACAGTTGATAGGTGATAGCCTAACACCTAAACCCTAAACCCTAAATCCTAAATCCTAAATCCTAAATCCTAAATCCTAAATCCTAAATCCTAAATCCTAAATCCTAAATC
>JAVEYK010000125.1:0-5937 GCA_034003505.1 Anaerolineaceae bacterium | reverse complement strand
CTGCCAGCGGACGACAAACCACAACAATCCTGGACGACGCCCAGATGTACGAAATGCGGAGCGGAGATGGTGATGAGATCTGCTAAGACAGGTCCGAACCAGGGGAAGCGCTTTTGGGGCTGTTCGAATTACCCGAAGTGCAAGAATCTCGTGCCGATAGAAGAATAGCTGGTCGCCGCACATGTTGAATTGGTTAAAGAATATCCAAATCTTATTCCCAGAAGTCTGGATCATCAGATCTGGTTGTATTAGAGACAGACCCCGTAAGGGTAAAGCATTGTTAGTTTAAAGTTTAAAGTTGAAAGTCGAAAGGGGGAATTTTTGAATATCGAATACATTTACCATACAGATTTGAGCAATAAAGGAATGTGGTGGATCAGCGATCCACCCTACATTTTCCTGGATGCATTAGTGATGATGCCGAACCGTGTGCGTGGGATCGTGGTGATCGCGGAGGGGGAGGTAGGATCAGGTAAAGGTAAAGCATTGATAGTTTAAAGTTTAAAGTTGAAAGTTGAAAGGGAAATTTTTTGATATCGAATACATTTACCATACAGATTTGAGTATTAAAGGAATGTGGTGGATCAGCGATCCACCCTACATTTTCCAGTACTGGTAGCTCTTTCGCCTATCCACTGTCAACTGTCAACTCTCCACTTTCAACTAATTCCGCCTTTCGCCTTTCGCCTCTCCACTACCAACTCTCCACTATCAACTAAATCCTATTGCGCTATAATTACCTCTATGGCAAAAACCCAAATCCAATATATCTGTCAGGAATGTGGACGCATCTCGGCGCGCATGATGGGGCGCTGCCCACAATGTGGTCAGTTCAACACCATGATCGAAGAGGTGATTGCCCCTGAGCCAACCGTCAGCAAGGGTGGACAACGCGGGCTGAGCATGCAATCCAAGCCCGTACGCCTGCATGAGATTGAAGGCAATGCGGATGAACGTTTACCGCTTTCGATCAGCGAGTTTGCGCGTGTACTGGGTGGTGGCATCGTGCCTGGCTCGATCGTGCTGATCGGTGGCGACCCCGGGATTGGAAAATCCACCCTGATGCTGCAGGTCACCCTTGAAATGGCAAGCCAACCAACCGGACGACGGGTGCTGTACGTATCGGGTGAAGAGTCCGAGCGGCAGATCAAGATGCGAGCTTCGCGGCTCAGTCCGGCAGAAGATAAAAAAACCAATCACTTTCCGGAAGAGCTTTACCTGGTGACCGAGACCAATCTGGATGTGATCTTCCAACATATTGAATCCGTCAAACCAGAAATATTAATCATCGATTCCATACAAACTGTTTACCAGCCTCAGATCAACTCCTCTGCCGGGTCGGTCACCCAGTTGCGCGAAAGCTCCTCGCGCTTGCGCGAACTGGCAAAATCGAGTGGCATCGCTGTTTTTGTCATCGGGCATGTCACCAAAGAGGGCGTCATCGCCGGCCCCCGCGTGCTGGAGCACATTGTCGATACCGTTTTATATCTGGAAGGCGACCGCTACCAGGCATTTCGGCTGTTACGCTCGGTGAAAAACCGTTTTGGGGCAACCTCGGAAGTGGGTGTCTTTGAGATGCGTGCCAACGGGATGATCGAAGTCCCCAACCCCTCCGAAGCTTTCCTGGCAGAACGCATGGTCAATGCCCCCGGCTCTGCGATTGTGGTCACCATGGAGGGCACCCGGCCACTGCTGGTTGAACTACAGGGGCTCACCAGCCCCACCCAATTTGGGAACGCCCGCCGCACCCCGAATGGCATTGATTTCAACCGGCTGCTATTGGTGGCAGCAGTGCTCACCCGCCGCTTAGGGCTTTCCCTGAGCGAGCAGGATATCTTTATCAACGTGGTCGGTGGCCTGAAAATTGATGAACCCGCCGCCGATCTGGCCATTGCTGCTGCGATTGCCTCCTCCATGAAAGATGCACCGATTCGCGCTGATGCGGTTCTGCTGGGCGAAATTGGCCTCTCCGGGGAACTGCGCTGGGTCAGCCAGCTGGAAGCGCGTCTGAAGGAAGCCGCCAAATTGGGATTCAAGACAGCCATCGTCCCCAAGCGGATCCGCCGTGGCGAACCCTGGCCAACCGGCATTCAGATCATCGAAGCCAGGTCGGTAAGGGAGGCGATTCAAGCGGCGGTGAAGGTGGGGGGGAAGGCCGTCAACGAATAGGAAAACGAATAAACGAATATGGGGTCTTTTACTCACTATGGTGGTATGCATCTATTATTGTGAAAGATATTTCATGTTAGGGTAACTGCTTAATACCTAAACAACTTTTGAGCTTAATAGCTATTTTTTTCCTTATTGACATCTTATACGATGTGGTAGGATGTGTATCAGGAGTGATCAACATGGCAAGATATGCACTTAATTTGCCTGCTGATTTAAAACGGGAAGCCGAAGAATTGGCTGCACGACAGGGAATTTCTCTCAATCAGTTCATTATGTGGTCAGTCTCAGAGAAGGTAAGTTCACTACGGCAATCTCTGGATGATCCGGATTTTCCAGGGATCACCTACCGCAGCGGAGCTTCTGGGTGGGTTTCACCAGTGCTGCGAGGTACCGGAATCCGTGTTCAAACAATCGCAAAACAGTTAATATATGGTATGAAACCTGAGCAAATTGCAGAAGAATACGGATTGGAAATCCATAAGGTAAAGGAAGCTCAAGCATTCTATCATGCTCACCGATCGGAAATAAATGGAAGCATAAAAGCGGAAGAGGACCTGGAAGAAAATTGACCAAGCCCAAGGAATTTTCTGAGAGATTAAAAAAATATTAGACTTTTAGTGTATACAGCCGCAAACCCTCCAATTTTTTACCCCTTCGTTTACAATTAGTGGTGCACGGAACAAAAGCTGATGGCTCAACAGCTCAACAGCTCACGAGTTCAAGAGCTCAACACACCACACGAAGGCCCACACATGTTTCTAAAACGCATACAAATTTCATTCATTCACGTCGCGGTTGCGATGACATTGGTACCAATTAACAGCACCCTCAATCGGGTGATGATCAAAGAATTGGCACTCTCAGCCACCCTGGTTGCCGTTTTAGCTGTATTACCTTACCTTTTTTCCCCGATCCAGGTAGCCATTGGTTCCTACGCCGACCGTCATCCCATCCTGGGCTACAAGCGCTCCCCCTACATCCTTTTAGGACTGCTGTTAAATGTAGCCGGACTGGCTATCGCTCCTTTTGTGGTGTTTGTCATGCCGGAAAATTTCTGGTTGGGATTAATTCTGAGTATATTGGTGTTTGGCGCCTGGGGGATGGGTTATAACTTCGCCGCCGTTTCCTACCTATCGCTGGCATCCGAGATCTCGGGTGAAAAAGGACGCTCCAAGACGATTGCCGTGATGTTTTTCCTGATGATCATTGGCATTATCCTGACCTCCACCGGGCTCAGCCGCCTGCTGCAAACCTACTCACCCGAAATTCTACAACGATCCTTCTTAATTGTTGCGCTGGTGGCACTGGTTTTAGGTCTGATCGGGTTATTCCGGCTGGAGCCACGTCAATCGCAAACGGAGCAGGCACTTGCCAGTGATGAGCGCACGCCCTGGTCGCATATCGTCCGGGAAGTGATGGGGAGCTCACAGGCACGCCGCTTTTTCCTTTATCTGACCGTTCTCCTGGCAGCAATCCTCGGCCAGGATATTCTGCTCGAACCCTTTGGCGCGGAGGCTTTTGGTTTATCGGTCAGTGTGACCACCCGCATCACCGCCATTTGGGGCACAGCATTCCTGACTTCTTTGTTAATCGCCAGTTTTATCGACCGTTGGATGACGAAAAAACGTGTTGCGCAAATCTCTGCTTATATCGCGATGACTGGTTTTGTGTTGATTGCTGCCAGTGGTGCCATCGGCAATCTGAGCGCTTTTTACCTGGGGGTTGTCATTCTGGGATTTGGCACCGGATCCAGTACCACTTCCAACCTATCGCTGATGCTGGATATGACCACCGAGAAGGTTGGATTATTCATCGGGGCCTGGGGGGTGGCGAATGCTCTCTCCCGCTTCATCGGCACATTAATGAGTGGTGTGGTGCGGGATATAGCTGCCAGTATTTTGCTTAATCCGGTGTATGGTTATATGGTAGTGTTCATCATTGAAGCTGGTATGCTGGCAATCTCGCTTATTTTACTTAGAAAAATCAGTGTCAACAAATTCCAGGATCAGGTGCATAAAATTTCCCTCACGGAGAAGGCTGAATTTCTCAACGAAGCTGCTGGCTAATCAATTCTCTTTCTGCCAGGTTTAATAATTAATCGACCTTATGCAGGGTGATTGTTTTTTATTTACTTTCGCGTATAACTTACATTAATGATCTTAATAGTCGTATATTAAGATCTTTTTTAATAATGAGAGGAAAAATGAAACGACGTCGATTATTATTCATATTTTTATTCCTGGCCTTGACCTTAATGGCCTGTAACCTGACCAATATGCTGCCTGGAAATGACAGGGAGACAGAACCTGCTGTAGAAAGTACCTCAGACGCTGAATTGAATACCATCACAGAGGAACCAGAACAATCACCAGAATTTGTGGAGGACGCAACCCCCGAACCAGAGAGCGAATCGATGGACAGCTCCGAATCATCATCCCCTGCCAGCACCGGCTCGCAGAGTGCTTGCGATCATCCTTATTTCCCATTGCGGGAAGGTGCCCGGTGGGTGTACTACGATTCAAGTGATGTGTACTATTATCATTGGGAGGTGGAAACTGTCAGCGGAGACATGCAAAACGCTAATGCAGTCATGCAGGTATATATAACCGAATTTGATCAACCCAGCGCTGAGCAAAAACAGGCAGCCACTCAAATTGAATACAATTGGGTTTGCAGCGCAGAGAAAGGTATTGTCTCTTTTGATTTAGCCACCCTGAATGTCGCCAATATGGGTGATGACTCCTTCACAATGACGATGGAAAACGTGGAAGGCGAGGGCGTCTTGCTGCCTCCTGCTGATGTCTTGCAACCCGGCTATACCTGGGAAATGACAATCAATTCAGATTTTAATGCTGAGAGCTTCATGGGGGCGACTGGCAGTATGCAATCTACTGATTTTTATACCGTATTAAGTACCGACCCCGTTGAAGTGAATGGTGAAACGTTCGAAGGTCTGCAATTTCAACGTCAATTTGAAACGAATATGGAACTCATGATGAATGGCGTGGAAGTAGCATTACCGAATATCGATTTCGATTTTGAAACGTATACGGTCATGGCCAAAGGGATTGGCTATGTCAAATTGGATAGCGACACAGATTTTGGAACAACCGGGCTACAATTGATTCGCTATAACATTCCCTAAAAACGAACCAACGCCTGGAGGCTTTATTTCCCATGGGAAAATATCCAGGGAAATAAAGCCTTTTTTATCAATTTCGCGTGTGATGGATGTCGACGGTGGCAATTTCGCATGTCGCCTGTGGTGGATGTCGACGGTGGCAATTTCGCATGTCGCCTGTGGTTGAATGTCGCCTGTGGTAATTTCGCATGAAATGTCGCCCGTGGTTGAATGTCGCCTGTGGTAATTTCGCATGAAATGTCGCCCGTGGTTGAATGTCGCCTGTGGTTGAAACCCACAGGCTGTCAGATTCAAACCTGTTCAAACAGGTTCGGATTGGAACCGGCTTTATCCGGTTTGAGTATGGCAGACGCAGGTTTTAACCTGTGTCGGGGTTGAACCCAAACCTCATTTTGCAATTGTGGCGATTGTTGCCTGTGATGGATGTCGCCTTTAGGAACGTTGCCTGTGGTGGATGTCGCCCGTGGCAATTTCGCATGAAATGTCGCCTGTGGTTGAATGTCGCCTGTGGTTGAAACCCACAGGCTGTCAGATTCAAACCTGTTCAAACAGGTTCGGATTGGAACCGGTTTTATCCGGTTTGAGTATGGCAGACGCAGGTTTTAACCTGTGGCGGGGTTGAA
>JAVEYK010000124.1:4858-6093 GCA_034003505.1 Anaerolineaceae bacterium | reverse complement strand
GACATCGGTGGTACCTTCACCGATTTCGTCGTCTACGACCCCTCCACCCAACAAATCAATACCTTCAAGATCCTGTCCACGCCCAGTAACCCTGCCCTGGCTGTGTTGATCGGTCTGGATCAGATCTTATCCAACCGATCAGACAAGCAGGCTACTATTGTGCATGGTTCCACAGTGGCGACCAATGCACTGCTCGAGTACAAAGGTGCCCGTACAGCATTAGTCAGCACAGCTGGCTTCAGGGATATCCTGCAGATCGGTCGCCAGAATCGTCCAGCACTTTATGATCTGACTGTCACTCTTCCAGAACCACTCGTCCCCTCAAACCTGCGCTTTGAGGTGGATGAACGCGTTTTACACACCGGCGAGGTTTTGAAACCTCTAAATCCTGAACAATTACAAACCTTGACCATCGATATTACAGCCTCCGCTGCGGAAGCGGTGGCTATCTGTCTCCTTTTCTCCTTCCTGCATCCCGAACATGAGAACCTGATCGCCCAAAGCTTGCGTGCATCGGGCTATTATGTCTCAGTCTCCTCGGAGATCCTACCCGAATTTCGCGAGTATGAACGCTGCAGCACTACCGTGGTAAATGCCTATGTTTCCCCGGTTTTGGGAAAATACCTGACTTATCTGGAGGATAAACTTGAACCCGGCATGCATTTAAGCATAATGCAGTCCAATGGCGGTGCTATCCAACCCGCAGAAGCCCGGCTGGCCGGGGTGCGTTGCATCCTCTCGGGTCCTGCAGGAGGCGTGGTCGGTTGCGAGTATATCGGAAAATCCATCAGCGGCGGTGAAAATTTACGCCTGATTGGCTTTGATATGGGTGGCACTTCCACGGATGTTTCTTTGATCGATGGAACCCGTCAGATTACCACCGAAGCCGTCGTCAGCGGTCACCCCATCCACCTGCCCATGCTGGATATCCACACCATCGGTGCTGGTGGCGGTTCAATTGCCCGGATTGATCCTGGCGGAGCACTGCGCGTCGGACCTGAAAGCACCGGGGCTGATCCCGGACCCGCCTGTTACGGCAAAGGAGATATCCCCACCATTACAGACGCTAATGTGGTTCTGGGAAGACTGGCTCCTGAGATGTTCCTGGGGGGCAAGATGCAGCTGGATGCTGAACGCTCCTGGCATGCTATTGAAAAAATTGCGATAGAACTGAACATGGAAACGACCCGGGTTGCATTGGGGATCATTCAGGTGGCCAATGCGCATATGGAACG
>JAVEYK010000124.1:0-4758 GCA_034003505.1 Anaerolineaceae bacterium | reverse complement strand
GCTGTGGTCGTGCGCGATGATACCACCATCCTGCTCAGCCCTACCGATCAGGCCTGGGTGGATCAGTGGGGAAATATCGTGATCGAGGTGGGAGCATGACATACGACCCGATTCGCCTGGAAATCTTTAAACATTTGTTTGCCTCGGTAGCCGAAGAAATGGGCACCGTATTACGCAAATCCAGTTATTCGCCTAATATTAAGGAAAGAAGGGATTATTCCTGCGCAGTTTTTGATGCCCAGGCGCAAATGATCGCCCAGGCTGCGCACATCCCGGTGCATCTGGGCTCCATGCCGCTTTCGGTTCAGGCTGCCATCCAGCAATACAGCACTGATCTGGGCCCCGGCGATGCTGTGATTTTAAATGATCCCTTTCGTGGGGGCACGCACCTGCCGGATATCACCATTGTCTCTCCGGTATTTTTCCAAGGGGAGGGAGAAGCGCGCTTGGTGGGATTTGTGGCTTCGCGTGCGCATCATGCGGATGTAGGCGGTATGACGCCCGGATCCATGCCGGTCGGTCGCGAATTGTTCCAGGAGGGTCTGATCATCCCCCCGGTTAAACTGGTACGCGCCGGGAGGACGGATCAGGCTATTCTCGACCTGATTCTGGCGAATGTGCGCACCCCGGAGGAACGCCTGGGGGATTTGCTGGCACAACTGGCCGCCAACCAGCGCGGGACAGAACGATTGCTGGAGATGGTCAGCCGTTATGGAGCAGATGAGATTCATACCTCCATGCAGGAGCTGCTGGCTTACACCGCACGCCTGACGCGCAATTTGATTACATCCCTACCGGATGGCACTTTCACCTTCAAAGATTATCTGGATGATGACGGCATTACCGGTCAGTCAGTTCCAATTTGCGTGGCGATTACCATTGAGGATGATCAGGCGCGGGTGGATTTTAGCGGATCAGCCCCACAACAACAGGGCAATATTAACGCGGTCTACGCCATCACACTTTCGGCAGTCTATTATGTCTTTCGTTGCCTGTTGGGGTTGGATGTGCCCAATAATTCCGGCTGCCTGGTTCCGGTGCAGGTCATCGCCCCGGAGGGGACGGTGGTGAATGCGCTATTCCCGGCGGCGGTGGCAGGTGGCAATGTGGAAACCTCGCAGCGCATCGTGGATGTGCTCTTAGGGGCATTGGCACAAGCCTGCCCGGAACGAATCCCCGCTGCCAGTCAGGGCACGATGAACAATATTACCATTGGAGGACCTGTGCTCTCTGGTAGAGGTTCCTTCACGTATTACGAAACACTGGCCGGTGGCACGGGCGCTTTACAGACACACGATGGTGCCTCCGCGGTGCACTCGCACATGACCAACACCCTCAACACCCCGGTCGAAGCACTCGAATATGCCTATCCAATGCGGGTGATGCGCTACGAAATCCGCCGTGGATCAGGTGGTGCCGGGCGAAAACGGGGCGGTGATGGACTGCGCCGCGATCTCAAGGTGCTGGTCAACTGCCAGGCAACCTTGCTGACCGAACGACGTACACACCAGCCCTATGGCTTGAACGGTGGAAAGCCCGGACAATGCGGTCTGAACTGCCTGCTGCGTGGAGAAGAACAAATTCAATTACCGGGCAAAGGCACCATGGAACTACGTCCGGGAGATATCATCAGCATCCAGACACCGGGCGGCGGTGGATTTGGATTTATCAAAAGCTAGAATCCTTTATAATTTAGATATGAAACGAAAAATAGTGATCGAGATTTTAAATCAAAATCAAACAGAATTAGAAGATATGGGGGAAAAGAGTCTGATGTTGTTCGGTTCAGTTGCTCGTGATGAAGCTACGCCGGAAAGCGACGTAGACATTCTGGTAGAATTTACTCGACCAATGGGATTGTTTGGGTTGATTGAATTACAGAATAGGTTAGAAGAATTATTGGGTTGTAACGTTGATTTGGGAACGTTGGATAGTCTTAAACATAGAATTCGAGAGAATGTTCTGAAGGATTGTTATTATGTCACCTCGTAATTGGGTTGTCAGAATCCAGGATATTTTAGACGCTATTCTTGAAATAAAATCATTCATCCATAATATGACTTTCCAGGAATTCATGTCGGATACAAAACAATCCGTGCGGTTGAACTGAATTTTATCATTATTGGAGAAGCTGTCTCTGCAATTCCGGAAGATGTCCAAAATTTGCATCCAGATGTGCCATGGTATTTAATGCGTGGTTTACGGAATCAATTGGTTCACGCATATTTTTCGATAGCACCAAAAATTCTATGGGATACGATTGAACAAGATTTACCGCACTTAATTACCTCTTTGGAGGAAATTTTAAATTCAAAATAAGGTTATTACTTTCACAATTATATCAATCAGAAAATCAAATTTTTTTTAGTTTACGTCTTTTCCACCAGATCATACCTGAGATCACAACAAATACAGTCATAGTCATTAATATCGCTTGCATTTCCCCCGATGCCTGACCAATGGCGGAAGCATAAAGAAATAGAAGAGTGACAAACGTGGCAGTTCTGATTACTTCAGCCAATACCAGCATGCCAATCCAACGCCGGATGGGTACTTTGCTCAATCCAGTTGCAATTAGAGAAGGAACGGGTAACCCCACCGTTAATTTTGCCAAAAAAAGGATCCTCGGCGCATGATTCTGGATTTCTAACGCCAGATCATCAACGATTTCTAAATTGATTTTCAAGCGCTTTCCAAATCGCTTAAGCCTTTCCAATTGAACAAAGCGCCCCAGGTTATACCAACCCATATCTGCCAACAAATTTCCACTCACAATGGTGACAAACACCGGTATCGGTTGCAAAAGCAAACCAGAAACGGTAATACTGCCTGAGAAAGAGCTCATGAGTCCATCCAGCAAGCTTGCCAATCCCATTGCGAGATAAGGCAAGATTGTTTTGGTGAGGGGGGTTAGAATTATATTCATATCAATCATTACATTTACCTGATTGGATCATTCTACCTTTTATTTCATCTCCTGACTATAGCACTGGATATGGTTGGCGGGTCTTAGTTGACAGTGAACAGTCAAGAGTTGACAGGCGAAAGATGAAAGTTGAAAGCCCAAAGCTGAAAGCCTAAAGGCGAAAGGCGTATTGCGAAAGTGAAAAGGTGCACTGCACTTAAGGATGAACACTGTAAATTAGAATGGAATAAACTCACCATCTACCACAAGACCAAAAGTGCGTTGCACCTGGGAGTAGGATCATTCACCATTTCGCACCCGCCTGTGGTTTTAACTGTTTTCCGCTGTCAGCTTATAACTTATTTCCACTATAATTAAATCCATGAACACTTTCATTGCTCTCTTGCGCGGCATTAACGTCGGTGGAAAGACCACGCTGAAAATGAAAGACCTGGTCCTGCTATTGGAAGAACTGGGTGCAGCTTATGTCAGAACTTATATTCAAAGCGGAAATGTGGTCTTAGAATATCCTGGAGAACCGGGCTCACTCGATCAGAAGATCACTCAGGCCATCCAGGAACGTTTTGGCTTTGCGCCACACGTGCTGCTACTCACCCTGGCAGAATTTAAAGCAGCCATGCAGAACAATCCCTTTCCCGCAGCAGAATCCAACCCGAAAGCCCTGCACCTCGGATTCCTGTCTCATGAGCCAAAGGATCCCCGCATGGACGATCTCGCACGATTAAAATCCCACAGCGAAGCCTTTGTTTTAAAAGGCAAAGTCTTCTATCTTTACGCACCGGAAGGGGTCGGTCGCTCAAAATTGGCTACCAGCTCTGAAAGGTTACTAGGTGTACCCATGACAGATCGCAATTGGAATACTGTCTGTAAAATCTATGAATTGGCTACAGCAGAGAGAGAATAAGAGTCAGGAAAACTCAGATATCCCAATGCGGTGCTGGTCAGGATAAACCAACAAATTATTCTTCCTGTACCGCTCCGGAACGGATAAAACAAAATTTAAGGTAGTGATTCCCCTTACCAATGGGGTGGGAGACTCCGAATTTATCTTTATCAGCAAATCGCGTACACTTAAACTGACTTCAAAAGCGAAGTCGACTGTATTTTGTTACAAGGCGATACTCTGGACGTACTTTGCAGCTTATGCAGCAGGGGACAGGACCAGAGTATTTTGTTAGAAAGGAGCTAGAAAATGTTAAAAAAATTATTTATTGCAAGCCTGATGGTTATTTTTGTGGTCGCTTCATTGGGATCAATGAACGTCTCAGCCCAGGAACAGATAAATTGTGGAGATTATTATAAAGTTCAGTCAGGTGATTGGCTATCCAAGATTGCTGTGAAATGTGATGTACCTGTACAAAGAATCATTAAGTTAAATCCGCAGATTGAGAATATTAACTTACTCTATCCCGGACAGACAATATACCTTACAGAAGAAGCAATCCCTGAAATTCCTGTCACCGGTGACGATTCAATCAGCATGGAACTTTATACTGTGCAACCAGGTGATACGTTGAGTGAGATCGCTGCCCGCCATCAATTGAGTGTCAGCGAATTACTGGCAGCCAATCCGTCTATCGATTCAAAAAACATAATCTATACCGGTCAACTGCTGTATGTTCCGCAAGAAAGTATTTACACTCCTGTGGTTCATGTAACCCCTACCCAGGTCATGGAAACCGGTTCGGTAAACTTATTAGCGACCGGATTCCCGCCCAATGATACTGTTGAAGTTGCCTTCGGTCCCGTCGAGTCGGAATACACCCTGTTGTTTAAGTCCACGACTGATGCATATGGGCACGTTTCCAGCGTGATTCCAGTTCCCGCATGGG
>JAVEYK010000123.1:0-6224 GCA_034003505.1 Anaerolineaceae bacterium | reverse complement strand
GCAGTTTCCGTCGATTGATCAGTAATTTCGCCCACCGATGTGCAGATAATTGACCTGTACCATTAAATTCTGTATAGTAGAGATTAATCAATGATTATTTCCTATCTATTCGAAATTCTATTTTCTGCGCTGCTTCATCATTAAAATACACAGAATGGTAATGGGGATGTTAACAGGATTTTTAGATTTTTAAGGTCATCATGAAAAAATTACTTAATTGTTATGAATTACGTGTGGCGGCCATTTATTGGATTTTAGGAATTATCTGGATTTATGTTTCAGACTCGATTACTTTTCAATTGAGTACAAATCCAGAAAATCTAAATAAAATGCAAAATATTAAAGGCTGGATATTTGTCACCGCCAGTGCACTCTTAGTCTTTTTCCTGATTAAATATTATTTTTTCAGACAAAGAAAGATCCAGGAGTCGCTGGAAGAGAGCGAAGAACGCCTGCGGTTAGCTGTCAAATCCGCTCAACAGGGGATTTTTGATATGGATATCCCAACCGGAAAGGTGATTGTAAACGATATTTATGCACAGATGTTAGGTTATGATCCGCAATCTTTCACAGAAAGTTTAGAAACCTGGATCGAGAGACTGCATCCGGAAGATGCTGCTGAAACAAAAAAGTATCTTCAGGATTATATCGATGGATTCATTAAAAACTATCAAATTGAATTTCGTTTGAAAACAGCCTCTGGGGATTATATCTGGGTATTATCCACCGGAAAGATTGTAGCGGTTGATAGCAATGGAAAACCGCAGCGGATGATGGGCACTCTCCTCAATATTAGTGAAAGAAAGCATTTGATCAGTGAGAAAAATCTGTTTATTAATTTATTTGAACACTCTCTGAACGAAATTTATTTGTTCGAGGAGCAAACATTGCGCTTCAGACAGGTCAACTCAGCCGCCTTGCAAAATTTGGGGTACGCCTCTGAGGAAATATACCAAATGACCCCGCTGGATTTGAAACCATTTTTGAGCCACGAAGAATTTGATAACCTGGTGGAACCCTTGAGGAATTCCACAAAAGAACAGGTATTGTTTGAAACAGTGCACCAGCGCAAAGATGGAACTCAATATCCGGTTGAGGTTTACTTGCAATTAATTCAATTTGGCAATGAAAAATTATTCGCCGGGATCATAATCGATATCAGTGAGCGAAAGAGGACCGAGAGCATTCTCAAATCCGAACGGGAACGCCTGGCTGGTATTATTGAAGGAACCAACGTGGGAACCTGGGAATGGCATGTTCAGACGGGGGAAGTGGACATTAATGAACGCTGGGTGGAGATCGTTGGTTATTCTCTGGAGGAATTGCCAATCACCACGATCGACTCTTTGATTGGTTTTCTTCATCCGGAGGACGTGAAGATTTCCAAGGATTTGATCCAGCGACACTTCAATGGAGAATTAGAACACTTTGAAGTTGAAACTCGCATGAAGCATAAATCCGGCCATTGGGTGTGGGTGTTGGATCGTGGAAAGGTGACGACCTGGTCTGAAGATGGCAAACCGATCCTGATGCAGGGCACCCATCAGGATATCACCCAACGGAAAAATGATGAAGCCAGGATCAATGAACAATTGGATGAATTGCGCCGTTGGCATGCCATTACTTTGGGGCGCGAGGATCGCGTTCTGGAACTCAAACGCGAAGTAAATAAGCTATTAAAAGCAGCTGGGTTACCCCCCAAATATGCCAGCGGTAAAGAATAGAAAATCGATGACAGCCCTGGGGGTTTACTATCTCATCCCGGAAAAATGAAGAGACTCCCCGGAAATCTCCGGAATGATCGATTAGCCAATCCCAAAGCGACGCATAACGCGTTCAATAATCTCACCCAGAAGTGACTTGTCCATATCCGAGAATTTAGCAGCCATTTGCGCTTGCAGTTGCTGGCGTAATTGCCCCGGGTCTGTGCCTGGATCAGGTTGCGGTTGCATTAGTCCAGTTGCAGTATCAGAATGAGTATCGAATCCCTTTGCCGTGGCTGGTGGCGTGGTCATACCATCAGCCTTCACCCGTTCACCTGTCTGACTTTGTTGCGAAAGATAGGGGCGTACGGGTGCGGCTGGTGGGGTGGTGATGTTTGCAGAAACCAGGCTCATGCCCAGGCGCCTGGCTTTTTCATAGGCCAGATCGGTGAGCACAAGATTGTCATTTAATACCAGTGACATGATACCACGTTGTACCAGGTCTTCGATATCATGTTCGGTATAAAAAGTCTTAGCGATGCCACACCTCCATGGGGAAAATAATCCACTTATTCAAGCACACCATCCAGGCTTTCGAGGGCACGGATGGCAGCATCGCGGGCGGTGACGATCTCCGCCTCTGACCCGCTTAACCACATGCGGCCGAAACGGCCTACCGAGGTGACGTGAATGAGTTTGATGCTGGCTTTCTTTTCGGCTTCGTTGATCGCATAGTTGATGTAGGCTGCCGGGGCGCATTCCAGCACCAACATGGTCTCACCCGGCACCAGCATGGAACCACGCCGGAAGCGGTTGATCAGTTGGGATTGGTAGGGATCAATGCGGGTGATAACCTGTGTGGAAACGACCTGCGGTTTGATGCGGTCCTCAACCTTCAACCCCAGGCGGTTCAAAACCACTTCACCGGCTTCTTTCACCGCTGCCTGACTGGTGGAGTGCACTTCGAACATGCCAAATTCGCGCTCTACAATCTGTGCTCCGGGGCGGGCCTCGGTGGCCTTGACTGCAATATCCACCACGCGAAAGACCTCATTGCCAGGGGCCATTTCGACGTACAGGGCTGCCATGCCTTCGGTTGGCAGATCACCCTGCGTGACAGAACCAATGAAGGCAGCATACTGAGCCTGCATTCGATCCAGATAACAATAACAGCGCAGTGAAAAATCGTCGGTTGCCATCTTAAGCTATTTCTTTTCCGAGCGACCGCCGAAGGCACCTTTGGAGCGCTGCGGCAGGATCATCTCGATTTCGGCATGCGGGCGTGGGATAACATGCACAGAAGCCAGTTCGCCCACACGTTTGGCGGCGGCGGCACCTGCATCGGTGGCAGCTTTCACCGCACCCACGTCACCCCGTACCATGACGGTCACATAGCCACCACCGATATATTCGGAACCGATCAGTTCCACATTGGCAGATTTTACCATCGCGTCTGCGGCCTCAATGGCACCGACCAAACCCCTGGTTTCAACCATTCCTAAAGCAATTAATGAAGTATCCAAAGCGATTTTCCTTTCTTGTCACTTGTTTTTTTAATTTGCAAAATCCATTCAGCCGGATTGACTGCCTGGATGAACTACCTTTTCAACATCTCCTGCAGCATGGCTTCCACTGCTTTTTCGACCTCACTCGCGGGGGGAGCTGCCCAATCATCCACGGGTTGCAGAGCCTCGGCTGGTGGTTTGTACAACTCATATGCCAACCTTTTGACATTAATCAGGTGCCGGGCGGTAATGTTATCACCGGTGATGGCACCACCCACGCCGCCCGAGCCGAGCGTGAAGGAGGCATCCAGCCCGGTGGTTAATCCCACAGCACCCAGGGTGCCCATGGTGTTGACCAGAATACGAAAGACCGGTTTTTCCAATCCAAACGCCAGAACCACCTTTTCATCTTGCGCATAGATAATCTGGGTATGCCCTCTGCCGCCTGTCTCAATCAGACTGATTGAGGTTTCACAACCTTTCTCCCAGCCATCGGCTTCGTACCAGGCCAGCACGGTGGTTAATTTCTCATGCGAGAGCGGTTCCTCCCTGCCGACTTTGGTGAGCGGGGTTACCAGAATTCTTGTACCGGAAGGGACATCGAAACCAGCGTAGGCAGCCACATAGGGGGCGGGCTTGCCTACCACCGCAGTGTTCATCGCACCATTTGGCAGAAAAACGGTTTTCCGCAACAAGTTGGTCTGGTGGGCATCACAAAAGAAAGCACCCTCGGCGTGCATCAGGGCTGCTAACTCCGCAGCAATGGGTCGGTCGGCAACCACCGCCTGTTCCGTAGCGCAAATGGTGGAACAATCAAAGGCCTTGCTGGCAACGATATAACGTGCGGCTTTGGCGACGTATGCCGAGCGGTCTACATAGACCGGTACATTTCCCGGACCAACGCCATAGGCTGGCTTGCCGGTGGAATGTGCTGCCCGCACCATCGGGGTGCCGCCAGTCGCCAGGATCAGAGCTGTGCGCTTGTGGGTCATCAGGGCTTGTGTCCCCTCCAGGCTGATATGCTGCATGCAGGCGATCAAACCTTTAGGAGCGCCCGCTTTCTCGGCTGCTTCTGCCATGACTTTCGCTGTTTCGTACGTGCAGCGCGCAGCGGAAGGATGCGGGGCAAACACAATCGCATCGCGAGCTTTGATGGCAATCAAAGCTTTGTAAAGCGTGGTTGAGGTGGGATTCGTGGAGGGCACCAGGGCAGCGATGACCCCAATCGGCCAGGCAATTTCGGTGACCCTTTTCTGCGCATCTTGATTGATCACCCCGACTGTTTTTTCGGCGCGGATACTTTCCCACACCAATTTGGAGCCGGTGATATTCTTCAATTTTTTATGCTGGGGATGCCCATATCCGGTCTCGTCATGCGCCAATTGACCCAGACGTTCGGCAGCCTGTTCGCCAGCTTTTGCCATGGCTTCACAAACGCGGTCAACATCTGCCTGCGTGGCATGACTCCAGCTTTGCCAGGCGGCATAAGCGTTGGTTACCAGTTCACGAGCTTCCTGAATTGAGGTGAGATCATTATCCATACAAAACCTGATTGTATTTTATAACGTTGCGTGAAAATACGCAATCATATCGTGCAACCACAATTGATGGATTTGAAGATAACCACGTTGCAGGCATGCTTTCAGATAAGAACCTGAAATCTCCTCCATTTTCATCTATAATTACTCTAAACTAGGCAAGTGAATCCGTGGAGGATGATGATGGAACCCAAGAAATTTGATCTGGAAACAGTGTATCTGGATGACGAAAACGACGCGGTCGTGTTGCTGGATCAGACCCTGCTGCCGAATGAGATTAAGTACCTGCACCTGAGCACTCAGCCGGAGATCCGCGAAGCGATTCGCGAATTGCGCGTCCGTGGAGCTCCAGCCATAGGCATCACTGCGGCCTATGGGGCGTATCTGGGGGTCAAAAATTCCTCTGCAGAAGATTTTGAGACAATATTTGAGGGTTTCATAGCGGTTAAAGAATACCTGGCTGGTTCCCGCCCAACCGCTGTGAATTTATTCTGGGCATTGGAAAAGATGGAAGCTTGTTTGCTGGCACAAAGGGATAAACCCAACGAAGAAATCATGGCGGCATTACGAGTGCAGGCGGAGGAGATCAAAGCCGAGGACATTCGCACCAACAAAGCCATCGGGGAGTTTGCCCTTACGCTGCTGCAACCGGGCGATGGCGTGCTGACGCATTGTAACGCCGGCGCACTGGCGACTGCCAAATATGGCACTGCCACGTCCGCCATCTACCTGGGGCAGGAGCGGGGTTATAACCTGAAAGTCTATGCCGATGAGACCCGACCGCTTTTGCAGGGTGCACGTCTGACCACTTTTGAACTGGCAGCGGCTGGAATTGATGTGACTCTGATCTGTGACAACATGGCTGCCAGCGTGATGAAAAAGGGTTGGATTCAGGCAGTGTTTGTGGGTTGCGACCGCGTGGCTGCCAATGGCGACACCGCCAACAAAATCGGTACCGCCGGGGTGGCCATTCTGGCGCAGGAATTCGGGATTCCGTTTTACGTCTGTGCCCCCACCTCGACCATTGATCTGAATACACCGGATGGGGCAGGTATCGAGATCGAGCAGCGTGATCCGCAGGAGATTTATAAGAAGTGGTACACGCAACCCATGGCACCTGTGGAAGGAGTCAGATTCTTCAACCCGGCTTTTGATGTGACCGATGCAAAGTACATCACCGGGATAATCACGGAGTTTGGGATTGCCAGGGTACCGTATGGGGAGTCTTTGCGGAAATTGATGGAGGGGAAAGGCTGAGGGCGAAAGGCGATGATCACCGGGGGGATGGTAGGGGTAATGGCTTGTCCTTACCCCGGATCACGAGGCAAAAGGTAGGGGTAATGGTTTATCCCATCTGTTCCAACTAAATCAAAATACAATACAATTAAGGAATGGAAAAAGAAAAACAACAAAAGACAATTGGTGAGATAGAAGAGTTTTTACGCTCAATCATTGAGAAATTGGAACCCATAAAAAGT
>JAVEYK010000122.1:0-6300 GCA_034003505.1 Anaerolineaceae bacterium | reverse complement strand
TTTATACATTGATCGATCTGGGAGATGGTGCGTTCATGCTCACACCCAGAGTATCACATGTGAATCGTTTGGGTCATCAGATTGCAGAAATGGTAAAAGATGGAAATACCTCACTGGAAGAGTTATTAGATTCTCTGGATCTCGAACGTGAACATTACTACCGGGATCATTATGCTGCCGATTAATTTGTTCTTTGATAGCAGTGCACTCATCGCAGGGATTATTTCTGAAAGAGGGGCGGCACGAGTGCTCTTATTACTGGCAGAAGATCGGAGAATAGAGATTTCAGTTTCAGAACAAGTGATTGTTGAAGTTGAAAGGAATATCGCAAAAAATATCCCGAAAATTCTTCCCTTGATGAGAGAATTTATTCGGGAAACCAACTTGACCATCCAAAAAGACCCATCCAGAGAAGAAGTACATGAACATCTAAATTGGATAAAGCATCTAGCCGATGTGCCTATTTTAGTATCTGCGGTGAAAACCCAGGTTGATTTTTTAGTCACTTTAAATACAAAACATTTCCTGGATGACCCCGAGGTTACCTTAAGGAGTGGATCGCGAATTGGTACACCAGATGATGCGTTAACCTGGGTACGACAACAAATGACAGCTATTGGCGAATGAGACCTGTGGTTAAAACCACATATTATCAGATCAAACCTATTGAAACAGGTTCACATGTTAAACGATCAACCGAATTCATTCGGTTTGCATGTGATAGACCCAGGTTTTAACCTGGGGCGTAGGGTGGGCAGCACATCCCGGATTGAAATGTCAGCAGATGCATCTACCTGGGGCGTAGGGTGGGCAGCACATCCCGGATTGAAATGTCAGCAGATGCATCTACCTGGGGCGTAGGGTGGGCAGCACATCCCGGATTGAAATGTCAGCAGGTGCATCTACCTGGGCGTAGGGTGGGCAGCACATCCCGGATTGAAATGTCAGCAGATGCATCTACCTGGGGCGTAGGGTGGGCAGCAAACTGCAGAGGGTACACCAGGAGATGCATCCACCCGGGTGCATGAGGGCAAATTCCAGGTCGCTCCATTCCATCCATTCAGAATGGAATATGTATAAATCCAAAAAATATGAGAAAATATGATTGGAAACCAGAACATCTAACCATCAAAGAAGGAGAGACGATTGCATGATGGATAAATTTCCCCCGCCCAATTATGTCCCCGTGAAGTCCCGTCTACCGGGGTTTGAAGTGTATGCACCCGTACAGCAAAAACCGAAAGAAGAAAATTTAGAATTCAAGTGTCCCAATTGTGGAGCGGTGACAGCCTATTCGATTGGGCAGGCCGGACTGGCTTGTGAACATTGTGGTTATCAGGAACAAGTTCAGGCAAAAATCGTTGGCACACAGGCTGAACAACTCGAATTCAGTCTGGACAATCTGGCCAGGGCTGCACACGGCTGGGGTGATGATCGTAAAGACCTCAAGTGTCTGAGTTGTGGGGCTGAGATCGCCATCCCAGCTGAAAGCATGGCCGCCACCTGCGCATTCTGCGGCTCCAACAAAGTGGTGCAATCTACTGCCAGTCAGGATCAACTGCGCCCTAAATTTTTGATCCCCTTCAAAATTGATGCCCAAAAATGCAACCAGATTGCCCGAGAATGGTTGGGCAAAAGCTGGATGGTGCCCAGGGAGCTTAAGAATTTTGCGGCCATGGATACCTTCACCGCTATTTACCTGCCGTACTGGACCTTCCACGCGGTCACCAATGCATCCTGGCAGGCGGAAGTCGGGCACCGGGTCAGTGAACGTTATTATGATTCCAGCTCAAAGTCCTGGAAAACCAGGACGAAGGTGGTCTGGCGTTGGGAATCAGGAAATGTCACTCTGGATATTGATGATTTGCTGGTGGCAGGCACCCAGCGGGTAAGCGCCAGACATCTCGGAAATATCGATTATTTTGACCTCTCCGCCATTGTGGCTTATACGCCGGTGTTTCTGGCTGGTATGCAGGCGAAAGGTTATGACCGCCCACTGGAACCCGCCTGGGAAGTGGCTCGGGGGGAGATGCGTGAGAAGACAAAAGCTGCCTGTATGGGTCAGGCCAGTACGTCACTGGTACGCAACTTCAGCATGAAACTCGATTTTTCTGACGAAAGCTGGCGCTATCTGCTATTGCCGGTCTACCTGGCTGCTTACCAGTTCAATGACAAAAATTATCATGCGATTGTCAATGGGCAAACGGGGGAGATCTCCGGGCAGCGTCCGGTAAATTGGAAGAAGATCTGGCTGGTGATTGCTCTGATTCTTGCTCCAGGTGCTCTGGCTGGATTGGTGGGTTTGTTGATCAGCGCTTCTTCTGGGGATGGTTTCCTGATCGGGTTGGTGGGGGTTGTTCTTCTGGTGATCGGGTTGGTCATTTCTGGGGTCATCCTGGTTAATGCGGATAAGGAGGGCAAATCATGACAGACCAAATCGAAAATGTATCTCCAAATCCGGTAAGTCTGGCAACCCTGGGTTGGGATGGAGAAACCGCATTTGTGATCTGCCAGCATTGCAACTGGCGCTTTCTGGGCCGTGTTGGCAAAATCCCGCAGGAATGCCCGCATTGTCATGCGTCGCCATTGCAGCATTATCAGGGATCCGATCTCAGTATGCTGGTGGATTTTATCAAACCGCCGGAACTATACCTGCCGTTCAGCTATCCCCAAGCATCAATGATTGAAAAAATCCAGGGATTTGTAAAAAATATCCCCTTTGCTCCGGATGATCTCAACCTGGCAAACCTGCAACACCGATTACGGAAAATCTATTTACCCCTATGGCTGGTGGATGGGCAGGTATCAGGTAGTTGGCAGGCAGAATGTGGCTATTATTACCAGGTCAAGAGCCATCAGGAAAAATATAACGCTGCTGGTTGGCAAACCCAGGAAGTGATCGAGACGCGTACCCGCTGGGAGCCGAGGTTGGGACGTCTGACTCGAAGCTATCAAAACATAGCAGCACCAGCTCTTGAGGAACATCGCCCTTTGATGTCAGCACTGGGAAATTTCGAATTAAAAAATGCTGATCCGGCTGCCACAGAAAAATTGTTTGAGGATGCTTCACCACTTTCTCCTCTGGTTTGCATTCCCAGTCGGGATAAAGATGACGCCTGGCCGGATGCACTGCCGCGCTTTCAGGAACAAGCAACCGAGGAGGCTCGCCAGGCTTGTGGCGCAGATCAAATCCGTGAATTCAACTGGAAACCGGAATTCAAAAACCAGAACTGGACTCTGTTCTTATTACCCATGTGGACCAGTTTTTATCTGGACGATGAGAACAAACCGCAATCCATTCTGGTGAATGGCCAGAGTGGTCAGATGAGTGGTGCACGGCGATCGTCCATGAAGAAGGCTAAAAAAGTTGCTCTCACTATTTTTATCGTGGCTCTGGTGGGTTTTGCTCTGACCGTTGCACTGGGAATAATCGCCCTGGCAGTGCCGGCTCTAATGGTATTTGCAGGGATTGGATTCGTCATTTCCTTAATCATCGCCCTGGCTGCCATCTATCCCCTTGCGACTGTCTGGAATGTCAATCGGGATAAGTGAGCGTGGGAAAAATACCTGCTCCTTATCCCGGCAAAGTGTAGAGTCAGCTCATCTGAATGATGGTGATCCAGCGACTAATTTGTCTCTGTCACCTTCATAATCGTACGGGGATTTTCGGGGTCATTGCCTTTGATTTGGGTAAGGTGGTAGGAAAACAACTGCCCGGCTATGATGGCAGGGATCGGGGATAACCATTCCGGGATTTGAGCAGGAATTTCAATAGGGATTTCAGCCAGGTTCAGTGCTTCTTTCACATTTGAAATGATGATCATTTCGGCTTTGAGCTGGTTCTTTAATTTTGATATTGTTTCGAACATGCTTGGATAGGTCTTGCCCTGTGGCACGACCGCCATGACGGGGAAACCTCCATGGATAATGGCAATTGGTCCGTGCATGAAATCTGCTGAGGAATAAGCTTCTGCACTGACATAAGTGAGTTCCTTCATCTTTAAAGCCCATTCATGCGCAGTGCAATAGTTATATCCACGTCCCAAAACAACACACTGCTGCATATATCGATAGCGTTTGTCTGCATTTGCGATATAGTCATCCAGTTTTAATACCTGTTCCACCGATTGCGGTACAAGTGCCAATTCACTTCTGCCTTGCAGATCATCATTCAATGCTGTTGAAAGCAGTGCCAGAACCATTAATTCTGCTGTATATGTTTTCGTAGCTGCCACAGCACGCTCTGGTCCAGTTTGAAGGTTCATCACAAAATCGGCAGCATTTGCCAGGGGCGAATCGGGATTGTTGGTAATGGCCAGGCTCAGGCAATTTTGTTTTCTGGCGTCGTTGAGAACGCTGACGATATCCGGGGATTGGCCAGATTGAGAAATACCAATCACCAGCGTATTCTTAATGATGGGAGGTGTTTGATAGCTGGTGTATAAAGAAGGGGCGGCCAATGCTACCGGCAATTGATTGCGGTTTCCAAACAAATAATTAGCATAACGACAGGCATTCGCGGATGTCCCGCGGGCAGCGAGTAAGATCATGGAGATCTCTCTTTTTTTAATAGCCAGCGCTAAGGCTTTTATGGTTGGATATTGATCCTCAATCAATTTTTCTAAACGTGCTGGTTGTTCATAAATTTCGGAAATTAGACTCATAGTACCCTTTCAGTTTGTTTTTATTGTGTACCTTGACCCGACTGTAAGAGCGTAACAGGTCCTGACAGTTGTTTGAACCAGGACGGATTAGCGTCTATTAACAGCGCATAGCCAATATGATCAGCATTTAATTGATTTAAAAGTGA
This sequence comes from Anaerolineaceae bacterium, assembly GCA_034003505.1. Classification (GTDB taxonomy): domain Bacteria; phylum Chloroflexota; class Anaerolineae; order Anaerolineales; family Anaerolineaceae; genus UBA6170. The sequence goes on along the minus strand of JAVEYK010000122.1, from coordinate 1,490 downwards.
AGTTAAGCGCTGGTGGAAACTGGTGAGGTCCTTTTTGTGTGGTTCCAACCAGGCGGTTTCAGCTACGGCAAACAAACGCGGGAAAACCTGCCAGTCCAGCCGCTGCCGCGAGGGGATGAATTCAGTCCAGAGTGGTGTTTCGATCCCCAGAATATTTTTGTGATATTCTGGTTCCAGGCGGTCAAAGACGGGCTCGTATTGGTATACTTTATCCAGCGGGCTATGCGCGTAGCTGTGATCCAGGTAATAGGCTGCAAAATTGGAGAGGATGGCTTTACGCCCGGAGCGGATATGCTGTACAAGGGTTTTTTCTTTCCCCACCCAATACTGAACGACGGCATCCGGATCGAGGTTGTCTGCCAGCATCTCATTCCAACCGATTAATATGCGACCACGAGCGTTCAGAAATTGGCTGACGCGGTTGGTGAGAATCGTTTGCAGCTGATTAATTTTTGTAAGACCATTTTCTCTGGCCAATTTTTGACAATCCGGGCAGTTACGCCAGCGTTTTTTTGGGGCTTCATCCCCACCGGTATGAATATAACCCCCAGGGAAAAGATCCACCACCTCATCCAGCACATTTAGCAAAAAAGTGGTGGTACCGGGTTTGCCGCCACACAGGATGTCCGCATGAATACCCCAATGAGGAGAAACCTGGTAAGGACCAGTACGGCAACCTAATTCGGGATAGGCTGCCAGCGCTGCCAGCGCATGACCGGGCATTTCAATTTCCGGGACGATCTGGATGTGTCTGGCGGCAGCATAGTGGATGATATCCTGGATTTCATCTTGCGTATAATAACCGGAATGTGGGGTCTGATTCAGCTTTTTCCCGAGAAAGCCACTGACCTGGCTGGCTGGTCGGTTGGCAGCGATCTCAATCAGGCGCGGGTATTGCTTGATCTCCATCCGCCAGCCCTGATCATCACTCAGGTGCCAGTGAAAGGTGTTCAGTTTCAGATAGGCCATCCAATCCAGCAAATCTTTGACGGTCTGCATACCCTGGAAGTGGCGGGCTTCATCCAACATAAATCCGCGCCAGGCAAATCGTGGTTCATCCAGAATATGAACACAGGCTAACGAAACCGAGTGGACCCCGGGCTGATCATCTGCCAGGATTAATTGGCGGAGTGTTTGTAAAGCGTAAAACAGGCCTGTGCTATCAGCTGCCACAATTTCGATACGCTGCTGCGGCAGGATCTTGAGTTCATACGCTTCTTTTCTAAAAGTGGGGTCACGATGAAAGCTGACGCAGGAATTTTCAGGTCCTTCCTGAAGTTGTGGTCGCAACTGAGCTGGTATTGAATCCAGAAACAATTGGATTTCAGCAGGTGAAATTCTGGAATCGATGGTTAACTGATGTGACCACACAAAGACACCGGATAAAAACCGGACTTCTTGTGGGTAGGGGATCAGCGGTAGAATATTTGCCTTGAATTCCATATGGCTATTCACGCTTGCGCAGGTAAATAAACCAATAGATCAAGCCC
>JAVEYK010000121.1:0-6320 GCA_034003505.1 Anaerolineaceae bacterium | reverse complement strand
AATCAAAATGGAGAGTACAAAATGACATACGCTGATATTTTAGCCAGACAAATTGAAATTCAATCCAGGCAGGTTCAATCCGTGATTGAAATGCTGGATGAAGGCAATACCATTCCTTTCATCGCCCGTTATCGCAAAGAACGCACCGGCAGCCTGGATGAAGATCAGTTGCGGAAGATAGAATCCGGAATCGAACGCTTACGTGCCATGGATGATCGGCGTGTGACCATTCTGAAAACCATTGAAGAACAAGGCAAGCTAACCCCAGAATTATCAGCAAAAATTAGCAGCGCACAAACTCTGACAGAACTGGAGGATATTTACCTGCCCTATAAACCCAAACGCCGTACGCGCGCCATGATCGCCCGCGAAAAAGGGCTGGAAGGTCTGGCGGAGTGGATCCTCAAACAACCGCTCACCAAAACCAGCCTGGAAGATATTGCCAAACCATTCCTGAGCGAAGCTGTGCCCAATAGTGACGAGGCCTGGCAGGGTGCCAGAGATATCGTGGCGGAGATGATCAGTGAGCACAGCGAGGTGCGTGCACGCACCCGCGAGAAAGCCCTGCAGTGGGGGATGCTGCAATGTCATAAGATTGAAAATGCTCCCGATGAGAAACGGGTGTATGAAACGTATTACAGTTTTGAATACCGGGTGGATCGCATTCGGCCGCACCAGACCCTGGCCATCAATCGCGGGGAGAAGGAAAAGGTCTTGCGTGTAGGTATATTATTGGAACAGCGTGACTGGGAGAATGTTATCTTCAGCTACTTCCGTCCCAATCCCAAATCACTCCTGAACGATCAAATGCGCGAGGCTATCCAGGATGCAGCTGAACGATTATTGCTGCCAGCCATCGAAAGGGATGTGCGCCGGGCGTTAAGTGAGGTGGCTGAGGCGCATGCCATCACAGTCTTTTCCACCAATATCAAAGGCTTGCTCAGTCAGCCGCCCTTAGCCAATCATGTGGTGCTGGGGCTTGACCCTGGTTTCCGCACCGGCTGCAAAGTAGCCGTAGTGGATACAACCGGAAAGGTTCTCGACACGGTAACCATTTACCCGCATCCACCTCAAAACCACAAACAGGAATCTCTGAAAATCCTCCAGCATCTGGTGGAAAAGCACCAGGTTTCTTTAATTTCGATCGGCAACGGGACCGCTTCGCGCGAGAGTGAACAATTGGTCGCGGAATTGACGCGCGAGAAGGGTGGTGTCAGTTTTATGATGACCAATGAAGCCGGCGCATCTGTTTACAGCGCCAGCCCGCTGGCGCGCGCTGAAATGCCTGATCTGGATGTATCCATGCGCGGGGCTGTTTCGATCGCCCGCCGTGTACAGGACCCGATGGCGGAACTGGTTAAGATTGATCCGAAATCCATTGGCGTGGGGATGTACCAGCATGATGTCGATCAGGGTGAGCTCTCCAAAACCCTGACCGGTGTGGTGGAGGATGTGGTCAATCGGGTGGGGGTTGACCTGAACACAGCCTCACCAGCTTTGCTGGCTTATATTTCCGGCATCGGGCCAAAGCTATCCGAGCGGATTGTGGCGCATCGGGATGAACATGGCACTTTCACGAGCCGGGCGGAAATCCGCAAAGTTCCCGGCATGGGGCCGAAAGCCTTCGAGCAGTCGGCGGGGTTCCTGCGCATCCGCGCTGGTAAAGAACCGCTGGATGCCTCCGCCATTCACCCGGAAAGCTATCCAATTGCCAAAGAGGTGCTGAAAAAGGCTAAAATCAACCTGAAAACGCCGCTTGAAGAGCGCAAACATGCCCTGGAGTTGCTCAGACGTCAGGTGCCCATTCCCGAACTCGCCGCCGAACTAAAGACAGGTGAACCAACTCTGGAGGATATTTTTGATCAGCTGGTGCGCCCCGGTCGCGATCCACGCGAAGACCTGCCGCTGCCGATTTTGCGTACCGATGTGCTCTCCATGAGTGATCTCAAGGTCGGGATGCAGTTGAAGGGCACCGTTCGCAATGTGGTTGATTTTGGTGCATTCATTGATATCGGCGTCAAGCAGGATGGCTTATTGCATCGCAGCCAGATCCCGCGAGGCGAGACCCTGGAAGTGGGTCAGGTGGTGACCGTGTCAATTCAATCGGTTGAACCTGAACGCGGTAGAATTTCTTTGGGCTGGAGCGCTGCCTGAGTATCGCGTCGGGTGGAAAATTGAACAGCCTGCATGGCTACTGCCGCCAGACTGATATTGATCAACACCACCCAGATTAACGCCTGATTGTTCGGGCGCTCAATAAATTGCCCCACGATCCAGGGAGAGATCATGACTGACACACTGGAAGCGGTGAAAATCAGACTGGTGATCCGGGCTGTAACCGCATTTAATTCCCCTGCCAGGTTCATCCCGGTCGGGAAACCGGTGGCAACAAACAGTCCAAAAAATCCGCTGAATACCCATAATACCGCGGCAGAATGAGGAAAAATAAGCATGATGACCAAACTGGTTATCCCACCCAGCAGATCAACCCAGATGATGAGACGGTTACTGAGGTAGCGTGAAACTACAACCCCCAACAGTCGCCCAAGCATAAAAGTACCCCAAAAGGTCGAGGTTAAATAAGCTGCTGATTCCACACTGGCAAAGCCGGTTTTCAGGCTGTGGGTATAAATCCAGTTTGAGAATGTGATTTCTCCTCCGGAAAAGAACAGGAAGAAAATGATCAATAAAACAACCGTGGCTCTGGATGCTTTCGGTCGGGTCGGGGTATCATGGGAGGGTTGCACATGATCCGGGTTTTTGGGAGAGTCCAACCTCAATAAAAAAGGGATCGGCAGCAGGATCAGGATCGCAAAAATCCAGAATGCCAGGTTAATCGTCTGTGTCCCTTTCAAAGACTGGGCGATGATTAATGGAGCAATGAATGAACCTATCCCAAAGAAAAAGTGCAGACCGTTCATATAAGGCGCGACTTTGCTGCCATGCAGCCAGACGATTAAGGCATTTTCACCAACATCCAGATTCGATTGAGCCATCCCCACCAGAAAAATTAGAGCAACCAGGATCCATAAAGAATGGACAATCGGCAGCAACGCGATCCCAGTGGACATACATACCAGAACGCCCGCCAGAACCTTATTTCCCGGAAATTTGTGGAACAAAATGCCAGCCAGATAAGAACCCATCACATATCCAAAAGCACTGAAAATGAACATCGAACTGATTTTACTTAACTCAGTGGCAGTGTTTTTTGCAAAAGAAGGGATCGAAGGGCCAAGCGCACCTGCAACCAACCCTAAAGCAATGAAGGTTAAGAAATAAACGGTTGTTAAAACTTTTTTCTGATTTTTCAATGAAACCATTCCTGAATAAGATGCCTTGATCTTACCATTGCAATCTTAATAAAGCGAGAAGAGAAAACTTAGGATAATTTTCAATCTGGTGCGAAAGTTATATCTAAAAATTGACTCAATGCATACAGAGGAATATTGATTAGCCATCCTTCATCACGAAAATCAGCCAGGGATGTTCGGATGGATTTTTCAGGATGATAACGATCGAAATAACTTTTCAGGCTCTTCCCCCGTAAATTATTGGTTGCTTTTACTTCAATCGGAACAATTTTTCCTTCATATTCAATAACAAAATCTACTTCAGCCGAACTTCTATCGGCTGACCAATAATGAGGAGTCAGGTTATCCAGGGATCGAATTTCCTGAAATACAAATTGTTCAGTAAGTGCGCCTTTAAATTCTTCAAAAATTTGATTTCCCTCCAGTAACCTTTTCATATCCAGGTTGCTCAAGGTGCTCAGCAAACCTACATCATTCATGAAAATTTTGAATGAATTTGGATCCTGATAGGCATTTAATGGAATGTCTGGCTTGGTAATGCGAACAACCTTCGCCGCTACATTCATATCAAAAAGCCACTGCAAAGCAATTTCATATTCTCTCGCTCTGGCGCCTTCTTTAACCAATCCATAAACAAATTTTCGGTTTTCTCTGGACAATTGCGCTGGAATTGACTGCCAGGCCATGCGCACACGCGGTAACAAAAGATTGGGGACGTGTTTTGAAAAATCCTGTTCATAACCATCAATTAAACGACGATGAACATCGCGGACCTGGTTTAAATCATAGGTTTCCTGATAAACAAAGACGGCTTCCGGCATCCCGCCAATAAAGTAATAATGTTTTAGCAGGTCGATTATTTTATCTTTAAAAACTGTCATCAAATCAAAATCTCTGCTTTTAATCAGATCAACAAGCTGATTGTTTTCACTCGCTTGCAGAAATTCTAAAAATGTCATTGGGTAGAGATTTAAAAAATCAACTTTACCTACCGGGAACGAAAAACCTTCGTGTAATCCGACACCCAGTGCACTCCCCGCAGCCAGCACATGGTATTGGGGGGCATTCTCTTTGAAGTATTTAAGTGAGGTCAGTGCTTTTGGAACTTCCTGAATTTCATCAAAAATAACGAGAGTGTTTTCATCAATCTGAGTGTTTGATTCAATTTGTAAGCCGAAAATTAATCGATCGATATCATAATCCTTGTCAAATAATTGTTTCATGCGATCATTATTTTCAAAATTAATGTAGGCAACTGATGAATAATAATTTTCCCCGAACTTTCTCATCAACCATGTCTTCCCCACCTGACGGGCTCCTTTTATGATCAGCGGTTTACGGAATTTTGATTCCTTCCATTTCATTAAATATTCCAGAGCGTCTCTGTTCATTAATCTCTCCCTCTGTTTTACAAGAACGATATTTCAGAATTCATAATTATTGTATCTCATAATGCAAGCGTGAAACGTGATTCTACACACATATTACAATCGGATTATGTGTAAAACCACACAAAAGACGTATGTAAAATGTGAATTGGTTTAAAAAAAGATTTTTCAGTGGAAAGAGGGGATAAAACCAGATCATCAAACTAAGTTTTTGGTTTACAATCAGAAATATTGTTAGGCTTTAAAGGCTGTTTGAATAAATCATCATTTCAATAAGGTCTACCAACCGTGTATGATCAAAAAATTAGGAGAAAGAGACTGGTGAATGGAATTTCTACCGGAAGAATTTGATCCCTGGGCGGAGAATTATGATCAGGATGTGGCAGCCGAAGCCGGGTTCCCGTTTAGTGGCTATGCAGACTTATTGAAAAGCATCCTGGAAGCTGCTCAGCCCAAACCAAATGAAAAAGTCCTCGATCTTGGTTGCGGTACCGGCAACCTGGCAGGCGTATTTTTACCATTTGGCTGCCAGGTCTGGGGAACTGATTTTGCACCACGCATGATTGTTAAAGCCAGCTTGAAATTCCCTACGATCCCGTTCGAGGTGTCAGATGTACGTGATCCGCTTCCAGCGAGTTTCCCGAACACCTACGATGTGATCGTCTCTGCTTATGTTTTTCACCACTTCCCAATCCAGGAAAAAATCAGGCAGCTCTTGCGTTTCAAGGACAATCATCTTCAACCTGGTGGCCGCATCCTGATCGGTGACCTGATGTTCCCCAGCGCGTCAGTTATGCAGCAAATTGCCAGTCAGTACGCTGATACCTGGGATGAGGAATATTATTGGATTCTGGATCGTGACATCGCAATGATGGAAAAGGCCGGCTTGTCAGTCCAGACCCGCCAGATCTCATTCTGCGCCGGGATGCTCTGGTTTGCATTATAATCAACGAAAAATTTTAGTATCTCAGAACAGGAAAGGTAAACCAGGATATGGCAGAGCAACAGCATTCCTATCTCAATCCAAAAATCGAAATGCGGTCATTCCCACAAAAGGGGAGTTACGGACTTTTTGCCACCCAACCCATTATGAAAGATGAGTTGCTGGCCATGTGGGGGGGACGTGTGGTTGGTTACGAAGAATATGAACAATTATCCCCATTTTACAAGTCGCATGGCTTGCAGATTTGGGATCATCTCTTTCAGGTGCCGCTGGTGGAAGGTGACCCAGCCGACTATTTCAATCACTCCTGCCATCCCAATGCCGGTTTTAATTCGCCGATATCGTTGGTGTCCATGCGGGCGGTTGCAGTCGGGGAAGAACTGTGCTTTGATTACGCGATGAGTGAAGACAACCACTTCGATGAATTCCCCTGTGGTTGTGGAGCGGACACCTGCCGCGGTCAGGTGACCGGAAAAGACTGGCAGATCCCTGCGTTGCAGGAACGCTATTTTGGTTACTTCAGCCCTTATTTACAGGCACGCATTGCACTCGTTCGGGATTAAAACGTTATTGACGAACAACAGGTAGTCGGAATACCACGAATTTGCTGGTGATGAAATTAAACGTCATGGTGACCACTGTGGCCATGACCAGTCCTACCCATTCAGGAGAATG
>JAVEYK010000120.1:3717-6338 GCA_034003505.1 Anaerolineaceae bacterium | reverse complement strand
TAAACAAATAACTTTCTAAATGGTATGCAATTCACTATAATCTACCAGGAGGGGTCTTCTATTCATGTATAATTTAATTTGCAAGAAAATTAGCGAATCGGCGGTTTCATTTACATGTCATTATTCTGGTATGTTATTCAAAGTCACCCAAATAAAGAACAACTTTTATTCAAACAAATTGAATCCCTGGGTATCGAGGTCTTCTACCCAAAAATTAAGGTAAACCCGGTCAATCCGCGCGCCAGAAAGATCAGATCCTATTTTCCTGGATACCTTTTTATCAGGACGGAGCCTGAAATGGTCGGATCATCTGCCATAAAATGGATGCCGCATTCCAAAGGGATCATCTCGTTTGGTGGAGAGCCATCCATTGTTCCAGATTTGTTGATCAATAACATCATGGAAAAAATTGGGGATTCGAAAGACTCTCTGATTGAGATTAAAGAGGAATTGAATAGTGGGACACCTATATCCATAGAGTTTGGGTTATTTGAAGGGTATGAAGGCATTTTCGATATGAGATTGGAAGGCACAGATCGTGTTCGAATTTTGTTAAAAATGCTCAGTGATCAATACATCCCGGTTGAACTTGAAATTTCTCAAATTAAAAGAAAGAATAAAAAACACAAAAATCCTTAATGAAAGATGGTTGATATGAATACGATAATTCCTGACAAACAATGGAAATTCATGTTAAGGGTTTTATTTTTATTGGTGGTGTTCATCGTTTTATTGATATCGTTTTTTTCCTTTCCGAAGAGTGACGGAACTATGCTCCAACCTGTTGGAGATTTTAGAGAGTATGCCCAATTCTATTATTTCACACTGCCACAATTGCTTGGATGGATTTTTTTATTTACTGCAATCGTATTTTTTTTATTTGACCAGAAGCGGCAACAAATTAGGAGTTTTCCAATAATTTTTGGTTTGACTGCCGTTTTCATCAGTACCTCGTATTATTCAACATTCCCAACCAATTTTATCAAGCAGATCTGGTTACTTTCCGTTCTTATGATTTCGATCTCATTCTTATTCCATTTTCTTTCCAAATTGATGAATAGAACTCTTACTCAACAAATAAAAAAACTCTTCCTGATCCTGTCTGGTTTTATTGTGATTGGCTATGTGATATTGAGCATCTCTTCTGAGCAGGCAACCCCGGTGATTCCTGATGGTGTGATTATGGCATGGTCAGGATTAATTCTAGGATTGGCCCTCCTATCCGGTTTGATTCTTGTCCTGAAAAATAGAAAGGCAGGTGGGGAACACCATGATGCTGTAACAGCTATCGGGTTCATCTTGAGTTGGCTGCCAGTAAATGTTTTGCTTTTTCAAAAGGCTTTTCAACCAGGTTCTCCGATCACACCCTGGATATTTTTACCCATTGCACTGTACCCGATCTGTATTGGGGGTGTAATCAAATTAGAAGAAATGGGGACCGAGAAAAGTACTGGTCTTTCTAATTCAAAAGGAATAAATGGAATTTTGTTGCTGTATGGCAGTGTTGGCTTAATCATTTTGATTGCAAGTTGGATCAATCGTTCCTCAGCACAGAATTTTCTGAATCCGCCACTGTATGTTGGATTAATCCTCTTGCTTCTCGCGATTGTTTTTGTGTTTTTGATAGCGGAAAAACTTGAACCAACTGGTTCTGTCCGTGATACGCCTTCCCAAAACGATGGAAATACCATATCCTGGATCGGAAAAAACAGCTATGCTCCACACGGGAAGCTCGAAGAGGTTGTTGAAGAATTACGCATGAAGATTATAAATCTTCCAAAAGTAAAGCAATATCATCATTTTGTTTTCGAAGCTTCTCAAAACCATTATCGAACATTTGAATTTCGCTCTGGAAAAACGAGCGATTTGCATTTTTCTTCTGATTCTGCATTGGTTCACTATTTGGTTAAAACGAAAACGCCACTCATCATTAATGATTTTGAAAGTCTAATCGCGGAGTTATTCGTTGAAAGAGAAAAATTGGAATTATTAGGTGCTGATCTGATCATTCCAATTATTCCTGAATCTCATTTAGAAGGATGGCTTGCCATTGCGATTGAGAATCCAAAACCAGATGAATTTGAGAATTTCATATCCAAAATCAATCCATTACAGGATCAATTTTCAAATTTCATAAAAAGCATGCATCATCAAAAGGATATGGAACAACGTCTCAGTGATATAGAGGTTTTGACCCGAATAGTGCAAGGTGTAAATTACACGCTGCTATTGGATGACATTTACGAACTCATTTATGCCCAAACCACACAGGTGATTCCAGTGGATGATTTTTCCATTGTCTTAAAAGATCATCAAACGAACAGGTTAAGGTATGTTTTTTTAGTTGAACTGGATGAACGAATTACGCAACAAGAAAACAAATTGGTCACCCAGAATCAATCAATAGAAGCACGAGTAATCGAAAGCGGTGTGGGCCTGATCCTGAATAATTTTGCTGAAGATTGTAAAAAAGAGAATTTCCCCATTATTAATTCCAAGATAGAGACCGCTATGATTGTCCCATTAAATACCGGAGCATTAACGAATGGTTGCATTATTATGGCTCAGAGAGCTGCGGGGAAACACTTTACGCAAACCCAATTAAGGTTGTCACAGTCCAT
>JAVEYK010000120.1:0-3617 GCA_034003505.1 Anaerolineaceae bacterium | reverse complement strand
CCAAGATAGAGACCGCTATGATTGTCCCATTAAATACCGGAGCATTAACGAATGGTTGCATTATTATGGCTCAGAGAGCTGCGGGGAAACACTTTACGCAAACCCAATTAAGGTTGTCACAGTCCATTGCAGATCTGGTAGCAGGTGCGATTGAAAAAGCACGCTTACTGGAAGAAACTGAACAATATGCCAGACAACTGGCTATTTTAAATGACTTAACCCGAAAATTAACCTCTACATTGGAAATCGAGGAAGTTTACAGAACCATCCTTCAAAACTCAGTCGACATGGTGAATTGTGAAGAGGCACGATTGATTATTGCTGAAGAAAAAACCCAGCAATTTGTCTTTGAGGCTGTAATTGGAAACAAATCACACGAACGTAATCAGCGGAGGGTACCACTTGATTTTGGTTTGATTGGGAAATCATACCTGGATAAAAATCAGATTTTGGTGAATAGTAATTCTGCTGACCAGCAAATGATGGATGAGATTAAAAAATATTATGGAATCCCGATAAGTGCAGTGATGATCATCCCCATGATTTCCAAGAACCAGGTCTTAGGGCTTATTGAGTTGGTGAAACGCGTGGATGAATCCGGTTTTACCAGTAATGATCAGGAAATAATTTCTGCTCTGGCAGCGCAGGCAGCAATCGCATTGGAAAATGCCCGCTTATACCGTCGTACTGACCAGGAATTAGCAAAACGTGTAGAAGAGTTATCTGTCATGCAGAGAATCGACCGCGAATTGAATGCCAGCCTGGATATGAAAAAAGCCACGGAACTTACGCTGGCCTGGGCAATCAGGCAATCTGGTTGTGGCGCGGGATGGATTGGGTTAATATCCGACTCCACACTTACCCGGATGGCATCTTCCGGTTACAGTGAAGATCAACTGATTAAAATAGACGAGAAAACAATAAATTTAAATTCCTGGGTAACAGAAAAAGGAAATGAAAGAATTGACCCGGTCCAGATTGAGGTAAATGATTCGAATCAATTGCATCCCTTGGCAACCTCACAGATATTATTGCCAATTCGGCGCGAAGATAAAATAATTGCACTGATGATTTTGGAAAATTTTGATGATCGAAAATTAGATCCGAATGAATTAAACTTCCTGGTGAGGTTGTGTGAGCATGCTTCCATAGCGATTGTTAACAGCCAACTTTATGCACAGGTTCAGGAAGCAAATCAGGCAAAAAGCGATTTTGTTTCTCTGGTTGCGCATGAATTGAAAAACCCAATGACCTCCATTAAAGGATACACAGAATTATTGGCCACCGGTGCGGTCGGGGCGATAACACCAGCCCAGGGAAATTTCTTAACCACTATTCGAAATAATACAGACCGCATGAACACCCTGGTTTCAGATTTGAATGATCTTACAAAAATTGAAGCTGGATCCATGAGAATGGAACCCAAAGCTTTGGACCTGCATGAGATTGTCAATGAAGTGGTTCGTTCCACGAAAAAGCAGCTGGACGAGAAGCAACAGATTCTTAACCTGATTATAGAAGAGAGACTACCAGACGTCTGGGCGGATCCCAATAGATTATTACAAATCCTGATCAATCTGGTTAGCAATGCTCACAAGTACACACCAACGAATGGAGAGATTGCCATCATTGCAGAAAGATCAAACGAAGATGGGGGAGTGGATCCTTTTGGGAATTTTATCCATCTGCAGGTCAGCGATAATGGGTTTGGAATTTCCGAAAAAGACCAACAAATGATCTTTCAGAAATTTTTCCGTTCTGAGGATGATGATGTGCGGGTGTCCACAGGTACCGGGTTAGGACTTAACATCACCCGTAGTTTGGTGGAAATGCAGGGGGGAAAGATTTGGTTTGAAAGTGAATACAGGAAAGGCACAATTTTTCACTTAACGATTCCCGTGGCCAGATAATATCAATAAACGCCGAGAAGATTCTTGTTCATGCTTCTCGGTCACAATACATCAATAAAGGATGGGCTCTGTTTTTTGGCGTGCGTGTGCCTGCCAAAAAACAGAGTCCTGAATCATTGAATTGATACGCTACTTTTTGAATTTTCTTTATGTAAATGCAGCAATATTTATCTGCGGTAAATGGGACTCAATCTCATCGATGGCAAAGTCCGGATAGTCATTATTTGTTAATTTACCGCTATTGTAGGCATCGTAGGCTGACAGATCAAAGTGTCCATGACCGGATAAGTTAAATAATATAACTCGTTTCTCACCCATATTCTTCGCCTGGATAGCCTCATCGATTGCCACCCGGATCGCATGCGATGATTCCGGGGCGGGGATGATTCCTTCTGTTTTGGCAAATAACGTGGCTGCTTCAAAGACTTCCAACTGCCCGATGGCTGTTGCTTCAATTAAGCCGGCATCGTATAAAGCGCTTAATTGTGGTGCAACACCATGGTAGCGCAATCCTCCGGCGTGGATGGCTGGTGGCATAAAATCATGTCCGAGAGTAAACATTTTTACGATGGGAGCCAATTGGGCTGTATCTCCATAATCAAAGCGATATAAGCCCCGCGTTAATGAAGGAGTGGTTTTCGGCTCTACAGCTAACAAGCGCGTTCTGTGACCATTCTTCAGGTTTTCCCGCAGGAATGGAAATGCGATTCCAGCGAAATTTGATCCTCCGCCCACACAACCGATGACAACATCCGGATATTCATTGGCCATATCCATTTGTTTGAGGGCTTCTTCACCAATTACTGTCTGATGGAGTAGAACATGATTCAAGACAGAACCAAGACTGTATTTTTTGTGCCCCACGGATAAGGCTGCAATTTCAACTGCTTCAGAGATCGCAATTCCGAGAGAACCCTGGTTTTCCGGATCCTTTTCGAGAATCGATCTTCCCGACTGAGTCAGGTTACTGGGGCTTGAGAAAACCCTGGCTCCATAAGTTTCCATAACTGATCTTCTGGCAGGCTTTTGATGGTATGAGACTTTAACCATGTATACTTCCAGATCCATATCAAAGAAATGACAGGCCATACTGAGAGCGGTACCCCATTGTCCTGCTCCTGTTTCGGTGGTAATCGCTTTTGTCCCGGCAATTTTGTTGTAATAAGCCTGGGCAACTGCCGTATTTGATTTATGGCTGCCGGAAGGGGAGACCCCTTCATATTTGAAATAAATATGAGCTGGGGTGTTCAGTGCTTTTTCCAATCGCATGGCACGGATTAAGGGCGTTGGCCGCCAGAGTTTGTAAATCTCACGAATTTCTTGCGGAATTTCAATATAACGATCCATGCTGACTTCCTGCTCAATTATCGGCATGGGGAAAATGGCACTCAGAAAGTCTGGCGTTACAGGTTCTTTTGTCTGAGGATGCAAAACCGGCGTTGGACTTACAGGACTATCGGCTGCTATGTTGTAAAAATGTTTTGGAATATCATTTTCACTGAGCAAAAAACGGGTTGTTGTAGACATGAACTCCTCCAAAAAATTGAATTTGATTTCGAACGCATGCCTTTTAACAAAAAAACAGCGTTCGCTCGAGGACGAACGCTGAGTCCGTGGTGCCACCTCATTTAGGTAGGCTTTAATCAAAAATCCCTTTGCGAAACAAAGGGAAAAAAAGCCAGCCTCACTCTATCGGGTACAGCCTGT
>JAVEYK010000119.1:0-6622 GCA_034003505.1 Anaerolineaceae bacterium | reverse complement strand
TGCTATTATATGTAAAGCTAGCTTTACACAGGAGGAGGTATGGAAAATAAATTGGAAGAATATCGGAACAAAATGGGTTGGACCCAGCAGGAATTAGCCGATCGGGTGGAAGTTTCCAGGCAGACGATCATCTCCCTCGAGAATGGGCGTTACAACCCATCCATTCTGCTTGCCTTTCGCCTGGCCCGCCAGTTTCAATTGAAAATTGAGGATTTGTTTCTTTATCCGAAGAATGAGGAAAATGAGGAGGTAGAAAATGAATAAGCATAAAAACTGGATCAATCAAAAGTTGCGCTGGGGATGGTTTTTTGTCATCCTGGGAATAATTTTCATCGGTATAGGAATTGTCTTCGAAATCACCTTTGCCAATCTACCCTATAAATTTGGCATCATCACCGGATTGGGAATTCTATGGGGTGGCATCGGAATTGGCATGATTGTGCGCTACAGGTCCGCGCTACGAGACAATCAGGACGCAAAAAGATTGTTAATTGAAGAGCATGATGAACGCAATCAGTTGCTACGTTATCGTGCCGGATATCGGGGCTTTTGGGTTGCCATTGTGATGATTTACATCTTGCTCATGTGGCTTTCTTTTTCCGCGAATGGAGACCTACCGCCAATAGGGGAGAATCTTCTTTGGTATCTTCATGCAGCCTGTATAGTTATTCCGTTCATTGTCTATATCATCAGCATTTTGTCAGACCAAAAAAAACTATAAATTCTCCTGAGTGCACTGATATATACCAGCTAACAATAGCTGGTATTTTTTTTGACGCTTTTTTGACGTTAAAAGGATAATATGGATTCGAAGGAGATATGATTGAAGATATATAAATTTATCAGGATTGTTGGTTTCATTTTCATTCTATTATGCACGGCCACATGTTTATTGAACCCTACAAAAAGGATTGGCGGAAACTCATCAGAAAAAAAATCAACGAATACCGCACTCATTTCAGCCACTCCTTCAGTAACCATAGAACTAGCTGTATCTCCGGCGCAAAGTCCCCTTCCAACCGATACGCTCCATCCGCCAGAGAGTCAGGATCAGGGAGTAAATACCAATGAGATCAGGCGATTGTGGGCCTATGAAGCATCCAGCGATTTGCCTGGTATTAATATAGAAGGAGCCCTGGGAATAGCGGATGCACTGCAGTGCAAGGAGACCTATTCATCATGGTATAACGATCGACCTGCATTCAGTCCAAATGAATATTTTCTGGAATTGAAATACGAATATCCATTAATTCCCACTGAAATCAATCTGACCATCAGTGGGAATCCTGAAGGGCATCTGCGCGTGGAAGTTTTGGATTCATCTTCAGGCTTAGGCTCAGAGGTCTTCAATGGTATGGTTGATACTCACGGTAAATGTCCTGGTACTTTGTTGATACCGGTTAAATTTGATATGAGTGTTGACAAGATTATTTTAGCATTCACCAAATCGGATCAACCGATGTTTATTGATGCAGTTGAACTGGTTGGAAAAATTGATAAGTGGTGGGATCTTCCAGTTTTTTGGCGCATCCCGATCCCGTCCGATTATTTAGGGGATCCAAAAAGTGATCTCCCGGGGGGATTGGCGAGCGACTCCTTGGGAAATATTTTTGTCGCCAATGGCCATAATGGATTATATCGATATGATGTGGAAGGAAATTTATTACAGGAATACCACGTCCCTGAGGAATCAAATATCCGCGATGTTGCCCTAGATCCTCTGGGAAGGATTATTATCACCGATCTCATTTATCAATGGTACATAACCTATGATCAAGATGGTCTTCAGGTGGATGCCGGTGGAGAAGATTTTGGTTGGAATAGCCCCAGAGAGGTGGCTGTCCATCCCAAAACAGGTAACATTTATCTGCTGGATGAAACGGATGACTATTCTCAAATCCGGGTTTATTCACCGGAGAATAATGAATTGATTCAAGAGTTTCCCCTCGAAACCATCGGATTACAAATGCATAAAGGTCTGGCTTTTGATCCGGATGGCTTTCTATATACGCTGGATCAAATTCAGGAACTCGTTCTAAAAATCGATGTAGAGACCGGTGAAGAAGTAAATTCCTTCGGTTACCTTGAAATGGATTTAGCTTCTCCATCGGACCTGGCAATTGATGATCAGGGAAATATTTATGTCTTGTTAAATAGCAGTCCAGACAACACGGCGGTTTATGTTTATGATTTATTCGGGAGTTTAAAACTTCGATTAGGATTGTTAACCTATGATGGCAGTCATTGGCAGGAAGGCGTGTTTTTCTTTCCGGTTGGAATTTCGGTTTCTCCAGATGGAAGGTTTTTATCAATACTGGAAGTTGGTTACCTGACAACCTATCTTCTGAACGATACGTAAATAATATTTATTGGACGGATTCCATGAAACAATTTTTACTCTCAATTTTAATTATTTGCTCATTTTCAATTTCATCCTGTACATCAGAGAAACATCAAATTCAACCTGAGTCAACAAACATTCTTTCTGGTAACCTCACTCCAACCGAAAAGACTGGTCAAAACCCGAGTCAGATAATCCTATCAACTAAGACACCAGGTCCAATTATCACGAAAACTCGCAGCCTAACCGGGACCATTGACAATTCAATACCATCAGGTGGAAATTGGGAGATTTCTCCAGAAACGGCAGGTGATATAAGCCTTTTGCATGAAGTTTCTTCTCCTCTCCCCGGTTCCATTCATTTCATAACCTGGTCACCTGATCGAGAAGTGTTAGCAGTTGCTGGAAAGCAAGGATTGATCCTGTTAGATGGAGGAGATTTATCAACGAAATTTACTCTTGATCATGAAAAATCTTATTATCACCTGGCATTCAGTCCCAGAGGTGAAATACTGGCCGCTTCACGATATCCAGATATTGTTGATGTCTGGGATATGAATTCCAAAATTTTAGTCAGCAGCTTGGAAAACAGTGGGAATAAATCTTTTTTCAGCCCTACTGGTACTGAATTAGCAATTGTTCTGGATGATCTTGAAGACAATGATTCGGTTGGTGCTGCGAAAACTTATATTAAATTGTATGAGACCAAAACCTGGAAACAAATGATTACATTGACAACGATTACCAATACCCCTTACTGGACAATGCAGTTTCCGGAAACCATTGGTGTTTTCTTCAGTCAGGATGGAGAGAAAATTCAGGCGGTCAACATTTTGGGTGATGTGCGCATGTGGAATTCCAAAACAGGTGCTTTGCTCAACTCGTCCATCAATAACCACACCCGAGAGAGACTTGAGAATGGGATTTGTTTTACCTCACCATCCATGTCTTCCGAGTTTGCCCTAAATTGCATGATCTCATATCTGGACCCACCTTGCAATGAAGATGTACCAGGGTGTAATCCGATTGGGAAATTGCGTTACGATATAGGAATTTGGGATACCGACCAACTTAAGCGAAACCGAAACCTGATTATTTATGAACCACCCGGATATTTAGTGAGCACAGTTTATGATCCAAAGACAAAAATGTTGGTATTAAATGAAAATGAACAAATTTTTATTTTGGATTTAACAAAAAATATTAAGCAAATCTCCACCAGGAAAGAACTGGAAGAAAAAACGAAAGTTATCAGGTTGGAAAACTGCATCGATTGCCCGTATGGATTAATGGATATGACCTGGAAGGAAAATCAGCCATTTTTAGCTTTGGCTAAAAATGGTCACATAGAAGTATGGAATCTTTCAGTTAGCAGACAAATTGCAAGTATTACAGATAATACTAATTTCCTCACAACTTTTGATTCTGGTGTTTGGAAAGGAAATCCAGCGGTAGCACTCGGTTATTCAGATGGAAAAGTTCAAGTGGTAGATCTAAAGGCAGGTTTGGTTAAAGTTGAAATTACCGTCGGCAATAAAAACATCAGAGATTTGGTGTTGTCACCGAATGGAGAATTTCTATTCAGTGTTGAAAACGACTATAACTTGAAAAAATGGGACCTGGTAACCCGAGAGTTGGAAGCTGGCTTCCCAATTGAACTGGTAAATCCAAAAATCATTTCAAATTCTGACAAAAATCTGATTGCCTACACCATTTATGATAGCTCGATTGGGAAAAATCAACTGATCCTTGCTGACATGAATACGAATAAAATCGTTAGAAAAATACAAACGACATTTGATGAAATTGCATTCAGTCAGGATGGAAACTGGATCGCTACAATGGACCGGATGATAAATCTATGGGACGTAAATTTTGGAAATTTGTTGAGGGAATTTCCCCTTTTAGCTCCAAGTTATGAAAAAACACTTGTCCTGAGCCAGGATGCCAGCTTTATAGGTCTGGCTCAAGATAACACCTTCAAGATTTGGGATGTTAACACCAATGCAACTTATATTCACGAAGCTGTTACTGGAGATGCCACCAGTATAACATTCAGCCCATCTGTATGTATGGTTGCCTTAGGTGACAGCAGTGGCAGGGTTAAGATATTGGACCTGACAACAAAAGAAATCCTCACATCCTGGCAGGCACATGGTAGTGAAATTCAGGAGCTACAATTCAGCCAGGATGGACGCGAGTTGATAAGTCAATCCAATCTGGGTACTGTCCGATTTTGGGGGCAGCCGGGAGTGCTCGCCCTCCCTGCAGGGACTCCAGCTGAAATCAGCTGCCATAATGCGTTGCCACCACAGACATCCACGCCCATAACCCCAACCGCACCATTTACCCCTGTAGCCCCCACTGACACTCCAACCATGGCAACCTTCTTCAGGATTTTAACGCTAACTGAACCACCCATGCAAGGAACGGATGTGCTGCAGATGCAACAACGACTTTATGCACTCGGATACATAGAAGTTGGCATTCCGGATGGTGTTTTTGGCAAGAAAACCGATCAGGCTGTCAGAAATTTCCAGGAGAAAAATGGATTGGTTGTTGATGGGATTGTTGGACCGATTACATGGAATAAACTTTTTAGTTCCTGATCCATTAATTTATCTATTACCGACCCTATCAAAGGACAACCATCTATTAGAAGGTTATACTAAAAGCCATTTTCCTGGTAGTTTCTATTATTTGGGAAAAAAATTCCTTATTGACATTATTACGTAATACTGTTATTATATTTAATATAGACTGAAAGAAGGTGATAGATTTTGTTAGAGCAAGAGCGGTATTTGATTAACGAATTAGCCAAATTGGCAAAAACAACCGTAAGAACAATCCGGTATTACACCAGTGAAGGCTTGTTGCCCCAACCGGAAAGTGACGGAAAATATGCTTATTACGATGAGAACCATAAAAATCGTTTGGACTTAATTTTGCGCTTGAAAGCTGCCTACTTACCATTGAAAGAAATAAGGCAAATCATGCTGTCACTTAGCGATGACCAGGTCACACAACGATTAATGGAACAGGTATCAACGAAAAAAATGGAGGGTATCAAAAGGAGTGAAGGTACTGGTAATGAGAAGAAAGGGTCGGAGGCATTGAATTACATTTCAAATATCCTGGAAACTCAAACCCGCTATCGGACAAGTGAGTTCCAATCCAAAAAACAAGCACGACAAAACCAGAAAACGAACTTATACTCACAATCCCCCTTGCCTCTCGATCCTTCTGATATAGAGACCTGGCAACACATCATTCTATCCCCTGGTGTTGAACTGCAACTGCGCTATCCTGCAGACGCGCAAACGAATAACCGTGTGCAGCAGTTGATTACATACGCAAAAAAATTATTTAACAAACCATAATTGAGGTAAATAATGGAAAAAAATTCTCTTCAACTTAAATTAAATTCTGAGCAAACATTGATTGCACGGGATGTACCATCCCAACGTATCCTCGAGATTGGTATTCAAGCTCCCTCCACGGAAACCCCAACCAATCGAGCCAAGCTTAATCTGGCTTTGATCATTGATAAAAGCGGTTCGATGTCTGGTTCCAGGCTGGAGTATGCCAAACAGGCGGCCCTGTATGTTGTCGATCGATTGGAAGAAAAGGATCGGGTTGCCCTGGTGATGTATGATGACCGGGTGGAGGTTCTCTCAGCAAGTATTCAAATGACCCCGGCAAATCGCGCTGAAATAAAAAGCAAAATCCGAAATATCCGCATTGGTGGAACAACCAATTTGAGTGGTGGCTGGCTGGAAGGTTGTCAGCAGGTGGCGGCGGTTACAGAGGAGACTTCCATCAATCGTTCCCTTTTGTTAACTGACGGGCTGGCAAATGTCGGAATTGTTGATCTGGAAGAATTATCCATGCATGCAGGTGAATTAGCAAAAAGAGGTGTATCCACATCCACTTTTGGAGTTGGACAGGGTTTTAATGAACACTTGTTGGAAGCGATGGCAAATAAAGGCCGAGGAAATTTTTATTATATAGAAGCACCGATGGAGATCCCGGATATATTTTTACGCGAATTTAAGGAACTATCTTCCATTACAGCAGTAGATGTGGAAATTATTCTGGACGTTCCCAAACAGGTTGATTTTCAAATTCTGGGTGGCTGGTCGCATGACAAGAAAGATGGAAAAATTAAAATCTTTGCAGGTAATCTATTTTCAGACCAACACCTCGAGCTGTATGCGCGCTTACTTACCCCGCCTGCGAATGAAATAAGTGAAATCCCTTTAACTGCTAAAGTCATTGCCA
>JAVEYK010000118.1:0-6684 GCA_034003505.1 Anaerolineaceae bacterium | reverse complement strand
TGGGTGGCATTATCGGCGTTATCGAAACCGATCACACATAGACGAATCGGCCCGTCACCGCGTTCAAGGCTGATGGAGATACGGCGATAACGATTATAATCGTCTTTAATCGCACAATCGGTCGTTTCAGGTGGTCCAAATTTGTAGAGATAATCAGATAATTCGGGTGGAATAAAAAGAAGTGACACATCGAAATAGTCTGGTGTCTCGCGGATGCCAAGCTGTGGCTCTAATTGGGGTGGGGTGGTGTCAATTTGAGCAATCTCAACGGTTGGATAGGCAAGATTTTGCCAGGTCTCATCGATGCTTACTGATTTACCTGCCTGAACACAAAGCAGATAAAAACCTTCTTCATCTGGAATGGGGTCATCGATCAATGGATTTTTGGCCAGAGAGATGATTGAGCTGTAGCCTTGCTCCAAACGACAATCGACTACGCCCGCTGGTCCCGCCTTGTAACGATAGTAAGGTAAATCACCCGCCAGGGTGGTTTTCCAGGTGAGAGGTGGTTGGCTGGGAGAATGGACAGTTTCAGTAAAGCTGAGCTGCTCCGGTGAAGGCAGGGGGCAATCAGCCGATAAATTTAAATCTCCGGTGTCAGTAAAACAAGCTCCAAGTTCATGAATCGGGGTGGCGTAGCTGGCATCTTTGTTGACGACGATTTGCCCGCTACTAATTTCGCAAGGCACCCCCAGGTAACAGGCACTGCTGCCCTTGACGGTGGTATTGACAAGCCCATAAATAGTATTGGTTTCTGCTGAAAAAAGTGGCGAGCCAGAACTGCCCCCGTATATATCCTGACAGTCGGTAGCGTAATGATCATAGAAATGCCAGTTGAACTCGAGCAGATCGACCTGTTCTCTGATTTGGCAAATCTCTTCGCGCAGATAGGCTTCCGATTGTTCTAATCCACTGCTGGGTGCACCCACCACGCGTACCTGACTGCCAGGATCAAGGGCTGATTTGGCAATTGGAAAAGCAATGATCTTCTGCTTGGCCAATTCTCCAAGGGTAGTATCCAGCCTGATGATGGCGATGTCTCTGCCCTGCATGCTGCTATAGGCAATTTCAGCTAATGGAATCGCAATCGTGGTTTCGCTCGTATCGGCAAAATAATTGAATAAAACCTCGCCTTGCACTTGCTGGTTGGTGATGGCACCATTTGCCAGCCATTCTACACAGTGGCCATTGGTAAGAACGAAAGCTGGCGCAGCATCACCCGCACCAGTGTCGATCAGCACAGCTGTACAAGAGCTATTGATATTGATGCGGCCGACACCACGCCATGAGTCACTGCTATTTAAGAGGATGGAGGATGAACCAACAGTCGCGGTTGGCTGTGGCTGAGGGGTTGCATTTGGTTGTGCTCGCACGAAAATCATGTCACCGGCATCCATTTTTAAATTCAGAACCAGATTGCCTTCGGCGTTGAAAACGTAGGTCACAACGTCCCCTAACAAAGCGACAAAACGATTGGAAAACGACTCGGGGCCGCATTCAGCCAGGGTCATCGCTCCGGGATCAAAGCTCAGACCTCCGTTATTAAGAGTGTATTGTCCGCTGACAAAATTGCAATCCGCTTTAAGCGCGAAGGTGCCGTCTGGTAGCAACTCAAGGGTGTAGCTTGCCGGATCGTCAACGCTGATGTCATTGCTTTCTTCACCATCGGCCGAATCCTGGAAGGCTATCCACTGCCAAACTTGACCGTTAAAAGCGGGGGGCAGTGATGAAGTGTCGCTATTATTTTCCACAGCGATCACGGCGATATCGACGGATTTCTGATCGGCTGAAACCAGATGTATCGTGTCATTAATGTACAGCAGTTTCCCCTCACCATCCTCTATCCGAACCGCAAAGCTGGCCTGAACAGCTTTTTCCAGATCAGCTTGGGGTACCATCATTCGATAGGGAGTGGGTAATGAAAATGACTCAGTAGCGGTCCAGTTTATCTCAGAGAGAACTATTGCCGATGTGTCTGCTTTGCTGGTATCCAGTATCTGTACGGTAATTCGGCTTCCTTCTGGTACTAGTGCCTCACTTGTCTCACCTGCCGGTACAATCTCCCCTGAAAACTTTACCCAATTATTTTCGATGGTGGGTTCACCTTCTGACCCTGGTTTAGAGATGCAGGCAGATAAAAAGCCCACGGAAATCAGGATGATGGCTGTGAGCCAGATTCCCTTTTTAAGCGAAATGATATGTTTCATTTTATTTTTCCTTTCAATTCTGATCCTCTTCGTTTTTAATGCATTCAGTAAACCGTACTCCTTATGATCTCACCAGGTTTACTGATCTTATCCATATCAATCCTTTAATCAATAATCAAAGGACTGTAATGGAGAATAATACATCGTCTTCTTCTAAGGGTATAAATGAAATTGAGGGTTGTCAAGCATGTGATTGTGCAAGGTAATACAAAGAAAGCTCTCCATTTCTGGTGGAAACTGATAAATCTTGTTGATCATTCCCTTTGCGCAAGCCAGAATTTATCCGTGGATGTCCGACTCGGATTAAGGGAGGATGGTAAAGGACATTGACTGTCGATTGGTGCTTTCAGTTCTTGAGCAGAACTTGAATAAAGCCAATGTAGAGGTAAATCTTTTAACCAATAACGACTCAATTAATAGGAATAATTCCCTCAAAAGCTGAATGAATATTTGAGAATTCCAGGTTTTTGTAGGGTTAACTTCTTAATGATGGTACTTTTAAGAGCATAGCAAGATTTAAACGATTTTATTCTACAACAGATAGGGTGTTGTAGTACGCGAACAACACCCCACTATTGTGAAATCCAAATTGCAGAAAGGGGCGGTTCATCGAACCAGAACTTTTTTCAGCATACCATGTGAAAAAATAATTATCTACTTTTCCGCCTTCTTCATACTTTAATGAAGATTCCAGGGTGTCAAAATTAGGAATCACAGATTCTGCATATTTCATTGCCCTGGCTTTTACTTCTTCTGAGGATAAAGGTGGTTTTTCAGGTGATATGCTCTGCAAAATAGCCCGTGCATCAATTTCTACAACCTGATTTGTATTTGGGTTAACCGAGAAAATTCTTCCTTCAGTGTCAGTATAATTAGCAACCTCCAAACCGCCACTGGGGGAATTAATCATTCCTGTATTTTCAACAAATTCTAAAGGTAAATCCGGTAATTCCAATGATTCTCGAGCTTCATTGATTGCATCAATAGGATTATCTATGGAGTCTTTCACGGGAGAACACCCCATCATTGCTGAAATTAAAAACGTAAAGACGAAGATTTTGATGGGTAAATTATGCAGATTGTTCATTTGGAGTACCTTCTGACTTTATGCTATGTGTTTCGATCCCAATTTGATTATTATAATGGATTTTTGGATTATCTCAATAAAAGTGGGGTGATGGATTGTTATTTGACAAGATTAGGTTTGCTAAAAACCACAATAAACAATATGATTGATTGAAACGAATTTTATGTTTGGCATTCTTTTTTATCTAACTTTAATTATTAATTTGAAGACATATCAACATAAAACGAACCATTTTAATTTCCACGCCAGCAATCACCAACGGTTCCTCCATCCGCGGGAAAGTCAAGAGCTTGATCATGCTAGAGGTTTCCAACTCGCTCTTTGCTCCTTTATTGCTTCTTTTTTTCCACAGAAAAATTTGCTATACTATTGATCAGGCAGATTCGGTCAATTGATCGAATGATTAATTTTCGGGGATTGAGTGGTACCTTTGAAAGAAATTAAAGCTCCCTATTTTCGCCAGAAAACTGTTTTATTTTTCCTCCCGTTTCTCCTCTTTTTTCTATTAGGATGCAATTTATCCCGATACATCACCTCGTATCTTTATGATCCGGAACGTAAAGATGATACTTCTTTGCGTTTTGCTTTGGAGGCTAATGCAGAAGCGACTGCGGCAGCCAAACCAATACGAGAATGGGCCGAAGAAGAGCCCTTACCGAATAGCGCACAAGAATACGCCTGGCAAATGGGAGTGAAATGCATTGAATCACCAGGGGCAGATCCCTGTCCCTTGGATGCATGTATTGTGACAGCAGATCAATATAGTTTTGTACTTGATCTCTCGAATGAATTATTTGGTAAGAGAAATCCTGATAATTATCAGTGTATGGCGGATTTACAGTTTACAAATAATTCCGGTCAGGATGTTCTTTTCTGGTATATAAAAGACGAGAACGAAGGGGGATTATTATCCATGTATTCAATTGGGATTGCTAAAGATGAATTATATGAAGAACCCGGAATAGTGGATTATAGCCGGCATGAGGGGGTGATCACTTACCGTCAACTCAAGGAGATTTTCGTCATTTATGATAATCCTCATTGCCAATGGATACAATATCCGGACCCAAAATTAGAGAAATTCAAAGTTAAGATAACGAGCCCATGTGGTGATTAATTATATAATTGGGCATCATCAGGAATGCTACATTCGGTTCTGAGCCTTGGCCTGGTTTACAGGCAGTATTACCATTAAAGCGGGAAGTCAATCCCCGCTTCGTTAATTTTGCAAGCCTATCATACTTTTCAGATGATTCCTTACGCTGTAAGAGCATCTTCAGAAAATGGCTCAACTGGCGGTTGAGACCACAAAATTCCCAATATCACCAAACCACCTATGGGTACCAGCAGATAGAATAACCACCAACCGCTTTTACCGATGTCGTTCAACCGGCGTGAACCTACAGCCAGCAGGGGTAGCAGTACTGCGATTAGAAAGATGCTGCCCGCGACCTCACTCCAATAGGTAAACGCCGAAGCGACCAGGAGAACGAATAGCATAAACCACCAAAACTCGGGCCGCCCGGCTCGCCCCTGAAAATCTGAATATTTCAGGAAAGCAGCCCGAATTGACTCGAAGAATGAGGTTGGGGCGTTGTCGTTGCCAGTTGAATTTAAAGTTTCCATGTTTGACTCCTTACCGAACTTGAAAACGGTTTCTGTGAAGTAGTTAATCCAATCCTTCCATGAATTAAACCTGGCTTCATTTTCAGCGTTTTCACTTCCTTCGTCAACTGTGGAAATTACTGGTTTTCCAGAATTACCCTTATCCGTGGTGCTTTCCAGCCGTAAAACCAGTTCCAATCGGGAATTTACTCCATATTTAACATAAATATTTCGTAAATGAAATTCAACAGTGCGATCGGTAATACCCAATTCAAGGGCAATCAGTTTGTTACTTTTACCTTCGAGCAGCAGGTTTACCACATCTTTTTCACGTTTGCTGAGTATTGGGTGTTTGGGGATATTTTTCTCTGGTATCATTTTTTGCCATTAATTCCATTTCTCTATGTAGTAAACAATCTGGGGTTACTCATACCCTGGTAACGCGTTGCATGGATGGTTCCATAATTCAATAAAGGAGAAATTTGATGAGGGAACCAGCCAGCCAGGTCACGATTTTCCAAATACTAAACCTTCAAAGGGGGTCCAAGTAATTCCATGCCGTGAGAACGCCACAATTCAGGATCCTGGGGAGGCATTGCATTCGCTTTCGTGACCTCCCGGAAGAATGATTCCATTTTTCCGGCGGGAATGAAGGCGATTAGTATTCTGCCACGTTGGTTGCCCGAATAAGCCCAGACATGAGGGATCTTTCGCGGAGCAAGCACAGAATCCCCAGGGTGCAATTCAAATTGTTCCTGCCCGATTTCGAACAAAAACACACCTTCGACGGCATAAAACCATTCATCCTGTTCGTAATGCAGATGTTTGGCCGGACCACCTTTCTCGTGAAAGGTATTTTCGATGATGAAGATGCCAGTACTGTCTTTTGGCGTGACTTTGAAAGTGATTTCGCTGACACCAAGCCCACGCTGTTCTCCGAATTGGTCTTCATTTGCACCTACGCGTAAGAGCGATTGAACCTTCGATTGAGAATCAGTTTTATCTTTCATAACAGACTCCTTTTGGCTTTTGAGTTTGCCACCACTGAAATTGACTGCATCGTACTGCTCTCAATCATTTTTTACCGGCTCATAATAAAGAGTTATTACACCAGAGCCAAAGGTTTTTGTTTTTATGAGGTTAAGATTTATCCTATCATCTATGTTTTTAAATAATCGTAGACCTTTTCCTAAAATAATTGGATGAACACTGAGTTGATACTCATCAATTAAATCAAGCTGCATTAAAGCAACGATCAAACTTGGGCTGCCAGCCAAAATGTTTTTACCTGATTGTTGTTTAAGGTCTAATACTTCTTCTTCGATACTCCTTTTTGCCAATCTGACATTTTTCCAACCAACATTTTTAAGCGAATGGGAAAAAACGATTTTGGAAATGTTGTCTATTAATAAGGCAAACTCATCGATTGGTTTGCTACCAGTAGGGTCTTTTACGATGGTCGGCCAAAAACTTTCCATCAGTTGATATGTTATGCGTCCGTATAAAAGGGTGTCTGCTTCACTTAATAACTCATTGTAATGTTGATGTAAATCATCATCAGCAATTCCTGCTGTATGGTCGCAAAACCCATCCAGGGTCATATTGATTGCTGCAATTAGTTTTCTCATTTTACTGCTCCTATAACTCCGATCTCTCGTCAGCACCGATCATAATTGAATGCGATGCCACACTCATCGCCTAGCATTTTCCTTCACCTCAAATATTTTAATGAAAATAAAAAGATCCTTTCAACGAAAGGTATAAGCTTTAATTTTATTGCCAATC
>JAVEYK010000117.1:3499-6824 GCA_034003505.1 Anaerolineaceae bacterium | reverse complement strand
GCAAGAATCAGAAGTTCATTGGAATTCTTGTAAAAATTTATCTGTTTTCATTCGGATAGTAAGGTTATCTATATTTAAATTATTGCAACTTTTTCTATCTCACAAATAAGTTCTGATTTAATAAAATGAAGCACACTCTTACCAAATAAATTCGCAGGACCCAACCCATTCTCCATTATAACAAGTATCAATCCCATCTCCACCACTGATAATATCAAATCCTGAGCCTCCATCAATGACATCATCGCCTGCATCGCCATTAATGATATCCAACCACCCACCACCAGCCAGAATGCAGTCATTACCTCCGCCGCCAGAAATATTATCATAACCATCGCTGCCAAATATGAGGTCATTCCCACTTGTGCCTTGAATATTTCCTGAGCCCTGAATGACATTGGTATAAATGGTGCCCACACAAATCGCTGGCACCAACTGACTCTGATGAATAGGGATCCGGATATCCATGGCATAGGACACGGGAATAGTATTTGCTGCAGAAAAAGCACCAAACGAATTTAGCAGGACAACGATTATTAAGCTCGATAGAAGAATTTGATTAATTTTTTTGATCTGCATTTCACCTCACCAGAAATTCATAAAAGTTGAAACTGATATTCATCGGCATAATTTCACTGGTTTTGTTTTGGTATCAAACTCATTGGGTGGTTTGTTGAAATTTTTGGTCAATGGAAATCCATACCCATTTTTTTTAAAACTCACAATTTCTTAAGTCTTCACCGTTGACACAGGTGTCATTACCGGGTCCGCCCACAATTGTATCGTAACCAGGTCCTCCATCTAAATAATCATCACCATTTTGGCCAATGATGTAATCATCACCATCACCAGCAATGATGCAATCGTCACCATTTCCTCCCCGAATGTTATCATTGCCAGAACTACCAAAAATCAGATCGTTCCTGGGCCCGCCGTTGATATCCCCTGATCCATAGATAATATTGTCAAATATCATCCCTCGACATTGCTGTGGAATAAATTGACTTTGATCTATGGGAATGGTTGTATCCCCCACATATGAAACAGGTACTGAATTTGCCGCCGCCAGGGCAGCATACGTGCTGATCGATAACATGATTGCAAAACCAAAGATTGACAATCCGATTAATTTTGTTCTGAACATTTCTTCTCACAAATCTATCGGAAAATTATTTATGCTTGCCACGGTATTGTCGACACTAAATAATTTATGCAGCGTTTCATCTGCAGATAGTGGTTTTCCCAACAAATAACCCTGGGCAGAACTGACGAGATGAGATCTCAGGAACCAAAGTTGTTCCTCGGTTTCTACACCGACAAAATCAATTTCCATACCCAGGCTGCGCGCGGCTGCGATGGAACTGATGGTAATGGCATTCATTTGCGGATCATTCAAGTGGTTGATCATCAATAAAGCAAACTTAAGATTCTTAACCTGAAGTTTGGCCAGATTGGCCATGGAAGCTTTGCCTGTGTAATTATCAATGGAAATGCCAACACCGATTTTTTTCAACGCATTGAGGATTTCTAAACTGCGATCCAGATTTTCTAATAAAATACCTTCAGAAAATTCCAGTTGTAACCGGTATGGTTCCAGCTTATAACTCTTCAATATCCGTTTAACCATGCGGGGTAACTCCGGGATCAGTTGTTGACTGGAGATATTAATTGCCATTGATAGGGAATTGGTTCCAGCTTCATCCCAGTTGCACAATTGACTGCAGGCGGTTTGTAAAACCCACTCACCTAATGGGTGGATTACACCGGTTTTTTCAGCATCTGCGAGAAAGGCAGGGGCGGGAAGAGTGCCAAGCAGAGGATGATTCCAGCGCAAGAGCGCTTCCATACCCAGGATACTTTGATGATTGATATCAAAAATGGGTTGGTATAGTAGCTCAAATTGATTTTGTTCCAGTGCTTGAAGCAATTCGGATTCAACCTTTTGCATGTGCTCAAGCTCAAGATCTGGCACGCTCTCAGTAAAATTCAGGCGATAAATTGTATTTTCTTCTTCCACCAAATAAGCGTGTGTGCCATCGGGATCAACTTGATGCAAAATGACACTGTTATTCCGTTCTGCCAATCGGGCCAGATCTTCAAATTTCTGCACTTCTACGTCCCCACGTCCCAGGATTGGTGGTTGTTTCTGAATATTGACAATCATAGGACTATAGCGTAGTTGAATGCCGGAGGATTGGCTGGTTTTGCTCATCTTGTCAGTGGAGTACATCAAAAAGCCAAGTAAACCTGCACTGAGCAATAGAATGATCGATGAGACCCAGCGAACCCCGCCGACCGGTAAACTTATACCAAGGAAACCTAATGTTTCAGGAGTTTCAACCCATTTTCGCAACATACCTTCTGTGGTTGGGTGTAGAGGATCTGCTTCTTCTGTCCCCCCAGCATTGGAATTAACCATCCACAATCCAATATCATTAAATTTGAAATTCAAAGCAGGCGAATACTGATCATCCAAAAGCAACCCGCCTACATATCCATTTACTTGCGTGGTGGGGATGATTGCTAATGAAAATTCTGATCTTTGCAAACCTGTCTTCTCTCTCAGTTGGTCAACAATCCCGGCTGCCTGACAGACATTAAACAAAGCTTGCGAGCGAACAGTCGTTCCTTCGAAAGTGCTCATAGACTGCAATGGAATGGTGCGCATCCACCCTGTCGAATCACTGATGACGGCTGCCATGGTTTGGGTACCGACAACTTCAGCAGGTGCCTCGCTACTTAAAGAATATTGATAATCAACATTAATTTCGCAGGTAAGTTTAAAGAAAATAGGAGACCCAGATTGAATGGTTTCACTATCATATACACCTTCTGGAGCAGGAGCGTTATATTTGAATTCTCCGGTGTGGGAATAGAATACATCTTGAGGAACCTCTACCTCAACGGGTTTGGTAAATGCAATCACACCAGAGATTATGGCAATAATTAAAAAGATTCCTAAGGTGAGAAAATATGTTTCTCCGGATTGACCCAGGCGTTCAACATTGACCCATTTGTAAATGCCTGAACTCCTATTGGGTGTAGGTTTCCAGCTTTTTGTTTTATCTTTATACCAGTTAATCATCAGTATTCCTCCTAGAAGGCTTGCAAAAAAGGCAATATAGACAGGCTTACGCAGCCAGGTAATTACTTTTCCCATTTTTGGGATACGTATCCAATGTTTACCAATAATTTCTGCCTGGGTTGGTTTAAACCCATCAGTCCAGGTGTTGTTATCTCCCTGGAGCACAAAACGATTTAATTCTTCACCAATAATACGGTGGATGACATACTTACCCATTTGCAGGTGTTTGTATGCCACAAT
>JAVEYK010000117.1:0-3399 GCA_034003505.1 Anaerolineaceae bacterium | reverse complement strand
TGAATACGATAGAATTGAACGACATTAAATAAAATAATCCCTTTATCTATAGAAACATCCTCCTCTGGATTGAATCTCCGGATTCACGTATTTGATTGTGTTATTCCGGGAACGTCAAAAAAACTTACTGACCTGCAGAAAATATATGCAAGACGTGTGCCAAATGAAATTCGGAACGGTTATAAAACGGTTATAAATTGGCTGAAAACTGATAGAATTTTATAAATTAATGGAAAAAATGACGGAAATATTCGATATTTATTTCAAATCGTATTCACCTCGAGGCCAGTCAATTCAATTTTCAAACTTGAGCCGCCTTCACCTGGATGAATATTAATATTCTCCAGACGTTTAACCAGGAAATCCACACCAGCATCTATTAACTCGTTTCGTGAATGGGTGGAAGTGATTCCGATCACCTTCATCCCGGCTGCCTTTCCCGCTTTCACACCAATAGGAGCATCCTCCACCACAATACAACGCGTTGGAGGAATACCCAACTTCTTTGCAGCGGCTAGATACGGTTCCGGGGAAGGTTTGCCATGCGCAACATCATCCCCGGATATAATGAATTTTGGTATCGGAAACTGTGTGCGGTTCAGGCGTGCCTGCACCAATTCATATCCCCCGGAGGTAACAATCGCCCATTGATCAGGTGGAAGCTGACTCATCAACGCTTTCGCACCTGGAATGGCGACCACACCTTCTGTATCCTGAATCTCATGGGCTGTAAAGGAAGCTGCTTCTTTTTCAGCATCTAAATGTGGTGCCACTTTTTGAATAGTCTCAATCGTCCGCACCCCGTGGGCATGCTTAAGTACTATTTTGATATGGATGTTTTGTTTTTGTGCCCATTCCTGCCAGTGACGTTCGATGCAACGGGTGGAGTCGATTAATACACCATCCAGGTCAAAGAGGATGGCAACACAATCAATGAAGGAAGTTTTATTTGCTTTGCTCAATGGTACCATCCCTGATTTGATTCAATTTGCCGCGCCAGACCTGCACAATAAGGATCCCGACAGATACCAGGCCCAACCCCAGGGTTTGCCTCAGATTCAATGGTTCGTCCAGGAGTAACCAGGCCAGGATAGCAATTTGAGGCAGCATGGAGCCATTGATAATACTGGACTCTACTGCGGTGAGTGTTTGTAAGGATTTGTTCCAGAGTGTGAAAGCGATTGCCGTATTGACGACAGCCAGCCAGGCAATGATTAACCATTGTTGGAGAGCGAGTTTTCCAAAGCCTTGTACGAATGCGCCTACGAGCAGCAAAAGAACCCCTCCAATACCCATACTGATCGTAGTAATGAGAATTGCAGGTAATCCTTCCTGAGTATTTAATGTTCTGCCGAGAAGTGAGGAGCTGGCATTTGCCAACACGCCGATAATCACTGCCAATAAGCCAATTGATTGACCCGCAGGAATATTTAATGGAAGAAAATATATAATCGCTCCAAGCACAGATAAAATAATTCCACCCCATTGAGCCAGTGTGGTTGCTTCCTTATTCATATTTCCGCTGGAGAGTGCTACAAGAATGGGAGAAAAGTTTAAAAGGAGTGTAACGGTAGCTGCTGGTAAGAAAGCAAGCCCAATAAATTGCGCTCCCTGCGTAATCGAATAGAAAATCAACCCCAGTAGGGCTAGCTGCCACCAGTTTGTTTTTGATAAATTCCTGATCATTTTACGGTGCGTTGAGTTCAACAATACGAACGGGAGCAAACATAGAAAAGCCAATGTATAGCGTAAACCAGCAAATGTCACTGGAGGCAAGCTTGATTTTAGCCCGATTTTAATCAGCACCCAGGAAGTTGACCATAGGAAAGTCACAAATAGGGCAAGGAGAACTGCATTGCGATGGGATCTGGACGAGGTTGGTATGTTATGGGTCATGCAGAAAACCTTTAGAATTATTTAGCGAAGTCAATTTATTCTATCAGGTAATCATCCTGGGCTTTCTGTAATCTGCCCAGATGATCTCTGAAATATTCTTTGTTCAGGAAATCCAATCCCCAATCTGGAGCATTTCGGGTATGGACACCAACATGCCAGAGATAGCGAGCACATACAAAAAGCGGAATGGCGATTTCATCCATTGGATTTAATGATCGTACCTCTTTGTACCCATTCAGGAAAGGTTCCCAGCGGGCAGCGACTGCATCCTGTAACCGGCAACACCACAAAAACACAGCCAGATCATAAGCACGAAACCCAAATCCTCCGCAGTCAAAGTCAAAAAAGGTTAATGTGCCGTCGGGAGAAACATTCGCATGGAATCCCTGTAAATCTCCATGGCAAAATCCCAGCTCCAATGAGCTTTGGGGTACATCCAGAATTTTCTGCCGTAATGTTTCAGCGAATGATTGCACCAAGTTCCCATCTTCAGGACGGTCCAGGAGGAAAGGAGCAATGGTTTTCAATGGTTCCACGGTGAAGAAATCCAGATCCAATTGAAAACGCTGGTGCGGGCTGTGAAAGTCTTCCAATGCATTGTGCATGCGGGCCACCGCCTGCCCATACTGCCTGGCTATTGTTTCAGGTTCATGCTCGTATGTGATTTCTGGTCCGGGAGCTTCTGTGAACAGGGCAATATAACGAATGCCTTCGGGAGCATTCAGCGGGTAATAGTAATTCCCTTCAAGAGTTGGGATAGGTTGAGCAGCTGGAAAGTCCTTTTCTTTGAGGTGATTGAGCACATCCAGCTCATACTGGATGTCCGGCAGCGTTCTCCAATTCCGGTGGTAACTCCTTAAATAGTAGGTGACTCCGCATTCAGTTGTAATGCGATAGGTGTGGTTGAACCCGCCGGAAAAGAATTCGCATTTGGTATTTTTGCTTAATCCAAATTGTGGCAGTACTTCAGTGGCAATGGCTTGTGGAGATAATAATGAGGATGTCACCGGAAAAATTGCAGGCATCACACACCTTTAGAAAAAATTATTCTGCATCAAAATAAATTGGGTTGGATATTAAAGCAGGCAGGAGCGGCAAACCAGGTAGGAAAGCCCGCAGCACTTCTACCCGGGCGAATCCAGGTTTTTCCATCGAGAAGTTCATTTCAAAACTGCCATTTTGTGGCGTATCCCAAACTACTGCACTTTCTGAGGCGGTTACTACCCGGACTTTATCTCCCGCCAGTAAATTGGTCAATGTGAACTTGAATTGATCAATATCCTTCCAGGAGATACTATCACCCATAATTGCTTCATCCCCTGCTGTCATTTCCAACGTGGGGCCATTGGGTGCAAAAATGAGGTAGGCATGCCCGGCTTTGAGAGCAGCCAGAATATCACTGGCTCCATTGGAATTGGCAAATACACAGGTGGTCGGTCCACCCAGAAATATAAAAGGAGTATCACGATGATAATCGCTGCCGGCACAAGCTGGGATCTTCTT
>JAVEYK010000116.1:0-6884 GCA_034003505.1 Anaerolineaceae bacterium | reverse complement strand
TTGAGAAACTCAGTTATTAAATTTCCCTGCTTAAATCAAAAACCTGCTCAAGATCGTTACTGATCCTGAGCAGGTTCTATAATTTGTTAATTTTTTTTACCGTCGGAATAAACCGATCAGGAACAAAAGGACCACAGCCCCACCTATGGCAACCAGCAGGCTATATAGATTAAAGCCTGTAAAACCTGCGCCACCAACCGAATTCATAATGAATCCACCAATTAAGGCTCCCACAATACCTACCACAATATTGGCAACTGCACCCATTTGTGCATCTCTGCCCATAATTTTACTGGCAATCCAGCCAGCCAACGCCCCCACAATGATCCATACCAGGATGTTTATCATAATTTTCTCCTCCATTTAAATTTTTGTTGGTTCTTATTACTAGATTAAGGATAACAGCAACGAAGGAGGGTTGAAATGGGGTGATTACCCTGGGTATATGGGGAATTACACTAGCTCTGAATCGAAATCCATTTACAAAAGCATGCAATCTTGTTTAAACTCGCAATACTCCACGAAATCCCCGGGAAGCATAATAGGAGTCCGCCCCGTTATGATAAATGAAGACTGTGTTATAGCGGCGATCTCCAAAGATAGCTCCACCAAGCTTCCGAATATCTGCCGGCGTTTTTAACCAGCTCGACGTTTTTGTATCAAATTGTCCAAGTTTTTGCAAAGCCCGATATTGCTCCTCAGTTAATAGCTCGATACCCATGGCAGCAGCCATATTCATGGCACTTTCCTCGGGTGGAAATTTTTTCCTGGCTTCGAGTGCTTTCCGATCATAACAAACGTTTCTGCGGCCATCCGGGCTTTGCGCTGAACAATCAAAAAAAATGTACTCGCCTGACGCCTGGTCATAATCAACGACATCCGGTTCACCACCTGTTCTTTCCATTTCATTCAGTGACCAAAGTTTCTCAAGATTGGTTTCCAGTTTTGCCTGTACTTGGTCCCATTTGAGATCCTGATGACGATGTATGTTTTTCTCAAATCGGTTTTTCAATACCTTGAGAATTTCTTCCTGATTTTCAGAGGTTAAATTATTGTCTTTTCCCATCATTTCTTACCTTTCTGCTCTGGCTTTAACAATTGAACGCCCGGCTCTCTTGAGGATCCATGTTTCGCTTCACAACCCTTTTCAACCAGAATTACCTGCTCACAGGCTTTGCCAGCGTGTCTCTTCATTATAATAAATCGACATCGACAGTAAACATTCCGTATAACCAACTTTACAGGAACTGTTGCAACCCGCCGATTCGACTACATCCATTAAACAATAGCCGGATCGTACTCACCCAATCAACCGAAGTGTGCAGAACAAATACGCAATTCAGTGGTTCTTTTTTTGGGTTAGCTGCTGTATAGTGGTGTTATAGGACAAAATTGTCATTTATTTATCCAGGAGGTTATCTTGTGATGGTCGCAAAGGAAGGACACCAAAAGGAGGTATCATCAAAATCATAGTTCCAGTCGATGGTTCTGAGGTGGCAGAAGCTGCCTTTTCATTAGCCTGCTCTCTTGCAAATTTCAGTGAAGCTGAAATTGTTTTGCTGCGTGTTGTGGAATATCCATTTGAAATATATTCTTGTGGCATGAACGACAGTTTCTTTCAAAATCCTCTCACAGATCCAAAGCGGGCCAAAAAGATCCACGCGAAAAAAGATACAATTTATAGAGGCGTCGCAAATTATTTAAAACATCTGGTGGCAAAGGAAGTAACTAATCACCAAAAAGTTACTTTCGAAATTCGGGAGGGACCCGTCGTTGATGCGATTTTAGATGTAATTGAGAAACGGGTTGTCAATTTGATCGTTATGTCATCCACTGGCCAAGATCAGAACCCTTATATGATGGGCTCTGTTGCCAGCCGCATCTTGCGTGAAGCACAGGTGCCAGTCATTTTAATTCGCGATGAGTCTGGAAACCAAATTCAATATAAGTCCTCCGGACAGAGGTTCCCATTGGAAAAAACGATCAACAAAAATTATGGGGTCATGGTGACTTAACTTCCTGAAGGCTGGATGGCGACCAGGTAAATGAAACCTATTGGCTATTAGGTTTCTTTTAAAATATCCATCCGGGAATGAAAGGAGAGGTATTTATAATGGAAAGCGAAAATGTTAATGGGCAACGCATCAACTATTCCAAAATTGCACCCGAAGGCGTTGCGATTTTAGGTAAGTTAGAAGCTTACATCCGCAGTACTGGCTTGGAAGCAGGGTTGATTGAACTCGTGAAATTACGCGCATCCCAGATCAATGGCTGTGCATATTGTATCGATATGCACACCAAAGACGCACGCAACCAGGGGGAGAGTGAACAACGTCTTTATGGGTTGAATGCCTGGAGAGAAACACCTTTCTACAGCGAGCGGGAACGAGCCGCTCTCATCTGGACTGAATCTGTTACCAAAATTGGTAAGAACCATGTTCCCGATGAAATCTACCATCAAGCCAGGAAATATTTTTCTGAAAAAGAATTGGTGGATCTGACACTGGCAGTGATCGCCATCAATTCCTGGAACCGGCTAGCGATCAGCTTTCGCACCCCACCTGGATCTTACCTGCCACATCACCCGGTAAGCCAGACAACCATCCAATAAAAAGCACTTTTGGTCCAGATTCTGGTCACTAGAGTTTAGATTCTGAGGATAGAGATGGCATCATACTCATTCACGCTTGAACCAATAGCGCCTTTCCGGCTTGATCTGACAGTCTGGGTTCTTCGTCGCCGCCCTGATAACCAGATTGACCGCTGGGATGGGCAAACGTATGAGCGCATTTTGGTAATAGAAGGTGAGCCATTATTCGTTTCTGTCACTCAAATTGGAACCCCGGAAAATTCACATCTGGAAGTTGTCGTAATCGCAGAGAAAGCCAATTCAGATACTGAGCTCCAGGTGAGAACATCTCTGGAACGGTTGCTGGGCGTTCGGGTTGACCTACAGCATTTCTATCAATTTTCTGAGGGTCACGCGGATCTCAATATCCTGGTGAAAAAATTTCAGGGTGTAAAGCCCCCCCGCTTTCCAACCCTTTTCGAACCACTGGTCAATGCAATCGCCTGCCAGCAGCTTTCCCTGGATGTTGGAATAAAATTGCTCAATCGATTATCCCAAAACTTTGGCCTTGCTTTTCAAACCGAAGCTGGTGTTTTTCATGCTTTTCCCCGTCCAGAAGACCTGGTAGACGCTGATCTGGAAGAATTTCGCAGGATGGGATTTAGCTACCGTAAAGGCGAGTATGTGCTCAATGTGGCCAGATTAATAGGTGATAGACAGCTCAACCTGGACGAGATGGAAACCCTCACGGATAGATCAGCTATTGAGCAATTATGTCTACTAAAAGGGGTGGGACGCTGGACATCTGAATATTTTCTGTTGCGCGGGCTCGGACGCACACATATCTTCCCTGGTGATGACGTCGGTGCTCGTAACCATTTGGAACGCTGGCTCGCTATTCCCCGGCGGTTAAATTACGATGATGTAAAGAATACGCTCATAGAATGGCAGGAGTATGGCGGTTTAATTTACTTTCATTTATTGCTGAAGAGTCTGGTTGAAAAAGGAATTGTACGCGCATGAAGGAGGTTACCATGCTACGGTTACAACGCGTTTATGATGATCAAGGCGACGATAATGGAGAACGTTATCTGGTGGAACGTTTGTGGCCGCGAGGCATAAAGAAAGAAGATCTGCCAATGAAAGCCTGGTTAAAAGAAGTTGCCCCCAGCACGGAACTAAGACGTTGGTTTGATCACGACCCGGCTAAGTGGGAAGAATTCCAGCACCGCTATCGGGCTGAACTGGATGAAAAACCAGACGTATGGGAGCGCTTGGTAGAAGCTGGCAAGCGTGGGACGGTTACCTTGCTTTATTCTTCTCATGACAGACAGCATAACAATGCTGTTGTGCTAAAATCTTATCTGGAAGAACAATTGAAAATCATATGACCCTTTGGTCAAACTGGCGGTAAAGCATGAGAAAACGCGTATTTTCGGGCATTCAACCAACCGGCAACCTTCACATTGGAAACTACCTGGGGGCAATCCGGCATTGGGTAGACTCACAATCTCAATATGAGAATATTTTCTGTGTTGTCGATCTGCACGCCATTACCGTCGCGCAGGATCCACAGGTGCTGCGACCTAAAACCCGTGAAGTAGCTGCTCTGCTCTTGGCTGCTGGTATCGATCCTGGCCAATCTGCTGTGTTCATCCAGTCACATATCCCCGCGCATTCCGAATTAGCCTGGATTCTTAACTGTTTCATTCCAATGGGCTGGATGCAACGTATGACTCAGTTCAAGGAAAAATCACGAAAACAGAAAGAAGAAGTCAGCACTGGGCTTTTCGATTATCCTGCTTTAATGGCTGCGGATATCTTGCTATATGAAACTGATCTGGTTCCGGTGGGGGAAGATCAAAAGCAACATGTGGAATTGACACGGGATGTTGCCCGGCGTTTTAATTCTATCTATGGGAATATATTTAAAATGCCAGAACCGATCATTAATAAAGTGGGTGCTCGCATCATGAGTTTGGATGATCCCACAAAGAAAATGAGCAAAAGCGAGATCAACCAAGGCTCAGCTATTAATTTGCTGGATTCACCGGATGAAATTCGTTCAAAAATCATGAAAGCAACAACGGACTCATTTAATTCCATTCGATTTGATGAGAATCATCCCGCCATCCACAATCTCCTGGTGATTTATGAAGTTTTTAGTGGGCTGGATAGGGTTGAGATAGAGAGCCGATTTGAAGGAAAAGGTTATGCAGTGCTTAAGAAAGAACTGGCAGAAGTCATCATCGAATATCTTAAACCCATGCATCTGCGCTTTCAGCAGTTGGTAGATGAGCCATCCTATATTGATCAGCTATTGAATGAGGGAGTGGCAAAAATCCGACCTATCGCAGATAAAACTCTAGCCAGTGTGAAAGATGCAATTGGGCTCGGGTGACCAATTTGCAAAACGATGAGCATCCTTCTACAAAATAATGCCAACAAACCAAAATTAAGTAAAGTGATAAATCTACCGAAACAGGATCGGTCAGAAAGGACGTGCGATGGTCAATCTTACCAAAAAACTGTTATTAATCCTCGGACTATTGTTGGTCCTCCCTATTTTGACAAGTTGCATTGCTGACGTACCCACGCCAGAAACATCCCTTCAACCTACTTCTACCGCAATTGCATCTGTTCCAGCCCCAACGAATGAAATCACAACAGCTACTGCTACATTGGCAATTCAACCTCAGGCTGAACACCAGATTGCAATTCGTCAGGCCGGTGGAGAAG
The DNA here is from genome assembly GCA_034003505.1 of Anaerolineaceae bacterium. Taxonomy (GTDB): domain Bacteria; phylum Chloroflexota; class Anaerolineae; order Anaerolineales; family Anaerolineaceae; genus UBA6170. The sequence continues at coordinate 1,576 of JAVEYK010000116.1, read as the reverse complement.
CGGAGTTTTACGACAAACACAGCAACGAGAAATTCACCCCACGTGGTGCCAATTATGTCTACATTCCATTCAACGGAACCATTACCAACTTGCCATTGAAGGTTGGAATCTATGACCCACAACGAACAAGGGATGATTTCACCAAACTGGCCAGCAAGGGTTACAACACAGTCCGTGTTTTTCTGGATGCCTGCAGCAGCGGGGCAGGTTGTATTGCCACCCCGGAAAAAACTGGTCTCAATCCGGACTACCTGGATAATATTGCAGATATGATGCTGGCCGCAAAAGAAGCAGGGATCTATATTCTCTTTACATCCAATGACTTACCGGACGATGGTGGTTATGCTGAAGAGGCGAATCAGGGTTCCGGTGGGGATTTTGCTGGCTACCGCAATTCATACTATCTTCGTCCGCCTGCTATTTCTGCCACCCGCCGCTATTGGAGCGATTTATTAAACGGGTTATCAAAGCGCCATGCAGCTTTTGATTCTGTCTTAGGCTGGCAGCTCTTGAATGAACAATGGATGTTTCGCGACCAACCGCCTTTATCTTTAACCAACGGCATTGTTACCACCACCACAGGTTCGTACGATATGAGTATTCCTCAACAAAAAGAACAAATGGTCAGCGATGGAATCATTTACTACATTGCCCAGATGAAAGAGGAAATTCTTGCTCATGACCCTACCGCCCTGGTCACGATGGGTTTCTTTGTACCTGAACTGGTTGCTCCGGGTTGGTATGTGGAAACAAGCTCATTGCTGGAAAAATCTGAGCTTGACTTTTTCGATTTCCACGCCTATCCGGGGCCACTGAGCATGCAGGCACACGCACAGGCATTTGGCATGCTTGAATATACAGCCAAACCGATCATTTTGGGGGAGTATGGAGCCTTTACGCATTCTTATGCTGAACAAAAACCAGCTGCTCGCGCACTGACGAACTGGGTAGCCGAATCCTGTCAGTTCGGGTTTGATGGCTGGCTGTTTTGGGCTTACTACTCAGCCAGTCCCAGTACCGGAGATCGTACCTGGGGCATGGTGGATAATGAGGATTACCTTCTCAATCTTCTTTCTCCGGAGAGTCAACCCGACCCGTGTGTGCCGGTTGAAGTCCCCAGTGAAAATCTGGCATATAACAAACCGGTAACCGCCTCACACAGTCTGCCAGAAGAACCACCAGCCTTTGCTGTGGATGAGGTTGCCAATACCCAATGGGGTTCCGGGGCTGATCCGCAGCAGTGGATTGAAGTAGATCTGGAAGGGAACTACACAATTGATGAAATTTCTCTGCTGGTAGCCCAATGGCCTGAAGGGAACACAATCCATCGTGTACAGGTGCAACAATCCAGTGAGGATAGCTATACCACTATTCACGAGTTCAGTGGTATCACGAAGGACAATCAATGGTTGATCTTCAAGTCGGATGAACCCATTGAGAATGTGCGCTATATCCGGATCCTGACCATTAGCAGCCCATCATGGGTTTCTTGGAAAGAGATCAGTATAAAAGGAGAACCAGCACCCTAATGTGCTTTCAACAAATTGAATCCAGGCTGGCAGGTATTCACATTGAG
>JAVEYK010000115.1:0-6961 GCA_034003505.1 Anaerolineaceae bacterium | reverse complement strand
CCCATATTCTTCAATCGCTTCTTTTTCCAGCAAATCTACCCAGACTCCGTATGCACAACAAGCCCCATGACAGTCCTGTAGCTTGCAGCGTTGCAATGTATCACGCAAAAACATCCTTGGAGAAATAGATAATTGGTCCTGCATGGGAAAATTCTAACAAAAAGCTATCAATTATGGAACTTTGGATTTTATTGCAAGGAGACTGTATGGCACAATCCTTTCATTTTTGGTTATTATTAGAGTAGAATCATGCACGATTGTAAAAGAGTTGGCAGCTAATTTGCAACTAAACAAATAATGAAATTAAAAACCTATTTGATTAATCAATTGAAGATTATGAAAGCAGTAGAGAATAAAAATTCTCACCAAATATGTGGACAATTAATCCTTGAACATGGCACCATTCATGATAGAATGAAGATTGGGGATTATATAAAATCACCTGGAAAATGGAATAAACAATTAACACCAAGAACAAGGGGATGGCTTAACTACCAATAGCCAACGCTATGGCAAAGATACTTTTTATCGATGACGATACACACACCTTATCCTTAATGGAGCAAATTGCGCTTATTTTAGGGCATCAACCAATTCTATGTCCAGCTGCAAAAGATGGGATGCGAATGGCGATCGAATCCCAACCTGATCTCATTATGATTGATATCAACATGCAGGAAATGAATGGTTTTGATGTGGTGGCTGACATGCGAAATAACGACCTGACAATGAATTCTATTATCATCATTCTCTCCGCCAGTGAACCTGATTTTGAAACACAAAAAGCGATTTCTGCTGGGGCAAACGGATTCCTTCCAAAACCGTTAACTATCAGAGATCTTGAGACTGTTATCGCGAAATTTAATATATAATTCTTTTCATGAAATTTGGTATTGTTCTTCCAAATTATGGTCCGCAGGCTTCACGCTACGCGATTATCGATTCAGCCATTGCCGCTGAGACGAATGGCTTTGATTCAATCTGGTTAACTGACCATCTCGCCCTGCCAGAATCAGATGCAGGTGTATTTGGTCATATTTACGAATCCATTACAACCATGTCATATCTGGCTGCCAGTACCAGAAAAATTAAACTTGGTTTATCAACACTGGTTTTACCGCAACGCAATCCAATCGAGGTGGCAAAATCATTAGCTACCCTGGATAACCTTTCTGGAGGCAGATTGATTGTCAGTGCGGGTGTTGGCTGGTCAAAAGGTGAATATCAAAACCTTGGGTATGATTTCCATCATCGCGGGAAACGGATGAATGAAGCTGTAAAGATATTAAGAACCTGCTGGCGCGGTCAACGAAATGTGAGTTTTCAGGGAGAGTATTATCAATTTGATAACATGGTTTTCTCTCCCACCCCTGTGCAGTCAGGTGGACCACCTCTTTGGATTGCTGGAGATTCCAAAATAGCGTTGAGGCGCGCCATCGGTCTAGGTGATGGCTGGCATCCGAATGGCAGTTCACCATCGCATTTAAAAGAATTAATACAAGACGTGCGATCAATCACTCAACTTCGTTCTTTTTCAATCGCAGTGCGCCTTGGAATTATCCCGGGACACAATCCGGATCCAGATCAAAAAAGTATTATTTCAGGCAGCCCCGACAAGATCATAAAAAAAATCAAAGAATATCAAAATGCCGGCATGAACTATGCGGTTCTTCATTTCAAAGTTACTCAATCTGAGCGGGAAAGAGTTTTCTATCAATTTATAAATGAAGTCGCGCCGGCTTTTAAAGAGTAGCTATGATAAACAAAATTGAGATGTTCGCAGAGCAAAAGCCAGCCAAAAAGATGAAATTGGTGGTTATTTTGGTTGCACTCATGTTATTTATTACAGCCTGCTCAGGTCAACCCATTGTTCAGAATACACCCTTTTCTTCTGCAACCCCCACACTCTTCAATTCAATTACCCCTTCCATCACTACGTCGAATACACCTACCGGGACCGCCACGGAACAACCAACGGAAACGGTTACCCCATCTGAGACCACCAGACCTTCAGCTACCCGAAGACCAACGCGCACTTTCACACCAGATCTCTCCGCAACAACGACTTTGACTTCCACCACTACTTTGCCGCCGACAAACACACGGATTCCTTCCCGAACTCCTCTTCCCACCCGCACGTTGAGACCTTCGCGAACCCCAACACTCACTGAAACACCCACCCCACCTTTGGCTTTTTTCAGAATCAATAATATTCGTCCATTTTCATTCGTCATTTCCCCGATACGCCCGGAAGCAATTGTCAGCCCGGGTGAAGATGGTTTCATCATTGTTGAGTTAATGGGTGAAGATGGCAGGATCATTACAAAGGAAAATATCAATTATCAGGGGTATATGGGGCGGAGGTTCGGAATCGCACCAGAAATTGAATTTGATTTAGGGAGAGTATCCGAATATGGCCGTTTATCAATCTACACAAAGGATCGTTATCAACGTACAATTGCCTTAACATCTGTTGATCTCATATTATTGCAACTTGGCAGGAACAAAATTACCCCTCCCAATGACTTGACCGAACCGTACATTATACGGGAACCGCGGGCGGACGATACAATTCAGGGTGGTGTTATTGTGGTGGAGGGGCTGGCGCGAATACTCAGCATATCCCCGATACTGATTGAGTGTATTGATCCGGATGGTAATATTGTGGGAGATGCACAAATTGAAGTAGAAGCGCCGAATCAAATCTTAAGCCACATTCCCTTTGAAGTCTTTATCCCCTATTCTGTTGAAGAAAGCACAAATGTCCGCATAACCGTGCGACAGGACAGCGATTCCCGCCTGGCTGGTACTTTATACCTGTATAGTTTCGAAGTTACGCTTGAACCTTAGGTAACTTATTCACAATTTCAAAAAAATTATCTTTCAAGTCTCGCAAGCTTTTGAGGGCTTTCTCTCGAAGATCCGGCTTCAAATCCAATTGATTGAACTCATCCTCGTCGTAGACTACTTTACTTCCATCCGGAAAAACCCATAAATCCAGTGAGAGATCCACGTAGGAAATTAGGTTTTCTGTGATGCTGGCTGGTTTGCAGATATCACAATACCAACCTTTTAAGCGCAGATCATCCCGATCACGAATTTCAAAAATGTTATACCAGCGATTGGTGAAAAAGAATTCCATGAATTGGTCATTCCGTTTAATCACCACATCACCTACTCTGGTATCATCCCGGTTAAACAAAGCTGATAACACCACCAAATCTTTTTCGCGAAGCAACTCCCTGGCTGCGTATCGCCAGATTTCAACCCCTTCAGCATTGCGTTTGATGACTGTGATTTTTTTCATTTCTGATCCTGTAAGATTGTAATGTGTGCCGGATCTATTGAAAAATTAACTTGCGATCCAACCGGAATTGGTTTTTCAATCAGGAAGGAAAGCTCGAACTCCTTGATTTGTAATTTCACCCGCCATTGGTTCCCCAAATAAACATCATCCACCACCAGTCCCTGAATACTATTAACATTTTGCTCACTTAATCGAAGGGCTTCAGGTCTTAACAAAATAACCACTGAATCCCCCACTTTGGCATTTTCCGGCCAACCGGTCTGGACTAAAAATTCTCCGATGTGAGTTCTGACCAGCAATGGAGCAATGGATTGGATGGTGCCATCAATCAAATTTGATAGTCCAATGAACTTTGCAACCCAGGTATTCTTTGGATGTTGATAAACAATCTCAGGGGGTGCATCCTGGATGATCTGACCGTTATTTAATAACACCAGGCGATCTCCAATCGTGAAGGCCTCTTCCTGATCATGGGTGACATAGATGGCAGGAATTTCACTTTCATGCAGGAGCAATCTTAATTCACCCATTAATTGATCGCGCAAATTACGATCCAGGGCACCCAATGGTTCATCCAGCATCAATAAACGTGGCTCCGGAGCCAGTGCTCGTGCCAATGCTACTCTTTGTTGCTCCCCACCGGAAAGATCGGAAACCTGGCGGTGACTGAAATCCTGCATCTTGACTTTAGAAAGCACCGCATTCACTTTTTCTTCAATCGTATCAACCGGCAAGTTCTTCATTTTTAAGCCAAAGGCCACATTTGCAAATACATCTTTATGAGGGAATAAAGCATAATCCTGAAACATAAAACCAAATTGTCTCTTGTGTACCGGAATGTTGGTAAAATTCTGATGATCCCAATAAACTTCACCCATATCAGGTGCTTCAATACCGGCAATTATTCTTAAGATGGTACTTTTTCCACTGCCTGATCTACCCAACAGACAGATCGTTTCACCTTGTTGAACATCAAAACTTACTCCCCGTAGTAAAGGCTGTTTCTCATATTCTTTATAAAGGTTTTTCACAGATAACATAGTCGTCTCAATTCTAAAACTCTTTAATATTCGGTAAATTCAGTCTTTCGATCAGAATGATTGAAAGCGAACAGATGATCATCAAAATGGTGGACATCGCCATGGCCTGACCGTAGTTTAGACCACCAGGCTGCGATAGATAACGATAGATCGCAATTGGAATGGTTGGCTGTTCCGGGCGAGCCAGAAAGGTCGTCGCTCCAAATTCGCCCAGGGAAATGGTGAAGGCGAACAAGGCTGCTGATACGCCTGCCCGGAATAATATCGGAAATTCTACCTCCCAAAATGTCCGCCAGGGTGAAGCGCCTAAGACCATGGCAGAATATTTCAACTCAAGCGGGATGGATCTCATCACCGGTTGTAAAATCCGGACAACAAAAGGCATGGCAACCAGTGAATGCGCAATCGGAATCAACAAAGGAAAAGATCGGACATCGATCGGCGGGCGATTAAAAACCAGGATGAATCCCAGCCCTAAAGTAACCGCTGAAGTACCCAATGGCAGCATCAGAATCGGATCCAGAAGTTTTCCCCAGCGCGAGCGGGAGGAGATAACCCTGGCAGCTAAAAAGCCCAAGAATAAGGCGATTCCTACGGTTACAAGCCCAAAGTATAGTGAATTGAGGATTGCGTCAATAGGAGGCACATAAAACAGCGATTCACGCCGATTCAAAAACAATTCCTGATAATAAACCATTGTAAAGCGGGTGTTAGATATACCAGCCGCATTTTTGTGAATGTCAGTGAACATAAATGAACGCAATACCAGGGATAGCAGGGGCAGTACAAACAAAATAATCAGGTATGACATGATACCAATCAAAAATAATCGTTGTTTGCAACCCACAATCGGTTTGGCAATCTCTTCCGGATCTCTGGGCGTCAATGCCACTGATTTTGTTTTGATCAATCTTGTATACAAAATTGTCAACACCAGAGTGAAAGTTAATTGAATAGCAGATAGTAAGCCGGCCATGGGTAAGTTGAGCATGTGCAATGCCTGAATATAGATCTCAACCTCCAAAGTGGAAAACTTTGGGCCTCCCAACAATAAGATGACAGCAAAACTGGTGAAATTGAATAGAAAAACCAACAAAATTGCCGATAGCAGCGCTGGTTTCAGGAGTGGAATCGTGATTTTTTGTAAGACACGCAGCGGAGACGCACCTAAAGTTCTGGCAGCAAATTCTATTTTTGGGTCCAGTTGACTCCAGGCTCCCCCGACAATACGGATGAATACAGTTGAATTATAAAAAACATGGGCTAAAAGAATAGCTCCGAGTGTATTGAGGATTTGTATGGGCGGTTGATTCAATGAAAAAATGGATTGCATTAATAAATTGAGCCACCCTTTTGGTCCCAATAATGCGTTAAACCCTGCTGCTACCACTACAGTTGGCATAATAAAAGGAATGGTGGTTAACAAGCGTATAAACGATTTACCGATAAAACGATATTTTGCCATCAAATAGGCAGCAGGAAAACCAACAATCATCGTCAGCAAAGTGGATAATGTTGCCTGCCAGATTGTGAAATAGAGGGGTCGGGCTAAAACAGACCAGGATGAAGAAACAAAAACATCCGTGGTCGCCTGCCATGCCATTCTGAAATTTGCAAGCACCGGTTGAAAATAGAAAACCAACAGGAAAGCAAATGGTAAACTCCACAGTAAGAGCGGAGGAATGAGTTTGAGGATCTTAAAGATGCGTTTCAAGCGTCTACCTCAATACCGTCAGTGTCCAATCCTGAATCCATTTCTCCCGATTTTGAGCGATCAGATCGAGGTCTACCACCGCTGGTTGATCTGGTATTTGGGCATATTTCTCAAATTCAGATGGTAACTTTGCGTTTTGGTTTGCAGGAAAAACAAACATTTGCAAGGGTAAGTCTTCCTGAAACGGTACATCCAACAGAAAATCAACAAATTTCTGGGCTAATTCGCGTTGTTGCGTGCCCTTTAAAATGCCCACAAATTCAATCTGGCGAAAACAGGTATTTGGGGCGATGATGGATGCCGTGTGAGCTTCCTGTAAGGGTGATTCTGAAAAAATGACCTCCGCTGGTGGACTGGATCCATAGGAGACAACCATGGGTTGATTTCCCTGGCCGGCGGATGCACTGAAATTGCTGTAATAAGCAGTCTCCCAGTCATTGACCACCACCAGTCCATTCGCCCTCAGATCTTTCCAAAAATCGAGGTAACGTGCTTCTCCGAATTCTGCAATGGTCGCCAACATGAATGCCAGCCCGGGGGAGGAGGTAGCTGGATTTTCAACCACCAACAAACCGTTATATTCAGGTGAGAGTAAATCTCTCAGCGAAGACGGCACCGGAAGCTGATTTTGTTCAAAATAGGATTTATCATAATTGATGCACACATCTCCAAAATCTACAGGGAGTGCATAATTACCCGGATCAACACGTAGCGCTGCATTGATGTTAGCGAGAACGGGGCTTTCATAAGGCTCGAAGATACCTTCCGCCAACGCCCTGGATAAAAAAGTATTATCCACACCAAAAAAAACATCTGCCTGGGGTGATTCTTTTGTTAAAATTGCCCGATTCAATGCTGCGCCTGTGTCACCAGACAATAAAAAATTGATCTTTGCATTGT
>JAVEYK010000114.1:0-7145 GCA_034003505.1 Anaerolineaceae bacterium | reverse complement strand
CCCTGCGTGACTGCCCGGAGGAACTCTGGGAAACCCAACTCTGGGAGGACGAACCCGATCAGTGGGTGGCGAAAGGTTTTTCCCAGTTCTGGTATTTATGCTACCACACCTTGTTCTGGCTGGATCTATATCTCACCGGAAAAGAAGAAGGCTTCACACCTCCGCAACCTTTCAATTTAGTGGAGATGATTGATGGAGAAGTCCTGCCACGTGTTTATGAGCGTGAAGAGTTGCTTCACTACCTGAAATCCTGCCGTCAAAAAAGCCAACTGACAATTGAAGCACTGACCGAAGAACAAGCCAACCGCATGTGCAGCTTTGCATGGGGTGATGTTCCATTTGCAGAGTTGCTCCTGTACACCATGCGGCATGTTGTGGAGCACGCAGCGCAATTGAACATGTTTTTAGGGCAAAACCGACATAAAGTCAGAAGTTAAGTGATGGTAGGAAAGTAATCGATTGATAAAATGGAAATTCACACTCGGATTCGGTTAATTTCTGCTTCCAATTCTTGTAAGTAATGAATCACTTTATCTAGAGAAGGAAAATTACCAATAAGCATTTGCTCCATCGACAAATAATCAATCATCAACTCTTTCATCCGATATACTGGTGGAACCAGACGGAAAGTCCCAGGAGCAGCTTCCAAAAGGTTAGACCATGGCACACGATAAAATTTCTCTTTAAAAGCTACAACTTTAGCTAGAAGTGCCATATCATCAAGTGCAGCACGTTTCACAAATGAATGCCCCAACTGATACATATCGTAATAATGCCGAGAATAACGTAAGGGCATCTGTTTTGAACTTGGTCGATTTGCTTCTTGATGAAGAATTGTCGCTTTTTCCCAAAAAGATCGTTCAGGTTTTACAGTTTTCACAGAAAACTGAGGATTCTTAAATAATCTAGGACGAAATTCTGCAAGGTAAGATTGAATATTTACACAATCAGCTGGACTCCATTCAGCTAAGGGACCAATTTCGAGCCGAATTACATCAAGTGTAGCAGAAGATTCAAATTCTTTAGGATAAGCAATAATTACCGTCTCATCTTCCTTGGCAAGGTAAATCCTCATTTCATATCCTAATTCATTTGAAAGGTTGGCATTTACGGTGGGAATGAATTTTTCCAACAAATAAGTATTGGTACGCTCAATTGTTTCCAATTTAAAGCGTTCTTGTTTGGAGTTACTTCGCTGATGCCATGGCTCATCAATAGAATAACCAATTTCTCTCCAATCAAGGATAAGATCTATATCTTCAGAGAAACGATTGATTAAAGAGTAACACTTGGATAAGCTAGTACCACCCTTGAATAAAAGATTGTTTTTGAATTCCGATCGATTAAATAAATAATCCAAAACGTAACAGACCCAAAAGTCTTTTTCAACTATTACAGCAGGAACCCCCATTTCCTTTGAAACTATTTGAAAAATTTCCGCTCTTTCTTGCCTATCAGCTTTTGCGATTTTCAACATCTATTATGCTCCTTATTTACATATCTGCATAATAATTTCACGAATCCACTCTGTAACTCTTTTTGTTTCTCGAGTTAGATTCATCTTCTCTTCCATTGTAAATCTGTCAGAAAGGAATAGAACGATATCCGGGGTTATACGATCCTTTCCGAGTGTACTTAATGCCTGTATGACCAAACGAGATAAAGGAGAAAGACCGTCCAAGTTCTTATTAGTTGTATGTTTGAATTTCAGCTTCGCCCCATCAATCTCATATTTTTTGTATGGTCCATCAGACATATAGGTCCAGATAACCGGAATTTGAGTTGATAAGCCGAGCCTGTTAAGTGCGGTTTCTCCACTTGCCGTGATTTTCCAACCCTTGGATCTTGCAATCGCCTCAGCCACCTGATGAGGATCAACCGGTATTTTTTCATTTAACAATTTGCTTATCTTTGGTCTAAAGAACACACCAGGAATTATCCGCTCTAGCTCTCGATTATCAACCTGTTTTTTTAAAAGTCTACGAATAGTTTGTGCATCTGTAATGTCAGAAAAATCACTTGCTACAAAAGGTGTGCCATCAGAAAGAGCGTTGATACGTTTGTTAAGCTGATCAGTAAAACCCTTAGTATTCATAATTGTCTCCAAATTCGCGTTAATTATACATTTTTCGCGAATTTGAATTATACCCCAAATCGGAAATTTACTCATCTAAATTTATTGTTTCCGCAGTATTCTGACGATCCGGTTATATACGATATTCGCGATCGCTGTGGTCTTCCCACCGATTATCTCCGCTGTTCCCCATGTTTCTCCACCCGTTGTATTCACGAACTGAATGACCACAGTATCAATGTCCTCGTGATAGCGGGCAATGCTATAGTATCCCGGGACCCAGCCGGTATGTTCATACTCATAAATGGAGGAGTAGATGGCTTGCTCATTGTCATTCAGTAATGAGCCATCATTCAATGCTCTCAGGAATATACCGACATCCTGCGCCGTGGCGAGCATCGAACCGCCAAGTTGCCTGAGATCATCGTCATATTCATACCAGTAACCACTGACAACATCCTCAAATTCGACCTCATCGAGTGAAAAATAGGTATGTGTTAACCCGATGGGAGCCAGAACTTCTTGATAGATATACTGGTGGTGGCTGTATCCCAACACTTTGTCAAGAATGCGGCCAAGCAAAAAATAATTTGAATTGGAATAGCGATAGCGTTTGTCTGGCGCAAAATCTGCAGGTTCATCCAATATCAGTTCCAGAATTTTTTCGTCATCTACAAACGGTTTGAACCAGTCGAATTCTTCATGGTCAGTGAAATTAGGAATGCCGCTGCGATGCTGCACCATCATTTTCAGGGTAATTTGATCAGCATATTCTATTCTTCCAACAAACTCAGGAAAGTAATCCGCGAGCGTATCATCCAGGGATAAAGTTCCCTCATTCACCAGCTTAGCGATTGCGGTAGCGATATACAGCTTGTGGATACTGCCGATTTTAAACAATGCCTGCGGGTCAGCTGGCTCTTTGGTCAATTTATTTTTCCAGCCAGCCGTATAAAATTCTGCGGGTTTACCAGATTGATCTACATACACAATGATCCCATCCAGCCCCTGGTCAATCGCATCATCGACCTGCTCCTGCACCGTATCCGGTAAGGGTGCCAGCAAAGGCGGTATCAGATCCAGGGGGGCAATAACAATCGCTGTGATGATTCCCACGATCGGCATAATTATTTTAAATATTCGAATAACAAGATTCTTATTGGGTTTTTTCATGACTTTTTTCTCTTTTTTCCATATATTGGCAAATTATCTCTTCTCAGAAACCTGAACGCTGGCTCAATATTGACCAGGCAATGAAGCCGCGATAGAGAAGAATTGGAGGGATGTTCGTCACCCCCCCAAACTTGTTGATGTATTTTTTGATGGTTCAAACGATTCTCAGTCATCCACATCCAGCAACGGGATAACCGGATTGAGCACATCCGATAGCCCCTGTTCCGGATCAGCAGCATCCGTATTGTAGAGCATCACCACAACGGAATCAAGCGCTGGTGCATACTTTAGCACCGATCGAAAACCGGCAATCCCGCCTGCATGTCCCACATCGTCATCCTGGAGCGAGACACCCAGTCCATAAGTAGTGCCGGGAGCAGGGGTCATCATAGCTTCCAAGGACTCCGGATTGTCAAAGAGCGCGCCACCGAACAATCCACGTGCAAAGGCAATCAGATCCGGTGCAGTAGAAACCAGACCACCAGCTGACCAACCGATGGATTCGTGCAATTCAGTGACATCGGTCATGGTGTCCCCAAATCCCATATAACCATGCACGACGTCAATCAGTGCTTCTTCGTAGCAATCCAGGAATGTTGACGTCATGCCCAGTGGTTCATAGATACGTGTGTGATATGCCTCTGCCAATGGCATCGCTGTCGCTTTTTCGATTACCATGCCCAGAAGTGTATAGTTGGTGTTGCTATAGTGCCACTGTGCACCTGGCTCAAACAAGGCATCTTTCCCATACACGTAACGGGAAAGCGTGTCGTGGGGATCCCGTTGGACACATGCCAGGGACGCAATCTCAGCCTCCTGATCAATTTTCACCGCAGCGAAGAGATCAGCATAATAAGCCTCGTGTTCGACCACGTTAAATATGCCGGATGTGTGCGTTAACAAGTGGCGCAGGGTGATCAAGTCGCCATTTGGCAGTTGCTCTGCGACTTCTGGCAGCCAGCGTGACAGCGGATCGTCCAGGGACAGTATACCTTCTTCCGCAAGTTGAATGATGACAGTCGCGGTGAACATCTTGGTGATACTACCAATACGGAATGCGCCAGAAGGTGCCATTGCAGTAGCTTCCTTAAGGTTTGCAACACCACTTGCCCCTTCGAACCGGTAGTCCGGTGTATCAATCCACACGACCATGCCAGGTGGGAGTCCTTCAACTGTCAGATTGTCCATTTTCGCTTGGATCTCTGCCGCAACATCTGACGGAAGTGCCTGTGTATCATTCTGTGAGGTGGTAGTGCAGCCTGCCAAAAGTATCATGATCACGGTTAGGCTTAATAAAAATTTTTTACTCATTGTGTTTTCCTTTCTTGTGTTTCTCGATAATCTCGGTGGATCAAAGGTACGAAACACCATGTTTAGTTGGTTGAAGTAATTCGCTCTTGATAACGATCCCTGTTCACGCCTTTTATCAACAGCCATAAGGGGAATACTAATTCCGAGACGGAGATAACAATGGCAATGATGGTAGGTGTGGTTTCATAATTTGCAAACAACAATAATCCGAAGCTATCAATTAAGTAGCCCAACCCGGCCGCCAGGAACAAATATCCCAATACTTTTGGAAAGTATCCGGATTTGATAATCAGGTAGCCAAGAATGATGACATGAATGACCAGAAATGCGATCCCGATGGTAAAACCAAACCCATGCGCTTCAAGAAACAACATTGACAGTGCGTTGATTTGTTCAGCATTAAAAACAGATAAGTAACTCGAACCACCCAATAATATGATCACAAAGAAATAATTGATCAGATTGAATGCATGCACTGTCGTCATCACCAGACGGGAAACCGCAGCCAGCATGGATAACACCTTATTCACTGGTTTCAGCAGCACGAAAAGGACGATTGATAAAATTACCTCACTCAACAATATAATCAATTCACTGCCAATCCCACCAAATCGGAAGAATGTGGTTGAATTGTTTATGTTTTGCGCAGTAGCAGTAGCGTCACCAGCCACAATTAATTCAGATGGCATGTAAATGTGGGCGACGATTGCCGCAACTGTAATGATTAGATATAGAATTCCTGCAAATCTTGCTGTTTTTTGGATGTTATTCATTTTTTCTCCTTTAGATAAACTCTGTTTTTATTACGACTTTTCGCTTTCTCAAAACCTGCATTTCTGTAATGTTTAACAATGATCAAATATAGTTGCTTTGCTATTTTTCCTGTTTACATCCCTCACTTTCTGCCGGTGGGTCATTCTCAGGGAAAATTAATTGAACAGAAATCAAGAGCATGCCTAAATTGCGGATCTTTTTCAATAAACGAAACAATTCAGCCTGATCAATATTGTGACAAATGATCAATGTTTTACATTTTTCCAACAGGTTAATTTCCACCTTTCCAAACCACTCAGCCCACTTCTCATCTAGATGTCCTTGAATTCGGATGTGATAATCGAAAGATTGGTCTCCAGTTATTCTTGATGTTTGATTGATTGACATTTGCTAACTTCCTTCTTACAAATAATGAACTTTCATGTGTTTATTCTGGAGCAAGTTTATCTAAAATGTGGTATTAACCACCAGACACTTAAGTGTTAAATCGGGTGTTAATATTCAAATCTGTGTGAATATTGCGATTTTGACCAAGGTTGATCGAAATGCCATCTTTTATATGGATATTGGGGAAGTTCTAAAGAATGCCTAATTCTCTCGCACGCAGGACAGCTTCAGTTCTGTTCTTAACACTTAATTTACCAAATACATTGCGGTTGTATCCCTTAACAGTGTTCAAGGCCAGAAATAACTTTTTACTGATCTCCTGATTGGTTAAACCCTGTGAAATTAATTGTAGAATCTCGATTTCCCGCGCACTGAGTGGTTCGATTAATTCTCCCCCGGTAATAGAACCAACCGTTTTTTCCCCACTTGGTACTTCTTTCTCAAATGCGGATAAAATTTTTGCCCGGTAGGTTCGTAATTGTGACTCAACGGGTGTAGCAGACAATAATTTATACATACTTTCGCCTTTATCCAGGAAGAGACGTACAAATCCCCCCGCTTTTGCTTTCCGTAAAGCCTGCTTCAAAATGCTGGCAGCTTGCTCAATTTCTTCCAGATAAAAGTAACAGAGGCTTTCTATCACCTGTGCTTCAAGAACCGCTCGCATCTCCCCCTTTGTTGCCATGTTTTTTCGATGTGATTGTAGAATCGTCAGCGCTTCCTGGAATTTCCCCTGTTTAATTTTCACCTGCGCCAGGCTGATTGGTAAGTTGTATGCTTCCGCCAGAGAATTAGCCGGGCTAATATCTCCTAATTTCAACAATAAATGAATCCGAAATTTTGCAATTTCAGGCATCCTTTGAGGAAAATTATTTTGTTTAGCAAATCCTTCAGCGTTGCTGATAACCTCATCCGCTTTTTCCAGTTCCCCTTTTGCGAAGTGAAGAGAGGCTAACGATAAATAACTCGAAATGGGTGAATTCACATTCGGTATATGGCGTGCCAATAATAAACTTTGTTGTGCATTGGGTTCTACAGCATCCAGATCGTTGTGTTCATACGCAATTCTCGCCAACCCAACATAGGCTTCACAAGCGTAGGGTAAAGGAGGTTTCCCGGCCAATTTAATCACTTCTTCAAAATACCCTTGCGCTTGGGTTAATTTATTTCTACACTCACTTATTTGTCCAAGCCCGATCGTTGAGGCAACCGACATGACAATATTTTTGCTCGCCTGGCTGACAGCCAATGCCTGATGAAAAGATTTTTCCGCTTCTTCCAGATTTCCCTGCACCTGCAGGATATAACCCAAAATCCAGGTCACATTGGTTCGCACTGAGAGATTATCGGGATGTAAATAGTTTATTGCACGTTTGGCTTCTTTGATGACCGTGTCCATCTCATACTTAGGGATCGCGATCATTGC
>JAVEYK010000113.1:0-7342 GCA_034003505.1 Anaerolineaceae bacterium | reverse complement strand
CCTAGTGCAAATTTTGTCTTTCAGCTTTGAGCTTTCAGCACTTTCTGAATCCTCAACCCTCAACCCTCAACCCTACTTCCTACCCCACCGGGGCAAATTGGCTGTTGTACAATTCTGCATAGAAGCCATCATGCGCTAGTAATTCTTCGTGGGTACCCTGTTCGATGATGTCGCCTTCGTTGATGACCAGGATCAAATCGGCATCGCGAATGGTGGAGAGTCGGTGGGCAATGATGAAACTGGTGCGTCCTTTCATCAACCTGCGCATGGCTTTCTGGATCAGCAATTCGGTGTGGGTATCCACAGAGCTGGTGGCTTCATCCAGAATGAGCATGGCCGGGTCAATCAAAAAGGCCCGCGCAATGGTCATCAACTGTTTCTGCCCCGCGGAGATGTTGGTGCTTTCTTCATTCAGCACCATATCATAACCACCCGGGAGTGCGCGGATGAAATAGTCGGCATGCGCTGCTTTGGAAGCGGCATACACCTGTTCGTCTGTGGCAACCTCACTTCCATAGCGTAGATTATCCATAATCGTTCCGTTGAACAGCCAGGTATCCTGCAGCACCATCCCAAACATACAGCGTAATTGTTCACGTTTCAGGGTGCGGATGTCGTGTCCATCAATGAGGATGGCACCTTTGTTGACATCATAAAAGCGCATCAATAATTTCACCAGGGTGGTTTTGCCAGCGCCGGTGGGTCCTACAATCGCAACGCGCATGCCGGGTTTCACTTTGGTTGAGAAATCATGAATGATGATCGTTTCGGGATCATAACCAAACTGAACATTTCTGAACTCCACATTGCCATCAACATGGCTTAAAACGACGGGGTTCTCAACTTCTTTGACCTGTTCTTCTTCTTCCAGAAATTCAAAGACACGTTCTGCAGCGGCTGCGGTTTGTTGCAGCACGTTGGAAATGTTGGCTAACTGAGTGATTGGCTGGGTGAAGGAACGCACGTATTGGATGAATGCTTGAATGTCTCCCACGGTAATCAGGTTGCGGATGGCCAGATAGCCACCCATGACCACGACAGCCACATAACCCAGGTTGCCAACGAAATTCATCATTGGCATCATGATGCCCGATAGAAACTGTGATTTCCAGGCGGTGTCGTAGAGTTTGACATTCAGACCATTGAAGGTGTCGATACTACGTTCCTCAGCGCTGAATGCTTTGACTTCAACATGTCCGCTGAACATTTCTTCAATGTGACCATTGACATTGCCGAGGTAATCCTGTTGCTTACGGAAGTATTTTTGTGAACGTTTGACAATGAACTGCACGATGACCAATGACAGGGGAATGATCAGCAATGCAATCAGGGTCATTTGCCATGAAATGGTGAGCATCATGATCAGGATACCCACCACACTCGTGACAGAAGTGATGATTTGCGAGAGACTCTGGCTGAGAGTCTGGTTGACCGTATCCACATCGTTGGTGATACGTGATAAAATTTCACCGTGGTTGGTACCATCGAAATACTTCAAAGGCATGCGGTTAATTTTTGCCGCAATATTCTTACGAAGATTGTAGGTGATATCCACCGATACGCCAGACATAATCCAGCCCTGTGCGTAAGATAATAGGGAAGAGAGGATGTATAATCCCAAAGCCAGTAACAGGATCTGCCCGATGGCGTTGAAATCAATGCCGGGTCCGGTACCTGAGATTTGCTGTATGACGCCTTCAAATAGTTTGGTAGTTGCCTGCCCTAGAATCTTTGGGCCGAAAATTGAGAAGACGGTGGACGCCATCGCCAGGATGATCACAATCACGGTTGCTGTTTTGTGAGGTCCCAGATATTCAATCAGTTTGCGCATCGTGCCTTTAAAGTCACGGGCTTTATCGCCTTTCATCATGGCCATGGGACCACCGCGGCCGAAGGGACCCCCGTGTGAACTGCCCGTTCGGCGTGGTGCAGTCGTTTGGTTTTCGTGGGAATTCTCTTTCCCCTTACCGTTGGGAACTGTGTTTTTGTTTGGTGTGTTGCTCATGCCAATTCCTCCTGGCTTAATTGCGATAATGCAATGTCGCGATAAATCTCGTTGGTTTTCATGAGTTCCTGATGTGTTCCTTTTCCGACCAGCCGGCCTTCATCCATAACGATAATCTGATCGGCAGATTTAATCGTCGCGACCCGCTGTGAAACGATGAAGACGACTGAGTCAGCGATGTATTTCCGCAGTGCGTTGCGTAAGGCTGCATCGGTTTTGTAGTCCAACGCAGAGAAGCTATCATCAAAGATATTGATGGGTGCTTTCTTCACCAGGGCACGCGCAATGGCCAGGCGTTGGCGCTGACCTCCCGAGACATTGGTGCCACCTTGCGAAATTTCGGCTTCCAGTCCATCCTCTCTCTCTTTGACAAATGTATCTGCCTGGGCAATTTCGATGGCTTTTTGAACTTCCTCGGGGGTGGCATCTTCATCACCCATTTGAAGATTGGATGCAATAGTACCCGAAAAGAGGTTGCTTCTTTGTGGAACATAACCAACTTTTGAGTGCAGTTCCTTTTGAGAAACATCACGGATATCCACACCATCCAATAGAATTGCGCCACCGGTAACATCAAAGAAGCGCGGGATCAGGTTAACGATGGTCGATTTGCCTGAGCCGGTGGTGCCAATAATAGCGGTTGTCTGACCAGGACAGGCAGTGAAGGATACATCGTGCAGAACGTCTTCTTCTGCATCCGGATAATGGAAAGAAACATCCCGAAATTCCACCATCCCTTTGAAAGGTTCTGGAAAATGTTTTAATTCAGGTTTGTCAACAATACTGGGTTCTGTATCCAATACTTCCACAATACGTTCGGCTGATGCGGAAGCGCGTGGCAGCATGATGAACATCATTGCCATCATCATGAAAGCAAAGAAAATCTGCATGGTGTACTGAATGAAGGCCATCATATCACCGACCTGGATTTGCGCCTGTGCTACTTCATGTGCACCAACCCAGACGACCAAAATAGAAACGGAACTCATCAGGAACATCATGACCGGCATCAGGACAACCATCACCCGGCTGACAAATAGCATATTACCGGTCAAATCCAGATTGGCTTTATCGAAACGCTTCTCTTCAAAATCCTGACGATTGAATGCCCGTACCACCATCATACCGCTCAAGTTTTCACGAATAACCCGATTGAGATTGTCTATTAAGGTTTGGATGAGTTTAAATTTTGGCAAGGTCACCGAGAAAGCGATCATGACCACGCTGATTAAAACGACCACCATGCCAGCAATAATCCACCACATGGAAGGGGCCTTATCCAGGGCGCGAATGATACCACCGATGCCAATGATGGGGGCAAAAAATACCATACGAATGATCATCATGGTCACCATCTGGATCTGGGTGATATCGTTGGTAGAGCGGGTGATTAAGGATGCGGTTGAAAATTTCTCAATTTCCGCTTTGGCAAAATTTGTGACGCGCACAAACACGGATTCGCGCAAATCGCGGGCGACACCAGCTGCAACACGAGCTGAAAGCAACCCAACCAGGATGGTTGCAATCACAGAAATGAGGGTTAGTCCCAACATCCAGGCACCGGTAGTCAGGATATAGTTTGTTTGTAAGCCAGCGGTATTCACCCCCAGGGCATCGTATTCAGCTTTGACGGCTGCGATGGCCATTTGCGAGATCATACTTTCACCCAGGGTTTCGAATTGGTCCTGCATGCCTGAAATTAATTGCGAGCGTTGTTGGGCGGGCATATTTGCCAATACCGTAAATAGATCCATCCCGGCTGGTAATTGTGACAGGTCAAACCCTAAGTTTTCTGCCATGCGGGCAGCATTTTCCGGGTTGGCAGTCGCCTGCTCTAAAAACGAGACGGTAATCAGAGCGCGACTCACAATGGGGGAAAGTGTTTCCAGTTCATCCGGGCTGAGTGTTTTCAGGACATACAATGCCTGCCCATCCGCGCCGGGATATTGTTTAAGGTAAGTGGCATAATCTGAGTCCGTTGGTGCGACCAGTTCGTAGGCACTGCTGACAATGCCCGTTTCTTCAGGGGAGAGAAACAGCAAGACGTGCTCGTAGGTGCTTGTGCGCATCGCGGAGGGGATATCACTCTCCACGCCTCCCTGTTGAATACCAATATTCACAATCCGTGACAGGTAATCGGGCAGCGTTAGATCCACATTGGCTTGGATAAATAACAACACAACGGCTGCCAGGATCATTAGATAATATTTTTTGATATAGGGAAATAATTTAAGCATAGATCATTGGTCTCTTTTCAGCAGCTTTCTTTTTAAGATTTGGCTTCTTGTATAAAAATCGCTTTGTTGATGAGCAAGCGTAGTGCCTGTTCCACCTGGTTTTGTTCTTCTTCGGTCAGAATATCGATCAGATTGAACAGCCATTTTTGCCGTTCGATCTGGCTTTCTCTGGCGATCTGTTCGCCTTCTTCCGTCAGTACCAGCACTTTATGCCGGCGGTCCTGGGGGTCTTCGCTGCGCAGCACCAATCCTTGCTGCACCATTTTCTCGAGCAATTGACTGATGGCTGCGTTGGTAACACCGAATTCATCACCCAGGCCGGAGACATTACACTCCGTATGTTGGGAAAGGTGAATTAAAGCGCTCAATTGAGGCAGGGAGTAGTTTTTCTCTTTGGCAAAGCGCATAAAATTACCCAATGAGTTCTTTGTAACGAGACTCATCCATTCATTGAAGGTATTTTCTAATAGGATTGACATAAGCCCTCTTAATAGTTAAGATCGCTGAATTATATAGAGGAGTTAAGTAATTGTCAAGGGAAATAGTGAGTAGTGGATAGTGGACAGTTGACAGTGGACAGGCGAAAGGCGAAAGGCGAAAGGCGAAAGGCGGAATTCGGGACGCAGAATTTTGTTTCCTTTGGTGCATTGCACTTAGTGATAAACATCGAAATCATGAACGGAAGCTCAAGTGAGTGAACCCGGAAACCAAAAGTGCGTTGCACCTCTTTACCCAAATCCTCATCAACAAAAGGTGCGTCCACTCTAGTGAACCATTGATTTTTTGGATTGTCTCCAATTTTATTCTGAATAACAATTTTATTTAACCAGGATATTGTTCCATATGATCGGGATTTTTAATGATCTGGAGTGAAGGATTAGAGTATATTCACCGTTTTCCATTAAGAGATTTGTACTACATGATCGCTCCTAGAAATTAATCCAACCTATTTATCAGTCAATAATAAATTCTATCTATTTTCATCTTGTACAGTCAACTTTATTAATGTATAATAAGTCATACAAGTAATACAAATTATATAATACATACTTAAAGATGAGGTCAATATGAAAATCAACCGAAAGGCCGAAAGTGACAAATATATGAGTTCAGTCAAGGTAGGCTCAAAAGGCCAGATTGTGATTCCCAAAGAAGTTCGCGATATGTTTGATATCAAACCTGGTGATTCCTTGCTCCTGCTTGCTGATTCTCAAAAGGGGATTGCCTTAGAGCGTCTCTCGATATTCAATAAAATCGCAGATGCCATTCTCAGTGGAAAAGCGAGAGAGGTTTACCCTGATCAGGGTGAGGATGATAGTCTTCATTTCGCCTCAGAAATCAAGAAAAATCTGGATGATGAAAGCAAAAACAAATGATTGCCATCCAGACCACCAATCTCACTAAACAATATACGAATATTACAGCCGTTGATTCATTGAACTTAACTATTCAAAGAGGTGAATTGTTCGCATTGCTGGGTGTCAATGGCGCGGGTAAAACGACCACAATTAAGATGTTAACCTGTCTCATCAAACCAACCAGTGGACATGCTATGTTGCTTGATCTCAATATTCTGACAGAAGTGGTAAAAGTGAAAAGCAAAATTAATGTATCTCCGCAGGAGACGGCTATTGCGCCAAATTTATCTGTTCGGGAAAACCTGGAATTGATTGCCGGTATCTACGGAAATAACAGAAAAATGAAAATGCAAAAAGCACAGGATTCCATTTCACAATTTGGTTTTGAGAAGATTGCCAAGCAAAAAGCCAAAACCCTCTCCGGTGGATGGCAACGACGCTTAAGCATTGCCATGGCATTAATTTCCGACCCCGAAGTGCTCTTCCTGGATGAACCGACATTAGGATTGGACGTACTGGCAAGGCGCGAATTATGGCATATTATCCAATTATTGAAAAAAAGAGTAACCGTCATCCTGACAACCCATTACCTGGAAGAAGCGGTTGCATTGTCTGACCGCATAGGGATCATGGCTAGTGGAAAACTGATGGCTGTCGGTACAGCTGAAGAGATGATGATTAGGACCGGGTGTTCAACTTTCGAGGATGCCTTCATTAAGATTGCTGCGGAAGAAATGGTGAACGAATGAAAATGCTTGCCTTTGCTTCCCGTAACTTCAAAGAGATCATCCGTGATAAGCTCAACCTGGCGTTTGGGCTTGGATTTCCACTGGTATTGATTTTGCTATTATCAGCCATACAGGCTAATATTCCTGTCGACTTGTTCCTTATCGATCATCTAACTCCTGGAATAGCAGTTTTCGGGCTTTCCTTCATTTCTCTGTTTTCCGGTATGTTGATTGCTAAAGACCGTAGTAGTTCCTTTATGATGCGTTTGTTTGCATCACCGATGCAATCATGGGATTTTATTTTCGGATATTCATCACCAATTCTGCCGATGGCGATTGTTCAAATCATGGTTACTTTCATTGTGGCTTTTTTCCTGGGATTATCAGTCACAGTGAATGTGTTGTTGGCTATTGTTGTTCTAATTCCAGCTGCGTTGCTTTTCATCGGGATTGGTTTGTTGAGTGGCACTTTATTAAATGACAAACAGGTGGGTGGTGTTTGTGGTGCGCTGTTGACGAATCTAAGTGCCTGGCTTTCCGGTACATGGTTTGATCTTGATCTTGTAGGGGGTGGTTTCAAAGCCCTTGCGAATGCACTGCCATTTGTGCATGCCGTGGATGCTGGGCGAGCTGCCTTGATTGGGGATTATGCTGCTATCCTCCCTGACCTTTGGTGGGTGATTGGTTATGCTATCTTCATTCTGGGGATCGCCATCCTCATCTTCATGCGCAAGATGAATAGCGATGCAGTATAGATGTTAGCGAGCAGCTTGTTGAGGTTACGTTCCGTGAACTACCCTGGATTTGGAGTTCAGTTGACAGGAGACATTCGAAAGCTAAAAGCTGAAAGCCTAAAGCAAAAATGCGAAAGGAGACATTGGGTATGTAGATCCGAGATCCAGAATCTTGTTCTCATTGGTGCATTGCACTTAGTGATAAACATCGAAATCATGAACGGAAGCTCAAGTGAGTGAACCCGGAAACCAAAAGTGCGTTGCACCTCCTTTAATGTTC
>JAVEYK010000112.1:0-7519 GCA_034003505.1 Anaerolineaceae bacterium | reverse complement strand
AAAGGTTTTACCATTCAAAACCTAGATCATGTTCAGCTTGAATTTAAAGGTGATTCATACCCTTTTTGGGTCAATAAAGAACCAGACTCCCACAAAATTAGTATCCGATTCTATTCACCAAAAATTGAAACAAAAATCAATCTAAAGGAGAATGTGTTTATATTATCCGAAAAACCCACTGATCATACTGGCCGGATCACGCCTTTAATCATTTCTCCAATTCAAGATAATTCAGGAATGAACACAACCGGAATTTTCAAGGAGATTTACCAAAACCAATCCATATATCTTCCGCAGGTAGCTGGTGAGGACCATTGGTTGTGGGCTTTGATTCAACAAGGTCAACGTATTGATCAGGAAATTCAACTATCTGAATTGCCAGTAGAAAGTGTAACGATTCGGTGTCAATTTTGGGTACCTCCAACCACTTCCTACAATCCAACCCAATTATTGAAAGCCACCATTAATGAGCACATTCTGGAAACAGTTCAAGTGAATGGGCAGAAATGGCAGAAAATTGAAATTCAGATTGATCCAGCTTATTTATCTAAAAAGAATATTTTTACGATTCAATCTATTACATCAGCAGACAACCCACCAGGAAAAATCTATCTGGATTGGATTGAAGTTGAAACCACCAATCCTATTAATCTAGGGTCACAAAGTCGATCTTTTATGCTTCAGGATGATAAACCATTGAATAGCATGGTTTCCTCACCCGGCACACTGGTGACAATACATACAACTGAACAACCATTTGATATTTATTCAATCCAATCTGAGGGACGAGTCGAAATTGTACATCAACCGGATGCAAAGTATCACTGGATTCCAGATGGTCAATTTTTAACCGTCTCAACCATGCAAACAATAGAAGATGAAATTTTAACTATTCCTTCGGAAACAATTGAATATCTTATTGTCGCCCCTGAAATTTTTCAACCAACGCTCTTACCTTTGATTGACGTAAGAACTGAACAGGGCTTGGTTACAATGATGGTGAGTCCCCAACGAATATATGATACTTATCAATCAGGTTATCCTTCGGTTGATTCTCTGAAAGAATTCATACAGAATGTATATGAAAAAAATCAAAACCAATTGAAATACCTGTTATTGGTCGGTGATTATACCTATGAGATTGAGAATTATCAGGATTTCATAAATTATGTGCCATCGTTTTTTGTCAATTCGGGTCAGATGGGTCAAACCATCAGTGATTTCCCCTTTGCAGATTTGAATGGAGACTCCCAACCAGAACTTGCAGTGGGTCGTGTTCCTGCTGAAACACCCCAACAGGTGGCTGTGTGGGTTGACAAGATAATTGGTTACGAAAGTTCTATCCCTTCCAAATGGGGAAAAATGATCGCTGTTTCGGATCCAGCCGATTCGATTTTTCTTGAAACTGCTCAAAATTTTATGCTGCCCTTCTCCATTGATTATCAAACACTAATATTCAATCCACCCAATTCAGATGAAATTCAAGGAATATTCGAAGAACCATATTCACTTGTGTTTTATTTTGGTCATGGCAGCATCGATCTATGGGGAAAGGATAAAATATTATCTTACCCGATGATTTCTGACTTGCCGGTATCTTCAGCGCCAGCAGTATTATTCAGTTTCAGCTGTTTAAATGGTTATTTTATTCATCCTGATAAAATATCCCTGGCTGAGGGGTTGTTATTCCGTCCTAGTGGGGGTGTCACTGGTATCCTGGCACCTACTGGCCACCCAATTTTGGAAAATCAGGAGAATTTGATACAATTCTTTCAAAATAAGTTACAATTAACAGAATATTCAAGAATTAATGAACTGATATTTCATCAGGAAAGGGATAATTTCACCGCTGATTTTTCCCTGGATGAATTGTGGAAAACCTATGTGTATTTTGGGGATCCTGCGATGTTGATACCATAAGAGAGTACTTTAGTTAAAAATAGGAAAGTATGAGATGAAAAAAAATCTGGGATTAAAGCTAGTGCCATTCATAGGGTTTATGATATTGTTTCTTTTCATTCCCCAAAATGTGGTTTGGGGTGGACTGGATCCCCAGACTGTTCCGACCCTTCCTCCAACCGCTACCTCCACTTCAACGGTTACGGCTACCTCCACGGTCACTGTTACACCAACCATGACGAATACCAATACTTCTGTACCTCCTACAATTACTCGAACCTTTACGGCAACAACAATTGCGCAAGCCTCCGCTACTTTTACTTCTACGCCTGAAGTCATAGTTCCACCTCCATCGTCCCCCTGGCGTACTTTTGTGCTGTTAGGATTATTAGCTGCCGTTGCTTTAAGCATCGGAATTATTGTTTTCTTCTTAATTTTCAGAAGGAAAAAAGCTTCTACTTAGTGAAGTAAAATTAATTATAAGATTTCTCCTGTGATTAATCTCACGAATAAAACCTTTTTGATAATTATTTACGCAAAAAAGAGAGAATTTCCTCTTTTTATTTGGGGATTAAGATTTCATAATAGGTTACAATAACCTGATGAGATCGGGGAATATTAGTTCCAAACTCACTATAAAAAATGGTTACTTTATTTCGCGATCGTAGATAGAACCTTGTTATTCATTTTTTGGTTTCCTTATTAAAAATATAGTAATTATGAAAAGTAGCTATGAAGAAAAAACTCAGATTTACATTCCTTTTTATTCTAGTGACGATAGCAATTTTATTTTCGATACCCAACCATATTGTATGGGGTGGTCAGAGCTTCCAAACAGTACCCACAATAGGGCCTTCCGTAACCCCAACAAAAACAAAAAAAATTACAGCAACGCAATTAAACAGTACCCAGACCCCATTTCAAAAAACCACAGCAACCAAATCCAAAGCATCACCAACGTTGTCTGCTACAATTTCTACTGTAACTGAAACACTCAAAAATCCTTCTAAAACGACGGAGATAAAATTCACAGAAACTATTTCTGCGCCAGTTTCTACGATCGAACCTGAAAACACGACGGTGGTAATTTTACCGATTGTCTCAAATGAAGGAAAACAGGAAGATCAACCAATTCAGGATGAGAGTTCACCCATTCCTGCATTTGTTTTTCCGCTTGTCGTAGTGATATTATTCGTGATCATTTACCTGCCAACCAGGTTATTGTTAAAAAAATCAAGAGACAAAAATTCTAATCAAATCAATAGATGACAAAAAAAAGATTAATCCTGGTTGTAGTACTGATTTTTGTAGCCGTCATCATCGCCTGGAGTATAAACCTGGCTATACACACCATTCATCTCTTTCAGGTACGACAGGAAGTGAAAAATTTATTGACCGGGGAAATCGAGAATATCTCACCGAATTATGCTTTTCAACTCCTGCATGAGGTAGAAAAGGATTTATCAGAAATTGATCGTAGCCTTGGATGGTCTTATCCGCTTTTAAATACAACCGGGGAAATGACTTCTCAAATCCAGCCAGCAATCAAATATCTAAAAGCACTTTCCAGATTTGGACTTATATTCCAGGATAATATTTTATTATTTATGAACCAGGAAATTGATCATGGTGTCGAGATGACTGGTCTGATCAATGACATTCTGAAGGATGAAGCGCTGATTAAGCAAGTTTATTATTATTCCGATGAAATCGAACGTCAGCATACAAAAATTGATATTACAGCTTTGCCTCTTCGTTTTCAGGATGATTTCGAGATGCTTGAGCCTGCTGTTCCAATCATAGCTGCATCCACCAAAATTCTGCCTCTTTTACCGGAACTGGTTGGGATGGAACAACCTGCGGACTATCTTCTACTGGCATTGAACCATGATGAGTTGCGCGGAGGAGGTGGGTTTATCACTGCGATTGGTACCGCAACCATAAACAGTTTGATCGATATTAATTTCGAAATGCAGGATTCTTATCAGGTGGATAATAGTTCAATTGCATATCCTTTGCCACCACAACCAATGCAAGATTATATGCTGGCAGGAATCTGGGTGCCGCGGGATGGAAACTGGTCCGCAGATTTTCCTACTTCAGCTACAGCAGTGCAAAGTTTGTTTGAATTGTCTACCAACCAAAAAACAAATGGTGTGGTCGCTTTTGACCAAACGGTAGTTCAGAAGTATCTGGATGTGATGGGACCAATTAATGTTGATCCTTCCCAGGAATTATGGGTTAATTCAGAGAATGTTCTGGAATATATGTACGAAAGTTGGGGTCAGGCAAGCGAATCAGAAAATTGGTGGTCAAATCGCAAGGATTTTGTGGGTATTCTGGGAAAGGCGATGTTACAAAATCTGATAAATACCCGTGACTTTAAGAAATTGATCAGTCTGATGAAAGTTTCCCGCGATTTGGTTCAAACCGGTCATCTAATGGTTTACTTTAATGCACCTGCGCTTCAATCTTTACTGGTTGAAATGGGACTGGATTCATCCGTCCAGTATCAATCAGGCGATATGTTGTATTGGGTGGATTCGAATATCGGTTTCAATAAAGTTGATGCGGTCATACTTCGGAAAATGATCTATGAGGTTGACATGACCGATCTGGATCATCCCAAAGCACATCTGACCATGGAATATGAACACCCCATTCCAGTTGAGATTCCGTGTGTGCATGAGGCCACATATGGAAAAGAGATCGCATATACCAATATGTTTCAGCGTTGTTATTGGGATTACTGGCGGGTGTATACAGCACCTTCTACACAATTAATGAAAGCCAATGTTCAATTTATTCCGGGAGACTTTTTGTTGAGTGGTAATGATTGGCGAATTAAGCTTGATTTGGAGAGTGATTTGCCAGGCACAGGTATGGTAGGTGGTTTGCAGGTAATTTCAACAAATTCAACCAGCAAAATTGATCTGTATTTTGACCTATCACCTGAGATATTGACCTATCAATCTGGGATTATTGGGTATCAATTGACTATTCACAAGCAGTTTGGATTGAAGGAGATTCCAATAAATTTTGTGTTGAAATTACCATATGAATATCAATTTATCTCAATGCCGGAAGAAACAAAGCTTAATTCAGAAAGTGTAGAAATTGCATTCCCATTAATAAGAAATTCAGCGATTTTTGAATTTACTTTTACTAGAAATTAATCTTTGACTAATCGGATTTGGTTTGAATGAGTATTTCACTTCCATAAGGATAAATGATTTTGATAAAATGTTTAAATTCTTCGGAACTTATTTATGAATAATAAATACAAAAAGTTTATCATTATCTTCCTGTTAACCATTATTCTGTTCCAATTTTTCGGTAAGGATGTAGGCGTTGGCAAATCAGAAAGATACACGGATGAACAACGTGAAAAACTTATTCGATTTGGTATTACGGCACCATTAGGTGTGGTAGGTTATGATTTGTCAACAATTCATGCGTTGACATATCTCGATTGGGCAAAAGAGAGTTCCACTGTTCCTGCCGGAGTTGAATATATTCACGTCATTCGGGTAGGGGATGATGTATATAATAATGGAGGGTTGCTCACAAAACTACCTATAACAATTTCCAATAATATAGGTGATGTCTGGATAATTGGAAATGAACCGGATCGATTTTGTGATCAGGATAGTGTAAATCCCGAACTTTATGGTCAAAGGTACTTTGAAATCGCAACGTTAATTCGTTCGCTTGATCCAACTGCCAAATTAGGATTTGGTTCAATAGTTCAACCAACTCCCATAAGAATAAGATACCTCCAACGTGCTTTGGATCGATTAATTGAATTGTCTGGAAATAATGAAGAGTTAGCATTTGGTTTGATAGATATTTGGAGTATTCATGCGTTTATTTTGAATGAAAAACCTTACAATTGGGGTGCAGATGTTCCAGTGGGTTTTTACACGTATGATAAGATCCTATTAGAAGAGGCACAGCGAGGCCATTGTTACACCGGTGAACAATACGAAACAGATATTAACGATGCAATTGTAATTTCAGATTTTTCTGATACTTACTCAATAGAAATTTTTAAGGAACGGATATATTATTTTAGGAATTGGTTGAATTCAATTGGTGAAAGTAATAAACCTTTATGGATTACAGAATATGGAAGTTTATTTCCCGATTGGGAAGTGAAGTGTCAAATTGAACCAGGATTAGATTGTGAATCACCTTACAATGGATGGCCTTTTCAAGAAAATTCGAAAAAATATTTAATAGATACTTTCAATTTTCTTTTATATACCTCTGATCCAGTTATTGGCTTTCCTCTAGATGATCATCATCTTGTACAAAGGTGGTTCTGGTACAGTCTTAATGGTAATCGTGAAGAATTTGGAGGAACTTTGTTTGATCCAAATAATGATAAGCAAATTACTAATCTGGGAATTGCATATAAAAATTATATAGAATTATTAATTGGTCCGAAAATTTATCTTCCTATTTTATTAAAAAATAATTTTATAATACAATAATTACTTGTTATTTATGGTAAAGTATTGTATATTTATCATTAGCTTATCTCTATAGCCAAAAAATATTGATGAATTTTTAGGACAATAGAACAAGGGAGGTAATCTTGTTAAAAATTTACAAAAAACCAAGAACGATCTTTACGTTAGTAATCACATCTTTTGTGATTTTCCTGGCGTTATTAGGCTCAAACTGGCAAATAGGTCAAGCGGGAGATGCGACAATTCCAGTAATTTATACATACGAACCGGATCTTATATGTGCCAATTCTGATAGTATTAGTGCTTCAGTTAGTGGTGATAAGTTTATTAATTATGAGGGAGATTTTTACACTTGGATTAGTTGGTTAGGTCCAAATGACACGCAACCTAGTTATATCATTCCAGATAATATCAATGTTGCGGGAACCCTTATTAATTTTACAATCGATGCAACTAAACTTACAAATGTAGGATCTGCTAGGTTTTGGGTGGTTAATCACCCGGAATATGTACCTCCATTTGAAATCGTAGGTCCTTTTTACATTGATATCGTTGGTTGCAATTTTATTTACCTGCCTTTAGTAATGAAGTAATCATTCAAGAAAAATCAACTACCCTTGGGGTGACTAAATGTCACCCCTTTTTTTAATCATGAAAAAAATTATTAACTCCAAAACCTTCATTTTTCTTGCGGTTACTCTCACAACCGGGTTATTCTATTTATTCACTGTTTCGCAACGGTTGACTTGGGCGAATCTTGGTAATGACGGTGGGGATTTTCTTGCAGCCATTCTGACGGGTGGTATTCCGCATCCCACGGGTTATCCAACTTATACGGTTTTTGGAATTCTACTTCAGAAAATTCCTATAGGAGATCCTTATTTTCGAGTCGCCATACTATCCTGGCTTCCAGCAGCCATTGGTGCTGGACTTTTGGCTGTCTGGATTTCGGAAGTTCTTGATCAAAAATCCAAGACGATTTCAACCGCAACCGGGCTCTTCACTGGATTGATCTGGAGTTTGATGCCCTTTTTATGGTCACAGGCGGTGATTATTGAAGTGCATGGCTTTCAATCTTTGTTTTTGGTTCTCGCCCTCTGGTGGACCTGGATTCTAATGAATTGGAAACACCAAAATGTTAAATC
>JAVEYK010000111.1:2730-7539 GCA_034003505.1 Anaerolineaceae bacterium | reverse complement strand
CGAATTATTGATTCACTGGTTGTTTATGCGTGCGCCACGACCTTTTGTTTCGTTTCGATGTGAATAAGCACGCATTCTGGGGGAGTTATATTGGTGTTCCTCTTTAAATAGTAATATCGGATAGCAGGGTGTTGGGCGGATAATTCGTTTCTCACCAGCACTTTTTATTTCATCCGAAATTCCCTCTTGAAATTGATATTTTTTTCTGTTATTATATTTAGAATAAGAATTCTGATTCGGATATGAGAAAGGTAATCTTATGAAAAACGGTGTGCAACAACCGGTACAGGAGCGCAGTCTGCAGACCATGAACCAGATCCTCGATGCGGCCAGCCAATTGCTGGAGCAGAAACTCTTTGAGGAAATCAGCATTGCCGAGATCGTTGACCAGGCTGGCTGTTCTGTGGGGGCGTTCTATGGCCGCTTCAAAGACAAGGAATCTCTGCTGAAAGTCCTTGATGCGCGCCATTTTGAAACTTTCCATACGGGCTCACACCAGCTGATCTCCAAGTTGCAATCGAAGCCGGAACCCTTGCTGGTCGTGATTCGCAAAATGGTGCAATTCCTGGTGGATGTCTATGGCGGTCATCCTGGTTTGCTGCGTGCGCTGGTGTTATATGCCAAACAGCACCGCGACGAGGGATTCCAACTACGGGAACGGCGTGCCTGGGCGATGTATCCTCTCTTCCACGAAATTGTAGGTCTTCATCGTGCAGAAATTAAGCACCCCGACCCCGATTTCGCCATCCGCTTTGGTTTCATTCAGACCTTTTTTACTGCCAGTGAGATTCTGCTGTGGGGAACCCGCAACGACGAATTCACCATCCCCACGCATAAGCTGGTAGAGGAACTCACCCGCGCTTATCTTGCTTATCTGTGCGTCCAACCGTAAACCATACGGATTTTTATTGATTTCATTGGAGGAGAACATGGAAAAGAGACAGAGGTTGAACCGCCTGATTTTGTTTGGAGGCATTTATTTTGTAGAAGGGGCGGTACTGATTTATTTTTCAGCGTTCAGTGTGCTCTATTTGCGCACTTTCGACCTTTCTTTCTCGCGGATTGGCGTCATTGGCGGGATCAGTCTGATCCCCTTTGTGCTCAAGATCTTCATCGGGCTGCTGAGCGATAAGGTTAACCTGGCAGGCTGGGGTTATCGCAAACCATACATCCTGATCGGGCTGGTCTTGCAGGCGCTGGCAATTTTCTTCATCCAGTTTGTGAGTCCGGTCAGTCAGTTTCCGCTCTTCCTGGTTCTGATGCTGCTCACCGCGCTGGGGATGTCCACCTACGACACCTGTTCGGATGGTTTATCGATCGATACCACCCCGCCGGAAGACCGCGGTCTGGTGCAGGGCATCATGGTGGGGGGGCGTGCGCTGAGCTCGATCATCTTTGCGGCAGTGTTTGGGCTGCTCTCAGCACGTGGCAACTGGTCGATGGTTTTCACGCTGATTGCTGTTTTGGCACTGGTGGTATTATTCATCGCTTTGCCGGTGAAAGAAGGCAAGCGACACATCGCTGAAGGCGCATACCAAAAAGATGCTTTCAAGGCTTTCAAGGATTGGGGCTTTATCCTCTTCCTGGTGTTGGGCATCCTTTACCCGCTGGCTCTTTACAGTGCCAACAGCATGATTGGGCCGTTCCTGAATGAAGTGTTGGGGGTTTCGCTGGATAGTGTGGGCGTGTATCTCTCCGTGTTTGGTATTGGTGCAGTATTGGGGGCTGTGGTGGGGGGACCTTTAATGAAACGCATCGGACGGCGCAACAGCATCCTGGCAGCTTTGCTGCTGACAACCATCGTAACCGCTGCCATGGCGCTGGTGCCCTCTGCTGGCCTGGCCTGGGTGGTGGTGTTCGTTTTTGGTGTGGCTTTTGGATATTACGAGACGGTGTACATGGCCATGGGGATGGACTTCAGCGACCCGCGCATTGCCGCTTTTATGTTCTCGATCATCATGGCGGTCGGCAATATCGGTATTGGGCTGGGGCAGCCATTGGCCGGCGTGCTGGTGGATGGCATGGGTTTTAAAGCCATGTTCTTGATCCTGGCTGTTGTGCATGTGCTTTCCCTGCCGCTGGTATTTGGCATTTTCAAAGTTCGCAAGGAAGGCATACCTCAATAAAAAGGACGCTCTGAATGATCGAAATGAACAGCAAGAAAGGTTCCTGAGGAGGAAGCAATGAAGATAGTGGATGTAAAAATCCGGCTGCTGAATTTGGAGCCGCTGATGGCACTGACGGTGGCGTATGGCAGTTATGAAGTCTTTGAATACGCCTTGCTGGAATTGGTTACGGATGAAGGTTCACCTGGTATGGGAGAAGCCGCCCCGGATGTGGCAGTGACTGGAGAGACCCAGGCATCTGACATAGCAGCCTTGCAAGCCGCCCGCGAGGTGCTGATCGGGAAGAATCCCTTTGACTTTGTCAACATATTGCGCGAGCTGGAAGCCCTCATCCCGCAAGCACCGGCGGCGCGGGCAGCCGTGGATATGGCCCTTTATGATCTGATGGGTAAGGCACTAAAACTGCCGCTGTACACGCTGCTCGGTGGAAAAATGCGTGAGGCTGCGATTGCCTATCCGGTCATCCCCCTGGACACACCGCAGATCATGGCGGCCACTGCCAGTCAGTATGCGGCTGGGGCAAAAACCCTGAAGCTGAAGATCGGTGGCACCATTGCAGAAGATGTTGCCCGCCTGGCTGCCATTCGCGCTGCCATTGGAGATCAGATCAAATTGCGGGTGGATGTCAATCAGGGCTGGGGCGATGCCCAGACAGCCATTGCTGCCATTCAGGCTTTGCAGGAATTTGACCTGGAATACGTGGAACAGCCGGTCAAAGACTCGGATATTGAAGGCATGGCCGAGGTCTGCCATGCGGTGGACGTGCCCATTATGGCGGATGAGAGCCTGCACAGCCCCGCGGATGCACGCCAGATCATTGCCCGCCAAGCGGCGGATATGTTCAATATCAAGCTGATGAAATGCGGCGGTATTCTGCGCGCTTTGGAGATCCTGTCCCTGGCCGAAGCGGCTGGCATTCCCTGCATCGTTGGCTCGATGGGGGAGAGCAGCATCGCCAGCGCTGCCGCGGTGCATTTATCTGTCGCCAGAAATATTCTGGCCTGTGAAGCCATTGGCCCACTGTTCGTCAAAAATGATCCCGCTACCGGTTTCCTGGTGGACATGCAGCGCATGCTCTTGCTGCCATCGCAGGCACCCGGGCTGGGAGTGGCATGGAAATGAAACCCATGGCGGATATCGGAGAGCGTGCAGCCCGCTTACTGAG
Source organism: Anaerolineaceae bacterium (assembly GCA_034003505.1). Lineage (GTDB taxonomy): Bacteria > Chloroflexota > Anaerolineae > Anaerolineales > Anaerolineaceae > UBA6170. The sequence continues at coordinate 4,248 of JAVEYK010000111.1, read as the reverse complement.
CGAATATATTCAGATCAACACCACCAACCCGCCTGGCAATGAAGCCCAAACAGCCGAATTCTACGCCCAGCAACTGCGTCAACGTGGGCTCGAGCCACACATCTATCCCAGTGCACCCGGCCGGGCTAATGTTGTCGCCCGTCTGCATGGCAATGGAGATGGCAGCAAAGGACCCCTGCTATTGCTGCATCACATGGATGTGGTTACGGCGGATGCGGCTGACTGGTCGCACGATCCTTTCCGTGGCGACATCGCAGATGGCTTTGTGTATGGTCGTGGTGCACTGGATATGAAGTGCTTCGGGATCATGCACCTGATGGCGCTCGATCTGCTGCAGGAACAGGACCGGCCGCTGGAGCGCGATATCATCTTTCTGGCGGTGGCCGATGAGGAACAGGACGGGGAATTTGGTGCGCGCTGGATGGTGGACAACCACTGGGAACACATCGCCCCGCAAATGGTCTGGGATGAAGGTGGCTTTGGCCTGCGGGGTTTACTCAAAGATGAACTCATCTTCTATGTTTCCGTAGCCGAGAAGAATGCCCTGTGGACCAGGATCATTGCCAGCGGGGAAGCCGGGTTGGGGTCCATTCCACGCGGCAATAACCCCATTGACGTGCTCACCACTGCCCTGCACAAACTTCAGCAGCATTCCAATCCCGCCCGCCTGATGGACACCTCCGCCGAGTTGCTGCGCCGTTTGGGGCGAACGGCTGATTTTCCGCAGTCATTCCTCTTACAGCATGCCAGCCACCCCCTGTTGTGGCCGCTGGTGCGCGCCGCAATCGGCAAGTTGCCGACTTTCAACGCCATGCTGCACAACCTGGTCACACCCACCGTATTACGCGCAGGCGAGAAGGAGAATGTCATCCCGGCGCAGGCTGAAGCTATGCTGGATGTACGCCTGTTGCCAGATGAAGATCCGCTGCGGTTCTTCGCCGCGCTCGAAAAGCTGCTGGGGGATGAGCGATTGCGCCTGGAAACCCCATCCGACCTGAGCATGCCCTCCGTCACGTCCTATCAGCACCCCTTCTTTGCTGCCCTCGAATCTGGTATCACCGGCCTCATCCCGGATTGTCAGGTGGCACCCATGCTGACCCCCGGCGCAACTGACTCGCGCTACTTCCGCCGTAAGGGCGTCCCGGCTTTTGGCCTGATCCCGATCATCATCGACCCGTCTGAGCTGGAGCGCATGCACGGCATCGATGAGCGCATCTCGCTGGAAAACCTGGCGTTGGGTTCGCAGGTGGTGGCGGAGGTGGTCAGGAAAGTTTAAAGTGGACAGTGCGTAGTGGACAGTGGAGAGTGGACAGAGGTGAAGCTGATGGCTGGTAGCTGATGGCTGATGGCTGAATGCTGAATGCTCATGGCTCATGGCTGATGCCCCCGATGACACATAATAATCCGAACTGGGATTTACAGGATAGGTGGAGTCGTAGGGTGGGTTCGAAACCCACCACGCCTCTGATAACACATAGCTCATCGTAGGGTGGGTTCGAAACCCACCAAGACTGTGAT
>JAVEYK010000111.1:0-2630 GCA_034003505.1 Anaerolineaceae bacterium | reverse complement strand
CTCAGGGCTGAAAGCTGAACCCTGCTAATTCATCTTACTGCAAGCCTTCCACAAACTTGATCAGATCCTGTTTGGTCAAGGCACAGAAACCCTGATCATCAGACTGAAAAACATTGGGATTCCCCAGGTTGTATAACAAACCATCTTGATACCAAACCATTCTGAATTGTTTTCTGTTATTATCCCAGGTTCTTACTCCTGCGTTGTAAGCCCAACCTCCTCTCACATATTGGACTTCCCTATCATTTATCAAAATCGTTTCAATAAAAGCATCTTCACCAACCTCATACCCACCGAACATTTCAAATTCCTTTGCCAGACCGGAATCGCTGTAACGACCAATTGTAAATTCAAACTCATATTCCTTCATTTCCTCTGAACTTACAGCATCATCTGTGCAAGAGAAATACATGATTACGTGATTACCTGTAAACACGGGCATACCGTTTTTGAAGCTAAAATTCCCAGGTAGAACCGTTGCTTCTGGTATGTCAAATCGAACCAGATCTTCTAAAACAGAAATGTCTTTTATGTACTCGAAGGGTTTTTCATCGATTCCATAATCTGGTTCAAAGAAATCCAAAGGGGGGCGACTTCCATTTTCCAGGGGTTGAAAACTTGATGCAATCTTCACCAGGTCATTTTTTCCAAAATACCGGTCCGAACCTGGCGCACTATTTCCAGCAACTACCATATAGTAATTCATATTGCCATCGAACCAGCGCAGCTTGTGGAAACCATCATAATCATCAATCCATGAAAGATCTTTAACTGCATCGGGATCCATCTGGTTGGATAAAGCGTTGCCAATTCCCCATCCCCCACGCACGTATTCATAGGTAATATCACCGATGGTTACCTTTTCAACCTTACCTTCAGGCCCAAGAATCGTTCCTTCTACGTCTACTGCAGGTTGGATGGTTACGGTAATCAGCGCGCCAAACCGTGCTTTAGAAAGATTCAGGAACGCATTTCCCCGAGGTCCTCTATCCACGACTAAAATGCGATGACCTTCTGGTAACAATGTAGGTAGTTTAATAATGAATTCTTCCTCTGCATTCTCCATAGTTGCCTGTTGGGTACTTTTGATCTCTTCTTGCAATGATTCTACAATGGTGGGTATTTCATCCGGATCCATGGCAGGTACCTCCGGGAAAGGTGTAACAACTCGTTGATTATCCACTTTTTTCCAGAAACTGAATAAATCCTCTGCCATGACACGCAGGCTGGGACTGACCAATAAGCTGAGCGCAATGATGACGATAATCGTCAAGCCCACCAGAGAGAATTTCTTTAACGGCGTGTTCAATGAAAACCAGCCAGCCTGTTTTTGAGTTGACGCACGGGTACTGTTCTTATTTTTGGCAGCAGCCATTTCCAGAATTTGTGTTTCCAGTCGCTTCTCGAAGCTTTCTCCCGGGATGATGGCAGCAACCATTGTTTTAAGGTCGTGATCGAAAGTGGGATCTATTTCCACCTGATCTTCACTGATCGTTAAGTATCTTTTGAATAAATTATTTAGCTTTTGTTTCATTTTTCTCACCCTGTGGTTCATATCCATTTACCAATCTTTTCTTCAAATCAACAATTCCACGATGAACCAGCATTCGAATCGCCATCTCGCTCTTCCGCATCACAGCAGCTACTTCCTTCATTTGCAACCCGGCAAAATAATGTAAGCGGATCGCCTCTGCTCTTTGATCCGGAATGGTTGAAAGCTCGCTGATCACCTGCTCGAGAGTCATTTTTTGAGAAACCAGCTCCTCTGAAATGACTTTTGTGTCTAGCATGAGATCGGCTTCATTTCCCCATTCATCTTGTGTGTGCCGGAAGGATCTGGCAATCAGCCGCCTGGCAATACCGGTCAGATAAGCACCGAAACACCCATCACCCCGATACTGATCAAAGTTTTGCAGGGCAATCAGGAATGTTTGTGAAGTGATATCCTCCGCTTCGGATGGATGATTCAGATGGGAGAAAGCATAGCGGTAAACATCCTTGACATAACGGCGGTAGAGATGCACAAATTTGGTTTTATCCTCACGGGTTGCCTGAATGATGGCGTCATCACTGCTGGGATCAAGCGTTTCAACTTCATCCTTCAGCAAATTTTTGTTTTGTTGTTCAATCAAATTAGACTCCATTCATTTCGATTTCGAATGCATTCACTTAACTGTTCCATAAAGGCGAGGTTTTATAACACTATTGGTTTGCCGTCAACGAATTTCAAACGAATAAACGAATAAACGAATAGGGGTTCTTGATTGAGATTGGGTATTGTGTTCAACCTACTTTGAGAAAAAATCACTTTACTTTAACAACATAAATTGAGAAACATAAACGTGATCGAAGAAAATTAGAATCACCACAATGTATAAAATTATTATAACTCCTGGCTAAAATGTATAACAACACTCGTCCGAATCGTATAATCGCGCAGGTTTATTTATTGATAAAAGCGACTCATGTAGAAAACAATCACTAACTTTTATTGAATATCTTCAAATTGAATATTTTCCAAGATCTCTTGAATTTCCTCATCCTCAACAGGTTCTGAAACAAATATTGTTCGTAAATCCTTTTCTTTTTCTTCCCGAGCAATCTGCCAGTTGTTATTTATGTTTTTGCTG
>JAVEYK010000110.1:0-7658 GCA_034003505.1 Anaerolineaceae bacterium | reverse complement strand
GTGATCGGGGATGGCACATTCCTTCCTTTCCGGGCATCTACCTTTATGACTACGTTGATGGACAATAGCATGGTGGCCCAGAATACCTGTCTTCAGATGAGTGTAATCGGACGTAATTCCTTTGTAGGTGCCGGGACGACGTTTACCGACTTCAATCTATTACCGATAGGATTACGGGCTCGGGATGCAAATGGACGATTGGAAAGTGCAAATCGCCCTGTATTAGGGGGATGTGTAGGTCACAATTGCCGAATTGGAGCTGGTTTGGTTGTTTACCCGGCGCGCACGATTGAGTCCGATGTAATTCTCATCAGTTCAAAGGATCGGCGGGTGATTGATCATGATATTTCCTACGAAGAAAGTGATCACCATCAATTGAGGCATGCTGCGCTTCATCAGCAACTTTATCCACGAGAAGATTGATAAACAAATGGTTGTTCAGTGATTTTAAATCCTGGCCTTTCTTTTAAACCCAATTGTGAATTTGATTAAGTATAATAAGGTTGTCATCCGAAAGCTAAAGCACTCAATCAGGTGAAGATAACGGGTGAGAAGTTATTGTTCTATTTATTCCAATCATTAATCCGGAGGTTAGGATGGGTAAGGGACGCCTATTAGTTGTAGAAGATGATCACGATATTTCCAATATGTTGAATATTTATTTTTCAGGGCAGGGGTATGATGTGGATATCGCCCCACGAGGAGAAGTTGCACTTGATAAAACCAGGCTAATAATGCCGCATTTAATTGTGTTGGATATCATGCTGCCGGACATCGATGGTTATGAAGTTTGTCGCCGGTTGAGAATCAATACCCGTACCAGTCATATACCGATTATTTTCTTAACCCAAAAGGATGAGCGCAGTGATAAGTTACAGGGGTTGGAATTAGGTGCCGATGACTATATAACCAAACCTTTTGATATTGAAGAATTGCGCTTAAGGGTTCAAAACGCAATCGCCCGGGCAGAACGGGAGAGCCTAACGGATGCCCAGTCAGGTTTACCTTCTGGAAGATTGATTGAAGATCAATTAAGAAAAATCATTCGTGAGAAGGATTGGTCGTTATTCGATATTCGTATCAACCATCTGGAGCCATTTAAAGAGGTATATGGATTTATTGCCGCCAATGATGTATTGCGTTTCACAGGGATGTTATTAGGCGATATTTTGGATGAAGTGGGAACCGAGGCATATGATTTTATCGGGCATGCAGGTGGTGATAATTTCGTTCTGATTTCAGATTTCAGTCAATCGAAAAAGTTATTTTCCCGTCTTAAGGAACGGTTTGCTGAGAGTATTAAAACACATTACAACTTCATGGACCGTGACCAGGGTTTTTTGTCTGTCCAGGATGACAAAGGAAATTCCGAAAAAGCTCCCTTGATGAGCTTATCAATTGGTATGGTTTCACCGACTACACATCAATTTGCAGATATCAGGGAAATAACTGAATTAGCTGCGGAAGAACGACGAAAAGATAATCAGGTATAAGACTGGACCTCGTGTGACAGCCTATCTTTTTACAGGAATTTTGACAGCGGCAATCATTGGAATCTTATGGGTTTCAATTCTCCTCATTTTAGGACTTAAACAGAAAAATGAAGAGCAACCAACCGTTGAGATGGATAAAAAAATGGATTATCCTCATCCGGTCTTATTGGTCTCAAAAGGCGGTAAGGTTAAATATCACAATGATGAAATGGCCAGATTAGTTGGCTTAAAAAATGGGCAGGATTTTGATATTAATACTCTTGCCAAAAAATCAAAAAAAAAGGATTTCTATAGGATATTTACCAAACCCGGTACAAACAATTTTCGAATTGATGATGATGACTATGCTAGTTATGGTTATCAAACAAATGATGGAATGTTGGTAACTTTCCAAAAAATAAATCCTTGGAAAGAAAATCTTCCCGTAAGCGATGGAATTTTTCCAACTTCGCTCAATTTTCTTGAAAAAATATTTTCGCATGAAGATCTGGATCAAATTATTACCCTGGTAATTAACGAAATTCAAAATCGAATTCCTGCCGAATGGATCGAAATTGCGCTTTGGGATGCTGAAAAAGAGGAAGTTGTTTCCTATCAAACTCGTGTTTCAGGAAACACACCTATTCTGGAACCCCTAAAACGATATTACGTGAATGAATGTTTTGCGGGAAAAGTCATTTCCCAGCGCAAAAAAATCTATCAAAATAATTTCAATCCTGATCAAACTTCCAGCGCTGAAGATGGATTACCATCTGATCTGCGTGAAATTTTGGGGATCCCATTATGGATGAACAAAGATATTACCGGAGCAATTGTCTTAGGCAGTTATGAACCTGTCGACTTCTCGCAAAAAGAACAGGCTTTAGAGCCACATTTTTTAAAGGAGATATCAATTGGCTTGTATGTTGCCTGGCTGAGTCATGAAGTTACAAGAAAATCCTCGGAATTAAGTGATTTGTCAAAGTTATCCTATACCATCAATAAAATTCAGGATCCACAGATATTTTTCAAAAATATACTCTCCAGTTTTGAAAATCTGTTACCGGTGGATATTTTCGGTTTTATTCTCTATGAAGAACAAACAAATATTCTGGAAGCCAAAAAGCCATTTAAAGGACTCCCTGATCCTATCGTTGATATTATCAGGATTACCATTGCACCAGACAGTCCTGCGGAACATATCCTCTTTTCTCAGGATATTCTGATCGTCGAAAATGCAATGGATAACCAACAATGGACTGATCTTGGGTTATCCCATCTGGCCAGTGCTGCATCTATTCGGGAGGCGGTACTGATACCTTTGTCGCCGGGTAGTGAACCGATGGGGTATCTGTTAGCGGCCAATCATCATAATCATGAGACCTCCTTCTCAAAGGATGAGATGCATCTCCTGATGATCGTTGCCAACCAAACAGCACCTTTAATTGAAAATCTATATCTCCTTCTTCAATCCAGACAAAGAACCCAACGGGCGGAAGCATTACGGAGAATATCGTCTTTAGCCAGTTCATCTGCAACAGTGAATGAATTGCTCGCATTTTCGATTAACGAACTTTCATTGTTGTTACAGGCAGATGTAGGCGGATTATTTTTGTTGGATCAATCTACAATGAAGTTGGAATGGAACCAGGATTCAAGGTATGGAGAGTGGCAGCTAGACGACGCAAATAATGAATTATTGCCTTCATCCTCTGATTTTCATGCGACTGTAACCCTTACCAAAGAGCCTTTGGTAATTGGAAAGTTTGATGAGACCAAACCTGTGCCTTCCTTTTATCAAAAAATAATAGATCAATGTGATTTGCAATCAGCCATCATTGTTCCGATGGTTGTCAAGAATCAAGGCATTGGAGAAATCTGGTTTGGTAGCCATTCACTCAGCTTTTTTGATCAGGGTGATATTCAATTGATTCATTCTGCTGCGAACCAATTGGCGTATGTGGTGGATCAGTCCAATTTATCTATGCTCACGTTGGAAGCGATAAATGAAAAAATGGAACAAGAAAAATTGATTGATGAATTACAGAAAATCAATCAGTTCAGTCAGAAGATAACCAGCTTACGGCCCAGGTTGATTCTTCAGGAACTATTGGACGTTTTGATCGATTTCATTCCGGTTGCGGACGCAGGGTGGATTGGTGTCTGGGATGAAAATCATCAATCTCTACGAGCGGAACATGTGCGGAATTATTCAGAAAGCTTGTTAAATATTAACTTCGAAACGAATAGTCTTCCACATGAAGTCTGTAATCATAAAAAAATAGTTGTGCTCAACGGGCTTGATTTCCCTTTGAGTTATGGTTTATCTGAAAATGATGCTGTTCAATATCTGCGGGGCACTCAACATCAAATTCCCACTGCCTGTCTGATGGCACCCATCACTGCTGCCTATGGTTGTGTTGGCACCCTGGTTTTGGAGATTTTTAATCATGAGAAATCATTTTCTGAGGAAGATGAATCGCTGACTGGCTCTTTTCTGCAACAGGTGAATTTGGCTTTATCAAATGCTGACTTATTTATCACCACTGAAAAACAATCTGAACGACTAAAAATCCTTTCTGACATTTCCAAATCGATGTCTGGCAGTCTGAATAAAGAAGAATTGCAACACTCCATGTTGAAACAATTGCACCAATTGGTAGATTTTCGAACTGCTACATTGTGGGAAAAAGGAAAGAGTACTCTCAAAATAATTGCGACTGATGGATTTGCCGACCAGGAAGAAAGAACCGGATTGGTAGTACAAATTGAAGATTCACCGCTTTTCCAGGAAATGTTTGCTACCAAACGATCCGTTGTTGTTGCGGATATCCGCGAAGATCAGCGTTTCCCAGCACTGATTTCAGCCGAAAATTTATCCTGGCTGGGCATTCCACTCATAACCAAAGAAGAAGTCATGGCCGTAATCGCTTTAGAACAAAAGGAGTCAAATTATTACCAGGATAACCTGGTGCAATTAGCAGAAGCGTTTGCTTCGCAAGCTGCGATTGCCCTGGAGAATGCCAGCTTATATCAGGAATCAACCAGACGTACCTCAGAGCTGAATGAACGCACTCAAAAATTAACCTGGTTGAACCAATTCTCCTCAGAAGTCAATCGATCTCTGGATATCGCATACATCGAAAGCTTAACAGCTGAATATTTAATGAATGTTGTCAGGTGTGAAATGATTTCCATTTTCTTGCTTGATGCTGAAAACGAAATTAAATTATCCTTTCAAAGACCGGAAATTGGCAGCCTACCCAAATTGTTGATAGACCAACAACCATTTTTCGATACCTTGAGCCAATCCCGGGGGGTTTATCAAATCCAGAATGTCGCTGAAGAAAAAGAAATTGAGGTTTTAAACACGGAATATTTTGCTCAGCGAGGGACAAAATCAATATTATTTATTCCATTGCAAAGATCGAACGAGGTTTTTGGATGGGTCGGACTGGAGTCTTCAAATTCCAGGCGCTTCACACATAATGAGATTGAATTGGCAATGACAATAACCAATCAAGCAGCATTAGCAATTAACAATGCTACTTTATTGACCGAAACAATTGGGTTGAAAGAAAACCTCGAAGAGAGGGTTGAAGAGCGCACCCAGGAATTGGTTTTAGAACATCGCAGCACAGAAATGTTGCTGAACATATCCAATGAACTTGCCAGAAGTATGGATGTTGATCAATTTCTGGACAGTACTTTAAGCTTGATCAATCAAGCAATGGGTGTTTCGGGCAGTTTGGTCTATTTGCAAGCTGGCAAAAAAATAATCCAGGCGATTCATCATCCATCAGATAATCAAGGAAGCGTAGTTAATGAATCAATTGAAAACTATTTCCAACAATTATTATCGGTGAAAAAGTCAATTCTGGTTGGAGATTTATCTACTGAAAGCTCTGCAACACCTTTTTCAAGCTGGTTATTTATCCCATTGAAATTCGGAGATTCAATTTTAGGGATTTTGTCAATTTTTCAACAAACACCAGAATTCTTTACACACAGGGATCTGAAATTGGCTGAAGCAATCGCTGGCCAAATCAGTTTGGCATTAAATAACACAGAGATCTTTACACTAATCCGCGATCAGTCAGAAAATCTTGGGTCCCTGTTGCGCGATCAGGAGGTGGAAGCCAGCCGTTCCCAGGCTATCCTGGAGGCTGTTGCAGATGGTGTACTGGTAACAGGTACTCAATCCGAAATATTGCTTTTAAACAAATCTGCACACAATATTCTGGGAATTGCGGAGAATTCCATTGAGCGCTCTTTACCAGGACTGCAGAATTTCTTTGGTGAAAAAGTTACCCAATGGCTTTCAAACATTCAACGCTGGACTGAAAAACCGGCGAAAATACTTACCGATGCTGTGATTTCCGAGAAAATATATTTAAATGAACATCAGGTTATTTCTGTTCATCTCTCACCAGTTCTATGGCGTAACGAATTCCTGGGGACTGTCTCCGTTTTTAGAGACATCACCATGGAGGTTCAGATCGATCAATTGAAGACTGATTTCATCTCCAATATCAGCCATGAATTACGTACTCCAATGACTTCGATTAAAGGGTATGTCGAAGTGTTGCTAATGGAAGCTTCAGGAAAAATTAATGAACAACAAAAGCATTTCCTGGAAATTATCCAGAGCAATACAAATCGATTGACTTCTTTGGTGGACGATATTCTGGATGTTTCCAGAATCGAATCCGGACGAATTGTTCTGAGACCACAATCAATTGACCTGGTGTCGAAGATCAATGAAATGGTTGAAATTCACAAAAACATATCCATGAATGATTCAAAACAGGTTGATTATCATGTAGAAATGCTTGGAAAAATTCCAAAAATCATGGCTGACCCACAGAGAATGGAACAGGTGGTCTTGAATATTCTGAATAATGCCCGGATTTATTCATATCACCAGGGTGTAATCAAAATTACAGTAGAAACCTTTGAAAAATTTATCAAAATTGTATTTACCGATCAGGGGGTAGGGGTTCCGATAGACGAACAGGAACACATTTTTGAACGTTTCTACAGGGGCAGGAACGCATTAAATATGAATTCTGCCGGCACTGGTTTGGGTTTAGCCATCGCACGTATTCTCATTGAAATGCATGCTGGCAAAATTACCCTGCAATCCTCCGGCATTCCGGGAGAAGGTTCCAGCGTTATTGTCATGCTTCCGATCAACCAAGAGCAGGGGGCAGATTGATGGCACGGATCCTCATCGCTGAAGACGAACCGGATATTCGAGATCTGATTGAATTTACTCTGAAATATGGTGGATATGATGTTGTTTCGGTTTCGAATGGTGAAGAAGCATACCGTCTGGCGAAGAAGCTCAAACCAGACTTAATTCTTCTCGATGTGCGAATGCCGGTTATGTCTGGATATGAGGCTTGCAAGTTGATAAAAAATGATCCAGAAACCAGCCACATTCCAGTGGTTTTTCTTTCCGCAAAAGGGCAAAGTTCAGAAATTAAGGCTGGATTAGAAGCAGGGGCAGTGGATTATTTATTAAAACCGTTTGCCCCAGGTGATCTCAATCGGCGGATAAAAGAGATTCTGGAAGGGTCTGTATGAGTGCGATTTTCATTGATGGTCAATTAGCCCATTATGAAGTCATCGGCAGAGGAAAACCGGTTTTGTTTTTACATGGCTGGGTAGGTTCCTGGCGGTACTGGGTTCCAACGATGCAGACGACGTCTTCCATGAACAGAGCCTACGCTTTGGATTTATGGGGCTTTGGAGATAGTGCAAAGAACAATCAATATGCGATTAACGACCAGGTGGAATTTGTGAAAGCCTTTCTGGATAAAATTGGAATTTCTCAGATTTCAATCATTGGACACAGTTTGGGCGCTGTCATCGCCAATGAATTGGCTATTCATTATCCGGAAATAATTGAAAAGGTTCTATTGATCGCGCTGCCACTTTCTTATGATTTATTGAACACCCGCTTGCTCTCAGGTGAGCTATTGGGTCTTGTCGATAAGTTACTAGGAAAAGGGGTTGAAACAGAAGCAGTTAGAAATGATGAACCCAAAAATGATCCGGAAGCCATTCGAAGAACAATAGCCGAACTCGCAATGAACACCATGTATAGAAGTATGGATGAATGCAGTAAGACAACCTTGTTGGTCTTTGGTCAAAATGATCCTGTTGTGCGCGCCCCTTCTG
>JAVEYK010000109.1:0-7797 GCA_034003505.1 Anaerolineaceae bacterium | reverse complement strand
ACCTGGCTGGCAAAATCAAAATGCCAAGGAAATTAATCGTTAACCAGAACTGATAAATCTTATTAATGAACTGATCGTTAACAATAAACCGGATCATGATAAGCGGCAACCCGACCAGGATTACATACGAAAGAATAATCAGCCAGCGCAAATCCGGGAACAAAAAAGTGGCTTCAAATAATGTTTGCTCCATTAACCACATCATCAGTTGAGAAGCGATGGTTGCTCCTACCAACCAGACAATCGAAAAAACAAAAAGTCCGATTAACAAACAGCCTTTTTGATTGAATGAGTTTTTTGTGCTAATTGGTTCGTTCATTATCTACCTTCATAGACTAGCAGAATTTCAAATATTTCCTTGAATATTTAATTAATTGATTAACCACAACAGAAATTGCTGTGTATATCTCATGTTGATTTTACATCCCAATTGAAAATGAATCTTGATCTGTAAAATTTCTACTGGATTTAATGAATGAAATTTTGAAAATCAATGTATAACTAATATCAGAGAAACCAGTCATTATTTTTAATGATCACAATAACGTATCATTTCAATAATTTTGAGTACTGCCTTTTAGCGAGAGGTCACTCGCCAAAACACACCGGTAATCTCTCATTTATTGAGATCGTATACAAAAATCATCGAAAATTTATAAAGGAGCGTAGGAATGTCAACCGTAGAAAATTCTGAATGGAAAACCAATGAAGGGGAAAAAATGTTTTCCCAAAAATGGCTTACCGATGGCCAAACAAAAGCAGTTGTCGTCCTGGTACATGGGTTAGGAGAACATATCGGACGATACAACCATGTGGCAAAATTCCTAAACCAGAATCAGATATCTGTTTATGGTTTCGATCATAGAGGTCATGGCAAAAGTTCAGGGAAGCGTGGACATATTGGTTCCAATCAATTTTTCATGTCGGATATTGATCACATGATTGCAGAAGCAAAAAAAGAAAATCCAGAAATTCCCATCTTCATTTATGGACATTCACTCGGTGGAAATATGGTTTTATATTATGCACTATCCAAAAACCCTGCTATCAAAGGTGTCATTGCTACCAGCCCTGGGTTAGGAACGGGGGAACCTGTTCCACCAGCCAAACTTCTGGCTGCAAAAATCTTAAAAACCTTAGTCCCTGCTATGACTATGGATAATGGACTGGATGTAAATAATTTATCCCATAATCCTCAGGTTATTAAGGATTACCAGGAAGACCCCCTTGTGCATCCAATGATTTCAGCAAAATTGGCAACGCTCATGTTCTCAAATGGAGATTGGATTATTGAAAATGCCAGCAAATTTAATTTACCTTTGTTACTTTTACAGGGAGAAAAAGATCACATTGTAAGTTTGGAGAAAACCAAACTATTCGCGCAGAAAGTAACAGCTTCACTGATAACGTTTAAGATATTCCCGGGGTTGTATCATGAAATGCATAACGAATATGAGCAAGATCAGGTGCTCAGCTATATTTTAGAATGGATCAATCAACATTGTTAAGTTGAGACGATAAATGATAATCAATTAGATTACATACTTAACTTGACCATTCGCCTCAGGTTTTTTACAATAAGAATGAAAAACAATTCATTGGTTTGTATGAACGCAATTTCAAAGTGGTGGTTGTTATCAAATAAATTTCACAATAGGAGATAAAAATGACTGATTTTCTATTTCGCGGTGAACTCAGTGATCTAGATCCGGATGTTTCTGAATTGATTCAAATTGAAGCAGAACGACAAAATCGTAAGTTGATCTTGATCCCAAGTGAGAGTACTGCTCCAGCGGCGATCCGCAATGCGTTAGGATCTGTCTTTCAAAACATCTACGCAGAGGGGTACCCCGACGATCGCATGCGTTTGATGAATGAAGATGAGATTTTAGACTATGATGAGCAATTGGCTTATTACCGTCGCTATTCTGATCCGCGTTATTACAAAGGTGTTGAATATGCTGATATTGTTGAAGCTTTAGCAGCCCGTCGCTGTGCAGAAGTGTTCGCCGCCAACGGTATTTCTCCAGACAATTTATTTGTAAATGTCCAGCCACTCTCTGGAGCACCGGCAAATAATGCCGTTTACCATTTGATTAACCCAGGTGACACGATCATGGGAATGAATCTCTTACATGGCGGACACCTCACTCACGGTTCTTCTGTCAATCGCTCAGGAAAACTTTTCAATGCCGTTCATTACACTGTTGATCCAGAAACTGAACAAATTGATTATGATCAAGTCGCCGCTTTGGCCAGCGAGCATAAACCGAAGATCATCATTGCCGGTTACTCCTCATACCCCTATGTACCTGATTGGAAAAAATTCAGGGAAATCGCTGACTCGGTCGGTGCTTATTTCTTGGCTGATATTTCTCACATCGCGGGATTAATCGCCGCAGGTGTTATTCCCAGTCCGGTGGGTTTTGCTCAGGTAATTACCTTTACCACACACAAAACCCTTTGTGGCCCGCGTGGAGCCTGTATCATCACCGATAATGCTTCCCTGGCAAAAAAGATTGATCGTGGTGTGTTTCCTGGTGAACAAGGCGGACCCCACATGCATGCTATTGCTGCATTGGCAGCCACATTCAAATTAGCTAAAACCGCGGAATTCAAGAAACTCCAGGAGCAAATTGTTAAAAACTGTCAGGTATTAACCACCCATCTGGAGGAGCGCGGTTTGCGTATCCCATTTAAAGGCACAAATACCCATCTGGGGAATATTGATGTCAGCACCATTAAAGGACCTGATGGCACCTCTCTTTCCGGTGATCTGGCTGCCAGAATTCTGGATATTGTCGGCCTGGTGATGAATAGAAACACAATTCCAGGTGACAAAAGCGCTTTTAAAGCATCCGGAGTGCGATATGGTACTCCCTGGATGACACAAAGGGGACTGGATGAAATTGACATGGTTATCGTAGCCGATATTATTGCCGATGTTTTATTTGCAACGACACCATACACGATTGAATCACGCAAAGGACCGGTCCAGCGTGCAAAAATTGATTTCAAAGTCCTGGAAGAAGCCAAGATTCGGGTTCGCAAACTGGTTGAAAAAGTTGGTGTGGATCCGGATATATCAATTCATGGGTATCCTCATTTTTATTATTTGGATGAACTACCCAAGGGAATTGATGGAAAAATTGGCTATGACCTGACGGGCGATGGGATCCGACATTTCGTGAATTACGTATTTGCCAGTGAAGTTGAATCCCTCCATCCAGGTGAAGAACAATCAACCTACTTATTTGCTGATGGAGAACTCATTGATGGGGTGATCACCTGTGTGAGCCCAGATCACTTCCGTTTTACAACCGGTGTAACCAAAGGGAATTTGGCAGCAACCTGGCTGCGAGATCTTTCCGATGCCTATGTGTATTTTGACGAAGATCTTCAGCGCCGTTTACCCGGACCAATCATTGTGAAAGAATCTTTAATCGTGTCTGATCTACCAACAGAAAAACCGGAAATTTCTGTTACCAAACCTTATTTTATTGGAATATCAAATATTCCGGACAATGCTATGGCCAAACCAAAGTTTGAATGGCAGGAAAAAGAATCTGACCAACTGAAATGCACAACCCTCTACGATAACCATGTCAAATTAGGTGCAAAAATAATTCCTTTTGCAGGCTGGGAAATGCCAGTGTGGTACACCTCGGTCACTGAAGAACATCTTGCCACTCGAAATGCAGCTGGACTTTTTGATGTCTCACATATGGGTGTTTATCAGACAGAAGGCCCGGACGCAGTAACATTTTTGGATAGCGTCTGTGCTAATGATATTGATGCGTTAGAAGTCGGGCAATCTTGTTACACACACTTCCTGACTGTTGATGCAAATGTGATTGATGATCTTTTGGTCTATAGAAGACAAAAAGATGTCTATCTGGTTGTTGTTAATGCATCCAATGATGATAAGGATTGGGCATGGTTGAATGCGGTAAAAGATGGAAAGGTCATGGTCGATACGGAGAGACCTGGTGCCACAGCATTTGGTAAAAATGTTGTATTACGTAATCTGCGCGATCGTGCCGCTGGAGCGGAAATGCGGGTTGACATTGCCCTGCAGGGACCAAAATCAAGAGATATTTTATTTGCACTGGGCGTAGATTCTGCCAACCGGAAACGCATCATGAAATTGAAACGTACAGAGTTATGTGATGCTATCGTGGGTGAATTCGACCTTGTGGTATCCAGAACCGGCTATACGGGCGAGAAAATGGCTTTTGAGCTCTTTATACATCCTGATCATGCCCCAGCTTTCTGGGATGCCTTAATGAAAGCTGGAGAACCGATGGGTCTCAAACCCTGTGGTTTAGGCTCTCGGGATTCTTTGAGAACTGAAGCTGGACTTCCACTATATGGTCATGAAATGGGTGGTGACCTTGGGTTGGGGGTATCAGAAGCGAATTTTGGCAGCTTTGTAAAAACTTACAAACCATGGTTCATCGGACGCAATGCTTTTCTGGCAAGAGAAGCCAAACGAAAAGGCGTTGTTATTCGCTTCCGCTTCCAGGAAAAGGGAGTCCGAATGGCTCACAATAATGATCCGGTCATCGATAAAAAAGGCAAAGTCATTGGAGTTGTCACCAGTTGTGCAATCGATTCCGAAGGCTACCTGACCGGCCAGGCTTACATAGAAGAGAAAGCGAATGAAGAGGGTGCAGTGATTTCCATCTATCAAGGCTCACCAGACAATATTGGGAAACTTCCCAATTTACTTTCACAAGGTGATCGGGTGAAACTTCCCTCACCAGCGCTGATTGTTTCAAGATTTGCAAAACTTTAGTTCCAACAGGGATGGTTATCTACCATCCCTGTTTTTTTCTAAAATATCAACAAGTGACTGAGTATAAAAAGGAGTGAAAAATGCAGACTTTATGGGATGACCGGTATGCTTTACGAACGAATTCAATGAAAGGTTCCGCTATACGGGAGTTATTAAAGATCACCCAAATGCCAGATGTTATATCCTTTGCAGGGGGAATGCCTGCTCCTGAAATTTTTCCAGTTGAAGAATTTAAAGAAGCCTGTATCAGGGTGTTAGATCAACATGGTCCTGAAGCCTTACAATACGGCACCACGGATGGTTATTTACCTCTCCGTGAAATGATTTCCCGCCACTCAAACCAATATGGCATAAAAGTTACAGCTGAAAATATTATGATCACAAGTGGATCTCAGCAAGCATTGGATTTACTTGGAAAAATCTTCATAAATCCCGGGGATAGAATTCTGGTCGAATCTCCCACTTATTTAGGAGCATTACAGGCGTGGAATACGTACAATGCCCAATATGTAACCGTTCCGGTAGATGAAGATGGTATGCAAGTCGATAAGTTGGAGATGGCTTTACGGTCTGGTCCAAAATTTATGTATGTTTTACCTAATTTTCAAAATCCCTCCGGTGGCACCCTATCTTTGGAACGCAGGCATAAACTAGTGGAATTAGCAGACCAGTATGGTGTTCCTATCGTTGAGGATGATCCCTATGGACAATTGCGTTTTGAAGGTAAACATATTCCTACTCTGGAATATCTGGATGATCAATCCCATGGAAACAATGCTTCCTACCATGGTAATGTCATTTACTTGAGTACTTTTTCCAAAATTTTAGCACCAGGTATCCGTCTTGCCTGGGTGGTGGCAACACCTGAAATTATCCAAAAACTGGTTATGGCAAAACAAGGCGCTGATCTACATACCTCGACATTTAATCAAATCGTCGCTTTTGAAGTTGGCCGGAGAGGTTTTATTGATGAACATATCAAGAAGATAAATGAAGTTTACAGAGAACGACGCGATATTATGTTGGAGGAACTGGAAAAGAACATGCCGGAAGGTGTCAAATGGACAAGACCACTGGGAGGGCTTTTCCTGTGGGCATCTCTTCCCGAACAATGTAACACAAAGGATCTCTTTGTGAAAGCAGTTGAACGAAAAGTCGCTTTTGTGCCTGGAACATCGTTCTTTGCCAATGGCGGTGGTCATAATACCATGCGCTTAAACTTCTCCAACGCAAAACCAGAAATGATACGTCTTGGAATTCAAAGACTAGCAAACACCATAAAAGAATCGATTTGTTAGGTGAATATGCGATGAAGTTAAAGGGCTATCCACATAACGATAGCCCTTTTTTAATTCTTAATCAACCCCATTCGTATTCCAAAGTTTGAAATTTTTTAGAATAGAGGCTCCTAAAAATTCCTGCAATATCGAATTGTCGGGAATTTTTTCAGTTTTAATTGTCAGAAACCAATCCAGGAAAGATAAAATTCGCTTTGCTTCCACATATTCATAAGTTCCAAATGGAACCTGGCGTAATAGTGGCTCTACAAATGGTTTCAAGGCTGAAAGCTCGTAAACCAAGGCCGAATTCATTACTTCATCGGCGTTATCCTGATAGGGGAAAATGTGACTTTTTTCTCCTCTGCCCACCGATTCCCAGCGCTTAATCGTATCATAAGCTGAATACCCTCGTTCACGGGCATCTCTCACAATCCTGCGGATCAAGCGCGTATCCGTTGTAGAAATGCGGTTATGTCGATCCAGATTCAACTGGGTCAAACAAGAAATATAAATTCTGAAGGTATGCTCAGGCGGGATTTTTTCAAGCAGTTTTGGGTTCAAACCATGTATTCCTTCCAACAGAATAACCTGATCTGATTCTAATTGGACAATCTCTCCTGGGTAGCTTTTTCCCTCTTTAAAATTGAATTTTGGAAGTTGTACCTCTTCACCAATGATGAGCTGAGATAGGTGCTCTTCCATTAATGAGCGATTTAGGGCATCTATCGATTCAAAATCGTATTCTCCTTTTTCGTCTTTCGGAGTCAATTCTCGATCTACAAAATAATTGTCCATTTCTAACGGAAAAGGCGTAATTCCCTGCGCTAATAATTGCACAGATAACCGTTTAGAGAAAGTGGTCTTTCCTGAGGAGCTAGGGCCGGCAATTAACACAATTCTGATCCTGCGTGTATCTGATGAAATTCTTCGGGCAATATCAGCAATTCTCATCTCGTGAAATGCCTCGGACACAAGAATAATCTCGCGAATGCGTTTTTCTTCTATGGCGTCATTCAAACCACCCACGTTATCAACCCCTAAACGTTTCAGCCAGGAACCATATTGCCTGAAGGTCGCCATTAATTGTTGATTCTCTGGAATTTTTTCGAGCATCATCGGTGATCGGCGTCGTGGATATTGCAATATAAATGATTTTGAATCCATCCAGATCAATTTAAAAAACTCCAAATAACCACTCGATGGCACCATATAACCATGATGATAATCTTTTTGTTCTCCAAGTTGGTATAGTACCAGGTGGGGTTTGGTTCGATATTTTAATAACCGAATTTTATCAAATTGTTTGTTTCGTTTGAAATATTCAATCGCCTCTGTGAGCGGTACTTCTTTCCTTTCGAATTTTTTATCTGCTTTGACAATATCCCGCATGTGTTGTTCGAGCAGTCGCATTTTTTCCTCAGAAAAAAGTTCAAACCCCTCAATCTGACAATAATATCCCCCGGACGCGACAGCGTGATCAATGGTTACCTTTGCTTCAGGAAAAATTTCTTCAAAAGCAGCCTCCAGTAAAAATGTGAGTGACCTTCGATATATTCTGGCACCATCCACATCAGACATATTAAGTGTTTTAACTTCAGCATCCATCTTTACGGGGTAGGTCAATTCACGTAATTGTCCATTGACAATCGCTCCAACAATGGGAGGATTTTTCCATTCAGGTAGGATCTGAAAAATCTCTTCAAGCGTAGTGTTTCTTTT
>JAVEYK010000108.1:0-7846 GCA_034003505.1 Anaerolineaceae bacterium | reverse complement strand
GAAGTTATGAACACCGATGCGTGGAGAAAAAATGCCCAGAAAAACCCTACATATGGAAGAAAATACCTCATAAAAGCCACATATGGTGTTTTTTTATCATCTCTCCACATATCCACAGCCCCTACTATTATTACGACTCTATTAACATACATACTATAGTGTTTATTAAATTACCCTCTCCAATAATAAACTTGCAGACAACTTGTTTTTTGTATTTATTTCTTGTACAATCTAATAAACTTTTATCCATATATAATATTGTTTGCTTATCGTTGACCGCCGAAAGTTAAAAAAAGTGAAATAACAAGGGAGAATATCAATGGACGTCATTAAAGTAAAAGCAAACTCACGTACAGCTGCAGTTGCCGGCGCTATCGCTGGTGTTGTACGTGAACATAATCGTGCTGAAGTGCAGGCAATAGGCGCCGGCGCTATCAATCAGGCTATAAAAGCCCTGATTTTGGCAAAAGGATACCTGGCAGAAGATGGTATCCCCGTCATATGTATTCCTGAATTTGTTGATGTAGATATTGAAGGAAAAATTCGCACTGCTGTAAAATTAGTCGTCGAACCTCGATAATTTCCAATTTTTAATCAGAAGCCTGATAAACTTCGTCCGGGTAGAAAATCACTTCATCCTTGCCTGTTAATTTTTCCTGGACTTTTTCGATGATCAGGTCAAGATGTCGGGGGTGTTTGACAAAATCTAATGAATCGGCAGGGACCGTCAAAACGGGACAGAATGTGAAATGCTCAATCCAGCTTTCATAGAGTCTATTCAATTGTCCCAGGTAATCATCTGGAATGGTCTGCTCATAAAAGCGGTCACGTTGTTTGATGCGCAGCACCAAGGTGGACACAGAAGCTCTTAAATAAATAACCAGATCCGGCGGTGTGAGAAACTCCGTCAGGGTTTCATAGAGCGCATGATAGGTTTGATAATCGCGTTCATCCATCTTGCCTTGCAGGAACAGGTTGCGAGCAAATATCTCGGCATCCTCATAAATGCTGCGATCCTGGATTACAGAGCCGGGGGAGAGAATTAATTGCTGGTGCAATCGAATGCGATGCGTTAAAAAGAATACCTGGGAATGAAAACTCCAGGCGTTCATATTGGCATAAAAATCAGCCAGATAGGGGTTCTCTGTTACTGGTTCGAAGAAGGGTTGAAATCCCATTCGTTGACACACCATCTCCACCAGGGTGGATTTTCCAACACCGATGTTCCCGGCCACTGCAATATATTTTTTCATTGAAACTCCTTCTGATGCTGGTGATTGTCAGGCAACGCATTCGGAGCTACCTTGCTACTCTTCTATTTATTAAACCATCAAATCACAAAAGCAAGCGTCCTACAGGTGCATACCTTTTTGGTTGTTGGCTAGGGTTATTTCAGACCTTGCTTGAATCCATGAAACCAATGCGGTGAGCAAAAACAACGCAACAGCGGTTTAGATCGCGTTCTTGATATCTTTGGTATGCTCTTTGATATGGTCGCTGACCACTTGAAGATGCTCTTCCGGGGTATAGTCTCTTGAACCGACACGATATGGAATTAAACCGAGCCTGGGGTTGAGAATATTCTTTTGGATTACTTGTTGGGCTGCTTCCAGGCGTGCAATAATCTCTTCCATTGGTAGAGAACCAAATTCTGCAGCGCATCTTTGGCTGAGTTCTTTGTATGTGCCGCGAAGAGGCATCGGTTTTCGATCATCGGCAAGATCGCTGACGTTCCGGGCAAAGCTTTCATGCCAAAAAGTGATATGACCTAGAACATCCTTTACAGTCCAATCTGGATACACAACAGCATTGGGATTCGCTATGTTTCGGCACACAGATAACAGTTTCACAAGCGATTCAGCTAGATTTTCGAGGAGTTTTTCTCTGGTTGATATCATAATCACTACTCACAAACGCCAGGTGTTTTTTGTGTACAACTATTCATTATTGCAATTATATCGAATAGCCAACGGAAAAAGTAAAAAACGCAAATTGATTTTGTCCGAAACCAGCATGTGCGTAAAATTGAACACTCAGCGCTCCTGCGAATGCCTTCTGAGCATGTCCATAACCATCCAGCTGTAGATAACTGTGGATACCTATCCTGTGGATACCTATCCTGTGGATACTTATCCTGTGGATAAACCGACAAAAATCCGGCATATATTGTGGATAACATCTCATAAATGGTGGATAAATTGTGATTCCATGGATTCATGGTCATCCATCAATGACTATTAAAGGGTCATTATGAGAACAGAGGGACTCATCCTGTGGATAACTACCCCTAAAACTGTGGATAAGTCATCTTAATTGTGGAAAACTCGTTCTAAAAATAAAAAACCGCCATTATTTTGGCGGTTTTATCTGAATTCATCATCGTTATGCCGGGCGAATTGCTTCATTCGGGCAAACGTCAACGCAGTCCCCACAATCCTGACAGAGTTCGGCATCGATTACATAATAGCCGTCACCTTCAGAGATTGCATTTTCCGGACATTCCGATTCACAAGCCCCGCACATCAAACATTCATCTGCAATAATCACGTGTGTCATTGTTACTTCCTTTCAGCCATGTTGGATAAACTTTGTCAAAGTTTTCTGTTGCCAAGAATAGCACAATTTTAACCCAGTTGTAGCGGTCTTTTGTCATCAAATTCGCTGACGATTGACCAAATTGACCCTTGATGCTCAATCCCAATGCAAAATCTGATTGCGAACCTGCCCCCATTTGAGGGCATCGGCGATACCTTGCTCAATTGGGAATTCTGCCTGCCACTTTAATAATCGTAAGGCTGTATCTGCATTGGCATACGCGCCGGCTACATCACCAGGACGGGGTGGCATCTCGCGCTTTTCGATGGTTTGCCCATAGACCTTTTCAAAGGCGGTCACCAACTCACGCACGGTAACCCCGTGGCCGGTGCCCAGGTTGATCACCAGGTAATTATTTTCCGGATTGCCTGCCCTAGCAAAGACAGCATCGAAATCGGTTAACCCCAACACATGCGCCCGTGCCAGATCCCAGATGTGGATATAATCGCGGATACCGGTGCCATCGCGCGTCTCGTATTCTGTGCCGGTGATGTGAAACTCAGGGTTGATACCCAGGGCTGTTTCCACCAGTTTGCCGAGCACGTGACTGGGCTCTTTGACATGGATACCGGAGCGCATTTGAGGGTCTGCACCAATCGGGTTGAAGTAACGCAGGGCAATTCCCTGCATCCCATATGCCTGGCAGTAATCACTCAGCACCATTTCCATCATGTATTTGGTGCGGGAATAAGGGCTGTTAGGTTCCAGCGGTGATTCTTCTGTTACCATGAAACCGGGGACGGATCCATAAATGGCCGCCGAGGAACTGAAGACGACCTTATCGCAACCCAGCCGATGCAGGTTCATGAACAGCTCGAGAGATTTGGCAACATTCTCACGGTAATACAGGTAGGGTTCGGAAACCGACTCCGGCACCACAATCAGCGCCGCGCAATGAAGGCAGGCTTGAATATCCGGATGATCAGCAAAAATTCGCGCCAACGCTGCTGCATCGGCAATGTCTGCCTGATAGAAGATGCGTCCTTTGGTGAACTCCACCCGGCCGGTGACTAACGAATCGATGATGATGGGGGTGTGCCCGGCGTCTTCTAATGCGGATGCTACCGTGCTGCCAATGTATCCTGCCCCGCCTGTAATTAAAAATTTCATATTACTCCTTTAAGGTTGTGCTTTGCATTGTAATGGTTGTAGCGCGCTTTGAATTGCGCTGGATTTTTCGTCTGTTACAGCGGTCTCTCGCTCAATTCTATCCCATAATTGGCACAATGCCGGGTGAATCACGGGGCTGATGCTGGCACTCAACTGGCTCTGCTCAAGCGCCTGCTCCCATAATGCCAGATGTGCATACGCTTCAATGAAGGGGAAACGTTCGGCCGGGTCATTGGGCTGATCATCCAGCTGGAAGGCGATCTCCCCCAGCCGCTGCACTTCCTGCCAATCACCCAGTTGACGTGCCAGATCGGCTTTCTGGAAATAGTAACACCAGCCATGCTCGGGTTCATCACCATAAATAGCGGGTGGACGATTCTCTGGAGCTGGGAGGATCACATCCCAATCGGTCAGGTGGATAGTTTCGCGTACCTGCAACGGCACCACCCAGTTATCCGGCTCCAGTTCGGGATCGAGTACCCGCAGGCAGGCCGGCGGCTGGTAAAAGAGCGCCAGTGACTGGCTGGTGTTGCCGTGAAACTTACCCACCAGTAGATTTTGATCTACCGGCTGATGAGGTGTCAGCGAGCTGACCGCCAGCCCCACCCGCACCGTGGGGTAATATAGCACGTACGGAATGCTCTTATCCGGCCGGTTTTCATCAGCATAAATCCAGTTCATACCACCGGTCAGAGAGTTATCACTGAAGTATTGCAGGGGCAGTTCATGCGCGAAAATGATCGTGTCCTCCTCCAGCGCCGGGATGCGCCAGACCATCTGCCAGAAGAAGCGCGTCTGCTGCTCCCAATCACGCTGGAACTGGATGCCGGTGCGCAACTGGTAGCCTGCCGAAAGTGCCACCGCCAGCAACACCACGCCTATCTGCAACCAGCGCCGCAGAGGGATCAACATCACCACGCTGACCCAAAAGAATGCCACCCCCAGGATGAAGGGCAGGGTAAATCGGTCATTCGGGAAAGTCAACCCGACCGGGATTTGTGTCAACCAGAAGGGTACCCCGCCCAGCAGCAGGGCAACCAACCCCAGCCAAAGCGTGGATAGATAGGTGCGCTTGCTGGCTGCTGGCTCACTCTGCTGCCTGATCCACATGAACACGCCGGCAGCAAACACCAGCAATGCCAGACTGAAAAACAGCGTGATCAGCCAGGCGCGTTGACCGAATTCCACCAGACCTGGGAACTGTACTACCAGCCCCCACACTTTTAGCAGCGTCTGCCACAGATCCCCCAGCACGGTTCCCAGCAAGGTCAGGATGGTTTGCCATGGATCCGATCGCAGCAAGGTTAACAGTCCAGCCTCGTAGTTGTTGGTCTGATAATTGAATAAGAAGGCGCGCCAGAATCCCGCTGCCAGAAAGACCAGTAAATAGGGCAGCCAGCTTTTTATCGCGTTGCCTCTCTGTTGCCGCCAGTGGACAGCATCCTTCCACTGCACCACCCACATCATCAATGGACGCAGGACCTCGAGCATGAAGAAATACTCCATACTGAATAAGTTGACCGCAGAGAGCAACAACGCCGCGCTGGTCAGCAGCCAGGCACTTTTGCGATCTTTCGTCGTAACAGCCATCAGGCTGAAGGTCAGCGAGAAGAAGAAAGCACTCAAGACCAGGAAGAAGTGCCCATACACTGTGGCGATATACTGCTGCGCAAAGCCGGGGTAGGTCAGGAAGATCAAAGCCGCCAACAGCGCCGGGGTTTTCTCCCGCCAGAGTTGCTTGCCCAGGCAGTAGAGACCATAAGACGCCAGCCAGCGCCAGAAGATGGCAAAGAGTTGCCACTGCCAGGGATCATCCCCCAGCAGTGAGGTGCTCAACTGGTAAAACAAACCCCAGACCGGGCGGTTGGTGGAAAAATAGCTCGCCAGACCGCTCGTACCCATCGTCTGTGATATCCATTGCAGCATCAGGTCGTCCCAGTAATAACCAAGGAAGGGGATGAAGAAGCCATACACCAGCAATGTGGCGATCAGCAATGAAATGACAGGCTGACTGATCAGATTGAATAGGATTTCCAGTGGTCGTGGTTGTTGCTTCATAGAACGCTTGAGGGCAGATGGATCACTCGTGGGTCTCACGCTGACCCAGGATGCGCCGGATCAGGTACACCGGCCGCCCTTTGACCTCCTGGAAGATGTAACCCAGATAGATGCCAATGATGCCAAGGGTGACCATGATGGTGCCGCCCACAATCAGCAGCACAAACATCAGGGAACTCCAGCCCTGAGCCAGCCCGGATTCCAGCCCCAGAATCCAGAAACGCAGCACGTAAATGGCCTCGGCCAGCGCCAGTAGCAGGAAGATTCCGCCCAGTGAGATGGCAATGTAGAGGGGTACCAGCGAGAAGGAGAAGATGGCATTCACCGCCAGATTGAGCATCTTCCTGAGCGAAAACTTCGACACGCCGGCGATGCGTTTGGCAGGGGTATAAGGCAAAATCACGGTGCGATAGCCCATCCAGGCGACCATCCCGCGCAGGAAACGGTGATATTCATGCAGATTCTTGAGTGATAGCAGCGCATTGCGCCGGATCAGACGAAAATCTCCCACACCGGGTTGAATGTGCGTATCCCCGATGCGGTTGATCAGCTTATAGAAGGCGTTCGAGGTCCAGCGTTTGAACCAGGAGGCTTTCTGGTCTTCCAGGCGCTGGGCGATCACCACTTCATAGCCGGACTGTGCCAATGCCAGCATCTCGGGCAGCATGTGTGGCGGATGTTCGCCATCCCCGTCCATGGTGATGACCGCGTCCACATCCGCAGCAGCCTGGTCAAGCCCGGCGGTAATGGCAGCCTGATGCCCAAAATTACGGCTGAGTTCAATCACCTGCACACGTGCATCCGCCGTCGCCAATGCTTCCAGGTGCTCCTGGGTCTGGTCGGAGGATCCATCGTTGACATAGCTCAGGCGGAATTGGTGTGGCAGGCTGTCGATCACCGTGCACAGTTGCTGGTGGAAAGCAGCCACCCCGGCACCTTCATTAAAGACCGGGATGATAATCTCTACAGTTTCAAGCGGAAATATCTCAGGCATAGGCGAGTTTTTCATTCAGGAATGCCTTAATCATACCTGTTTTTCAGGTTTTTGAACAACAAAAAACCGTGCCAACCAGAGAATTAATATCAAAGCCGGGAAAAACGTTACAGGGGGTGAGTTAATATTGACATATTGGTGCAATCTGCTACAATAATGTCAGAGCGGTATCGTAAAGCCTGGTGACCCCGGTCACTCGTAGAGTGTCCTAGCTTACGCTGAAATGCGTCGGGAGAAATTGAAATCAAGGCCCAGGGTGAGCCGCAAAAAAAGTCCCCATTACGGGGATTTTTTATTTATCCTAATTTTATCCAATTTTTAATTTCGAGAACTTCTTCCTTCTCAATCTTTGAGGAAATGAGATCGTAAAAAGTTGTGATTTTGTGTTCATATTTTTGGAAAAAAGCCCAGGCAACAGCATCTGCTGCCTGCAGTTCTTTGCGTTTAACAGAATCTTCTTGTTGAATTAATACAATTTTTCCTGGCAAATCTTGAATTTTTTTCCTAATTTCTATTTCTAACTCAAGACGATGAGATTTATTAGTATATCGACGATCTAGACAAACTGTTATTTGTGGAAATTGCTCAACAAGATGGTATATGGTCTTTGCAATTGATTTCCTATAAATATCTTCCATTTTTTTTGGAGGAATTTTGATTATCCTTTGATCTACAATGGTGGAAAAGATGGAGATATTTTGTTTTGAAATTTCTTTGAGTAATCGGAATATTGCCTTTTCTTCGAATTCAGACGCTTTAATTTCACCATGCTTCAAACTGCGACCATATTTTTTATACGCTCGTCGAACAGGCATTTCAATTTCTCTCGGATGATGAGCATTAATTAATGCCACTACTAAGAAGTGAGTTCCCCCTGGAACCCCAACCGTCCCTGATTCATCGATGAAGGCGTAATGCATAAAATCAGTCATTCAGAAAATTTTATACCCAATAGTGTCTTTACACTACTAAAATGACCTAATAATTTTGAGCTTTTCGGTCTTTAGCCTTTAGACTTTAGACTGTCAACTCTCAGCTTTCGCCTTTCGCCTTTCGCCTTCAGCCTTTCAGCTACCAGCTACCAGCTAC
>JAVEYK010000107.1:0-8137 GCA_034003505.1 Anaerolineaceae bacterium | reverse complement strand
AATTTTCCCTGTGAAGGAGAAAAACCAATTTTTTCCCGCAGATCACGCACATCATCCACGCTGGTATTTGACGCAGCATCAATCTCGATTAAGTCCATGAAGCGGGCTTGATTCACCGCCAGACAATTCTCACACTGGTTACACGGGCGCAGATTGGGCTCATCGCTCTTACAATTTACTGCTTTTGCTAATAACCTTGCTGTGGTGGTTTTGCCAGTGCCCCGTGGACCGGAAAATAAATAAGCATGTCCCACACGGTCACTGCGGATAGCGTTTTTTAAAGTTTGAACAATATGATCCTGTCCAACTACCTGATCCCATAATTGGGGACGCCATTTTCTATACAATGCTTCTGACATGCTGCTTCCCATCCATTCAAATTTCTTCATCCTGTTTGATACTTTGGATCATTTCTTCCAACGTAAGTGTCCTTCTTTGTAAACGGACAGCAGGAACACTTAAATTGTAATCGAAAATCTTCTTATTTAAACTCAGGATTTGATTTGAAATATCTGCTTGCGCTGATGCACTTAAGGGCAGGATTTCCTTAATGGTGTTTTTTAATTCATTCACTAATTTTTCAATTTCTTTCCGCTTTTCAATCCAGGGATAAGACAGATCATTATTCTTAAGCAAATTTTCTACCAAACGCCATTCTAGCGGTGTATATGGATTATCCTTCCATTCGATAGGTTTCCCCGTACCGGGTAAATGATCGAAATCACCCGATTCCATTGCTCTTTTAATGATTTCATCTATCACGCGATCGCTTGTTGCCATATACAATTACGGGATCTCGAACACAGCCCGTTCATGACCAGCGGAGTCATAAATCCGAACAAGTTCACCCTGTGACCAGATTGCTTCTTCACTGGCCCAAAAAAGGGTGTTTACTGTATTCACACCGGGTCGCGAATAAACCGAAATCTGCCCTTTTACCAGGTCTATGGCCGGGAAAATAAATGCATTCTTATCCTGGTCGATAATCTGCCAGTCAGATAAATTCAGGTCCCCTTCGCCTACCCGTTCCACCACCAGCAATTCATTTTGAAGATCACCAGGGGCAAACACATTGGCGATCGTAATGACAGGTGTATCCAGTGGTGGTAATGCTGCTTGAACTGCTGGTGTGCTTGCGCTTGCTTGTGTGGCTGAAGGTGCTTCCAATTCTAAACGATTGGCTGTGTTCACTCGATTCCAAATCGTTAATACCAGCAGGGTCGTCGCGGCTGAAACAATAATATTGACAACTAAAAATGGTAACCAACGCTTCAATTCAGGCTCCTGGTTCTCCTTGTATCAAAAAATCAGTCTCATAATTTATAAAATAGTCAACTCATTAATTTCCTTGAATCATAGCATACTTTCAACGTAAAATAAAACCATGAAAGGATCATGAACCATGATTTTAATCGATGGACATAACCTGGTGCCAAAGATCAAAGGATTAACCCTCAGTATGTTGGATGATGAAATGGAGTTAATTCAGATTTTGAGCGAATATGCCCGCATCACCAGAAAAAAAATGGAAGTCTACTTTGATAACGCACCCTTTGACAAAGCCGGCACCAGAAAATTTGGCTCTATTACCGCCCATTTTGTCCGTCAGGGGATGACTGCTGATGAAGCGATGATCCAACGAGTGCGCAGGATGGGCACAAAAGCCCGGAATGTGAAAGTTATCAGCTCCGATCAACGGATCATTAGAGAGGTCAGGAACCGTCAGGCTGAGACGCTTACATCGGAGGAGTTCGCTAAAGACATCGCAAAAGCACTGTCAGCAAGCCCCGGAGGGGGAAAACCTGACCCGGAAAAAATGACTGAGAAAGAAATTGAAAAATGGGAAAATCTCTTTAAAGATCAGGGATCAAGATAAGTATATTATTCTTAGTTTCTTTTAATATAATGTTGATAATTTTGATCTATAATATCTAATGGACACCTATTAATGGTAAAGTAAGGTGTTTCTGTCAGAGGATGTAAACATTACCCCAATGTTTATATGATGTAGATACATCAGAAATCTGTCTGATGGCATTCCCTCCCTGGAGACCGCTATGCATAGTTCATATGCATGGCGGTCACACTTTAAATCAAACAATTTAAAACCCTGGAAACATAAAACCCTGTAAAAGCTTGACGAGCAGATTTTCTCCATTACAATCTTTAAAGGCTAATGCTATTCAAATGGAGGCAAAAATGAAAAAACCATTCCTGGTGCTCGTATTTTTATTAATGATTCTCTCACTGGCCTGTAAGGTGCCAAATCTCAACCGAGATGAAGAAAATGATGTTGAAGAGCCAACATCTGTTATAGAAGTTCAACCCACCGCAGAAGAAATCCTCAACCCTACCGAGACGTATTACTCCCCTCCAACAGCCAGACCAACCATTGAAAAAAAATCCACACCCGAGCCCACCATGGAAGAACAAAAACCGACTGAAACAGCTACCCAGCCAGTAACATCCTGTGCTCCATTTATGAAAGAAGAGTTTGAAAACCCAAATGAATGTTGGCCGAGTAGCCTTGATACAATTTTTTCTGTCGCTGGCATTTCAAACGAGAATAAAGTGAACGTTCAGGTTAAAAATGGGCTTTTGGAGTTTGAATCCCAATTAAGTGAGGATGTATTCCTTTATTCTTTCTATAAAGATAATGAGTATGATGAAGTCATTTTACAGGCTTCGATCACAAAAATTGAACCAAGTGTCAATCGAAATGGGTTTGCATTGGCCTGCCATGTCAATCAGGACGGTTGGTACGAAGCTCGAATCGAGAGTAGTGGAGCTTTTGAAATTAATCAATATGACGCGTTTAAGAAAAGAAATGGTGAAAATCCTTATGTGCGCATGGGAAATGGTGGCGCAGCTGCATTTCGTGTCGGAACGGGTCGCGAAAATATCATTGAATGGCAATGTGGTGATGATCAGTTGCGACTAATCGTGAATGGCAAGATGACCTGGGAAAAAGAGAATATCACTGGTATGAATAGCGGAGGTGGCGTTGGTGTTGGTCTGGCTTCCTATTCGGGCATTTATCCACGGCACATCGGATTTGAATATGTAGAAATTTTAGAACCTTAAACTTTTTGCTAAAGAACATTTTTTGCTGGTGAACCTTGTCGCTTCATCAGCCGAATGCTATAATCGCCTTGATGCCCCAGTAGCTCAATGGACAGAGCAAAGCACTCCTAACGCTTAGGTTGGGGGTTCGATTCCCTCCTGGGGCACTTTTCTATCATTTTGCCCACAAAATTGCCTCAATTTGCTCTTGCCAAATCAGATTTTTATGCTAAAATAAATGTAGATAAACGCTTGGGTGCCCCCCTCACTCAAGCGTTTATCTTTTAATATAATATTCTTCCAAAAAGCATTCAAAGAAAAGACCCTGTTGCCAGGGTCTAAGAACTTTTTCTAATTATCAAAATTAGGTGGATCATCATCCTCATCATCTACATCGATGTCAAAATCGTACTCAATTTCACCTGCTTTGCGCCGTATCCATAAATACAGTACCTGCCCTTCATCCGAATCGGAAGAGCGGGCAGCCATGATCGGGACTTTTTCTTCCAGCCCATAATCATTGCGATAGTGCAGAAATATTGTATCCTTCCTGCGCCAGGCACGGTGACAGCGTTCTACCAATGCCGGTCCATTAAAAGTGCGCAGTCGCGTCAATGCCAGGTCATAAAGACCCGGACCTTCGTTCAACCCTAAGGCCCAGCCATCATCAATCATTTCAAAGCTGGGAGGTGGTCCTTCAATAATTGTAATTTTGTCTTCCATAAAACTCCCCGATCCATTATTGTCTCTTTTAATGAATCTGCACTCATTTTACCGCGATTTATAGAAAAGTCCATGAGAAGAATGTTAATTCTTTATTAGAGTTTTTATTCCAAATTGATAAAACATTAATATGTTTCATTCATAAAACTAATATTCAGGTCGTAAGATTAGCTTACTGAAATAAACTCATGGAGGAAATAATGCATACTCTTTATGTTAGAAACCCGTATCGTCAAATGACCCGCCGCTCATTGGATGCCATTAATGAAAGAAACTTTGCAGAACCAAAAGTTATCTTTCCGGTGGATGTTCGTATGAGCGATGAGGAATATCTGGTGGAAGCCTTCTTACCTGGTGTATCCGCAGAGGATCTTGATATCCAGATAGAAAGCAATATTATCACTTTGAAAGGTGAGCTTAGTATCGAACGCAAGGAAGATGATCGCTATCTGTTGCAGGAACGGCCTTCTGGCACTTTCCAACGCTCGATCGAACTACCGGATGATGTGGATGCCGATAAAGTTGAAGCCGAATTAAAAAATGGTGTACTTACTTTACGACTTCCAAAATCAGAATTAGCAAAACCACGCAAGATTAAAATATCCAATAACTAGTTGCTAATCCTCAACCTATTCCAGGATCTGCAGCAGTATGCTGCAGATCCTGTTTTTATTTTGATCCCTGATCCAGCCATCGCTTTCTTCTTTATAAAAATATTGCGGTAGAATCAGTGCATGTCAGTTCCTGATGCGTTTCGAGAAGCAATTCAAAATTCACCCGTGCCCCAATTTAAATATTTTGCCAGCATCACTTCCACCAACCTGGCGGCATTGGATTGGCTGGAAAAGGATGCAGCGGATGGATCCATTATCTTTGCAGACCATCAAAGTTCCGGTCGTGGCCGTTTCGAACGCAAGTGGATAACCGAGCCCGGCAGTGCCCTGGCTGTATCGATCATTATCCGACCCACAAGGCATGAAATGGATGCCTTACCTCTATTTTCACCACTAGCCGGGATTGCAGTGGCAGATGTATTGGAGCATTCCTATCAGATAGCTGCCCAAATTAAATGGCCGAATGATGTGTTAATTCAGCGCATGAAAACTTGTGGCATCTTAACCGAAACCGTCTGGAATGGAGAAAATCTCCAGGGTTTGGTGGTCGGAATTGGGGTTAATATTTTGCCCCAATCCATCCCACCCGTGGAAGCCCTTCAATATCCTGCCACTTGTTTACAAAATCATTGTTCGCAAGCAATAGATCGTTATGAGGTGTTGGCGGCACTTCTGAGTGCATTTACCCACTGGCGTTCTAAAATTCAATCAGCTGAATTTATGAATCAATGGCAAAAAAAACTGGCATTTCGGGGTGAAAAAGTATATATTAAGCAAAAAGATGGAAATGTTCAAACCAGTGGTGTATTATTAGGTTTAACATGCGATGGAAACTTGGAGATCTTGACCGAAAATAATCAAAAACAAACAATCACAGTAGGAGATGTCCATCTTCGACCTGCTGAACCAGAAAAATGAGAGGTTATTATGTTAGATGATTTACGAAATTCTGCTGAAGCATCTTTTATTGAAGAAGAATCTGTGCTGGAAGCCCAAAAATTAGTCCCCTCAAAAGAGAGACGGTTCCTGGGAATGACAGCGGCACAACGCTTTATCCTCGTTTTTCTATTATTGATTCTGGTAGTCGTTTTGGGGACTTTATTTCTCCTAGTCTCCGGCAAGATGATCCTGCCTTAAAAAACAAGAGAAGCAAAAAATGCCTGGGATTCAGGCATTTTTGATTTAAGGACTGTTTTTGTTATTCAGCTACACCATTTTCAGATGTATCTCCCTCACCCGCCAGAATATCAGCGCTGATCCTGGCCATGGAGGCAACCCCATCGCCATCATCGATATCCATTACACGCACACCCCGCGTGGCGCGCCCCATTTGAGAGATATCTCTGACTTTCATGCGAATCATGACGCCATTGATGGAGATCAATGATATTTCATCATCCAGTTTGACAATTTTGGCTGTCGCGATCAAGCCGCTCTTGGAGAGATTGTGCTTATCGATGGTGGAAACACCTTTCGACCCACGACTCTTGGGATTGTATTGAGTCAAGGGAGTGCGTTTGCCATAGCCTTTATCCGTGATTATTAATAATTCAGCCTCTGGTTCCAACACATCCATGTTGACAACATAGTCTTTGGCATCCATGCGGATACCGGTAACACCACCAGCTGGCCTACCCATACAGCGAATTTCACTTTCATCCATCCGCAGAGCACGCCCATAGGCAGTCACCAGCATTACTTCATCTTTTCCACTGGTCAGGCGCACCCAACCAAGCTTATCATCTGGTTTAAGATCCATGGCGATTAATCCAGAGGGTCGCACATTCGCGAACTCTGAGAGTTGTACACGTTTGATTTTTCCCATTACCGTTGCCATCGTACAATATTCAGCCTCTTCAAAATCGGGTACTGGCACAGCCGCTGTCACGCGTTCGCCCGGGTTAAATGCCAGCACATTCATAATCGAAATGCCTTTATCAGTCCGGCCAGCTTCCGGCAAGTTGTAAACCTTTTCGGAATATACTTTTCCTCTATCGGAGAAGAACAAGACCGTATTCAAGGTGCGGGCGGGTAATAGTAATACAACTTCATCTTCATCCCGCATGGATTGACCAATCACACCCCGGCCACCTCTTCCCTGAGTTCTGAAAAGATTTGCCCGGGTGCGTTTGATATACCCTTTCTCTGTGACGGTAATCAGCACCGCTTCATCCTTCACCAATTCAGATTCTGAAAACTCTTCTTTTGCATCAAAACTGATCAGTGTGCGGCGTTTATCCCCATATTTGTTAGACATTTCTGTCAGGTCATCCCTGATGAGGGTCAATATTTTCTGTGGGTAGGACAACAAATCTTCCAGATAAGCGATCGTCGCTTGTAGCTCTTGGTACTCATCCTCAATTTTTTGACGCTCCAAAGCCGCCAGACGTCGCAATTGCATATCCAGAATGGCTTGCGCCTGGATCTCGGTCAGTTTGAAGCGTGTAATTAAGTTCAGTTTGGCTTCCTCTGCATCCGCCGCTTTTCGGATGGTACTGATCACGTCATCCAGATTTGCTAAGGCGATTAACAATCCATCCAGAATATGGGCGCGGTGTTTGGCTTTATCCAATTCAAATTGTGTTCGGCGTGTAATCACTTCCCTGCGGTGCTCAACAAAAATTTGCAGCATTCTTCTCAATGGAAGCGTGCGAGGTTCCCCATTAATTAAAGAGAGCATATTCACCCCAAAAGTGGATTGCAGTTGGGTGTACTTGTATAATTGGTTCATCACGCGCTGCGGCTGCGCACCACGTTTCAGTTCAATCATAATGCGCATACCTTTACGATCTGATTCATCACGCATATCGGAGATCATGTCCAGGCGGCCTTCGCGTACCAGAGCAGCGATCCTTTCCAGCATCGTGGTCTTATTTACCTGATAGGGTATCTCTGTGATGATAATGGCATGCCTGCCAGCTTTGAATTCTTCAATTTCGGCTCTACCACGCACAACAATGCGTCCGCGACCGGTCGAATAAGCCTGCCATATGGACTCCTGCCCAATGATAATACCTCCGGTGGGGAAATCCGGTCCCGGCAGGAATTTGATCAAATCTTCAACCGTTACATCTTCCAAATTTTCATAATGATCGATCAGATAGTTGATGGCTGCGACCAATTCCTGCAGATTATGCGGGGGGATATTGGTTGCCATGCCCACCGCAATACCCGAAGAGCCATTCAACAACAGGTTGGGCAGGCGTGCTGGCAATACCACCGGTTCTTTTAAAGATCCATCGAAATTATCCGAAAAATCAATGGTGTTCTTGCCAATATCTGCCAACATTTCTTCAGCCATGGCAGACAGCCTGGCCTCGGTATAACGCATCGCGGCTGGCGAATCGCCATCGATTGACCCGAAATTTCCCTGACCATCCACCATCATGTAGCGCATCGAGAAATCCTGTGCCATACGGGCCATCGCTTCGTAAACCGAAGAATCACCATGTGGGTGGTACTTACCTAAAACTTCTCCAACAATACGGGCAGATTTTTTATAAGAGGTGTTCGCTCGAATCCCCATGTCATGCATGGCAAAAAGGATCCGGCGATGAACCGGTTTCAAACCGTCCCTGGCATCTGGCAAGGCCCGCGCCACAATTACGCTCATCGCGTAGTCTAAGTAGGCGGAACGCATTTCACTATCAATATCCACCATTTTAATGTTGCCGATTTCCATGTACGTTCTTCCTCCACTTGACAGCGCCTGCGCTGATATTCTCGTAAAACTACTT
>JAVEYK010000106.1:0-8379 GCA_034003505.1 Anaerolineaceae bacterium | reverse complement strand
GTATATGCATAGGTCGAAGCCGGTCGATATCTTCAGGAATACGGGAGATCTCGATAAAGAGATTCATCTGATAATGAATGTGAGGGCCAGAAATCTGCTTGTCGAGGAGTATCCTCTTTCGGGCAGGTATCTGACAAAGATCAGGGTAGACAGGTTCGGGCTTGAGGTTAAGGTTGCTAAATATGAAGGGCCCGGAAGGTTCGTTATGGGATTGATCGATGATATTGAGGTGCTGGGGGACGAGGGATTTAAGGATTTTTTAATCAGTAAGAAAAAAATGATAAGACTTCGCAAAACACGGAGTGATTCTGATGATACTTGAGGTATTATTCAATTTAGCTCATTCAATGTAGATACTATTTTTTAGATCAAATCGCAAAACACAGATAATATGAGAATTCATTTAAAAATCAGATCGTCACAAGAAAGAGTGCCATTTGATCATCAAAGCTTGCTTACAGGGACTATTCATAAATGGATGGGATGGAATGATGAGCATGGGAAGGTATCTTTATATTCATTTTCTCAAATTGAAGGAGGAAAGGCTAGTTCGGATGGACTTCAATTTCCTGAACAAACATGCTTGTTCTTCAGTTCATTTTATCCTGATTTGATAAAAAGAATTATTGAAGGGATTCAATCAGATCCAACGATGTTCTTTGGACTGACAGTATCGGAAATAATTATTCAGGACAATCCTGATCTGTCTGATAGGAATCTATTTTACCCTGCAAGTCCGATATTTATTAAGAGACGTGTTGGAGAAAGAGAAGATCATATACTATATAATGATCTTAGGGCGGATGATTGTCTGAAAGAAACGCTATTAACGCGCATGGCCAAAGCTGGATTATCCGATGAATCCTTGATGATTAGATTTGATGTTAATTATCCAAAGTCGGGGACAAAAAAAATAACATACAATGAAATTCATAATCGTGCCAGTTGGTGCCCAATATTAATTGAAGCAAAACCGGAGACTAAATTGTTTGCCTGGAATGTTGGTTTGGGTAATTCAACAGGGATAGGATTTGGAGCAATCAAATAGTGAAATATTTTGGTTCTAATGATTATCAGGAATAGAAAAAGTTTGATATTATGTTGTACGTAGTAAAATATTCTGGTCCATTCGGGTTTATAAAGCCCTGGACAGCAGTGAGAGATGGAAAAACTTTCAGCCAGCAATTCCTGACTCCATCAATTATTGAGGGATTAAGGCAGAAACTTGAAGTTTCTTCTATAGCAAGACATAAACTTACGTATACCTCAATCAATATACAGCAGGAACAAACCCAACCCAGGGGTTGGGAAAAGAAAACCCAACTGAATATGATGGTTCGCAATCGCTCAATTATCGAACGTGGTGTAATGATTAGTCCCATTCTATTTTTAGCTTTTAAGAAAGAAGAGGATGCTTTAAAAAGTATTGAACAACATATATGCCTTTGTCGGAATGAAGATGTATTGTTCCCTGATTCTGAAATGCTTGAGATGATTGATTATGAATTTGACCAGTTGATAGGTTTTGAGTTGCGTTTTGGGGAAGGTGAAAAATCATTTTTAGTAGGGTTTAATCGCTTTGAACATGCAAAACCCATGTATGGTTGGTTGGAAATTTCAGGGAAGCCTGTTACCGGGATGTAATGGATAACATTGAACTAATATTGGCTAAAGGGGAAGATAATGGTAGTGTACCTCTGATTCAACATTTAAGTGAAGTTGCTATTCTTGCTGAAAAGGTAGCCTGTCATCTGGGTTTAAATCAGTCCATTGCTATGCGAGGAGCAATATTGCATGATATTGGCAAGGTTAGTACTGTTTTTCAACAAACTTTAGAAAAGAATTTTCTGAGACCTCCGGGATTTTTATTTCGACATGAACTGGCTTCTTTGTTTTTCATCTCACTTCTTGGTGAGCACGAGAAATATCCCATCGTCGATATGATAGTGGCTCACCACAAATCCATCTATAAAGATCCAGGAGGAAAAGGATTGCTTGATTTAGTTGAAAATATTCCGGATTGTTTTGATCGTCATATCAGGGGGTTTGATATATGGAGTAAAGACGCTTTATCAATTCTGGATCACTTTGGATTTGATACAAAATTAATATCGGTTGATAAGGCAAAGGAAAATTTCTTCGAAGTGGTTGACTATTGCGAATCAAAATCATATGGATATTCCCTATGGAAAGGAGTTTTAATCGCTGCTGACCACCTGGCTTCGGCAATGAGCGGCTACATTAAACCATTAGAACAAAAACTTTTTATTGCACCGGATTTAAACTACTACCATTCCCGGAAAAGTGAATTATATCCATTATCGTTGATAAGAACAAATGATAAGCGTAAACACACTCTGGTAACAGCTCCTACCGGAGCCGGGAAAACTGATTTTCTGATTCGCCGCTGCACTGGGCGAGTGTTTTACACCCTGCCATACCAGGCATCCATCAACGCCATGTTCGAACGAATTAAAGAAGATTTGAAAAATACAAATGCTGATGTTCGTTTGTTGCATGCAGCTTCAAGTATCAAATTGGATAATGGAACGGTTGAAGAAAAGATACTTCAGCGTCATATCGGAGCATCGGTTAAGATACTAACACCACACCAAATGGCTTCGATTGTATTTGGGACAAAAGGCTTCGAGGCCTTGATTGCCGACATAAAAGGGTGCGATATTATACTCGATGAGATTCATACTTATTCTGAAACAACTCAGGCCATTGTTTTAAAGATTGTTGAAATACTCTGCAATATTGGTTGCCGTGTACACATTGGAACAGCTACCATGCCATCGGTTTTGTATGACCGATTGATTGAAATACTTGGAGGTACAGGCAATATTTATGAGGTAAAACTTCCCGACGAAGTTTTAAATACGTTTAACAGGCATATTATCCACAAAGCCGATTCCATTGAATCATTGAGAAATGTTATTGAAGAAGCCATCCAGCAAAATCAGAAAATTCTGTTGGTTGTCAATCAGGTGAAACGTGCTCAATCTCTTTTTAATGATCTATCTGAAAGATATCCTAATGTCAAAAAAATGTTAGTTCATAGTCGCTTCAAACGAGGAATGCGAAGTAAATTAGAGTCTGATCTGCGGAAAATTTACAATCAAACCACCGAAGCCTGTTTGGTGGTTTCGACTCAGGTTGTTGAAGTGAGTCTGGACATCAGTTTCGACATGATGGTTACCGAATGTGCCCCGATTGATTCATTGATTCAGCGCTTCGGTCGAATTAATCGCAAACGATCTAAAGAAGCCATGGGAAACTACAAGCCAATTTATGTACTTGCACCTTCTATCGAAAAAAACGATGCTCTTCCATATGGATTGGAAGTTTTGCAGAGGACATATGCAGCCTTGCCCGATGACAATTTAATGAAAGAACGGGAGACACAGTTGTTAATCGATACAGTCTATCCTTCTATCGAATTTATTAACATCGACTTAAATGCTGTGTTCAAAGATGAAAAATGGATGATAAAGGAGCTTTGGCATTACTCTAAATCAGCAATTTTGGAAACACTGGATATTGAATCAATTGCATGTATTGACGAAGCGGACAAATCCATTTACGAATTGTCTGCTTATGAAGATCAGGTAAAATTGGAAATTCCAGTTTCTTACCGGTCTGTGGCGTTTCGGGGCCTGGATAAATCGGCCCACGGATCAAAGCCATTTATAATTCCATCAAAAGCTTATGATAAGGAATTGGGTTTTCTGATTGACTTAGCAAAACCAGAGTTTTATGATATCTCATTACGATTTTTATAAAATACAACAGATATGATAGCAGCAAATATTGGGAAGATTTTTCTGGATGCTTACAACGAGAAGTTTAAAAGCAACTACTCTGCAAAAGAGTTTTTCGTCGAAAAATATTACGGAATTTTCTTTAACCATAACAAGTATATGATGTCCGCTGGTAATTCTCCCTTAGAAAATCCAAAAATAAGTTGGGATAAGATGAGGACAGGGCAGATGCCATTTGAGCCAGTTCAGAAACGAAATGAACGGTTTAAAAAAACAATTGATAAAATTGATTTGGGACCGGCCGATGCCAGCATTGCCATTGGTTTTCCTACATTGGACTTATATGCCACGACATCAGGACAAGTCACAAACCTCAATCTTCCCTTTATGGCCAATGATATTTATTTATCTTGGATTGGAAGCGGTTTGGGAATCGGACTACAAAGTGGCTTATCACTTCTTTTAAGCAACAAGCAGATATTGCTTGACCTGTTCGACGGCTGGCAGGTTTACCGGAATTATTTAAACAGCACACCAAGTCTAAGAGGAAATCAAATCAATACATGGAATGGTCAATGGATTGCGCATCGGTATGATAAATTAAGTTATGACGAGTCTAACCCAACAGCATCATTCAATCCCTTTGGTACAATGAAAGACGGAGGGATGGAGGTTATTACCCAATCGTGGATAAAAGTTCTAATTGGTATCGCTCGTAATTATCCCGAAACATCTTTAATAGCGTATGTTTATAGTTTAGGACAAATGAATATTACTGTGGGTTTTATTCCATTTGATTTGCCTCGTATCCGACAGCCTTTCGATCTCTATGAGAAATATTTCGGATCAACTGAACGGGAACAAGTTGAACAGATATTTGGAACAGCTTTAGGTTTTACCAAAGCCTGCCAGATGGGAGCAATTGGTGTAAATGCACTCGAGCCAAAAGGATTTCGTGACTGTATTGACAAAGGAGTCGTTCCTAAATACAACCCTGCCGACAAAGAAAAAACAGTAAATTTTAAAACTTATCAAATATGGTTACTAGCTATGTTGAACAATGAACAATTATGGGAAAAGGCGCAACAAATTGCGACTACCCTCAACGCTTATTCTTTGAGTGACAGAAATGCAAGGAAAGCTAAAAGCCAGGAGGTAATAAACCTGTTGGCATCTGTGAATAAAAAGCAGTTTATCGAGTCATTAATAGACATTGTGAAAGGAAGTCCGGAAACAGATCAACTGCCAGAAATTGCCGAAATAATCCACACTATGCCAGTCGATAATGTGCCTTACTTCTTAACCTTAATTCGTTTTCAATACGCAGTAGTAAATAAAAAACCTTAAAAAGAATAATTATGAATGCTTACATTTATTTAAGAGCTTTAAAACACGCAGAACATACTGTTTTTTGTGTACAAGATGGCCAGAAGACCTATTTTGATCCTCAGTTTAATCGGATTGTTGCTTATTCAAGCGGACAACAGGTAAAACGTTCTATCCTTGATGCATTGACATCAAATTTGAATGTTCAAATGGCTCCAGTCACATTTAATTACAATGTCACAAAAGATAAACAATTGGAAAATAAAGAGCCTTGGTCCCCATGTGATCCTTCTTATGTAGATCAATTACTTGGGGGTTGGATGCGTGCTGGCGATGGTGTAACGGTAAAACGCCGAAGCCCATTATCAATTTCTGCGATGCGCCCAATTCATCCATTGCTCTCAGGAATTGACAAAGAGAATCTTACATTTGATAGGAGCGACAAACCCGACCGTCATCCAGTGAATGTACGTTGGGGTGATAAATTGATGACTGATGAAGAAATTGAAGAATTCTTAGCAACTAATAATCGTACATTACCCCGCAGAAATTGGATTCCCGACAATGTTCGGACTGGTGGCCTATTCGTGTACGACATTGCCATCGACCTTCGCACACTTTTTTCTGTTTCAACAAATCAACATGAACCTGAATTATCTAAGGAAAAAATCGAAGACTTAAAAGTAAAA
Source organism: Anaerolineaceae bacterium (assembly GCA_034003505.1). Lineage (GTDB taxonomy): Bacteria > Chloroflexota > Anaerolineae > Anaerolineales > Anaerolineaceae > UBA6170. The sequence goes on along the minus strand of JAVEYK010000106.1, from coordinate 2,600 downwards.
GGTTGGGTTGAAAGTGAAAATGTGTTTGGTAAATGTTTAGTTCTTCCAAAAGAAGAACGTGAAAAAGTAATACCAGCTTTAGCTAGTGCCTTATTAAATTGGCGTATCACTTCGAACCAGGCCCGTACATTCAGTCTGATGGAAACCTTGGCTGTAGCAATCAGCGACAATGCTAACAAACTTGCGGGTGCTATACGTGCAAAACTTATTGAAGAAGGAGAAAAACCCAAGGCAAAACCCATACTTGATGAGACCGCAGGAGCTGATGTATTTGTAACCCTGTCATGTTCAAACTATGTGGTTACAGTAAGCGAAAGTGCCGATGCACTGGAAAAGGCAGAACAAAAACTCATCAAATTGATGCTGGCTTTCGATTATGAAAAACAGTTAGCTTAATAGACTAAGTGAATACCACTCAAATAATAATGGAGGAGACTTGATCTTGGGATTTGCTTTTGATATGTAGTATGTTATGTTTATTACCGGAACCCACTTCAACTACTACCTTATTTGTCATCGCAAACTATGGTTGTTCGCGAATGGGATAACCATGGAAAGCACATCCGACCTGGTATATGAGGGAAAGTTGCTGCATGAGACTTCCTATCCGCGCCGAAGCGAAAAGTACAGAGAGATTGAAATTGACGGGATTAAAATCGACTATTTCGATCCCAAAAACAAGGTGGTCCATGAAATAAAAAAGTCAGACAGGCACGAGGAGGCGCACGAATGGCAGCTGAAGTATTACCTTTTTATACTGGAACAAAACGGCGTTGAAGGGGTTAGCGGATTGCTTGAATATCCACGGTTGCACAGGACCGGCGAGGTATTACTCACCGGTCCTGATCGTATTGCCATAAACGGGATGATCGAAGATATCGGGAAAATAATCGGGCAGGATTATTGCCCTGACAAACTTCCGAAATCACGGTGTAAGAACTGCAGTTATCTTGATTTCTGCTGGAGTGGAGAAGATCTGGATTAATAATATATGTCTTTTGATAGATGTTTGAATGTCAGGTTATAGTATTGAAAACCATCAGGTTTTAGATAGAGTAACCTGCAGAATTATAAAGTAGTCAGGATAATAATGAAAAAAACTTACTACCTGTTTAACCCGGGGAGGTTGCAGCGCAGGGATAACACATTGAAGTTTACGCCATATGATGAGGAAGGGAATGAGCATGAACCACGCTTTCTTCCGGTTGAGAATATAGCAGAGTTGTATTGTTTCGGGGCGCTTGATGCCAACTCGGCTCTTTATAATTTCCTGGGACAGGAAAAGATACCTGTTCATTTCTTTGACTATTATGAAAACTATACCGGGTCATTTATGCCACGGGAAAGCCTTCTTTCTGGTAAGATGTTGATTGCGCAGGTTGGATTTCAGCAGAATGCCAGGAAGAGATTGAAAATAGCCCAACTTATTCTAGAGGGGGCCGCTTACAATATGATAAAGAACCTCAAGTACTACAATAAAAGAGGTCGGGACCTTGATCCCCTTATAGGGACTATAGAGGATCTTGCCCTGAAGATCCCGGGTACCCGCGCCATCGATGAACTGATGGGCACGGAAGGGAATATCCGAAAGAACTACTATAGCGCTTTCGATCTTATAATTAATGATTTCTGTATGGGAGGAAGAAGTTACAGACCTCCCTCAAATGAGGTGAATTCGCTTATTTCATTTGGTAACATGATGTGTTATAGTCAGTGTCTGAAAACCATCCATCAGACCCAGTTAAATCCGGTGGTCAGCTTTTTGCATGAGCCCGGGGAAAGAAGATTCTCCTTGTCACTCGACCTGGCTGAGATTTTCAAGCCTTTGCTTGTCGACAGGGTTATTTTTAAGGTGCTTAATAAAAAGATGATACAGGTTGAAGATTTCGAGACAAGTCTTAACAGGATTGTACTCAAACAAAATGGCAAAAAATCATTTGTCCAGGCTTTTGAGGACCGGCTGGCGGAGACTATCATGCACAGGACCATCAACAGATCGGTCAGCTACAAACATCTCATCAAGCTTGAATGCTATAAATTGCAGAAGCATCTGCTTGAAATAGAAGAATACAAACCCTTTAAAATGTGGTGGTGATGTATGTGATCGCGATGTATGATGTAGGGGAGAAGAGGGTTGGGAAAATGCTTAAGCTTTTAAGAAGGTATCTTAACTGGATTCAAAACTCTGTTTTTGAAGGAGAGATAACTGAAGTCAAATTGCTTGAATTAAAGAGTAAAGCCATGATTATTATGGAGGAAAAGACCGACAGTCTGATAATCTTCAAGACCCGGCAGGAGAAATGGCTTGAGAAAGAAATAATAGGCCATGAACGTCAGGAATTGGATACTTTTTTGTGAATCAATGGCGTCGATATATGTTTTTATGGGGCATTCTCATGTTCCATTGAAATAGAATCAGACAAAAAAGTTCTTTGACATACTGGTAATAAGTTGGTTATCATATATTGTCGAACTCCCGGGAAATTATCATTCCGGGTGTTCGACAACTTTTATATTAAAAAATGCAATTTTTAAGAGCCAAAGGAGACTGAATATCAAATCAGTAATTTTTTTTATCTTACGCCTTCCAATCGAACCTA
>JAVEYK010000105.1:0-8388 GCA_034003505.1 Anaerolineaceae bacterium | reverse complement strand
GCCACAGTTGATAGGAAAAGATAACCGGTCAGGGAATAAGCTAGCCAGACCATTACCCACTCACCCCAGTTATCTCCCGGGCGGATATGAGCCCAGAATAGATGCTCGGAAAAATATACCAGAATGTAACCGGAAGCCAGAATCGCTGCCAGCCGCTTCAGATTATTTATGATCACTGAGTATTGATTCAATGATTGCCTGATATCCACGTGCGGCTGCGTGTAAATCCTCAATTGAAATGGATTCATCCACCGTATGGGCGTCGGTTTCCTTCCCCAAACCATAACCAATGGTGGGGATACCGAACATTCCTGCACTGGCGGCGGCATTGGTGCAGAACTGGAAAGATCTGATTTCGGTCTTCGGATTCAATTCTTTAAGAGCTTTATAAGCATGTTGTACCAGAGGGTGGTCTTCTTCCAGTACCCAGGCCGGGAAGAATTTCGGTGCCTGCATTTGGTAACCACGATAGGTAGTTTCCTGCCCATCTAACACGGTAATGGAACATTCAACGCCAGTTGAACGGGCACAGCTTTTCACTTCCTCAATGACGGAGTCGACAGTTTCACCCAGCAATAAGCGCCGGTCATAGGTTACCCGGCAGCGATTCGGAATCACGGAGTGTCCGGGGTATGGATCGGAGCAAATATCGGTCAGCACCATACTGCCATGTCCGAGGATGGGATGAACGCGGGGTGGCAAATGATCAATAGCGTTGATCAGGTGTATCATTCCGTGCACTGCACAGATTCCAACTTCAGGGGAAGAAGAATGCGCTGATTTGCCGATGGTTTCCACCACAACTTCGGCTCGTCCTCGCCCACCCTGATTAAGATGAAGATTGGTTGCCTCCCCAATGACCACGTAATCCGGTTGATTCTCCTGGATAACCAGTTGCAGGCTGCCACCTTCCATGACCTCTTCGTGGACAGAACCACAAACCAAAATACTGCCGATTAACTGCTGCCGATTGACACGCGCGGCTGCGTATAGCATGGCTGCCAGATTGCCTTTGGTATCGGCGCTGCCACGGCCATAAATACGTCCTTCGCGAATTTCCGCTACCCATGGATTGGAGCGCCAATCTTCCGGGTTGGCTGTGACGGTGTCTACATGTGCATCGAGTAGAATGCATTTGCCTGGTCTCTCACCCTGAATCAAACCCAGGGCGTTGCCAGCCTGGTCAATCCAGACTTCGTCATAACCGAGATGGTGCATCTCCTGCACAATCCGATTCACGACACTTCCTTCTTCACCTGTCAGACTGCGAATGCTGATAATTTCTTTGATAAATTCAATCAATTTATATTCATCCATGATTATTCCTCCATGATTATTCTTTCTGCTCTGATTGTATCAAACTCCTAATGATAAGCAACTAAAGAGTAGCAGCTGTTTGTCGATTTATTTAAATAATCAGATTTTTTGGAATTTTCGCATAGCCAACATTGAAAACATTTAATTTTAATAAAATTGCTGACCCTTTCATCTAATCCAAAATAGGGTTACTTTCCTCATTTCAGTCATAATACAATGAAAATGAGTTAAAATTAAAGGAATTAAAGATTCAGCGGAGGATAATTTGCGTATCGTAGTTGGCATCAGCGGAGCAAGTGGGGCGTTTTTAGGGGTTGAAGTATTACGGGCGTTACGCAGACAGCCCGATATCGAAATCCATTTGATTATTTCGAAATTGGCAGAAGAAACCATCAAACTGGAGTTGGGTATGCAGCCAGAAGAAATCTATTGCCTGGCAGACAAAGTGCATGCCAATAACCAACTGGGGGCTACGGTTGCCAGTGGCTCTTTTCGCATTGCCGGAATGATCATTGTGCCCTGTAGTATGAAAACCCTGGCTGGACTGGCCAGTGGATATTCTGATAACCTGTTGCTGCGGGCAGCCGATGTGTGCATCAAGGAGCGCAGAAAACTAGTCGTGGTAGCGCGCGAAACACCGTTAAGTGGTATTCACCTGCGCAATATGCTGACGCTGAACGATCTCGGTGTGGTTATCCTGCCAGCCATGATGACTTTTTATCACAAACCAGATACCATTCAGGAAATGGTTGATCAACTGGTGGGAAAAATATTATTGCAATTTGATATTCCCTTCGAGCGCTTCGATCCCTGGGGCGGGCTGGAAGAAGATTTATAGAATTAACAGATAAGAAGAATCACTTTGAGGGCACATGACTGAAAAACCAAAAGGAAAACCTAATCAAATATTAATGTATCAGGCGGAAGATGGAAAAACACACATCAATGTCAGGCTTGAGGATGATACAGTGTGGTTAGCACAAATGGGTTTAGCCGATCTTTACAGCACAACCAAACAAAATATTAGTCTGCATATTCAAAATATTTATAACGAAGGTGAATTAAAAAGAGATGCAACAGTCAAGAAATACTTGACTGTTCAAATAGAAGGAAAAAGAGAAGTAAAGCGTGAACTTGAATATTACAATCTGGATATGATTATCGCCATAGGTTATCGCGTACGTTCTCATCGCGGCACGCAATTCCGGCGCTGGGCAACGGAGCGTTTAGGAGAATACCTGATCAAAGGTTTTACCATGGATGACCATCGCTTGAAGGAGGGAAAGGGATATGCAGATGATTATTTTGACGAATTACTTGACCGTATTCGTGATATTCGAGCTTCCGAGAAACAATTCTATCGAAAAATTACGGAAATTTACTACCTCTCAGCAGATTATGATCCAAACGCAGAAATAACAAGAACATTTTTTGCTACCGTCCAGAACAAACTTCATTGGGCAATTACAGGTCACACTGCGGCTGAAATAATAGCTGAACGGGCCAGTGCAGAAAAACCTAATATGGGACTAACCAACTGGAAAGGAAAAATAGTGCGGCAGGCGGATGTCACCGTGGCAAAAAACTATTTAAATGAAGAAGAATTGCGTAATCTGAATCGGATCGTTACGATGTATCTGGATTACGCTGAAGACCAGGCGCATAGCCGTCAACCGATGTACATGCACGATTGGGTGAAAAAATTGGATGCTTTTTTACAATTTAATGGTCGTGAGGTACTTAATGATGCCGGACGGATTTCTGCTGAAATAGCTAAAGAATTGGCACTCACCACGTATGAAGAATATCGCATTAAAAGACTGAGCCATGAAATCAAAGATTCGGATGACGATTTCGATTGGATCGTGGATCAAATCCAATCTCAAATAGAGGAGATAGAATGATCAGCTATTTAATCATCGGTCTCATAGCAATTATGTATGTGGTTGATCTGGTCATCACGCTGATTAATTATAAGAATCGTACGCAACCGATACCAGAAATTGCCAGGGATATTTATGACCGGGAAAAATACACCAAATGGTTAAATTATTTCATGGAAACCATGCGTTTTGAGGTCATTGTTAAGTTCGTTAGTACTGCATTGCTGCTGGCATTGCTGGCATTTGGGTTCTTTGGCTACCTGGAGCGGATAACGCTGCAATGGTTCGATCATCCCATCCTGCAAAACCTGGCCTTTCTGGGGGTATTTGGTTTATTGAGTATGCTGATCAGTTTACCGTTTGATTACTATGCTACCTTCGTGATCGAAGAGAAATTTGGATTCAACAAGACTACGCACACAACCTTTTTTATCGATTTATTAAAGAATATATTAGTTGCAGCACTGATTGGGGGTGGTTTGGTGGCGTTGTTGAACGCAATTTACCTGGAATTTTTCGGTCAGATTTGGTGGTTTGTTTTATACGCCTGGGTCATCCTGACTGTGGTAATGGTCGTCCTATTTGTTCTCAATACCAAAGTCTTCGTCAAGATTTTCAACAAACTCACGTCATTACCAGATGGCGAGCTGCGGGACAAAATTCAGGCGCTGGCTGAAAAAGTGGGTTTCTCCGTCAAAGCAGTCTCAGTTATGGATGCGTCCAAACGCTCCAGCAAGCTGAATGCTTTTTTCAGTGGGCTGGGTAAAACCAGAGAGGTAGTTTTATTCGATACGCTGGTTGAAAAATTGGATGACGAGCAAATTCTTTCGGTCTTGGCGCATGAGTTGGGACATGCGGTGAATAAGGATATACCCAGGATGCTCGCATTGCAAATTCTGATGTTTGGATTATACGCAGTCGTGATTGGATTTATCCTGCAAAGTGAATCCCTGGCGCAGGCTTTTGGTTTGTCTGGTGTCCATCTCGGCTTCAGCCTGATTTTGTTCTCCATCCTGATTTCACCGCTGGATTTTTTACTGGGCTTTCCCTTGAATTCCATCAGCAGAAAGGCAGAATATGCAGCTGATGCTTTTGCAACGCAATACGTTGGCAAAGAAGCAACCATGGCTGCCTTCAAAATTTTAGCGCAGGAGAATCTCTCCAACCTGACACCACACCCGTTGTATGTGTTGGTACACTACAATCATCCTACGATTCCAGAACGGTTGCAAGCGATCAGTAAGCTGTAAAGTGCGCTATCCTCCCAGGTTGATGCCAATCAAACGGCCAATTCCAAAGGTGATCGCGGCTGCCAGCAATCCAAACAAGACCTGACGGAAACCGGAATAGAAGATGTTGCGGCCGGTGAATAAGGTAATTCCTGCACCAATAATGAATAATCCTATCGCGCTGATGAGCAGGCTGCCAATCACGGCTGGTGTACCATTCAGGAAGGTGAATGAAATGACAGGAATGATGGCACCGAAGGCAAACAGGAAGAAGGATGTGATCGCTGCCACCCAGGCCGAGCCGCCTAATTCTGCCGGATCAATATTTAATTCTTCCCGTGTCAGAGTCTCCAAGGCCTGAGAGGGGACTTCAAAGATTTTATCGGCTAATTTTTGAGCTTCTTCTTTGGTCATCCCGCGGGCTTCATAGATCAGGGCCAATTCCTCCGCTTCTTCTTCTGGGGCTGAGGCGATTTCAGATTCTTCAATTGCTATCTGATGTTGATACAACTCACGTGCACTTTGCACTGACAACCATTCACCCAGCGCCATAGAGAATGCACCAGCCAGGAGCCCAGCCAGACCAGTGATCAGAATGGTGGCGTTTTGGAATTCTGCCCCTGCAACGCCCATCACGAGACTCAGGTTGGAGACCAGCCCATCATTGGCTCCCAATACCGCTGCTCGCAAGGCATTCCCACCCGAGGCACGATGCCGGCCTTCCAGTCTGGCAAGCATGCCTCCTTCCAATCCACCAGGCATGCTGCGGGTAACCTGTTGCAGCAGGCGAGAATGGGAAAGTTCATCGGCAGACATATCGGCAGCATCGGCCATATTGGCATATTTGCGTGAGTCTTTTTTCTCCAAACTGGTGATGGTTGGTAATACCGAATTGACACCAAATCGCCTGGCTACCCAGGCCAGCGTGCGTGTACGCCAGTTTGGGGAAAATGGTGAGATCTCTATCCCGGCTTCCTGCAGACGTTGGGTCCATCTACCTGCATGTTTTCTTTCCACGGCAGCCATGCGACGATAAACTTCTGCCAGGCGTTCATCCGTTTCAGCCTGCGCCAGGGCATCGTACAAGTAGGCCCCATTCAGCTCATCTGCCAGACTGTCGTGTGCTATTTTTTGCATTTTCGTGTCCACTTTTGCCTCCCAATGGTTTAATATATGATACTAGAAATTTGGCAGAAAAAGAAGAAATTTCAAAATTAATAAACGCTTTGGACCTGGATTATTGGAATCCGCATACCGTGCATTTATGGTGAGTGATTTACAAAAACGAGGGTTGAAAATAAAAACTGAAGTACCAAAATCAATACAAAAATTACTTCTTTGCGTCTTTTCTTTTAACCTTTGCGTTTTTGCGTCCCTGAAAAATCAAAACCCCATCCAAATCAGGATGGGGAATTGACTGTCAAATATTTTGAGGGAGGAGAGATGAAAACTAGGGTGCTTGCCCTAAGGTAACCTCGAGTTTTATGGATTTACCAGCGCGCAGTATGCTGAGCGTGACCACGTCACCGGGTTCGTATTTGCTCAATTCCATGCGCAGAGCCTGAATTCCATCTACGCGGGTGTTTTCGATGGCTGTAATCACATCACCACCGATCATAATTTCCTGCCCGTTCAATTCAAAGGTTTTGTCGCTGCCACGAATGCCGGCTTTATCAGCTGGGCTATCTTTCTGAATTTCAACGACCAGTACACCTTGTTGATCCTCGTCCAGGTCCATTTCCTGGGCTACTTCCGGGATCAGACTTCCCCCGGTGATGCCCAGGAAAGCCTGTCCACTGGCAAATGCACTGGAAGGGGTTTGGACAGTTTCTTTCCCCGGGCGAACACCGAGGGTAACACTCAATGTTTGAGATTTACCATTCCGGAGAATGGTCAATTCGACTTCTTGTCCAGGTTCGGTGGCACGGGCCAAGTAGGAAACCAGTGCCTCAAAATTGGGGGTGGGCTCGTTATCGATGGCTGTGATAACATCGCCACCAATCAGCACCTGCGATCCTAAATATTCAAACTGTTTGTCACTGCCGCGTAAGCCAGCTTCATCTGCCGGGCTGTCGGGTGTGATGGAAGCAACCAGGACGCCCCGTTGATCGCGATCCAGATCCATGGCTTCAGCGATGTCGGCTTGAAGCGTGCTGCCGGATAAGCCGAGCCAGGAATGTTGATACTTTCCAGTTTTAATCAATTCAGGAACAGCTCTCAGTACAATCGACGAAGGTACTACAAAACCGATGCCGGCATTTGAACCACTCGTAGATTGAATAGCGGTGGTAACACCGATCACCTGCCCTTGATCATCAAGCAAAACACCACCAGAATTGCCAGGATTGATGGCTGCATCAGTTTGAATGATGTCCGGGATGGTATAACTTCCCGTCAGGGCAGTATTATCGACGGACAACGAGCGCCCGACTGCACTGACAATCCCGACGGTCATGGTTCCGGAGAGACCATAAGGGTTGCCGATGGCGATGGCCATATCGCCAGCTTTGACATCACTGGAATCTACCACCTTCAAAGGATTGAGGTCGGATACTGGCGCATCAATTTTAACGACAGCCAGGTCGGAATCTGGGTCTGTACCGACCAATTCGGCCTTATATTCTCGTCCATCGGAGAATTGCACAACGATGGATGTGGCATCTTCCACGACGTGATTGTTGGTAACGATGTGGCCCTCCGTATCCCAGACAAAGCCGGAACCTAATCCGGATTGTTGGGGCAGATCCCCATTATCCTCAAACCCAGGGTGGCCAAATGGCAAATTTGAAATGCCGCTGGCGGTTGAAATCACCTGGATATTTACAACGGATGGATTGACCATTTCGTAAATATCGCTCAGGGTGCCATCGGAAGCAGCGCTGCCAAAGGCATCATCCACCGGAGCTATGGCAGTCACTTCCTGCTGCGGGATAGACTGGGCAGCGGGTTCTGCGCTGGATGGTTTATCATTATCAACTATTAATAAATCTGCTATCTGGCTCAATGGTGCACAGGCAGTCACTGTCAGGGCAAAAATTATTAACAGGGTAGGAATTAAAAGTATTTTTGTAGACTTTGTTTTCTTCATAGGTATAGACCTCCAAATTAATCTTTTTATTGCTGTCATTATCATACATAATTCGAGTGCAGACGTCCTTATGGGAAATTAATGGTTAGCTTAAGAAAAGCTTAAGGGAATGAGTTGAATAAAACTATACTTTTGGATAGTGGTAAATCCTGCGGGTTGGCAGTAAAAAAATAAGGGTTGTTGATTATGATAGGGAAGGAGGTTGACGATGAAACGATTCTTTCTTTTGTGTTTGTTATCAGCATGTATGGTGAGTGGTTGTGTTATAAAAACACAATCTCAACGGGCAGCGAATGTCGATTTTTTTGCACAGGTGCAAACCACTTCTAATAATGAAGTCGAAATTTCTCTTCAAGTATCACCAAATAAAGATTTTGAATCTGATCCTAATTTCAATGGAACGATGAAATTATTTAACGAAGATCATGAACTCAGGGCTGAAGCGAATTTCCATGAAAACCCTGTCATGAAAAAAGATGAACTCTATCAATTATTCACCTGGAGAGGTCAGTTAGATCCTGGATCTTATCAACTGGATTGGTATTCAGCAAATTATGCAGGAACCGAAGTTTTCTTTGAGGTAAGGCAAACTTCCGCTGGTTTGATCTCTATTGAGAATCTTGTGGCAAAATCTAAAAGTTCTGGTACAGAATGAAAGGATAAACGCAACCTCTCTGATTGATTAACCTATGGTTTCATCAGATTTACCGGCACGGCAACCATAATCTCCTCATCTGTGCTCATCTGAATCTGGTGTTGGGGCGGGACGACCAGGAAATCCTGATCCCATTCGCCAAAGATTTGCTTCTTTATCAGTTGGAAATTTGCCGGGATGCTTTCCAGTTGCCAGCCATTTTTCTGCGCTTGTTCA
>JAVEYK010000104.1:0-8650 GCA_034003505.1 Anaerolineaceae bacterium | reverse complement strand
CTTGACAGATCATTCTTAAGCGTGTATAAAAGTCAGAATGCAATTCCAAATGATTGTTAAGAAGGCAAAGCGTCATAACCGGACTTCTCCCAGAAGGAGCGGCTAGTTTGCGTTTTGCAGAATAAGACATTCCAAAAACGTTCAAGATCAGAAAAGCCTTCCTTTTGGGGAAGGTTTTTTTTGTTTAATTCCCGGTGAGGTTGTCTTTGGACAAAGGGAAAATTTTTCAAGGAGCGAGATGGAGGTGCCACTAAAAAGACATTACAGAATTACCCAGTAACGGAAGATCTGAAATCAGGTCGTCAAAGCTCGCTCGCATGCGGGTCAGTCGTTCAAGCGGTGCTTACCAAAGGAACCGCACAATAAAACCAAATGAGGAGAATTAGTGATGAGAAGAATGATTTTTGTAAACCTTTGTTTAATGGCAGTATTGTTGCTGTCTGCCTGTGCCAGTGCCACCGAACCAGTTGCAGTGTCTGTTGAAGACCCGGCAGTCGAAGCTGATGTAGTGGAAGATGCTGTTGTGGAAGAGCCCATGCAAGAACCAGTTGCTGCTGACCCGGAAGGCTGCCTGGGGAGTGCGGATGCAGCAGTCGTTGACCTGAATTGCCAGGAAGTCACGATTGCGGTTGAAAATGCGTATCTGCCATTCAACTACATCTCGCTGGAGACCGGTGAGCCAGGTGGCTGGGATTATGATGCCTGGATTGAGATTTGCACCCGTCTGCACTGTACCCCGGTATTTGTGGAAGCTGCCTGGGATGGCATGATCCAGGCTGTCTCGGATGGTCAGTTTGATGCAGCTGGCGATGGGATCACCAATACACCGGATCGTCAGGAGGTAGTGGATTTCTCGATTGGGTACATCAACATCCAACAACGTTTATTGGTGCGGTTGGGTGAAGATCGCTTCGATTCGATTGAAGCATTTGCAGAAACTGACTTGATCATGGGTACACAGTCCAACACCACCAACTATGAAACTGCTACCAATTATCTACCGGAAGAAAGAATCAGCGCATTCGAACAATTCCCCTTTGCTGTGCAGGCATTGTTAGCTGGTGATGTGGATGCGGTGATCATTGATGAGGTGGTTGGTATGGGTTATATGGGGGAGAATGCTGAAAGTTTGGATCTCATCGGACCTGCCATCAGCAGTGATGAGTTAGGGTTTATTTTCCCACTGGGAAGTGACCTGGTCGATCCGGTCAATCAGGCCATCCAATCGATGATGGCGGATGGTTTCCTCTCGGCATTAAATGTGCGTTATTTTGGACCTGAATTTGATATCACCTATGATGATATTTTATTAGAGGACTGAGTAGTTGGAGGTAGGAAGGGATTAATCCCTTCCTGCCTCTTCTAGATGATTGGAAAAATCAGAGCAAATTAACTGCTGGAACAGGAATAATAATGAATCAAAGTACGTCCATTGAAATGAATCCCACACCGGTTGGCTTAGGAAAGCCGAACATCAAAGAACGATTGTCTAAATTTCCCTGGTGGTTTGTGGCATTAATCCTGATATTATTGGCAACTTTTACAGCGATTGCTACCCAACCTTCGTACACAGAAGCATTTTTATTTATCAAAGCGGGTCTGGGCATCACGATCCGCACCACATTGATTGCATTTGTAATCGCATTATTTCTGGGGTTAATTACCGGATTAAGTCGCATCTCCCAAAATGTTTTCATTAAAAATACTGCCACTCTGTATGTAGAGTTTATTCGTGGTGTGCCCATGCTGGTGTTAATTTTCTTCATTGCTCTAGTAGCTGTTCCGGCTGTGGTGGGCGGTATGAATGAACTGGGCCTCTGGTTGCAAACTCAGGGCTGGCATTGGATCGCCAACCCATTGCTGGCATTAGAGAACAAAGCCATCGAAATGAATGTACGTGCAATTATTGCCCTCTCTGTAACGTATGGGGCTTTTTTAGCAGAAATCTTCCGGGCTGGGATCCAATCGGTCAGCAAAGGGCAAATGGAGGCGGCGCGTTCACAGGGGATGAGCAGCGGTCAGGCAATGATCTATATCATACTTCCCCAAGCTATTCGCAATGTGCTGCCAGCCCTGGGCAATGACTTTGTGGCCATGTTAAAGGATTCTTCATTGGTGTCAGTATTAGCTGTGCGGGATATCACTCAGGTGGCGCGTTTGTATGCCGGGCGATCATTCCGTTTCGAAGAAGCTTACACCACCCTGGCAATCCTGTACCTGACCATGACAGTTATATTATCTCTGGTGGTGAAATATATTGAAAGGCGGGTACGTCAGGATGAGCACTAAACCCATGATTGAAGTAAAGAATATTTATAAGGTGTTCGGTAAAGTTGTTGCCCTGAATGGGGTCAGTCTGAATGTATATCCTGGTAAAGTAGTGGTGATTATTGGCCCCAGTGGTTCTGGAAAATCTACCTTGCTGCGCTGCATGAATCACATGGAGCGGGAGAATCAGGGTGAAATCTTTGTGGATGGTGAGCACTTGAATGGAGATCAGAAACGCCTCAATCGCATTCGCTCCGAAATCGGGATGGTTTTTCAATCTTTCAACCTATACCCACATTTGAGTGTGTTGGAAAATGTAATGTTGGCACAACGCATTGTTGGTAAAATCAATAAAAAAACCGCCCATGAGATTGCCATGCAACAGTTGGAGAAAGTTGGTATCGTTGATAAAGCAAATGCTTATCCAGGGCAATTGTCCGGTGGGCAGCAGCAAAGGGTGGCGATTGCGCGTGCCCTGGCAATGAAACCCAAAATTATGCTGTTTGATGAACCCACCAGTGCGCTCGATCCAGAGATGATTAAAGAGGTTCTGGATGTGATGTTATTACTGGTGCGCGAAGGTATTACCATGGTTGTGGTTACGCATGAGATGGGCTTTGCACGGGCGGCTGCGGATGAAGTGGTTTTTATGGATCAAGGTCAAATTGTGGAGCATGGCTCACCCAGCCACGTGTTTGATCACCCCATTCATCCGCGTACGCAACAGTTTCTATCCCAGATCCTGTCGCATTAGAAATCCGGGGAATTTAATGACAAGAAATCTACTCACAGAGATTTAATTTTTACGTGGTCTTCTAATTAACTTCTGGTTTCCCAGGCACATAAAATTCAATGGAGTCGATTTTATCATTTGCAAAGGTTTCTCTGGGTTTGGTCAATAGCCAGATGACCACAAAAAGATCGCCCACTGCTCCGGAGGTGTTGATGACCAGCGCAACCAGCACCAGATTGATGCTTGAAATGGGCAGGATTGCCAGAAAAAGAACACCGATGAGAGAAATCACGATCAATGGGGCAATTCCAATGACCATAAATTGATTGCGGGGGAAATACCATCCCGGCATGGCTGCGTAAGCATAAGCTCCTTTAAAACCCACGACTGGTTTTTGTCTGCTGTAAACCCAGAAGAAAAGCGCATGAATGCCCTCATGCAAGACTAAAACAAAAACAATTGTCAATAATAATTTTCCAATGGCGATCAAGGCTGTTGACATAGAGGAAATTTGAAACGAAAAGGAGGTTGCTGAACTTCCTCGTAGAAAATTGGCAAGCCAGCCAAAGAACCAGATGGAGAAAATTAATAAGACCAATCCAACCAGGTTCAGGATGATAATTTGTTTCTTGCTTTTTAAATCGAATTTACCCGATGGGTGATAATTAAGTGGAAGAACCTGAGTCGCTTTCATGATCGATCCTTTTGGCAGCGAATTTTTGAAATAAAATATGCAAAAAACCTTCGTATACGATTGAGATGATATAATTTTTTCAGCAGGAGGAGCCTATGCGTGCACGACGAGCTTTATTATACATGCCCGGAGATGATGAAAAAAAAATTAAGAAAGCCACCGGACTGGATGTTGATTCAATTGTACTGGATCTGGAAGATTCAGTTTCTATGACTAATAAAAATAAAGCACGTGAGCTGGTTGCCAATGCTTTAATGGAGTTGGATTTTTCAGGATCGGAACGATTGGTGCGTATCAACCCCTTTTCCTCTGGTCTGGCGGCAGGGGATTTGGATTCGATCTTGCCTTCAAAACCGGATGGCATTCTCTTATCGAAAACCAAAACAGCGGAAGATGTACAGAAATTAAGTAAAATTCTGGCAGATTTTGAAAAAGATAATGGCTTAGAAAATAATGCTATCCGTATTCTGGCAATCATTGAAAGTGCTATTGGCATTATTAACATTAAGGAAATTGCACAGTCAGACCCCAGGCTGGATGCTTTGGTTTTCGGTGGAGAAGATCTGGCAACCGATATCAACGCCGTGCGCACGCGCAATGCCTGGGAACTTTTCTATGCTCGGGGAGCGCTGATATTACATGCTGGTGCTTATGATTTGCAGGCGATTGATATGGTCTGCACAGATTTTTCAGATATGCATGCGCTGGAGGATGAAGCCTTACAAAGCCTCAGGATGGGGTTTTCTGGCAAGCAGATCATTCATCCCAACCAGATTGAACCGGTTCAGCGGGCTTTCACCCCGGATGATGAAGAGATCACCTACGCCTTGAAATTAATTGAAAAATATGAAGAAAATGAAAAGAATGGACAGGCAGCTTTTGCTTTGGATGGGGTCATGGTGGATTTACCGGTCATTGTGCGGGCACAGCGTTTGCTGAAACGAGCCAGAGCTGCCGGCAAGTTACTGTAGCAAGCACAAAGTGGTGATCCTGGGCATTAAATTCCAGAACGATGTGTAAAAAAAATTTCTTACCGAAGACAAAAAAGCATTGTTAAGATGGTATAATTCAAAAATTATGGATAAAAATGATAGAAATAGTCATCAAAGATTAAACCCCCCCATCATTTTCAGTTTCACTCATTTACCAAAAAAAATATCTCAAATGCTGATCAATAGCCTTATTGTTCTATTTTTACTCTTTGCTTCCATACCAAATCATACCAACCCGGTTAATGCTCAACAACCAACAGACAATACAGTTTTCTTACCTTTGGTATATCAGAATTCAGCGGGGACTTGCCCTGAAGGGCCTGATCAGTGGTTGTGTTTATTTAATTACTATCGCGAAAACGCCGGTTTAAACCCGGTGATAAGCAATGCTGATTATAATTATGGTTTGAGTCTGCATATAAATTATATGTTGCTGAACCCCTTGCAGGCGGATATGCATAAAGAGTATCCGAATAGTCCAGGTTACACTCCGGAAGGGGCGGATGCTGGAGGGCAAAGCAACATGATAAAGCTGATTGGCGGAACCAATCTGACCGTTAAAGATTCGATTGATTTGTGGATGTTTACGGAGAAACATCGCTACCATATGCTCCATCCAGATTTGATGCAAAGCGGATTCAATCTCAATTGTGATCGTTCAAATTGTTTTTCCGGTTTAAATATTTTGCAAGGGCTCTCACTTCAGAACCTAAAACGCGTTGTGGTTTACCCGGGACATGATCAGGTTAACATTCCAGCCAAAGCCTATCCTATTTCCATGGGGTTTTATCCATCAATTTTATTCAACGAAATCACTGTATCGAAAGCAATCTTATACAATAGTAGCAATAACCCTGTTCCCGGAACAATTTCGATTCCGGAAATGAATGATTATTTTAAACAGGTGATTTTTAAACCAACCAGCTCCCTGATCCCCAATCATCAATATCGCATGGAAATGATTGTAACAGCTGGAGGGCAAACTTATTCTGATGTCTGGTATTTCACTACCGGATTCAATTAAAACCAGCTCAAAATTAATCGTTAAATTGTCTAAACATCTAATATTATTCTAATGAAAGTGGTATAATATTAATAAGTTGAGTACCTGGGTGCCCCCCTCACCCCGGTACTCAGCGTTTTAACACGGGGAAATTGACCCGCGGGATAAGGGAATTACCCAATTGAATTTTTTTATGGTGATTGTTACCATGAATATAAATCCTCGCGAGGAGGTCGTTATGTTGAAACCTAAATCAATCATATTGATTCTGATTGTTATCGCATTATCATTTCTCACAGCATGTAATTCTTTTAATCCTGGTGAACCTGATTCAGATCCTATGGAACAGCAGCCGGTTGATCCTGATCCCAATTCGGGCGAGGAGGTAACCAGCACGGCAACAGTGGAGCAGATGGTCACCATCTATTTGGTGGCAATCGAAGATAATGGCATTTCCGGAAAGAAAATAGGCTGTGATGACAGCCTGGTGCCTGTGGAACTATCCACCAGTTCAAATCTGGCAGCTCCCTGGAATGCACTCTCGGCGTTGTTATCCCTCTCTGAAACCTACTTTGGAGAATCAGGCTTGTATAACGCTTTGCACCAATCAGAATTGGCTATTCAGTCTTATGAGATCAATCAAGGGAAGGCGAAAGTCTACCTGGAAGGAGAATTAATGCTGGGGGGTGTCTGCGATCAGCCGCGAGTGGAGGAGCAGATCATGACCACCATTCTGGATAGCGGCCAGGTGAAAGAAGTGGAAGTGTTTATTAATGGAACGCTTTTGCAGGATTACCTCTCCTTGAAGTAGCCGTGCCGAAAACCATCAAACACCAGCATAATGTACGGTACAATCTACTCAGGTGAACCCATGAAATGGTATCGTTCCTGGCCACATTACCCATATCTCTTCTATCATTATGTCCTCCATCGGGATAAACCGCTGCTGGCGAGCTTCAAATTGACCTATCGCTGTAACCTGACCTGCCAGCAATGTCCATTCTATTCCATGCAGGCAGAAGAGTTGCGTTATGAGCAGGTGCTGGAGGTTCTGGAACGTCTCTACCAGCGCGGGAATCGCCTGCTGGTATTGGAAGGCGGCGAGCCGATGCTCTGGAAAGATGGTGCATATTCGATTCATGATGTGGTGGCTGCGGCTCGGAAAAAGTTTTTCAGCGTGGGGATGACCACCAATGGCACCCTGCCCCTGGATGTGGCTGTGAATACCTTGTGGGTGAGTATTGACGGGCTGGAAGCCACTCACAATACCTTACGGGAAGCCCCCATCTTTGCTCATGTGATGGACAACATTGCCAGGAGCAAGCATCCACGCTTATTCGCCCATATCACCATTAATGCCATCAATGCTCCTGAGATTCCAGAATTAATTCAATTTCTGCAGAGCAGGGTGCGCGGGGTGACCGTGCAGTTCTATTATCCTTACAACCATCAGGATGAATTATTTCTAGATTTTGACTCCCGGGAAAAGCTATTGGAGAGGATAATTGATCTCAAGCGCGATGGGTTTCCCATTCTCAACTCATATGCTGCATTGAACGCATTAAAACGCAATACATGGAAGTGTGATGACCGGCTGATCGATAATGCTAATCCGGATGGGTCCATCACCCAGGGCTGTTACCTGAAAAACCGGACTGATATCGACTGTGCAAAATGTGGTTTTTCGCCACATACAGAAATTTCGCTGGCCTGTCAGGCTAATCCACAGAGCATTCTGGCAGGGCAAAAAATATTTTTCTAACCGGTTAATTGTCACAAATTACGCTGCGATTCCTCCTTCATGAATAAATAACCTCCAATATCATTTATAATGGATAAAAATCACTGATTAAAAAGGTGAATAATGGTTTATTTATTGGTTGTATCTATCATTTGGGCATTTTCATTTGGATTAATCAAAAATCAACTGGCCGGGTTGGATGCTAACTTTATCGCTGCGGCGCGCTTACTGATCTCCTTACTGGTGTTTTTACCCTTTTTGCGGGTAAAAGGACTGACAAAACGACAAATGGGAGCTTTGCTGCTGGTAGGAGCGGTAGAATACGGGATCATGTACATTGCCTATAACTATGCCTTCCTGTATTTGCAGGCATACGAGGTAGCTCTTTTCACCATTTTCACGCCGATCTATGTTACTCTCATTAATGACGCCATGCGAAGACGGATGCATTGGGTTAGCTTACTGGCGACGGTGGCGACGGTGGTAGGGACAGCCATCGTACGGCGGGGGGGTGTGATCCAATCGGAGATTCTGACCGGATTTTTAATTGTGCAGATTTCCAATCTGGGATTCGCTTTCGGGCAGGTATATTACCGCGAAGTGATGAAAAATGTACCGGTAGGCAAACGTGATAATCTGAAAGTGTTTGGTTTACTCTACCTGGGTGGATTTCTAACAGCGGGAGTTTCTGCGGCAGTCTTCACCCCCTGGCAGGCATTTTCCATCAACAGTGAGCAAATTGTTGTGCTACTGTATCTGGGGGCGATTGCTTCGGGATTGGGCTTCTTCCTATGGAACGTCGGTGCTCGCAAGGTCAATGCTGGTTCGCTGGCAATTTTTAATGATTTGAAAGTGCCGCTGGCGGTGATCGTCTCGATTGTTTTCTTTGGTGAGCAGGCAAATTGGTTGAATCTGCTGGTGGGCGGTGGAATCGCTGTGGCAGCTTTGATTTTTAATGAATGGTATCAGCGCAGGGGAAAGAAAGATAAAACAGTCGCGGCGGTGTAGTTAATAGCGTTATAACAGGGGGATCATTTTTTATTTAATTTTTCGCTGGTCGTAAAATCCTGACCAATCTGATCCGTATTATCCCTAAACATTATACAAAAACAATATACAAGCTTGTATAAACACTATTCATACCCTATACTTTTATGCATAGGAACAAAGAAGTTCCGCAAACTAATCAATATAGGAGAAATAAAATGAAAGCCTTTCG
>JAVEYK010000103.1:0-9011 GCA_034003505.1 Anaerolineaceae bacterium | reverse complement strand
GTGCGATTCCTTTCAAAGGACCGGTGCTTGCGGTTCAGGCTTACGGTGATATCGGGTTACGAAGCTTTTGCGACCTGGACCTTTTAATCCGATCCCGGGATTTTCCGCGCGTGTACGACTTGATGGCACATCGCTCATGGCTGAATGCTCAAGGCTGAAGGCGAAAGGCGAAAGGTTAAATGTTGGTGGTTCATTTCAACCCTCAACCCTCAACACGATTCATCTGACCACCACCCTGAGATTGGAAATGACTCGGAATGGTGCATTGCACTTCTGATTGATTGTTGGATGGTGGTTTTGGTTCGATCCCGGGTCTGTGTTGATCACTAAGTGCAGTGCACCCTACATTAAATCCGGTGGCTCATGGCTCATCGTATCGTTGGCAATGCACCCTCAACTTAAGGTTTTTTTAACGCGTCATTATGTGTAGCAACCACACGCAATAAGAGGATATCATCCGGCAATCTTTCATACGTCAATCGATAATTCAGATCTACTCGAGCCTCAAATATTCCATTTGTTCCCCGAATAGGTTTTGTTTGTAATGACGGATGCCGGGGATTTTCTGCTAATAATTGAATCTGGCGTTTTATTTTTTTCCTGATCGATTCAGGCAGGCTTTTGTATAATTCAATGAATCGATCAGACAGCATTATTTTCGGCATTTTCGTCACCAGCAGCATTGTCTAAGAATTTTTGTGCTTCCTCAAATGATTCAAATAAATGTGTTTTGTTAGTATCAAAATCCTGTTGTGCTTCGTTTTCTAAGCGTTGCCAGCGTTTGCTCCAGAACCAGGCTTGTTCAGGAGGAACAATTTGTACCCGTTCGATGATAACCCGTCCATCTTCATCGGTCATGAACACCAATTCGTCCCCTTCTTTCGCACCTAGAATCTCACGGATTTCTGCCGGAATTGTTACCTGTCCTTTAACTCTTAAACGTGATCTTAAGAATTGTCTTTCGCTCAATTTTCCTCCAGAAAATAATATTTTCTTATTGTACTACTTTCTAACTTTCCAATTATATTACAAATTCTATATAAATACAATCACAAATTTGAAAGCACAAGGGTGCGTTGCCTCTGCCCATCATGAATTCGTGGGGACATGAATCCTGAATTTTGAACACTGAACACTATGAGCTTTCAGCTACGAGCCATGAGCCATCAGCCATCAGCCATCAGCTCAACCCTCAACCCTAAACCCTCAACCCTCAACCCTCATTCAACACTTCTTAATAAAATCGGCAATTTTTTCTATCGCCCGCTGCGCTTCCGGGATTGCCGGGCCGGTGGCCGGGTAAACGTGCCCCATATAGGGTTCGATCACCATATCCACCTCCACGCCGTCCTCGGTCATACGCTGCGCCAGCCGGGTGGAATCATCCATCAGAATTTCGCGCCCCCCCACCAGGATCAAGCTATCGGGCAATCCGTGAAAATCAGCAAACAAAGGGGAAATCCAGGGATGTGACAACGGCTCACTACCGGCATAATCCAGCGCACTATCCTGCAAATTTTCCCAGGTTAGCATGACGTCCAGGTCCTGCAGGCGGGTAATCGATTCACCACTGCCGGTCAGATCAGTCCAGGGGGACATCAGAATTGCGCCAACCGGTAATGGTTTGCCCATATCCCGCAGAGCTAGGAGGGTCGCCAGCGTCAGACCACCACCAGCGGAGTCACCGGCAAAGATGATTTTTTGTGAATCCCAACCCTGGTGTAATAACCAATCATACGCCACCAGGGCATCCTCCAGGGCTGCCGGGAAGGGATGCTCGGGAGCCAGGCGATAGTCCACCATTAAAAACTGGGTTTGACTTTCCTGAGCCATACGATATAGAAAATTGCGGTGTAAAACCGGCATTTTGGTCACATACCCCCCTCCATGCAGGTAAAACACGACCTGGGTGGAAATTGCTTTTTCCGGAAGAACCCATTCACAGGGAATTCCATTGGCATCAACCGGATTGGGATCAATCTTCAGTGGCGGCGGCACGAACTTTTGCAAACGAACCAGGTAGCTCCGTAGATCATCCAGCTCGACTGGCATTACAGGCTGGTGGAATAAACCCATTAATCGATACAAAATACGGCTGCGCAAACTGGGACGGAAAACATTGCTCAATTCCAATCCGACCACTACACCTGCTCCAAAAAAAAGAAGCTGCTGAAATTTCTTAAGAATCTTCTTCATTTTCCTTTTACTCCCTGGTGTGCTAATTATACGGTAGAAATGGTCTTCGTATCAATCTGAAGATAAAAACAATTTTTTGCCAGGAAGTTGATAAATTAGTGGCTACACGAAGTTTACAATCGTAGGCTTAAGCATCCCAATACAGTAATGCGGTGCGCATGCCAGACGGCCAGATGTATTCTCCTGCTTGTTCTACCAGATTGGATTTTAACAATTCCAGCAACTTGCTATCCCATACCCGGTCATCAAATAACCCCAGGCGGTTTTTTACTTCACTTAATGCCTCTTCCATCGATGCGTGCGACCAGGGTTTCCAGAGATGGTCTTCCTCCATGATTACATTCGGAAAAATCCCCATCTGCCAGAGGATATTCATGGCAATCTGGTAATTCGGACTGTCAAATGGATGCCCCCAGACCAGTTGGGCCGCCTGTGCCATGAGCCCATCATGACTGGGAGCCCGCAGCAAAAGAATGACCCGTTTTTTGGCTGCCGCGTGCATGGACTGGATAAATGCAGGCAAATTCTCCGCACCATACATGGCATGCGAACAAAAACAGACGTCGTGCTCAGCAACCTGCACTTGTGGCCAAAATCCCGCCACAATTCTGACGTTGTCCAGTTTTTCTTCTGTGACACGCTTTTTTAATTGAGAGAGCATGCTCGGCGATGGATCGATGGCTGTGACTGCTCTGGCCAAAGGAGAGATCAGACTGACCCAGGCACCGCTTCCCGCACCGATATCCAAAACAGATGCTCCTGAAATTTCACGCAATGTTTGCAATACAAAAGCACGGCTGGAATCCTTTTCCTTCCAGCGCGCATTAACTCTTTGATCAAATTCAGCCGCTTTCCCATGCCATTGATCACCAGTAATCATTTCAGTTTTTCGCTGGCGTCGTACTGCGCTTAATCGCACAAGATCGCGCCATAATTCCACATAATTGAGTCCGTTAAATTGTGTCACCATTCACTCCTCATGGTTATGGTTAATCCCTATTGATTATATAGGAAGATCCTGGTTGCCAACCCGTCATCACGTCTATTACCTCTTAAAAATTGTTGGGAAAATTTTGAAATATCTCATTCAGTGTCAAAGCTAAATAGAAATGTCCTATTCAGCAGAATGATTGTGGAAAATCCATTACAATTAACCGAAACGCTTAATGGAAGGAGCAAAATGAATTTCCCACGAAAAATCTTCGGAATCGGTTTGATTTTCCTCGCGGTCATTGGATTACTGATCTCCGTATTTGCACTGGTACAGGTCTGGCGACTACGTTTACCGGTCGCGACGAGAATTTACGATGGATTATTGGTTGCCGAAAAAATTGTGGAAACCACCAGTTCTGGTCTGGATGTCATCGACGATAGTCTCACCAATGTTAAGAAAAGTATCACCACACTGGAAGAATCCACCCTGACCATGGCACAATCGATGCAGGATACCAGCCAATTAATTGACTCATTTTCAGATTTGTTCAAAGGCGATCTTAAGAAGACCCTCGAAAACACCAAGATATCGGTTGTGGCAGCACAAAGTTCAGCACTGATCATCGACAATCTGCTGTACGGTCTCTCCCGAATCCCCATACTAGGCATTGAATACGCACCTCCCAAGCCTTTAAATAAAGCCTTAAAGGAGATCGGGGAAACTCTCACAGATATGCCTGATTCGATGGATGAGATTTCTGGATCCCTATCGGAGAGCAATGTTACTCTCTTATCGCTAAAAACTGGCATTGATGAAATAGCCACCAGTTTTGCCGGATTCCAGGCTGATTTATCGGCTGCCCAAACCGTCGTCAATGATTATCAAAGCAACATGCGCGAAATTAAAAGCTCACTGGATAACGCCCAGGAAAAAATATTTAATTGGAGCATCTGGGTGGCGATTATTCTGACAATTACCATCATCGCCATCGCTGTGGCACAGGTGGCAGCCATTCTGCAGGGTTACGAAATGATGCACTACCAGCAATCACTGGAAAATTTGATCGAAAAGAAGATTAGGGAGCTGGAAGCGCAGAAGCTACAATCTGAAATCGTTTAAAGCATAATCAAAAGGAAATCCAGATCCTCAAATTTCAAGGATTGCCCGGCTCAGGTGAACAGACGTCTGCACCGCTATCCAGCACCTCACCCTCCACATTGATAAATTGCCAGGTATAACCGGTCGGCTGCAATTCGAACTGGATGATGCCGAATTGATTTGTTATCCGCACCTCACTGAAGGGTTGGATCTGGTCGATCCCATAATGGCTGGCACCGCCTGTCCCCACAATAAAGGAGCGGATGCCAAAAAGGTCGTCTAATTCAGCCTGTGGATTAATCCTGGCCATGCGTTCATAATGATGGTCATGACCATTGACCACCACATCGACGCCATACGCATACAAGACATCCCAGAAGGAATACAACCAATCTGCATTTCCGGCGATGCCGGAGTTGAAACGGGGGTGATGCCAGATGGCCAGCGAACATTGCTTTTTATTGGTTTCCAAATCCTGTTTCATCCAGGCAATTTGTTCGGATGAAGGTCCGCAACCCACATACCCGCAATTGGAGTTCAACATCAGAATATGCCAATCACCATGCTCAAACGAATACCAGCCTTTACCTGGTTCCCCGGCGAGACCGTCGAAATAGATCCAATAATTTTCCATGGGATCGCTGTAATAGTCATGATTTCCAGGCACCACACGGATATCCGGCAAAAGCTGTCCCCAGGATGCCCCAAAACACTTCTGGTATTCATACATTGTCCCATTTTCATTGGAGCTGTCACCAGCAGAAAAATATAAACCACTCCCGACCCTGTTCAGCAAGATGGCAGCCGTCTGATCATCGCCCTCCTGCCCACAAATGGAGATATCCCCAGCCCCGGAGAAATACACCGGGGTTGCGGTTGGCAGCTGTGTTGGGGTCACTGGTACCAATGTTGGCGTGAACGTAGGCCTAGATGATGGAATCACTGTAGCGGTAGCGCCCGGCTGCTGAACAATTGTCGTATTCATTGGTTGTACTGTATTGGGCATTTCAGCGGACCCAGAAGTACAACCAGCACCCAGCAACAACAATCCTAAGAAAACAAGGAGTTTCGTAGCAACAAGTTTCATGTCATGCCAATCATAACCGATTTGATATCGAAGTAAGATATAATGTATAAAAGGATAAATCCTTGCTAGAGGATAAAATAAACCAAAAACATATTTTTTTGAGGGAGGTCGTTATGACTGAAAAGAAGAAGAAGGGTTTGTTTGACAAGGCACTTGATGCGTTGACCGATCGCGACGAAAAGGCAGAGGCTGCCGCAGCAGAAGAAAAGAAACTTGCCGCAGCAAAAGCACAAGCAGACGCTGCCAGAACACAAGCTGCGAAAGCAGCCGCTGCAAAGGGTGAAGCTGCCGCCAAAGCCAAAGCTGACGCTAAAGCAAAAGCAGACGCAGCCGAAAAAGCAAAAATTGCTGCTGAGCAAAAGAAACAACAGGATAACCTGGCACGCTTGAAAGCGGAACAGGAAGCCAAAATCGCTGCCAAGAAATCAGAAATTGAAAAACAACGGGCAGAAGAAGCTGCCGCGAAAGCAGTCGTTAAGCATGTCTGGACCAACCAGGATACGTATGCAGAATTGGCTTACAAGCACTATGGGTCCATGAAGGAAGCCTATTGGCGTCTGATCTATGAACACAACAAACACATCATTGGTGACCATCCCAATCACATCAAAACCGGAACTGAAATTGAGATCCCACCATTACCAGAAGAATTAAAAAAGAAATAAATGAGCACAGCGCCAATGACAGAACAAAATGTAGATCTTGTTAAGGTTTTTTCCCAGGTCTCCCGAACGTTAAGTAAAAACCAACAAACACTGAACCAGGCAGACACGCATAACCATGACCATGGTGATCATATGGTGGATACATTTAAAACAATCACCAGGGCTATGAAAACAAAACAGGGAAGCGCTGCCAGTGAGATGCTTCAATTTGCTGCGCAGAAGCTAAGCCAAAATGCCAATAATGGATCGGCTCAACTTTATTCCCAGGGGCTACAGAAAGCCGCCGGGCAATTTAAGGGCCAAAATGTTGATACGAAGTCAGCTTTGTCATTATTGCAGACAATTTTAGGTGCCGGCCAGGCCGCTCCGCAACAATCTTCACAACCATCCTCGGGCATAGGTGACCTGTTAGGGTCATTGTTGGGAGAAGCACAAGCAGCTCCTTCCCAGATGAATGGCATGGAGGATTTGTTAGGGTCATTGGTGAATGCTGGTCAAAGCAAACCTCAACAGAATAAGCCCCAGGCAACACAGGGTGGAGATTTGTTAGGGTCGCTTCTGGGCGGGCTGACAGGTTCATCCCAACAACAAGCTGGTGCAGGTTTAAGTGATGGTCTGGATGTGGGTGATCTACTCACTGCCGGAATGGCTTTTTTCCAATCCAGGCAACAAGGCAAGACCAGTATGAATGCCCTGGTTGATGCATTTGTAGCTGCCAGTGGGATGGGATCAAGCCCCCACCGGCAACAATCCACCCAACTGGTCGCCAGCACATTTATGAACGCCCTGGGTAAAATGAATAAATAGGATTCGCTGAAGGGTTAAAGCGCAAAGCTGAAAGCTCAACGCTTAAAGTGACTGGTTCTAAAAAATAATGAATGAGGAGTGCATTGCACATTTCCCAGGTTGTGCGATGCACTTTGTTATTAATAATCCTGATTGTTCCGTCGTGCGGTGCACCAATAAAAATCCTCCCCTTTCAACTCCTGATTACATAAGAGTGCAGTGCACCTTCGGGTAATTGTTGACTGTGAGATGAGGGTTTTCAACCTTAGTGTTCGATTTTGTCGTACCCACCTATTGTTTCAACTCAGCCAAATCGCATGAAATTTTTTGCTGTCTGCCTTGATATTTGAGTTAAGTGACCAGCTAAATTGCCCCCGCATCATGTCTTGTGCTCTATAAATAAACAAATATAATTATGCTTAGTGTTAAAAATCACAACCGTCCATTAAATTTATTCTTGCCAGGAGAGCGTATGCAAGCCATCATTCGTTCAATTTTTCAGCGTTTTTTGGTTGGATTGGTCATTTTCCCATTGATCATTGGAACAGCATGTTCTTTGCCTCAATCCCTGATAGGGCGCAGCGAAGAGAATCCGGGAGCAGTTTCCTCTTCTGATCCAGAACTCAACAATGAGGATCCTGGCGCGGTTCATTCCAATGAGAATGAGTTGGAAGCCGAACCCGAGGTACGCTTCCAATCAGAAGATTATGTAGCACCTCAGTTTCCAATCCAAAACCTGGGCATCGTCTCTTTTGAGGAAGATACCAGCGCGGCTGTGGAGAAGCTGCTTGGGCCGGGAGATACAGACTTTGCATTGCAGGTGACAGATGCCTCAGCATCAACCTGGTCACTGAGCATCCCTGAAGGTGCCCTGGAAAGTACACAGACGATCAGAATGACCCCCCTTTCCCACCTGGATAGCAGCGGTATGAATGAACCGTTCGGCGAGATGATTAGCGGCGTGCGCCTGGAACCAGACGGCTTAACTTTCCTTAAGCCGGTCAGCATCAGCGTCAGCACAGCAAATTCACAGCCAGTTACCTTTATTCTTGCCGGGTCGCAGAGCGGCAGCGAAGTTGGATATACGCTCCAGGATCCTTCGGCAACCCAGCCAACTGCCCACATTTTCCATTTCAGCACCTATTTCGCGAGCCAACCGGGTGATGAAAAGCTCAGTCAAATAGAGGACAATGCCCAGCAAGAATATAAACGCCTGACTGTAGAAGCAAAAAAGATTCTTAAAAGTTCGCTGGATGTTCCTAATCCCCCATCCATACCGCTGGAATGTCCGGACAATGAAACCGCACAAAAAAACGGTGAGAAACTTACAAAATTTGTAGAAAATGCTACCAACCCTGAAATTGATCTGATCCTCCAACTGCTTCAACAAAGGACAATTTTAGAACTTACCGGCAATAAAACCCGGGTGGATGATTGGGGGTGGGAAAGCGCGCTGGCAAATCGCATCGGGCGGAAGGCCATCTCCCTGATGGATGAATTTCAGGGCAAAGAAGAAAAACTGGTAGCAGTTTCACAATTTGCCATCAACGCGGCGCGCAAGTTGTCGTTACTTTCTGGTGATCAGGAAATTGTTCAGCAAATTCTTTCCAGACTGGCAAACTGGAACGCCAGCCTGATTGATAAGTTGATTAATGACATACACAAAAACCACAATTACAAAAAAATACCAGTGGTGTGGATGATTGCACGTGATGCTGAGCTGCTGGGGGCTGGTAATAATACTAACATTTTCCTTGAAAAGTTGAAAAACGCGCTTCAGTTTGAGCTTGAATACACCTTTGAAGTCAATATGGCGGATATTTTAATGACCACCAACCTGGTGGTGCCGTTGCAATTTGAAGCGGACCAGGGTGTATTGTTTCAATGCTCTGGAGCGGGACAGGGGACGTATTCTCAAGCCGAGGTTGATGATGAGGATGTCACCGTCCAAACGTTTCCCTACCCCGTGCAAGTCCAAATAAAGGAATTTGATCCTTGTAACGGAACAGTTATGATCGGTATCGACCGCTTTGCCTCTGATAATGATACGATGACCATGACCACCGAAGATTTCGTCGAGACTCGCCCATGGCCACTCGCTTTCAACGCCAGTCAATCTCTTTTTGAGGATGAAAAAGCGGAGGGGATCTACTGGTTCAAACTACCGTTGGAGAATGAAAGTGCCACCGCCGTGGATGAGACCATTGAACGCTCGAAATTCGACACAGTAAGTGGCAAATTGACG
>JAVEYK010000102.1:0-9237 GCA_034003505.1 Anaerolineaceae bacterium | reverse complement strand
GTGGATCGGTGATCGTGACATCATAGGCATCCGTGGTGGGGGTGCTCGTGTTTCGGATGGTGATGGTATAAATCACCGTCTCACCTGGCAGGCCAATACTGTCACCGCCAATGGTAGCGCTTTTTGATACGGTCGGAGATGGTTCGATAATGGTTATTTCTGGTGCAAATCTGGAATTGGTTAAGCCAGAGTTGACGGCATAAGGTCTTGCTGAATTATTCCTTAAACCTGATTGTTGATTCCCAATTACATTCAGCACGACCACACGGTAGTCAATGGTAATTGTCTCCAGAATAGCATTGTTGGTATTCGTGTTGGTTATATTTCCAAGATTATAGCGAATCTGCGGTGCAATTGATGATATTATGGGATTAAGAGGTGGGTCTTGTGGAGGTATGGGGCAAGCACCTGTAAATCCCCCGATTAAATCTGTTTGTATACCTGCAGATGCTGTAATATTGAGGCATTGAACGAAAGCCAGACCTGCATCTAAAGTATCTCGAATATTTAGGGATGGGATAGATCCTTCTGGTACGGTTAACGTCACTCGATAATCAATGGTTTCACCAATCACAGCCTGAAGATTATTATTAGTATTAGTAGTTAGAGAATTATCAATACCTGTCGCAATGATTGATTTGGCGAAAGTGGCTGCTTTGATAGTAACTGTCGCCGGATCACTTGCTCGATAATCATTCGCTGCGGCTCCACAGGCGCTTGCATCTCCACTACGTTCACAATCAAGTTCATTATAAGGAGAAGGATTTGTGATTGTCCCCGGTAAGCTGGTCCAGTCGATATTGGCTATATTGGTAATAACTTGACCAGGTCTTACTGTAACATTGAGGGTGGCGGTGTAAGTAAGTGTGGCAGAGCATCCCAAAGGTAAGCGATTGACCACCAGATCAATAATATTGCCGGAAGAATTATTGCTGACGATTGGTGTTCCACATGCTGCTCCCGAAAAAGTCATTGGGTTGATAGCGGTCACTGTAAATGGCAAAGCACTTAAGTCATCCTTGATATGCGCTTCAAAGGCGTCTGAACCACTTTGTCCAGTATGGGATACAATCACGCTGAAGGTGATCGTATCACCTGCATCCACTAGTGTTATTGGGCTCGCGGTTTTGTTAGTCTGTAAGAATGGTTCTACAATGCTAACATTCTCTGCATTGGCGGTGTCAATACCTCCGTCCCAGGTTAAAGTAACGGTATTGTTTAGATTGACACCAGGATTATTCCCGGCACTATTTGTGACGATCGCCCGATAGATGATTGTTACTGTATCGTCGACAGAATTATCCCGGTTGGCGTTTGTGAGATTACCAAGATTATAGGTGATTGAGCGACCCTGATTGGGATCTGCTATGATTGGGGTACTGCACGTATTGGCAAAACTTGTATCTGTGGTGATGCCACTGGAAGGGGTGATGGAATCACAGCCTACGAATGCCAGTCCGGCATCCAGCTGATCGGTGAGAACGACAGAATTTGTAGTTCCTTCCGGTATTTTGACAGTAACGGTATATTCAATAATTTCACCAATCGTGACCGCGTTGCCAGAGGTAAAGTCACGATCTGTTGCCGTCAGTGCTTTGTCAACTGTTGGATCAAAGATCGTTGCATCGGCGTCATCTTCCAATCCTTCAGGGATGTGGTTGGGCCCACCATCAGTACCCGCAAAATTGAAAAGCGTACTGGTGTTGGTATAGGTCTCACCAGGTTCAACGATGGCATCCATTGTGGCTAAATAAGTTATAACCGCAATATTGGTGCCAGTTGGATTATTCACATCATTGCTATCTTTTCCTCTTTTAAGAGCTGCGTCACTGCTGCTGTTATCAGTTAATTCAATTCCTGTCCCAAAAAAATCTGAATCCAGGCCGGTGTACGGTAAATTAGTACCTGCACCGTTGCTCACACATAGCGAGCCTGGCACATACGTCATTCCTGTCGGTAAAGCGTCCCAGACCTGCACATCGAAGGCGTCATAACGCCCCGTATTTTCCAGGATGACAGCCATCAAGGCGTTATCACCAGCATCCAGATTGCTGACATTGCTGTTGATTGGGTTTGTGTTTAATCCATCAGAAGTGATCAGTCCGCCCAACCTGGCTGCACAGGTTGCTGCACTACCATCGAAAGCGACTGGTCCAACTGTTGCTGGGGAAAAAACAGGTAAGGGATTACCGGTTCGGTTTGCCCAAACGACACCTTTCGTAATATCCACCACCGGTTGGGTCAGGAGGATTTGAACAATGTTATTCGCTGAATTGTCTGAGGCGTTGGTTGAGCTCTCTCCGACCTGAGCCTGATTGGTTAAGAAAAGCCCATCGGCAAAGGGAGAATTACTTACTGTGGCAGTAAATAAGAGATCTATATTCGAACCGCTCCTGCCAACTCCATCATCATCTCCATAAGTCCAGATCACTGAATTTGCAGATGAATTGGTCGTCAGCGTTGGTGTTAAAGAGCCGCTTAAAAGATGATAACTATCATTCGGACCATAGCAGGAATTCCCTGCGGCAGGTGTGCCACATTCAGTACTGGTAAAAGTAGTAACTTCAATAGCTTTAAAAATAGGCAAGGGTAAATAATCCGTAATGATCAGATCCTCAAAATCGCTGGTGGGGAGAGAATATTGAACCCGATAGGTGACAGAATCTCCGGGAGCGATCCGCACCGGGGAAGGTAAACTGGTGCTGCCATTCAGGGCATAAATAGATTTGGTAATGTTCCCATACGGAATAGAGACCGAAGCTGCACTGCCATCACTTTCACTTGCTCCAGTGGGGGTGCTGGCATCATTGACAGATAAGAGGTTCCCGAAAATGGAAACGTTATTGGCTAACACATCCCCCTGATCAACTGAGGAATCTCCAGATGGAAAATCATCAACAAATTCCTCTAAAATGGTTGTCCGAAAAACAATTGTTCCGGTAGTTGCATCATTATCATAAGTCCCACAATCCGGATCCAAACCACCTGTGCCACCTAATGGAACGCAACCCCCAATTAATTTACTATCCAATGAGCGAGAATTCAGTTCCGAGGATACATCAAAACTGAATGTTGTTCCACCATCATTCGGTGGCGGATTAATAACTGTACACTCAGTGCCAACACTTGCTCCTGAATAATTACAAGAAACTGTGAAATTAGCAGCATTCAAAACACTTGAGGTTGATATAAAACCATTTCCATTCACAGATAAAGTTGGTGCGAAAGTGGAGTCAAAGTGCTGCCCATCGGAAATTATATCGGTGATGACAACATCATCAAAAACAAAGAAATCACTAACCTGAAAATTTAGTGTGTATTCAAGGGTTTTCCCTGGGGCGGGGATTCCTCCCTCGACCACTCTGACGCCTTTTTGAATAGCGATTGATTTATCCTCAAGCAAGTGTTCACAACCATCAGGGTTTTCATTCACATTTCCCGTTGCGCCTTCATCCCGTGGGTCGTCAGGGTCCCAATTTCCGACCGCTGTAACCTCATTACATGAGGTGACATCATCACCACTTGTCGGATTGATGACGTTATTAGCAGGTGTGGCATTATCTTGGTATGGAATAAAATACTCAAAAATTATTTCCGCACTACCGGTGACGGAGACAAAAGTGCAGGATAAATTGCCGCCTGGTGTCGTTGAGGAAGGTAAACTGCAATTTGATGCAACCGGGGATGTGCTTACCAGGCTCACAAACTGCATATTGCCAGGCAGTGTATCCGTAAGCACCAGATTCTCCACACTTTGACCGGCAGCAATTGTTGCTGTGATCGTATAGCGACGGGGGTAATTTGGGCCAGTAGCGGTTTCATCTTCCAGACTGTTATAAGTTTTAACCAATGTCACTAATTTTGGGGTGGTGGTTGCCTGAACCGATGTGCCAACAATGGCGGGATCAGTTGATGGGTTATTCAATGGATCAGCGCCAAACATAAAACCACTTTGGGCGCGGATTGGCAAGGCAACACCCAGATCAGCATAATTACTTAAATTGACATTTACCTGAATGACAGCATCCGGTTGATCAGAAACATAGGACCCAAATGGTAGGGTCATCACAACCAATTCCCATTCAAATGGATCATAAAGCCCTGCTGGTTGTGCCGGGCAGGTAACCGATTCATTTGTCAATGGGTGAATAATGGAAGAACCAGCCGGGCAAGAGATTACCTGGGATGACACAGGCTGACCCAAAAAGCTGGCACTATTAAATGAAATACCATCATTTAAGTCGGTTTCCGGGGGATCAGTTGGATTTAAACCATCAACACCGCTCAATGGTAAAAACAGATCAATGTAAGGGCCATAACCGGTCTCGCCAGAATTATTAAAAATAAGTTCTATTGTAAAATCCTCACCAATATAAGGATTGGCAGGGGGGCTGAGAAGTACGGTTGGTGTTGGTGCAAACAAAGGTCTTGATTCGACCATTGGATTGGCATCGAATACCGGACTGGCTTCAACCTGCATCAAATTGGATGAAATAAGAATTAATACAATGGTTAAAAAAGTAACAACACGTTTAAATTTTTGGCGTCCCATAAAAATCCCTCTTATTTAGTTTTGTGTAGAAAGGAAAATGCATTTAAATTAAAATCTTCTAATAATTCCATGATTATTTTACTAGATTTTTATTGATATAGGGGCTGAATTTACCGAATATTAATTTGGACTTAACACTTTTGGTGGGACTGGCATTAATTCACCACCATCTAACTGCCAGTATAGACGTAAAGCGCTTCCACCACCTTGCTGGAAATAATCGATTTGGATTTTATGTTCACCTTTTGTTAATTCGCTGGTAACTTCGAAATCATTGGGTTGATTTGGTTTTAAACCTGCGCCAACCTCAGCACCATCCAGTAGAAGACGGGCACCGTCATCTGCCTGGACCTTGAATAAATAAGACCCAGCTTCTTCAACGAGTAGAGTGCCAGTGTAACGGGCACTGAATTCATTTTCACCCACAATTGGATTTTGATCTGGCCAGGCGAGCAATAAAAATGGCGTGATTTGTTGAAATACCGGCTCTCCTTCCCAGGCTAGGTTTGAATAATAGGAGCTCAATAAACCGTTCCTGGGCTGCGGGATGTTGAAAAGAGCATCATTCGGAACTAATTCGATATCATTGTCTTCAATTTTCCAGGAGAAGCCAAAAGACTGCGTGTGATCTTGAGGTCTAATCACCAGCAGGTGATAAACACCGCGGCCAAGATATTTTGCTCCACTCCAAAGATTGTGATCAAGATAAATTTGTACGTTTTCTCCGGCAAATAAATCGATATTCACACCATTTTCTAAACGTAAAAAGCCTTCCCATTCCACTTCAGGTGAGGTGTTCACGTCTGAATCCCATTCTATGAAATCAACCTTTTTCTCCTCAATTGTTTCGGTTGAATACTTTATGCGCTGGATGACACCCTGAATTTCAGCTACTTGTTCACGAGGAATATCAATTTTTAAATATAAAGGATTACCATTGGGCAGGCTGACCAGTTCAATTTTTGCATCCGGATAGATACCCAGAAAATAATTACTCAAAAGATAATATTCATAATCCAGCAAAAAAATGACATCCTGTTGGGTATCTGGAACGGGTAAATTGACCTCTGGCAGCAAAACTTGATAGGGTCGATCTTCCAAAGAGTTTTGACCTGTTTGATTTTTCACTTCTGCATACATTAAATATCGCAAAGGAGAGAATTCGGAAAAACGAGGAGATAGATATATGGCTTTTTGATCACGATATGCCTGAATAACCTCATGTGCGATTCCATTTTCAATTGGGTTAAAACCACTGATCACATCGATTGATTTTGCCTGTTTATTAAAGTATGTGTTGGCTTCCCATAGGGATGCGCCGCTTAAAACGAGGATAATAAAAAAGACTGGCAGGTTATGAACCACAACTGGCAAAAATTTCACACTTTTTTGCTTGATTGCCAGATTGAATGAACGGGCACATTGATCAATCGTTATGGCAGCTAACAGGATTACAGCCGGAAGCGCGGTTAATGAACGATAAGATTGCGGGGACTCATGGTTGGAACTTAAAAAACTACCTGCTAATCCAATTACTAACCAGGTGATTAACAAAAATTTTCTGTAATCCCGCAAATTTAATAATGCGTAGACGATCCCTATGGCAAAAAACAAACCCGTGAATGGGTCAACCATTGGTTCACCAGGTAAGTTATGCTTTCCTTGTAAATCACCGGTGTGATGGAAAAACTTTAAAATGTCTACGATATTGTCCGTCAGGGGACGGATACTATTTTGGTTTTTGATATCTCCAAGAATACTGATTTCATTAACACGATTACTATATGTAAAAGGATCTGTAATATATGTTACGAGGATTGGTCCGACTGCGATGAATATCGACAGTAAAAAAATCAATATTCCTACCCAGCTTTTTCGTATGGACTCTCTCCAACCAGATGGATCAGATATAAACCAGTAGATTATAAATAGGATGATGGTATAAAATGCCAGCCGACTACTTAAGTATGTGTAAGTCATCAACCCGGTAATGATGCCACTTAATGCATAATCCAGAGGGCGGCGATCCCGTAACCCACGGAATAAAAAAAACAGTGCCAGGATCTGAAATACCGGTGGTGCGGTTTCGTTCCAACCCCAACGGCTCATGCTCAAATGCCAGCGACTGACTGCCATAAGCAGCATGGCTACCAATCCTGGAATTGGCCCAAACATGATGCGGGTTAAAAAAAATATGGCTGGTATGGTTAATATGGCAGGAATTAATGATATCCATTTTAAACTCAACCACGTAGCACCGAATAGTTTAATCACTCCAGCCATATAATAAATATAACCATTCGCAGTTCCATACCATCCAGTCCCAAAGGGAGAAACCTGGCGCCCTTCGAGGATATACAACGCGTCCAGGGCGGCATTCGTCTCGTCTACATAGATACCGGAAGGAATTTCATTTATTTTATAAACCCGTAAAAAAATTGCGAAGATAAAAATTAAGATGAAGGCAATCACCTCAAATCTTCGGAAATTATGATTAACCGGCCAATATCCTCTTGCTGAAGGAATCCGTGGGGAAGGTTCCCCAACCCCTTTTAGTAGCCATGTGCCATACAAGAACATTCCCATTGATGCAATCCATAACGATACAGTTCCTTGCCAGTTGTTGATATCCGGCCACAGTTTGTACATAATAAAAAAAGATATGAGTAAAGAAATACCTATGAATGTAATGCCAATATTTTTCTTCTGCTTTGTAGGGTTCAGGCTTAATTTAGATTTCATCTCATTGTGATACAAGATGGGTTCAATTTTATTAAGCAAGAAACCTGCAACGACCATCGTAAAAATTAATAAAAACCAAGGCCAGATTTGATTTTTAAGCAGCTCGTGGCGCAATGAAAATACCGCGATAAACCCGATGGTTAAGGAAAAGCCTAATAGGGTAATCGCCTTCTGGAAATCTTTTTTTGAGGAAAGGGGGATCGGTTTTCTTTTCATAAGTAGTAATTAACTGAGAACCAGATTTGGTTGTGGAATAATAATCATTTTCGCATTTTATCCCATTATCGTCAATCAGACCTGAGCAGAGATTTTTCTATCAACGGGGAAATTAAAAAAAGAGGGCAGCGACTTCTGCCCTCTCTGATCAGTTACGATCTTTTACTTTACTTTATCTAATGAAATTCCCATGGCATCCGCTACTCCCTTGCCGTAAGCCGGATCAGCTTTGAGGCAATTGCCAATGTGACGGATCTTGATGAATTCAGGTGCATCCCCCATATTACGGGCGGTGTTTTCAAATAAGACTTGCTTTTGCTCGGCGTTCATCAGATTGAAGAGCAAACCGGGTTGGGTATAATAATCAGAATCATCCTCACGGAAGTTCCAGTTATCAGCAGCGCCAAACAAATCCAATGGAGGTTCTCTGAACTCGGGTTGTTCCTGCCACTCCCCGTAACTATTGGGTTCGTAGGCCAGGGTCGCGCCGGCATTGCCATCCACGCGCATCTGTCCATCCCGATGGGAAGGATTGGCTGGCGCATTTTTGGGCGAGTTGACTGGAATCTGGTGATGATTGACACCCAGGCGATACCGTTGTGCATCACCGTATGAAAACAAGCGTCCCTGTAGCATCTTGTCTGGGGAAAACCCGATACCTGGAACAATAGCAGCCGGATTGAAGGCAGCCTGCTCTACATCCTGAAAATAATTATCAGGATTTCGGTTCAGTTCCAACATGCCAACCTCAATCAAGGGGAATTCTTTCTTGTACCAGACTTTGGTCAGGTCAAAGGGATTATAGGGCATATTCCGGGCAATTTCTTCACTCATCACCTGTATGTACATCTTCCAGCGTGGATAATCCCCACGATTGATGGCGTCCATTAAGTCGCGTTGGTGGCTTTCACGGTCTTTGCCAACAATAGCTTCTGCTTCCTGGTCGGTTAAATTTTTAATGCCTTGTTGGGAAACAAAATGGAATTTTACCCAGACGCGTTCATTTTTTGCATTGATCATGCTGAAGGTATGGCTGCCAAACCCATGCATGTGGCGGTAAGAAGAGGGGATGCCGCGATCACTCATAGTTATGGTCACCTGATGGAGTGCTTCAGGAAGTGATGTCCAGAAATCCCAGTTGTTTTTAGCTGAACGCAAGTTGGTATGTGGGTCGCGTTTGACAGCGCGGTTTAGATCAGGAAATTTATGCGGGTCACGCAGGAAGAAAACGGGCGTGTTGTTGCCAGCCAGATCCCAATTGCCCTCTTCTGTATAGAACTTGATAGCAAATCCGCGAATATCTCTTTCAGCGTCGGCAGCGCCACGCTCTCCCGCTACGGTTGAGAAACGCATAAATACTTGCGTTTCCTTCCCAATTTCAGAGAAAATCTTTGCTTTGCTGTATTGAGTGATGTCGTGGGTCACTGTAAATTTGCCAAATGCGCCAGAACCTTTGGCATGCATACGACGTTCGGGGATCACTTCACGGTCGAAGTGCGCCAGTTTCTCCAGGTACCAGACATCCTGCAATAACATGGGTCCACGGGGGCCAGCTGTCATGGCATTTTGATTGTCCGGAACAGGTGCTCCAGCAGCGGTGGTTAGTTTTGTCTTTTTTTCTTCCATTATTTCCATTCCTTTTCATTGATAATTTTTTGATTACATTCTGGGCAAAGCCCTTTGAAAAATATATTTTTTTCTTTGATTGAAAACTGATCCAGATCATC
>JAVEYK010000101.1:0-9513 GCA_034003505.1 Anaerolineaceae bacterium | reverse complement strand
CTGGTAGCTGCCGGTCTTAAGTTTATTGAATAAGAAGGAAAGGTGATACTGTATGGGGCAATCGTTTGAAGCTTTGGTAAAAAAAGCTTTGGATCAGGAATTCTAAAGGAGATTTTCAAAATGAGCACGATTCAATCAGAACACTTTGTCAAAGCATTGTTGATTTTGTTGGAGGAATCCTTTACGCACGTCTATGGCATTTATCTGGACAAAGGCACCTCCTTGTTTGAAACACTGGCAGAAATCAGCGCTGAGGAAGCTTCCGTTCCGGTCGGTGGCAAGTGTGCCACTCTGGCCGCACAGGTGCAACATATAGCGTTTTACCTGGATGTGGTCGAGAAAAGTGTGAAAGACCCCAATTACCCGGCGGTGGATTGGATGGATATCTGGAATAATGTGAAAGTGGTGGATGACTCGGAGTGGCAGAAAATACAGGATGAACTACGCCAAATCTATGCCAGCATTCAGGAGTTGCTGAAAACCACGCCAGCCTGGCCGAGTGAGAGAGAGGTAGGTGGTGCAATCGGGGTGATTGCGCACACGGCATACCATTTGGGTGAGATACGCCAGGCGTTGTGCACACTACGTCAGTAAGGTTGGAAAAAATTACTTCAATGGTTGTAAAGAAAGCGGTTGCTGATTATTTTTTCGGATAAAAAACCAGGCCACCAATATGCCAGCTATGGCAAGACCAACACCGAATTCGTCAATGATGAATGGTGTAATTTTCTTCTGCAAGGTCAGTGGTGTGAAAATTGCCTGTATGAACAAATTATGACTGGCATGCAGGATGGCAGCTGTCCATAGACTTCCGGATTTAAGTCTCAACCAGGCAAACGCAAAGCTTATGCCCAACACCATGATAGTAAACATCAAACCTGCGTACCAGGTTGGGATACCTGGTATTTTATAATCCGCAAAAAAGATAGCCGGCATGTGCCAGACTGCCCAGATAGCGCCACTAATCAGAGCAACTTTAGGATAGGTGGTAATTTTGGCGAGTTCTGGGACAAAAAGACCTCTCCAACCGATTTCTTCACCTGTTGCTGTAATCAAGCTGCCAATCATTCCAAATATCGGAACAATAAAAACGATAACCAGTGTGATGACAAGAGGATTTGAATTTGGGATCCCATATTTCAGGGGAAGTGTGGATAAAAATTCCAAATCAGGCACGTCCCCAAGCCCGGAAATCCAGGTTATTCCATATACAACCAAACAATAGAGAACAGGTAATAAATAAGCATATAATAAGTATTTTGCTTTGCCAAATTTCCACCCCATACCTTTCAAGGTGTGCTCAAAGATCAATTGCGTAATGATGCCAGAGACTCCTGGCACCCACATTAATAGTAGTATTAATCCGCCCCCATAAGCATCAAGACTGCCGGTTTGGAAAATAAAGGAATAAACAACTGTTGAAAGTATCGACACAAACGATAAGAAAACGAATATTTTTTTAACAGCTCTAGATTTAGGGTTCATATTCAAGTAATTCCTATAAAAAATTTATGCGCTGATAAGAAAGACATTGAAATTAAATATGTAAATTTATGAAGGATTGTTTTAATATTTTAACTTATTTATCAAACATAAGAAGTAAGAAAGCATGAGTAAATCAAGAAATTAGAAACAAGATTTATTGAAATAAACCAGAGTCAAATTTATCTCGAGCGATCAGGGTCCGGAAGACCATTGATACTCATTCATGGTGCCTTTGCTGACTCAAGTATGTGGGATCGGCAATGGGAGTATTTCCTGGATGAATATCAAGTTATTCGGTATGATTTGCGGGGGCATGGGAAATCTGGCTCATCCGGTTTGGACAACTAACAAGTGGTAGATCAAGCAATCTACCCTAACCAGGTTTGTTAGAAGTACCACTCTGGAGAAATTAAATTAAATGCTGTACACTTAATAATAAAGCATTAAAGGAGATTTCCATGAGTAAAACCGCCAAAAAAATTTTGCAACTGAAAATAACGCTCAAAGAAATCAAACCTCCAATCTGGCGCAGGGTGTTGGTTTCAGACCAGATCACATTATTGGATTTGCACGATGTGATTCAAGCCGTGTTCGGATGGGAGGGTTATCATTTACATGAATTTAAGATCCGCAATGTTCTGTACGGTGATCCGGAAGATTCTGAATTCATGGATTACGTAAAAGAAGATGAATACCTTTATCAGCTTGGTGATTTCAATTTTAATAAAGGGTCTCAATTCACCTATTTATACGATTTTGGAGATAACTGGAGTCATACAGTATTGGTGGAAAAAGTACTCCCATTTGATAAAAAAGCCAGATTACCCCAATTTGTTGATGGAAAACGAGCCGCGCCTCCGGAGGATGTGGGTGGCGAATATGGATATCAAAATTTGGTTGCAGCAATAAACGATCCCAATCATGAAGAGCACGAGGATTACTTGATCTGGAGTGGGGGGGATTTTGATCCGGAGACATTTGATAAAAAATTGGCGGAGTACCGCTGTGAATTACTCGCCCAAGCACATAATGAATGGAATATCCGCAGAAATCTTTGGGAAGAAGATCCGTATGATTGGGTGGATCCGCAGCTGGCTCGTGCGCTATGGTTAAAAACATTACAAAAAAAGGATCTGGAAAAAATCAAAGATTTGCCGCTACTAAAAGACGTAAATACATTATTAAACTATTTGCGAGATAATAAAGTGACCGGCACCAGTTCGACGGGGAATCTTTCGCAAAAAGCTGTGCGGGAATTTTCTGCCTTAATGACGGACCCCCCGGCATTAAAATTTGAAATTGGAAAATATTCGCATGAACTAAAAAATGAAGCCGATGTGTGGCCAGTCTATTTCGTCCATTTGATGGTTTATTGGGCTGAATTAATTGAGGGTGGCAAGGGGAAAGTATGGCAATTAACGGATAAAGGAACAAATTTCCTGGAAGTATCTCCAGCTGAACAACTGCATATATTGTTTTGTGGCTGGTGGTTTCGGGGAGACTGGCTGCAAACTCGATTGCGCTATTCAAGGATAGCATATCTTCCGGTTGAATTTCCTAAAATTATTCATTTTTTGTTAACCTCAGCTTTCCCGTCAAAGTTAATAAAAAGTGGTGAATTTAGTGAACAAGTGATGGAAGTTTTTGATTATAGGAAAAAGTACACGAAAGATGATTATAAATTCAATCTGGTTTGTGACGAAATTGAAGAAATCATTATATCGCCATTAGAAGCATTAGGATTTATTGTAGGAAATCATACGGAAAAAATCAGTTTTGGTGAAATCTATAAAGAATTAATTGATTTTCAATTAAGCGAGTTTGGGCGAGAAGCACTGCGAACTATGATCGATGCTGCTTTTTATAAAAACCTGAAAGCAAAATTAAATTAATTACCAGTCAAAACGCACCTCTTTGTCGTCTGGAGGACCAATTGCCATCTCATCTGGTTGTGAAGCAACTCAGTAAAAAATATGAAAAATTCGTAGCGTTAGCACCAACGAACTTTGAATTAATGGGGGGAGAGATCACCATTCTTTCCGGGCCGAATGGATCAGGGAAAACCACTTTGCTTTCCTGTCTGGCGGGTCTGATTCCTCCTTCCAGCGGTACGGTGAATGTAATGGGGTACGATTTGTATTCAGATGAGGTGGAGGTGCGCCGGCGAATGATTTATGTGCCCGATGTGCCGCGTTTCTACCTGGAATTGACAGCCTGGGAGCATTTGCGTTTCATTGCGATGGCAAATGAGGTCGGGAAGACTTTTGAACCGCAGGCAGAGAGGATAATGAAGAAATATGGTATCTGGGGGGCAAAAGATCTGTTTCCCCATCATTATTCGCGTGGTATGCGGCTGAAATTGGGTTTGGCACTAGCACTGATAAGGCCATTTGATGTGCTGCTGCTGGATGAACCTACTTCGGCTTTGGATATCGAAGCGGTGAAGATATTGATTGATGAATTGCACAGCCTGCGAGATAATGGCGTCGCGATCCTGTTGACAACGCATGATCCCGGGTTAATAGACCAATTAGCAGATCGCAGGCTATTAATACGCAATGGTGAGATCAAGGCTGAATAAATGAAGGTGGTTAACTGGTTGCGATCGCGGCAGGAAGAACGTGAGCTTGCCTATTGGCTCGCAATTGTTGCCTACGAAAAGAGCGATCATTCTTTCAATAATCGTGTCTACCTGCTGTACCTGATTTTGTTCTTTGGTGTGTGGGTGTTTGTCACACTGACGTTCTTCGCCAGTGGTGGGGCTTTGTTATTTAAAATGATCAATCCAGAAGACCCAGTTCAGGTTGCGTTGCTGGTGGAAATCTTATTGTTGGGTTTCTGGAGTCTCTATTCTACCTGGCGGGCTGTTCGGCGTTGCCCGGTTCTGTTTTCGGAAGAAGATGGCTTATTGCTCAGCCAGACACCTATTCCACGGCCAAACATTATCCTGCGCTGGCTGTTGATGCCCTGGCTGAAAAGTGCCATTCCGTTCTGGATTATAGCAGTGACGCTGGGATTTTCATTAGCTGAGGTCACAATGCCGGGGGCGATGGGTGCCAACCGGATTATCGAATATCTCGGGTTTGGTGTGCGGTCGTGGTTGGCAATCATCCCGCTGCATCTGATCTTGTATGGGTACCATTGGTCCTTGGGAGTAGTGCGCTTATCAAGCAGGAAAAAACAGCAGCACTGGATTTGGGTTATGCTGGTTTTCCTGCTTCTGGTTTGGTTCGTTCTCGCTCAATCCGCTTTTATGCACCATCCGATATTCAGCAGCATTCTGATACCATTCAGTATGGGGTTTGATAATGCCTTCCAGTGGCTGTGGTGGATAGCGGGCTGGATGGTAGCTTGGGCAGTATTGGTATTTCTGTACCGCGCTTCCAGGAATTTCAGCCTCAGCCGGGCAGTACAGCAAACCAGTAAGGAACTATTGATCAACACTGCCTTGCAGTATGGGATAACACAAATTGCAGCACAAGAGAAAACACAACGCCGCCTGGGCGTGGAGAGAAGACCCTCACGCATTCCTGCTGTGGATGGACCAGGGATTTTGCTATGGAAGGATTTGCTGCAATCCCACCGCACTTTCCGGTTGACAAACGTATTCAATTGGCTGCAAATATTTGTTTTGTTGTTCATCATACCGGTTCTACCTGACCTGGGCAGCAGGGGATTGGTGATCATGTGGTGGATCATACAACTTGCGCGGATATCGATTCAGCGCCTCCGCAGCGACCTGGCGGTTTGGCCAGTGATCCGTCAATTGCCCATCTCTACGAAGAAATTCCTCTTATACGATTTTGGATTGTGTTATTTTCTGGAAATGCTCATAAGTCTGGCGGGGTTTTTTCTGGGAGGAGCCATGTTTGGAGCGCAGATGCCCGGGTTCGCTCTTCTGATACCCGGGATGATCGCAGCCATTTTCAGTGCGGCTGCCTTTGACGTGATACGACGATCCAATTCTGGTTTGTTGTTGAATGGTTCTGTTCCAGAGCTGAGTGCAGGTGGAATTCTGTTGGGTATTCTGGTTGCTGGTATTCCGCTGGTATTGTTAGTCGCAATAACCAGCGGGCTGGGAATGGTATTAGCGTTTACTCTAAGCCTGGGATTAGCTTATCTGGCTTTTGAACTGGCGGCGTATGCATTTCGCAATCTGAATCATGAGAGAATGTTTTAAATTATTTCAAAAAGTCTAATAATGTTTTTCGATAGAGCTTATAAGCTTCTCGCCCCTGCACTGTGAGGCGCAATATGGTGAGCGGGCGGTTTTTTTTGTACGTTTTTTCAACTGCCACATACCCAGCCTCTTCAAGCTTGCTGAGGTGGGTTGAGAGATTTCCACGTGTTAATTTAGTAACATTCAGCAGGTAAACAAAATCAGCTTCTTCCAGTAACACCAATGCAGAAACGATTTGCAGACGTGCGGGAGAGTGGATGACCATATCCAGTTCAGGAAAGGGATTCTCAATCATGCTTCATCCACCGGTTCAGAGTGCTGGCGCAAATGGTTGATCATCGTCCAGATACCGCCGATAATCATAACCACTCCAAGTGGAAACATAATTCCAACCCCAAATACTAAGGTGTTGCGCATGGCTTCAGGAAATTGCTGGGCAATAATGACACTTCCTAAGCCGCTTAGCAAGGAAAAAATGGCATAGAAAATGTACCTTTTACTTTTTTGACTGTAAGCGATCATTCCGATCAGCGCACTGAAAACTAGCGGGAGAAGAATCCAAATTAATGTCATTCCTGATGATTCTCCACCAATAATCAATGCAACCAATACAAGCAGAACGAGTAGGGCAGCCACACCTAGCCATAATATGACATATGTAGACCGGTGTTTAAGGGGTGTTGAAGCATATTTTATATATCCAGTGCGAGGATATGTAATTTTCTCTTTTAGTTTTTCAGTCAATGGTCGGCTGAATATCATCATTATAATCAGGGCAACGGCTGAAAACATGTTGAACCAGGGTTGGGTTGAATGAGCACCCCACCACAATAAGGCTGCATAAATGATAAAAATTGAACCTACGATCAGATCGGGAATTCCATCCTCGATCCAATACCTTCACACCAAATTTTGGATTTCACGCTCTGAGTTAGACATAAAGCTTCCATTTTATATTAAAACAAGTTTGTTTTTCAAACTTGTTTTAATATAAACATTTTTTTGCTTTTGTCAATCATGATTACTTTAGTTTCCTGGAGCCATGGCGATACAATTTCTGCCGGATTCTTTTGCACGATAGAGAGCCTGATCAGCAAGCTCAACCAATTCCGATTCATTGGCGACATCGTGTTGTGGGTATGAAACGCCACCGATGCTAATGGTAATGTTTATAATATCTTCGTCATCCATCACAGAGTTATTTTCCACTTTTCTACACAGACGATCGGCAATATTGACGACATCATTATGGGATGCACCGGGAAGGATTGCCAGGAACTCATCACCACCATAGCGTACCAGGACATCCCCTTCCCGCAGCACACTGCGTGCCACCCTCGCCAGAAGCAATAAGACCCTATCGCCGGTCAGGTGCCCGTGGGTGTCATTGACCTGTTTAAAATGATCCAGATCTATCATCAATAAACCGATA
This sequence comes from Anaerolineaceae bacterium, assembly GCA_034003505.1. Taxonomy (GTDB): domain Bacteria; phylum Chloroflexota; class Anaerolineae; order Anaerolineales; family Anaerolineaceae; genus UBA6170. The sequence continues at coordinate 2,416 of JAVEYK010000101.1, read as the reverse complement.
GGAGCATGGGTACGCAGGGCTCTTGCGAATTCCTCATGAAGACGGGTTAACCCAAAGCGCCGGTTGTAGATTCCTGTTAATGAATCCAATGCCGCTAATCTTTCCAGACGATCAAACAACAAAGCATTGTGTAGTGCCAGCGCCAGACTGCGCCCAAATAGATTTAAGCGAGTCAGTGCATCTGTGCCATAATCCTTGGCGGAGGCAAGGATAATTAAACCCAAAATCACTTCTTTATAAAGGACCGGTTCGATGATTACTTCACGAGGACGAAAATCTGTAAGAACGCCTTGCACCTGTACATCCACGGGCAGGGAAAGTTTAACACGGTTTTCTGTGCGTAAAACGTTTTTTACATAATCACTTTCCAGAAGTTTGGCTACATCCCGAATCCCCTGGGATATCACAACTTGTAAAGATGCATCTTTTTCAATGATAATGGCACCAGCATCACTATTGGTGTGCTCCATTAATTGCTGTAATGCTTTTTCAGATAAATCGTGCACCGTAAACTGGCTGCCAAGCAGATGAGTAAACTCACTGAGTGCATTTTCGGTTTCCAGAGATTCAAAAAATGTTTCAACCAGGCTGTTGAATGCCTGAGCACTATCTCCGATCTCGTCTTCTGAATCAACTGTGATCAGACATTGTTCTACATCACAAGTGTTGACATCTTTTCCTGCTTTGATTTGATGAAGATTTTGGGTGACAAACTGCATACGATCACCCAATAGTTTCATACGAGATCCAACGACTACTCGAGCGAGGCGGATATTGAGCGCACCCAGAATGATCCCGGCTGTGATGCAGGCGATAAAAAACCAGGTGTTAAAAACATATTCACGGGGAATACCCATCCAGGACACAAAAAAAGGGAAAATAACTCCAATCAGAAATCCTAAACCAATCATGAGGATCGATAAGTCGGTGAATACTTTTCTGGTTAATCGAATCATTTGGTCCTCCATCTCAAAATTAAAAGAATCAGGTGAAGAGTGTCTTCCCTACTAAGAAGAAATAATTATAAGTATTCTCTATCTACATTATATCTTTTTAAAAATTCTCAGGTTCTTCAAGCCATTGCGTGCATCAAAGAAGATCATCCATCAGTGAATTAAGTAGAGAAATCATATATCTCAGGGCAGGCATTGGATTAGACTTTCGACACGATTTTTAATTCCGGTCCAGTAGAAGTAAGTGAAAAAGCCAATTGTTAGCTGATTGTAAGATTTAAACAGGCATATGTTATTGGTCTGTAAAGCATCTCAGGTTTTGTTGCCATGACTATGCTATCGTATTCTGTTACCATAGTAATTGGGGATTGTGAGGATCATCACTATGTAAGTTTTATTTTGATCAGGAATGATCTTATCATCCGGCAAAGCGATTGGCAAGGAAAGAGGTTTAACAATGAATGCTCCCTCAACAAAAAAAATAAAGTCACTTGAAACAGGGCAGGCAATGATAGAGTACGGATTAATATTGGTATTTGTTTCTATTGTGGTGATTGTCATCTTAAGCGTGCTGGGGAAGGCCACAAAAAAACCGTACGAAGATATTTTATTGGCGTTAAACGTGCCGACACCGGGCAGTAACGACCCAATCGAATACTGTAAGGGGGACATGAATAGCATGGATGACTGGCTGCTGCAAGGGAACAAAACGAAAGATTGGCAGACCAATGATGGTAAATTGTGCATGAACAATAAAGGTGGGAGTAATTACGCCTATAGTAAATGTTCTGCCAATAGCATGCCGAATCAAAGTGATTATGTTGTGCGATTAAGTGGCGCAAACCTTTTAGGTGGGAGTGGATATGGGGTCATGCTCCGTGAACAAAATAATGATGGTAAACCCAGTGGGTATAGTTTTCAATATGACCCCGGAAAAGGTTATTTTGTTTTTAAGAAATGGGTCGATGGTGTTGAGAAAGATCTGGAAAAAGCAAGGCCACCTGCGCATCCCAACTATGATTGGCATAATGTTGAAAGAGACGTCGTCGTTGAAATAAAGGGGGATACCATGAGCGCGTATGTGGACGGCGAATTGGTACTGGTCGCAACAGATGATACTTATAGCAGTGGAAGCGTTGGGATAAGAACCTGGTATTCATCCGATGTATGTTTTAATGATTTTAGTATTGGATCAGCGCCATAAACCAATCTAGAGGTTTTACTTTTTGATAAAGATAAAACAAGGTTGTCATACTAGTGCTGAAAGGCAGTCTTTGATTAACCCTGTTTCAATTAGGTCCAGCAATTGTGCGGAAGTTTCATAAATTGGCTCACGTTTTTAGAGATCATCCACGAATATTTAAATCGATCAGCACACGTGGTTTATTGATCAAATTTGTTGTCTAAATGGTATTTATAGTCCTGAACGGAAATACTTTGAGGTAATGAACCACTCAATCTGC
>JAVEYK010000100.1:0-9707 GCA_034003505.1 Anaerolineaceae bacterium | reverse complement strand
GGTACCCACGAAGAATTACTAGCGCATGATGCCTTCTATGCAGAATTGTACAACAGCCAATTTGCCCCGGTGGGGTAGGAAGTAGGGTTGAGGGTTGAGGGTTGAGGATTCAGAAAATGCTGAAAGCTCAAAGCTGAAACGAGATTATGTGTCGTCCTGAATTTGACTTGAAAAGTCATCATTCAATTTTATCTACCGCCAGTTTATAGCGCATGGAAGAGTGTTGCTGGATAATGTTAATGGCTTTGTCTATATCTCTGGTTCTACAGGCTTCTAATAACTCACGATGTTGCTGATTACTCTCAGATATATTTTGTTCCTGAGACTTTTTTGTGGTTGGCGTATAAAAGGTTGCCAGATTTCTCAGGAAAGAGTGCATTTGTATAACACTTTTTGATCGAGACGTTTCGGTTAAGAAAGTGTGAAATTTTGTGTTGAGGTCAAACCACCGATCAAAATTATTCGTATTTTCCATTTCCTTGATTAATTCTTCGGCTTTTTCTATTTCTGGAACTGTAATATTTTTTACAGTTAATTCTATTCCTATCGTTTCTACAGCCAATCTGAGTTTCAGAATAATTTCAAACTCGTCTTCATTGGTTTCTGTAACATAGGCCCCACGGTATGGATCAGAAGTGATCAATCCTTCACTGGATAAAGTTTTGATTGCTTCTCGGACAGGTGTTATGGATACTCCGAATCGTTGTGCAAGTTCATCCTGTAATAGACGAGTTCCAGCAGGTAATTCTCCAAAGAAGATAGCTGATCGTAATTTATCTGCAATTATTTCCTGGATCGTTTTACTTTCACGTTGTATTTGATTTAAAAATGAATTTGAATTCATAGACACCAATTAAAAAGTATTATTTATATGATCTTTTAATTATACTATGCATCATATATTGTTTAATAAATCATAAAGTTTTGTGATTTGTTGATATGGATTTCTACTCCAGGATAATCGCACCTGAAATTCAGAAATATTGAATTTTTTCGTGATCAACCTTATCTCAGACTGGCATTCTGTTTCTGAACCCATAATAACAAATTGACGAATCCACTCATCCTTTACCAGCTTGGATGCGCCAATTAAGTTGCCCCTACGGATTTCTCTTCTTAAAATTTCTTCTTCATCCTGAGTTATACCCAACATTTCTTTTACTTCATTTGAAGAATCTACTACATTCGATCCCATCTTGCGGCGAAGCTCTTGTAATTCCTGGTCTGATGTAATAATCTCTGCTGAATAGGCAATTTTTGGGTGGTTGCCAGTGATAAGCGCACCTTCGTGAATGTAACCTACATATTTCTCCAGAAAATTTTTGCAAACCGGCCCTAGAACTATTCCATCTGCTAACTCACCAGCAACCTTTAATAATCTCGGGCTTCTGGCAGCTACCCAAATTTCAATTTCTTTTCCATTAGAAATTAATGATCCTTTATCATCTCCAATAGTATTGCTGATGAAATCATAATGACTTCCATTAAATAATGCCCGACAGGCATTAATCAGGTTTCGTACATGGGTAGTAGGCTTATCTTGGGAAATTCCCAAAGGTCCTAGTGTCAAAGTGCCTCCAGCTGTAACCCCTAAGAAAGCTCTTCCGTTTGACAAAGCGTTTAAGGTGAGTGTGCTGGATGCTGTTATACCCGGATGCCTTGTATAGGGATTCGTGAATCCTACACCTAATTTAATTCGTCTTGTGTTTAGAGCAATAGCTGCCAGGGTAACATAAGGATCATTCGCTACCAGACCCTCATCATTTATCCAGCATTTTGTATATCCAATATTTTCAGCAACTTGTGCGATCAACCCGATTTCTGGTATATTCCCAGAAGGCATGATTGAAATACTAATCTCCATTATTTTCCTTTTTTAAATTAAATACATCAGCAAATTTTTCCAGTTGAGAAATTTGAGAACATCCTTCCGATAATTGAATACGAAAATCATCAATTCCATATTTCGATTGAATCTCTGTTATTTGCTGCTTACATTCAATCTCGGTACCCATAATAACGAAAGGTAATATCCAATCAATCGGGATGAGTTTTCCTGCTTTATCAGGACCTTCATTGACTAAAATAGAACGAACTTTATCGACCATTTCGGGAGTAATTCCCAATAATTCTTTCACTTTTGGCGGTGAATCGATAAGATTAAAACTCATATGATTCCGTATTTCTTCCAGGTTTTTCTCTTCAAATACAACCGATGTTGTAAAACACAATTTTGTTTTATTGCCTGATAAAGACATCCCCTGGTTTACAAACCCAATATAATCATCAATGAGATCTCTATGTAACGGGCCTAGAATTACACCATCAGCAATTTCCCCAGCGAGAGATAACATTTTTTGACCGCGTGCGGCAATCCAGATATCAATGTTATTTTGAGCGAATGATATGGTGGCATTTTGAAAAGAAAATAATTCTCCCTCCACCGAAAGATTATTTCCCTGAAAAAGACTCCGACTTGACATAACCATTTCCCGCACTGCGGTTAATGGTTTTTTGTGTTTTAATCCAAGAGGATTTAATGTAATTGTCCCACCGGCGCTAATACCCATAAATATTCTACCATTTGACAATTCATTTAAGGTAGCAATTGCAGCCGCTGTAATCCCTGGATGCCGAATGTAAGGATTTGTGATTCCGGTTCCCAATTTGATTCTCTGGGTATGTTCAGCTAATAAAGCCAGAGTGATAAAAATATCACGATTAACAATTCCCTCATCCGCTACCCAACATTTTGAAAAACCCAGGCTCTCTGCAACCTGAACTGTCTTTATTAATTCCGAAATCGGACGGTTTGGTTCTAAGGTAATGCTAAGATCCATAAATAATTAATCCTCTTTTATTTTTTCTCTGGAAGTTGTTTTTTTGTTCAAAAATGTTTTCACAAAATTACTCCAGCCCTTGATATTAAATTCCTGGCGGCATTTCGACATTCCTCTAAAAGTTTTTTTTCATCAATCCCAAGGATTGTTTTGTCCCTCATGAGAAAATTTCCGCCAACCATGACGGTATCAACGGCTGATGCATTCAAATTGTAAACCAATGCAGATGGGGGATAATAAACCGGAACAGCGAAGGATGTATCCATATCCACCAGGATAATGTCTGCTTTTTTCCCCACTTCAAGTGAGCCGATCAAATCAGGTTGACCGAATGCTTCCGCCCCACCGCGACAAGCCATCCAGATAACATCAATCGGTTGTAATACAGATGCGTTCATCGTTGTAATTTTATGTAATAACGCGGTAGCTTTCAAAACTTCAAACATATCCTGGTTATTATTACTACCAGGTCCATCAGTTCCCAGAGCAATCACGATTCCCTTTTCCATCATTTCAGGGATTCTTGCCACGCCATCAGCAAGATACATGTTAGAAATTGGACAATGAACAACCTTTGCATTTTTTCTGACAATTAATTCTATTTCTTCATCAGATAGCCAGATTGAATGAACCAGTCTTGTTTTTTCATCGAGACAATTAAGATGATCAAGCCACTCAACTTCCCGAAAACCGTTCGCTTTTATATTTTTTTCTAATTGGTATTTGCTTTCTGCAATATGGAGATGTGTTCCAATTCCCCATCTTTTCGCATACTGGTTTGTTAATATAAAGGTTTCTTTAGAACACGGGTTTATCGCTTGAGGGCCAAAATTAACCCTGATTCTTCCAGATGGATGGTCGTTCCACCGTGTAACCAAATCGCCAACTTGATCGATTATTTCTTTCTGGGATTCGGTGAAGCCTGGTGGTAATGACCCGGTATCTGTCCAACCTCTGGCTAGAATATAACGGACACCCATTTCTAAGGCAGCATTACAATATGCATCATCAATCCCTGGATGTGAATGAATGTATTGATTGTCAATAATGGAAGTAACCCCGGAGCGAATATTTTCAACGATTCCCAATAATCCCGATAATCTGGCTTCATAAGCTGTCATGAGTGAACCAATAGGCCAAATATAATCGCTCAGCCATTTCATTAACGGTTTATCATCTGCAAAACCTCTGGTGAAAGTTTGAAACAAATGTGTATGTGCATTCACCATCCCCGGCATTACAACCATATTGGTTGCGTCAATTACTTCATTGGCGTTAATTTCTAAGGTAATCGAGGGATCACCGCATCCTATCTCACAAATTTGATCACCAAGGATAGAAATATAACCTTTTTCAAAGAAAATATCTTTAGAATTGAGCGGCAATACCCAACCATTTTTTATTAAGATTTTTTTATTTTCCATGACTCTTGTTTACCTCTCTTTCAAAAGGCTGGGTAAGTGCCGATGGTGGATAAGAAGAACGGTTGCGGAAAAAAATTACTGCCAATAACGTTAATACATATGGCATTGCCAACAAAACATCACTGGGAATTGGAATGCCATACGCTTGTAAACGCATTTGAAATGCATCACCTGCACCGAACAAAAGTGCGCCAGCAGTTGCACCGATTGGGTTCCACCTACCCAATATCACTGCAGCTAAAGCAAAAAACCCTCGACCACCGGTCATATTATCGGCAAATAAGGATAGTTGAGTTAAAGACAGGCACGCACCAGCAATTGCGAATAGCGCTCCGGTTGCAATAGTGCAAATATATCTCCAACGGATTACATTTATTCCCATCGAGTCCGCAGCTTTTGGATTTTCACCTATGGCACTAATTTTTAATCCAATGCTGGTTCTATACATAATAACCCAAGCAGCAATGATGACAAAATACGTGAAATAGACAAGGGGATTTTGTTGGAAGAATACCCGGCCGATAATGGGAATTTGACTCAATAAGGGAATATCAAAAGCTTGAATACCGGCAACTTTGACAGGATGAAGCTGAATACCCAAAATCATTCTGTACAAAAAGCTTGTCAGACTATATCCCAAAACGATGAATGCCATTCCCACCACAATTTGATTCCCTTTAAGAGAAATGGTCATAAATCCAAAAAAACCACCTGCAACCAAACCACTTATTATGGCTAATAAAAGTCCAAGGTATGGGTTCCCGGTTAACCACGAGCCAAGTGCTCCAAAAAATGCCCCAAACATCATCATACCTTCACAACCGAGGTTAATAATTCCGGAGCGCTCCAAGAATGTTTCTGCAATTGCAGCTAATATGATCGGAGTTGCCATTCTAATAACCACAAAAAAATACTCACTCGTAAATACGCTCAGTATTTCATTCAGTATCATTTTTGACACTCCTTTTGGCAAAATATTTCGGAAGATATGACAAAGCTGAACTCCCAGCGACAAATAATATAATGATTGCTTGTACGACGCTGGCCAAACTTTGCGGCAAATGAATGGCTCGTTGCATAGCACTTGCCCCAGCCCGAAGTCCTCCAAACAACACCCCGGATAGAATTATTCCAAATGAATTCAATTGTCCTAAGAGAGCTACAGCAATAGCGTCGAATCCATAATTTGGTAAGAAAGCTTCTCTTAAACGATATTGGTATCCAATAATTTCAACTCCCCCAGCCAGTCCACACAAACCCCCGCTAATCAAGAAACCTAATACTTTGGTGCGGGTAATATTAATCCCTGCGTACTTGGCAGCTTTTTCATTTTTCCCGATTATTCGCAATTCATATCCAAATGGTGTTCTATACAAAACAATATATATAATAACAGCCATGATAAGTGCAATGATGAAACCAAAATGTAATCTTGTTCCTGGAATGAGAATGGGAAGAATAGCAGAAGCTCCTACCTTTGGTGATTGAATATAAATGCCCGGGGGTTCTTGTAATGGGCCCTTTACCATCAGCGATACAATAGCAAACCCGATATAATTCAACATTAAAGTGGAAATTATAGTGTTTATATTTAATTTAGCGTTCAAATATCCTGCAATCATTCCCAGAAGTCCTCCCCCTAAAAACCCGGCGAGTAAACATAGTGGAATTAGAATATAGGGAGGTAACATCTGAAAATATATGCCGACAATTGTTGTAAATAATCCTCCAATGGCGATTTGTCCTTCCCCACCTAAATTAAATATGCCACCTTTAATCCCGATTGCTATTCCTAATCCTGCTAAAATGAGTGGCGTCGAGCGATTTAAACTAAAAGCTGCATCATATAAAGTACCAAATGCTCCATTTACCAGAGCTTTGATTGCCTCAAAAGGTGATTCTCCTACAATAAAAATTAACAATGCAGAAACCAGGAATGCTCCCAGGACCGTTAAGAATGGCAAAAAAATCGAAAAATACTTTTCAAATTTCCGAACTGATTTTTCTAAGTGGTTCGTTTTTGTCTGTTCATCCGAAATAATCTCTGACATTAATCACACTCCAAATTTGTCGTTTCTGATCCAGCCATCATTAATCCGATTTCTTCCATTGTCGAATTTTGATGGACCTCTCCCTTGATTCTTCCTGCAAACAAAACCAAAGTTCGATCACTAATTGAAAGGACTTCTTCTAATTCAGTGGAAATAAATAAGACAGCTGAACCCTCATTGCGTGCCTCTATAATTTTTTGTAAAACGAATTGAGCAGCTCCCAAATCAAGCCCCAAAGTTGGGTTGCACGCCAGGAGCAATTTTGGTTGGCTCGATAATTCTCGTGCCAACACGACTTTTTGCTGATTTCCACCGCTGAGATTCGATACTTTAGTAGACGCTCCCTGTGCGATCACATCATATTCTTTCAGTTTTGTATTGGTGAAATTTTTAATTTGATTTTCCTGCAATAAATAATTCTTGGTAAAAGGAAGCTCATCCCAGCCTTTCAGCATCATAGATTCATAGATGGGTAATTCGAGAACCAATCCATTATTTTGTCGGTCAAATGGTATACAGGAAACGCCACTTTTTATTATTTTTCTGGTTTTCCAGAGGCTTGAATTTTTTCCATTAATAAAAATTTCACCTTTTTCAGGATTCTTTACACCTAAAATTGAATCGACAATTTCCTCCTGGCCATTTCCACTCACACCTGCAATCCCTAAAATTTCACCTTCGCGGATGGACAGAGAAATTCCATTTAGTGATTGAATGTTCATTTCATTTTTTACATACAAATCTTTAATATCTAAAACGGTCTTTCCATAATGGACGGACTTACTGTATATATTTTTAATAAATTCTTTTCCAATCATCATGTTGGCTAGTTCTTTTTTATTCGTATCTTTTGTATCGATGGTTGCAACTTTTTTGGCCTGTCTTAATACAGTCACCCTGTCACTGATAGCCATTACTTCCTCAAGCTTATGGGTGATGAATACAACTGATAAACCATCAGTGGTTAATTTCTTGATAGCTTGAAACAATTCCTTCGTTTCTATGGGAGTTAAGACAGAGGTTGGTTCATCCATGATGAGGATTTTTGCCCCCCTATATAGAGCTTTGATAATTTCAACCCGTTGTTGATCACCCACACCTAATTGCCAGATTTTTGCCTTAAGTTTTACTGGCAAGCCAATTGAACAGGAAATATCATTGATTTTTTCTGCTGCTGTTTGAAAATCAAGAAAAGGTTCTTTAGGGGATTTTTCCCCCATGATGATATTTTGAATAACAGTAAAAGGAGAAACCAACATAAAGTGTTGATGTATCATACCAATATTGTTGTTGATTGCATCTAAAGGTGATTTTATTTTTACTGATGAGCCATTTAATAAAATCTGTCCTGAGTCTGGTTGACTAATTCCATAAAGGACATTCATTAATGTTGTTTTACCACTGCCATTTTCCCCAAGCAGACATTGAATTTCGCCCTTTTTCAGGTCAAAGTTCACATGATCATTTGCTAATGTTCCCGGATATGTTTTCACTATATCTGACATTTGAACGATTGGTTGCATCCATCAAATCCTTTCTTATCCGTTTGTGATCATTGTTTCTTTTATTCAAAAGGAGAAGGTCCAAGTCTCATCGAAAGGTTTGGACCTCCTCTCTAAATAACAATCAGAGAACTTTAGGTATAGTAATTAATGTGTTTCACCCATAGCTGACATGTGAGGAAGATCTATTTCGTTATTGGTTAATTTAACAATTACTTCTTCAATATCTGCAATATCTTCAGCAGAAATGTTTTTCTCCAGAAGTTCGTAATTTAACTCTGCACTATAAATACCCGTATCAAAACCGTGGTACCTTACCTCATTGGGTTTAAATTTTCCTTGTTGCACTTCTTCGATAATGCCGATGATCACTGCATCCAAGGAATGATAAAGCGAAACCGCAATTACTTCAGGTGCTTCGGGTATTTTATTCACTGAGCCACCCATAATTGTGGCATAACAACCAGCCTCTACACAGCCTTCAACAAAACCCCACTCCGTTGCCTGAATACCATCTACCCCTTTTTCCACCATCGCGATCACAGTTTCCATTTCTTTCGCTGGATCATACCATGTGCCAGTCCAGGAACTAATTACTTCACAATCAGGGCAGGCATCTTTTGCTCCTAAAATAAAGCCTTCCTCTGATCGTAAAAGGGCAACGATTTGCATTGAACCGGCGAATCCGACAATCTTTGACTTGGAAAGCTTACCCATGACATATCCTGCAAGGTAGCCAGTTTCTTCGTTTCTTGTATCAAGGCCTGCCAGGTTTTCACCTTGTATATCTGCGTTAGTGATCGCAAAATAAATATTTGGAAATTCTACTGCCACAGTAGCCATAGCATCTGCATACTGACTTCCATGACCGATTACAATATCATAACCTTTACTGGCATAATCACGAAAAGCTGTTTCTGCGTCCACTGTTTGAACGTCTTCTGAATAGGCACCTTCAATCCCTAATTTTTCTTCAGCGGCGAGTAAACCAGTGTAGGCAGACGCATTGAAGCCGCCATCATTAATTTTTCCAGATAGAACAACGGCAACTCTTAAAGGTTTGTCAGCTACAGGTTCTGGTTCATTATTCTGAACAGTGGTAGGTTCTGCAACGGTCGTATTTCCAGGTTCATCGTTCTTAGGTGAACAGGAAGCGGTGGAAATAACCAAGATCATTACAAGAAGTGAAAAAGCAATAATTTTGTTGATTTGTTTAAGTTTCATTTACCATCTCCATTTTGTGGTTTTATTGGGACGCTCCTTAATAAGGAAACAATAAGCTTAGATTATTTGTGTCTTCTCAACAACCTCCTTCCATCCACAAGGTTGGATATTAAATTTTATTTGATAACGGGATTAAATAATTTGAGTGATTTGTCAAGATTATATAATGCATTATGCATTATGTCAACTTAAATTCAAGTTGTGTTATTTGTTGGAGATTTTTTATACATTCATGGAAGGATATCGTGAATTTAGTGGATTTGATAGGTCATGGCCCTTCCCTCCGGGGTTTCCATATATATTTTTTCCCCATCAGCCTTCCCTCATTCACAGCTTTTCGCTGTTCGCATTTCCACTCCGGTCTTTCAGCTATCAACTAGTACCCTTTCAACTCCAGACTTTCAACTTTTTTCCCTTTCACCTTTCGCCTTCAGCCTTTGGTGACTCCTTTCAACTCCGGACTTTCAACTTTTAACTTTTTTTCCTTTCGCCTTTCGCCCTGTGCCTTGTGCCATCACGCTTTGAGCCTTGCGCTTTTCCCCCTCCCAACTCGTCCCTGTAAAGCCCTGAAATCCGATTATAATTATTCTGAATTTAATGCAAACCAGCATCCATCCACGTGTAAAAAGACGATGAATGGTTATGATGAGAAGGCTGAGATCATTG
>JAVEYK010000099.1:7506-9742 GCA_034003505.1 Anaerolineaceae bacterium | reverse complement strand
TGCCGGCTTCGTACTCCGTTATGATTTGCCTGATGACGGCTTCACTATACTTTTTCTTAGTTGTTCTCATGTTTACCTCTTATGGTTATTTATAGTTATATCAGTAAACATATTTCAGGACGACACATGGACTCCTTTCAACTTTGGACTTTCAACTTTCAACTCTTTCGCCTTCAGCCTTGACTAAAGCCCCACCACCACCATCTTCTTCTGCATGTATTCATCGATCATGCCGTGCCCGCCGGCCAGGGAGACAGCTTTGAAGATCTCTTTTTTATGCCCACGCGCCCAGAAGGAGCCGGCCAGGCGCGTGATTCGGGAACCGCGGTAGCCTGGCGGGAACATCGGGGTGGATGGTCCCATCAGCACCACTTCCCGCGCCTGGCTGCACAGGTCCAGCAGGCTATCAATGCTGTTGTTGATGGTGGCGGAACCAGAGATTAACACAATGTCACAGGTTGGCAAAATCTCTGCCTGCATTTCCATGGGGGTCAATGACGTGTTTTTGTCGTCCAGTGGCAATCCTTTGTCAAAAATGATCAGGTTTTTCACATCCGTGGCAATTTTTTTCGCAAGCGGCGCAATCAGGCCGATCATCGCAACCCGATCATGCGGTTGAAACGCAATCCCAAACAGCGAGCGGGCATTGTCCGCGGGGATATCCTGTTGCTGGGCAGCCGCAGTCAGAACGCTGACAGCTGCACCTCTTTGCAGGGCATCTGTGCCCTCCACACTCAAGCGGGCTATTTCCAGCGCGGAACGACCCAATATATCCTGATAGATCGGGAAACGGGAGCATCCCCGCGCCAGTTCTTCTCTGAGCACATACGCAACGCCGACGTCGCCATTATCCAGTTCACAGGCGATCAATGACAGCCCAATCAGAAAATCCTTAATCGTGCGATCCTGAAGATAGGGTTCTGCTGCCTGGAGTACGTTGTCCATTAACATGATGTTACCTCCTGCTGTGTTTGGGCGCTATTCTTCCATTACTTCGATATAAATCACATCGTTGATCTTGCCACTGGCAATTTTTAGATCCGGGAAGTTGCCATTGACTGCCCCGGAGAAGGTTCCGCGAATTTCGCCAGTCCCAACCTCGGGCACCCCCACCGGGATATAGAACTGGTCGGTGGCGACATAGCGGTAGGTCTCAGCCGGGTCCCAACCCACTTTGGTGAGTAAATCTTTGGTGTTGTGATTGGAAGCACTGACCACCGAGTAGATCGCTTCACCCTGGGAGGTAACCGCATACAGAAAATCCTTTAGCTCTGTGCCACTCTCCGGGTTATAGAGCACCGGCGCGGCATCGGAGGTGAAATCGATGATGATGAACAATCCCGAAAAATCCTCGGCACTGATTTCCTGTTCACTGCCGTCGTTATTAAAGACCTTCAGGGTGCCCGTCAGGTCATTTTTCAGGAACGCAATGGGATAACTCATCGGGTACGCATCCACCGGGTTGCCCGCATAATCAATCGCCTGGGTAACAGGTTTGGTTTCAGCTGTATAGAAGCCCTCGCGTCCATAGCTGATGGTATTCTGCAGAATCACAATCCGGTTACCTGGGATCAGTTGATCGAAAGGCAGCATCGATTCTTTGTACGTCGTCGGTTTTATTTCAGGGGTGGCGGAAGCAGCCAGTGGCGGAAAGGTGGCGGTGGCCTCCTGCGCCGGGACGGCGGTGGGCGGGCTGGTTGTCTCTGGTCCACTGGCGGTACATGCACTGAAAGCGAGCATTACCAGGATCAGACTTAAAGTGATGGTTAGGGTTTTCTTCATTTTATTATCTCCTTCTTTATTCAAACATTGGTTCACAATAGCGGGTTTTCACTGTTTCCGATTCCGCTTCAAAAATTTTTACCTCAACATTGTAAGTTGCTGTCAGGTATTCTTCGGTCATCACGTCGTTCACGCGCCCCTGCACCACCATGCCGTTGAAGCCCAACATGGCGACGTGCGTGCCAATTTTCCAGACGTGATTGGGAAAGTGGCTGGTCATCACAATTGTCATTCCATTTTGGGAAAGTTTCTTAATCGTGCGCAGCACCATGGCCTGATTCTTAAAATCCAGGTGCGAGGTGGGCTCATCAAACAGAATGATCTGCGGCTCCTGGCACAGGGTGCGCGCAATCAGCACCAGTTGTCTTTCTCCGCCGGAAATGTGAGTGTAGCTTTTGTTAGCCAGGTGGGCAATCCCCAGGTCGTCCATGATTTGATAGGCCAAATCGGTGTC
>JAVEYK010000099.1:0-7406 GCA_034003505.1 Anaerolineaceae bacterium | reverse complement strand
ATTCCCTTCATGAGTTCGTTGTTGACACCCAGAGACCGTGATTCGCGATCCCCCATCGAGAGCACGTTCAATTTCCAGCGTAACAGATAAAGAACGATCATCGATAGCGTGATGGGAATGACGGCGATCGTCAGATCCTTGACCTCAATGCTGCCCAAACTGCCCATCAGCCAGAAAGTGATGGCAGGTAGTTTTTCCTCATCATCGGCCACAAACTTAATCAGCGAAAGCAAGGATTGGAAGAAAGCCGACACCACCATCCCGGATAGAACCAACATCAAAATGGGTGTGGCTTTGTAAATATGAGCCAGAAAATAAGCCAGACCCACTGCCAGAATGCCAAAAACAAAAGCCAATCCCTGCACAGCCAATGCCGGCAGCTCCAGCACCAGGCCCATGGCCGCCCCAAAGCTGGCACCCGCCGAAACACCCAGAATGAAAGGGCTGACGAGTGGGTTCTGGAACATGCCCTGAAAAGAAGCCCCGGACATCGATAAACCAGCTCCAATCAAAGCCGCCATAATCGCCCGTGGCAGCCGCACCTGAAGAATGACCGTTTCAGCAGAACTCGTCCAGAGGGGGTCGAAATTCATCCCCAGGAATTTATTCCCCAAAATTTGCAGCACCTGCGCCGGCGGAACAACATAGCGGCCCAGGAACAACGACACAATCACTAACGACGTTGGAAATAAAATCATAATGATCCATTTCCAACGTTTTGGCTGTAATTCGATCAGCTCTTTTTGCATTATATTTCCAGCAGCGGTATCATCAGTTAATTTGGATTAGAGATCGGGCTCATCACCAGAACGTTTATACCAGCCATCCAGAATTTTTTGAGCCTGGTCATCTGTCAGATCATATTCGTAAAATTCCCTGAAATAATATTGAATTTCTTCAATCAGGTTTATATCAGAAAATAATTCAGGTTGAATAACAGTGGCCAGCCAGATCAACATAAGCGTGGTGGTGGTCCCTTTATCCATAAAGAAAACCCCGGCTGGAATACGATGAAGTTCCTTGCTTTGAACAGCCTGCAAGGAAGCCCATTTTGAGCTTTCCTTTAACATGTCATTCATCACCAGATCGGGATAGTTGCCATGGTTGTCAATTAAAATGATTTCCGGGTCCCAGGCAAAGAGCTGCTCGGTGGTAATCTCCGGGAAATTCCCACCCAATTCCGGCCCCAGCAATTTCCCGCCCGCCAGGCGAATTTCGTAATAGCGGTTCATCACTGTATAAGAGGAGAGAATATTTTCGCCCCAGGTGTTGCCCCAATAAACGGTTTTCAGTTGATCATCAGTCAGATCGCGCGTGCGTTCATTCAGCATGTGGATTTTCTCTTCATTGTACTGCTTCCAGCTTTCATATTCTGCAATCGCATCCGCCCCTAAAATATCTGCCAGAATTTCAACCGCGGAGGTTGCATTGTAGATATATTCATCCAGGGTCAGGTTTTTCACATCCTCCACCGAAGCAAAAGGGCTGACGTTTAAAGTCAGAACCACTGCCGGGACATTGGCAGCAATAAATTTTTGAAGCTCGTTATCATTCAGGTAGTAAATGACCAGATCAATTTCCCGTTTTAGATATTCCTCAATATTGACGGATGAACTGGGATTGGCACCCACCCCGGCATAGTTTGCCAAATCGGGATTGAGCAGTAAAGCTAAGGGATAGTTGGTGGTGTGACCGCTCTTGGTCATCACAATCCGGTCCGCGCCACCCAGCATGAAGACCATTTCATAGGATGGCCCGGTCATGGCTGCGATCCGTTGCGGTTCCAGCGGGATGAGAACTTTCCTACCGGCTAAATCCACAATCTCACGCGTGGTGGCAGCCACCTCTTCTGTGGCAGTGGGTTGAGCGACGGGATTCACAACTTCCGTTGGTTGAGGAGTGGTCGATTGACAACCCGCCAGGGGTATGATCAGTAATAGAATGAGGGTGGTTAAGATGATACGTTTTAACATAAATTGCTCTCGATCTGTTTCTTCTAAGTTTCGGTTCTTCTCTCAATAACGGAGCCTGACAGCCTGTTTTTGAAAAGCAACTGATTTTATTCAACAATGAAATTGATTGCCGACAGGTTCATCGTCATCCAGCGCCCACCGGTGCCATTGATGAAGGCGGTTAACCCCACCGGCAATTCCGTGGTATCGTTGTTGAATGTCTTGCCGTCATACATGCAGTAAAAATCCAGTAAACCAAAGTATTTATCACTTTCGGTATCGGTGGAATACTCCATGTTTTTTCCTTCATTACCAAGCGCTGTGGAACCATAATATTCAACTTCCACAATGTTGCCACTCAGATCCAACCCCATCCCGCTCAATTTAGCCAGCATGGTTTCATAATCGATTCCCAAAAATCTGCCGGTATAAGTGGATTCACCATAATTATATAAATACGAGCCATCGAACATGGCAGTGGCAACCTTTTTGCCGTCCACCTCTGTCTTTTGCATAAATTCCTTGATGGTGAGCACACCAATTTTTTCCCCATTTTTCTGAATTTCCACTTCAAAATCTGCTGGTGTGGTCACCAGATACACATTGGCGACGCCCTTGGTCACCTTCCCGCCGGAAACAACACCGGCATAAACAGCTTTGCCATCCAGTTCGACGGATTCATATTGGCCCGCATCCACCTGATAAGCAGCCAGGTAAAGATCATTGATATTGCTGACATAGGAAACGTAGCCATCAATTGCCTCCAGGAAGGCACCCTTGACCGGGGAGAGATCCAGGCCGACAATATTCTGAACAGGAGCGGCGTAATAGCTGGCATCATTGATTTCCTGATCGGATAATGCCGGTTTTACATCCGCGTAGGTGTAGCCGGTTTCCCTGGTCGGTTGACCATCCACGTACACCATTAAAAGCTCCCGCTCCACTTCGCTTTCGGGTAAGACGGGAACCGTACTTTCTTCAGCCTGCGGGGGGCTGACTTCTTCACTGCCCGCTGCGGTGGCCTCTGGTTTGACTTCAGCGGTGGGCGTACAGGCACTGATGATGAGCATGAAAATAACAACCAATATGAGAGTTTTGGATTTGAGCACGATGACCTCCTGAATGTATAGACGTTTCGACACAATAGATCAATTAAGTCTATCTGCACAAATTCATTAAGTCAAGCTGAATTTATTTGCATGCAGGTGTTTTAAAGGAAGAACACTGCACTTTTGCGGTCACATCCCCTCTCCCCCTTCACTGCCACGTAGACTTAACGCTGCACTAACAGACGATGCAGTCGTACCCAATTAAGGATGAAGAGGGCTATTGCCATCCCAGCCAGTATCCATAATAGGTTCATTTGCGGCTGAATCCCCCGCAACATAATGTCCTGCAAGGTTTTAATGCCATAGGTAGCCGGCAATATCCAGGAGACAATTTGCGCTGGCCAACGCAGTTGATAAAGCTGCAAGAAGAAGCCTGAGAAAAAGATGCTGGCCAACAAAAACACCATCGAGAACTGTACCGCCTGACTGTCACTGCGCACAAAGTTTGAGATCAAAAATCCGAATCCCAATGAAACCAGCACCACCAGCAAGGCAGCCAGTGCAAGGTAACGCCAGTTTCCCAGCATCGGTACCCCCAATACGAAGTACAACAGCCCGAACAATAAAGCGGTCAGAGCGCCCAGGAAAATGGCAAAACTGAGGTATTTTCCCAGGATGATTTCAAAAGCATTCGCAGGCGAGGCACGCATAATCTCCATCGTTCCACTGAAACGGTCAGACACAATCGACAACGCCGCCAACGATAAAGCGATGTGTTGTAGGAGCAGTGCCAGTACCGCAGGCACATAAAAATGAACCGGTTTGATTTCAACTTCCATTAATGAGTGCAGGTCATGTTTGAAGGGTGCCACCAGGACACTGGAATCCATCTCTACGAACTTGCTGAGCTGTGCGTCCATGGTTTCCAGCCCGGCTTCAGCGCTTTTTGATTCGGTTTCAGCGGCGGAGCTGGGTGGGTTGTTTTCTTCAGCCGTTAGCGATTGTAGCAGGAACCATAAGATGGTCGCATTTCTGTTGGGATTCATAATCTGTGGGTTCGTCGCTGAATCCGGAGCAAACCCCTCTTTCATCTGAGCTTCTGCCTGGGCCAGGGTATGGACTTCCGTCTGGTAGGTTTGCGCCAGTGCTTTGCTCTGCTCCACGGATGCAATTAATACCTGACGATTGGCTCTATCTGTCAGGCGGCTGATGATTATTTCAACGTAACTGATTTCGTATGGGTCAATCTCCTGATGATAGAAATTAAAAACAGATTGTTGATTATTTTCAATATTTTCAGGTATCTTCTCAGGGACTTCCATGACCAGATCCAATCGCCGGCTTTGCAAATCGAACAGGGCCTGTGTTTTTTCAGTGGTCACATTGACGATTTCTATGTTCGCAATTTGCTGATCGGCAAACGCATCCACATATGCCTGGACATCATTTTCTTCCGGCACCACGATGGCGGTCCGTAAAGTCTGGAATGTATTCTGGTAACTGACCCCAAAGAGAAGCAGAATGAGGAACGGCCCCAGTATTAGAATCACAAAAAGCCTGGGCTGGCTCGTTACGGTGTAAAATTCCCTGGATAGAAAGGCTGAAATACGGATAAAAAAACGAATGATATGATTGAAAAACCTAAGAATCATCACGGTACCTATTGATTAACTGAACAAAAACATCATCGAAGGAGGGTTCTATTTTTTGAGCCGCTTTTACACTTATCTCATTCTCCTGACACCACTGTAATAATGAAGGAATCTGGCGGGAGGCATCTTCCACCACGACTTGCAGCATTTCATTGTTCAACAATTGAATTTGACCGGCTGCAACATCTGCTTGTTGGCGTATGGCTGCCACCTGGGCTTGTGATAGCAGATCAGTAAATTTTATTTCGATTATTTCCCCACCCATCCCGATTCGTTTGAGATTTTCCGGGGTCTCAACCATGAGTAAGCGCCCTTGCGACATTACCCCAACATAATCACAATATGCGGCTTCAGCAACGTACTGCGTGGTGATGAAGAGGGTCTTACCCTGTTCCTTCAATTTTTGAAAATGATCCCAGAATTTTCTTCTCAATACCGGGTCGATCCCGGCCGTGGGTTCATCCAGGAAAATCAAATCTGGATCGTGCAATAGCGCAGCTGCCAGGCTCAATCGGCGTTGCATTCCGCCAGATAAATCGGAGGCGCGTTTCTTCTCTTGACCGGTTAGCTCCACCAGATCCAGCCTCTTCCGAATACGCTCTTTGCGATGACGCAGCATGCCGTAGAGGGAGGCAACAAATGCCAGGTTTTGCCAGACCGTAAGACCGTTTTGCAGCATGAACAACTGTGGCATATACCCGATCCGGCTGCGATCAGTTTGTGAAAAACGATGGGGTTGATGGCCAAAAACAAGTGCACTACCTGAGGATGGTGGGTAGATACCCAGCAGTAACCGTACGGTGGTGGTTTTTCCGCTGCCACTGGGGCCGATAAACCCAAAAATGGCGTTTTTCGGGATCCGGATAGAGACCTCTTTTACGCCAAATTCTCCGTTAAATTTCTTGGTTAACTGCTCTGTTTCAATAAGCCAATTGGTTTTGCTTTCCCAACTCCTGGAATCAACTGCCATGCCTTCTCTTTCTCTATCGTCAAAAGACGGGGTTGAATACTGGTTTAACTGTAGCCATCCCCAGGCATATTTTCAATCAGGAGGTTCACCAGAACAGGGCAGGGTTTTCCCTAGCTAACCGCCCAGTGTCAGTTGCTGATAGTATCCAGAATGGTCAGCCGCTACAACCCTTAACAGAATTGGGTTACACCAGCAGGGATCAGTCTGTTCTTTTTATGAATAATGTTTCTTAGGCGTGCTTGGAGTTCACAATCGTGCCATGCTCCGGCAGGCTGCGGCGTTCTTCACCGGCATCCAGTGACACATACGGCATGCTCCAGCGGAAAATCCACTTGGCATCTTCCGGGGTGGCATTCACACAGCCATGTGAACGTGGTTCGCCAAAAGCATTGTGCCAGAAAGCCCCATGAATGGCGATACCGCCCTGAATGTACACACACCACGGGACTGCCGGTGTAGAGTAGCCACTACCACCTTCTTCTTCACCGGAGGTCATATTCTTGGAAATGATTTTCCAATGGGTCAGCAGCGTGCCAGGCGGGGTGGCATAATCCACTTCCTCGCCGGTGGTATCCAGGGTGTATTGGATTCCGGTGGAAACCCGGCAGTAAAACACCTCGCGCTGGCCTTCAAAACAGGAGAGCGTCTGGTAATCCAGGTTCAGGGTCATGGTTTTCTCAACCGGGTCCACATCCGGGCTGATGGTGGCGACATCCTCATCATACAGAACTTTAAAGCCCGCCCCATCGCCCCAGAAATATTCGCCATACGAGCCGCCATAGCCATACCCGCGCCCATTAGCATCTTCATTCCAGCGATATTCAATAAAGCCATTGCTACTGCGGATGCGATCAATCCACACGACCTGACCATAATACAGCCGCGGTGGAAAATTGAAAGCCAAATGATCCGCCAGCCAGGGGGAGGCAAAGGTGCCTTCATGCGAAAGATCCACATACGGGACGGTCACCTCAGCCCAGAAGCCACTTTTGCCAGCCGGGATTTCTGTGATGGGTGTATTCGGCAGGTTGCGAGTGGGTTGCAGCACGGAGCCGTACACATACCCCAGCGGCGTCTCCACATATTTCTGGTTGGATAACCCGCCCACCACATTACCGACCACCTCCTGATTCCATTCCAGCAAGGTATCGGCTGCCAGGTTTTGGATCACATTGTCCGTCCCCCCGGCGTTGGTAGGCTTGCTGCGCAGGTACATGCCCGGGTCAGTTACCCGCCCGATGATCTCGCTGGCAGGAAATTGTGCCAGTCTTTTCGGCATGGCCAGATATTCCAACCCGGAGATCTTCAGCGGGCGGAAAGCCAGTGCGCCCAGGCCAATGCCTGCGAACTTCAAAAAATCACGGCGTGATAAATTTCTACGTAACATGATCGCAATTATAACGCAACAATGCTGGCAGAGAAATTGTTGTGTAAAATGATCAGGTTTCTGCCCGAAGTCATCCAATAATTGCTTACACTTTCGATGCCTGAATATCGAAACAGGAAAAGGTTAAGTATAATGAAGGAGATGGGCTTTTTCCCCTGGAAATTCAACCAGTCAGGGGAAGTGAGCCTTCCTCATTTTATAATCAATTTCAGGAAACCAACATGATCAGACACATTGAAACCAGAGACATCCCCCAAATTTGTTCCATTTACAATTACTATGTTGAAAATACAAATGCCTCGTTCGAAACCGCAGCTGTGCCAGTAGCAGACATGCATAAAAGGGTGCAGGAATTCACCCGTGATTATCCCTGGCTGGTGTATGAAGAGAATGCAT
>JAVEYK010000098.1:0-9967 GCA_034003505.1 Anaerolineaceae bacterium | reverse complement strand
ATTATCTTCCTCGCAGCCACCCTCGACACCCCACTTGTAGGGGCGAAGCATCGGATAGAAGACCCATCCAGCACCCAAAATTCCCGACATCCGATGCTTCGCCCAATCCTCTACCAGCCCACTAGGATTGTCTTTGCCCTGGATTGGCCTACTCCTCGGATACCCACACCTCGGGTTGAAACCCAGGTCTGCCAATATCAAATCGGCTCAAGCCGATTGAGTTGATCAGCTTTCTTTTTCCCAACAGATCCCCAATAACTGTAGCTTTCTTTAACATTTTCTCCTATAATAAAAATAGCATGTCCCCATCACTGCGAGGGGGGAGTATTATCGCGTCATTTCCACAAGGAGAACAATATGGCAAACGGAAGTGGATCAAATCTCGGCTTTGAGGAGCGTCTCTGGACGGCTGCCGATAAACTGCGCGGCACCATGGACGCCTCCGAATATAAGCACGTGGTGCTGGGCTTGATCTTCCTTAAATATATCAACGATACTTTCATCGAATTTTTCAACAAACTGCAGAACGAGGAATACGCGGACCCGGAAGATCGCGATGAGTACACCGCTGAGAACATCTTCTGGTTGCCCAAGGCAGCCCGTTGGGAGCAGATTCAAAACAACGCAAGATCAACCGAGATCGGGGTTTTCATCGATGATGCCATGAAAGCCATCGAGGAGGAGAACCCGCGACTGCGTGGCATCCTGGCCAAGGATTATGCCCGGCCTTCGCTGGACAAGATTCGCCTGGGGCAGTTGATCGACCTGATCTCAACCATCGGACTGGGGGACGCCGAAAGCCGGGCACAGGACATTCTGGGGCGGGTCTATGAATATTTCCTGGGCAAGTTTGCCTCCAGTGAAGGCAAGGGTGGTGGTGAATTCTACACCCCGCAATGCATCGTACGCCTGCTGGTCGAGATGCTCGAGCCGTTCACCGGCCGGGTCTATGACCCCTGCTGTGGTTCGGGCGGCATGTTCGTGCAGGCCAAGCGCTTCGTGCAAGCGCATAGCGGGAACGGCAATGGCAACGGCCAAACGCCAAAATCTCTCACCAAAATCAAACGTGATATCTCGATCTACGGGCAGGAATCCAATTACACCACCTGGCGTTTGTGCCAGATGAACCTGGCTATCCGCGGGATTGAGGGACACATCGAATACGGTGACAGCTTCACCAACGATAAACACCCCGACCTGCGCGCCGATTACCTGTTGGCCAACCCGCCCTTCAACATGGAGGATTGGGGTTTCTCACAGGTGGAGAATGACCCGCGCTGGCGCTACGGCAAACCGCCACAGGCCGGTGCCCGCAAGCAAAAGGACGGTTCGGTGGTCAATGTGGATGGCGGCAACGCCAACTACGCCTGGATCCAGCATTTCATCCAGCATCTCAATCCACTGGGCATGGCCGGTTTTGTGATGGCCAATGGTTCCATGTCCACCTCCACCACCAGCGAACTGGTCATCCGTACCAACATCATCGAAGCTGACCTGGTGGACTGCATGATCGCCTTACCCGGGCAGCTTTTTTACACCACTCCAATCCCGGTCTGTCTGTGGTTCATCAGCAAATCCAAGGCTGCCAACCCTGAAATCGGAACCCGGGGCCGCCAGGGCGAGACGCTCTTTATCGATGCCCGTAAACTGGGAGTGCTGACTGACCGCGTGCACCGCGAACTGACCGCTGAGGAAATTGAACGCATCACCGCCACCTACCACGCCTGGCGCGGGGAAGCGGTGGGCGAGCCGTATGAAGACATTTCCGGTTATTGCAAATCAGCCAGTCTGGATGAAATTCGATTGAATAATTACGTACTCACCCCCGGCAGGTACGTCGGTATTGAGGACGAGGAAGACGACGGCATCCCATTTGAAGAGAAGATGGAACTACTTTCTGAAGAATTATTGTACCTATTGAATGAGTCAAATAATTTAGATAAAAAAATTATTGAAAACTTGAAAATTTTAGGTTATGACCACTAATTGGAAGAGCATCAAAATTCAAGATTGCCTTGAAACAATAATTGATAATAGAGGAAAAACACCTCCATTGTCAATTAAAGGTCATGAATTAATTGAAACTACTTCAATTGTCGGAAACTACAGATATATTGATTATGAAAAAATCACAAAGCATGTAAACGAGGAAATTTTTAGAAGTTGGTTTAGAGGGTATATCAAACCAAAAGATATATTAATTGCTACAGTCGGAGCAAATATTGGAAATATCGCCCAAGTAAAAGAATATAGAGGGTGCATTGGGCAAAATTTAGTAGGGTGAGATTTAATCCAAAAATTTGTAATCCTGATTTTGCATACTACGTTCTATCATCGAATAAATTTCAAACAATCCTAAAAAACCTCAATATTGGTGCGGCTCAACCTAGTATACGAGTTCCTCACTTTATTAACCAATCGATTTTAATTCCATCTCTTGAGGAACAAGGCAAAATTGCTGATATCCTCGGTACTCTCGACGACAAAATCGAACTCAACCGCCAGATGAACCAGACCCTCGAAGCCATGGCACGCGCCATCTTCAAATCCTGGTTTGTCGATTTCGACCCGGTTTACGCCAAAATGGAAGGCCGTGACTACCCCCTGCCTCCAGAAATCATGGATCTCTTCCCGGATGAGTTGGAAGAGTCTGAGTTGGGGCTGATTCCGAAAGGGTGGAGGGTAGGAGGGTTGGGTGAAATCATAGAAATTCATGATTCTAAAAGAATTCCACTTTCAAAGAAAGAGAGAAGTGAAAGAAAAGGGAAATTTCCATATTATGGTGCAACAAAAATCGTAGATTTTGTCGATGATTATCTTTTTGATGGTGTTTTCCTATTGGTTGGTGAAGACGGTTCTGTAATAAATGATGAAGGATATCCATTTTTACAATATGTTTGGGGGCAGTTCTGGGCGAATAATCATGCGCATGTGCTTAATGGGAAAAACGGTTTTTCGACTGAGTATGTTTATTTACTACTTAAAAAAACCAACATTTCTCCATTCATCACCGGTGCTGTCCAGTTAAAACTTAATCAAGAAAACATGAAAAGTATTCCTATAATATTACCCCCACAAAATATGTTAATTCATTTTTCAAATGAAATTAATGAATATTTTTCAAAGATTAAAAATAATGATGAACAAATAGAAATATTAACTAGGTTAAGAGAATTATTACTTCCAAAATTAATAAATGGTCTTCTTGAAATTTAAGGAGTTATTATGACTTGCACTTATGAAGATTATCAAAAAATTTTACAAATATCCAATTGCGCAAAATGGTATCATACAAATTTACATATGCACACACCAGCAACAGCTTATGATTGGAATGCTGTTAATGGAAAAAATGGGGATAAAGCTGGAAATATAACTTTTGATGATTACTTTACGAGATTGATTCAGACAAGCCTTGATTTAGTTGCTATCACAGACCATAATACAGTTGAGTGGTGTGAACCGCTAATGAAACTCGCTGGAAAGGCGAGGAAAAACGGTGAAACTAATATTCATATTCTCCCTGGTGTTGAGATAACTTCTTATGAAGGACCGCATATTATTGGGATTTTTGATGAAGATATTTCATACGTACCTAAGATAAAAAATATGTTGATTAGATTAGGACTATCTGGTGAAGGTAGGGAAGATGATGTTGTTGGAAAAGGGATACCAAATCGTAAACCAACATTAATTGATATTATTGAGGAAATTGATGGACTAGGTGGTGTGGTAATTGCACCACACATAGATTCAAGAGGAAAAGGCATTTGGGGAAACCAAGATTTTTCCGGCAGGTATGAAGTTATAAATCATAAAGCGCTGAATATTCTTGCTGCTCCATCTGGATCCATTAAGATCATTGATGATGAAGAAAAGCATAGAAGATTATTATATAAAACAATGAATTGTGAAAATATCCAAAGGTCGTTTGCTTTTATAAATGTATCGGATTGTCATCGATTAGATGATTTTGAAAAAGACACGACTTGGATTAAGATGTCTGAGCCCACCGTTAATGGAATAAGACAGATAATTTTTGAACCTGAAACCAGGGTTTCCACTGGAGTATTATATGATAAGGAGTCAAAATTCCAATACAAGAATTTTCTTACATTTGAGAAACCTCAAAAAGAAACTCACCCGTATATCATCGGTATTGTGGTAAATGGTGGATATTTCAACGAACAAATTATTCCTTTTAGTCCAAATCAAAATTGTATTATTGGAAAAAATTATTCTGGAAAATCAACAATTGTTGACCTTCTTCGCTTTGCCTTTGACAACGTGCCAGAATTGAAAGATAAAGATGGAAGAAATAATGGAAAATATGAATTGTACTTGAACCGTTTATGGGGTTTACTTACAGAAAATGGAAATATTACAGTCTATGTAAAAGGTAAAGACCAAGAAATTTACGCAATAAATAGAACTTTATTTGCAAAAAAATCACGGACAGGAGAACCTCAGTCACTGGAAGGGATGCCAATTATCTATAAATTAATTGGGGAAGATTTCTTTAAAGTTACAGATGAAGCAATGAAGAATATATTTACAGTAGAAGCATATCCTCAAGGAGAGGTTGTTAATATAAAAGATGATGCGTCAAAGCAAATAAAGATAGTCGATAATATTGGAGATTTATCTTCCAAAATTGTCAATCTCATTTACTCGGAAGATTCTGAAGAAGGTTCAATTTACAAACGTTTGATTAAGAATGGCGATGAGATAAATGAATTACAAACAAATATTGATAATCTAAGATTAAAAATCGAAAATAAAGAAGGGGTCAAATCGGAAATTACACGCCTCCAAAATATTATTGAAAGTTCTAAACATGATGAGTTGTCGAAATGGGATAGTTATCAAACGAAAACTAATCAAGCTAAGACACATATAGGTAAATTAATAGAAGCTTTAAAGCATATTCAAGAAGAACAAACAATACTACAAAATCATACTTCTCTTATTGAAGATGGAAAGGTAATATCAATAAGTGAAATTAAAGAGGTTTTAGAGACCGGCTTGGTGGATTTTGATATTATTTCATTTATCGAAATCGTTCTTAATACTACTGATGAAAGTATTAAACAACAGATAAAGAATCTAATTGATGAAATAAATCAAAGCTCAGACATAATTGAGAAAATAGAAAAATATAGATCAAGGAAATATAAAGAAATATTTGATGAAATTTCTAAAGTATCGGGAGATGAAAAGCCTCAACAGAAGGAAGTTTTAACAGGAAGATTACAGGGATATATCAAGCAATTTACCCAAATTCAATCAACAGAAGAAGAAATAGCAGGAAAAACAAATCAACTGGAAAATTTAATTGAACATCGCAAGGGGTTATTAAAAGAATTTAAAGACTTAAAGGATGAGATAACCAATACCAGAATAGAAATTGTTACAAATATAAATAAGTATGCTTCTGAGAATGTCGTTGCAGAATTATTAATCGATGATGATAAAAGATATTTTGAAAATATCTTAGATCATGTGTTTACCAAAATTACTTCAGGAAGTGAGTATAAACTACAAAGTAAAAATCAACAGCTAGATAAAATCACTAAATCTATAAGCCCTGAAGAATTTGTAAAATTGATCCGTGAAAGTAATCTGACAGGCTTAATTAATGCTACTAATGTGACAGAAAACACTGCAAAGATAGCATTAATGATCCCTGAAAAAGATATTCAAAAAATTGAAGCAACATATATTTCGGATAATTTGGCAATTAAATTTAGGAAAGAAGGTGAAACTAATTTTACTAATATTAATTCCGGATTATCAGGAGGGGAACAAGCATTAGCATTGATTTCTGTAGCTATGATCCCTAAAGGAATGCCACTTATTGTTGACCAACCTGAAGATGAATTAGGTCCTTCATTAATAACCCACGAATTAGTTGAACAAGTGAGAATGGTTAAAACATCTCGTCAATTAATTTTTGTTACTCATATTCCCAATATACCTGTTTTAGGTGACAGCGAACAAATAATATCTATAAAACAGAATATTACTGAATCAGGAAAATTTGGTGAGATTGAACATTTAGGTTCCTTAGATAATAATAACATTGTGGAAAAATTATTGGAACTTGATGGAGGAGAAGATGCATTTAAGCAAAGACATGTACGATATGCTTGTGTAATGAAGTGATAATGCCTAAAACCTCTGAATCTACCCTCGAATCCTCTGTCCTGGATTGGCTGCAATCGCTCGGTTATCAGACCGGTTTTGCCCCGGAGCTGGCACCCGGTACTGCCAACCCGGAGCGTGAGAGCTACCAGCAGGTGCTGCTGACGCAACGACTGAGGGCTGCCCTGCGACGCATCAACCCTGATGCACCTACGGCAGCCATCGAAGGAGCCATCGAAAAGATCAGTACCCCGTCTACCCCCGATCTGCTGGTCAACAACCAGGCTTTCCACCGCCTGCTGACCGAGGGCATTGATATCGAGGTCGAAGCCAGCAGTGGCTATGGCGTGGATTACCAGAAACTGTGGCTGCTGGACCTGGACGACATCGACAACAACGACTGGCTGGCACTCAACCAGTTCACCGTGGTCGAGACCATTAACGGCCGTACCCGCAACCGCCGCGCTGATGTGGTGCTGTTCGTCAATGGCATCCCGCTGGCGCTGCTGGAACTCAAAAACCCAACCGACGAAAAAGCGGATACTTTCCATGCCTTCAAGCAACTGGAAACTTATAAAAACGAAATCCCAAGCCTGTTCCAGACCAATGAAGTGCTGGTCACCTCGGATGGCGTGCTGGCACGTGTCGGCAGCCTGAGCGCCGGTTGGGACCGCTTCATGCCCTGGCGCACCATCGATGGGCTGGACGTGCAAAAGAAGGGCTATCTGGAACTGGAGGTGCTGGTCAAAGGTCTGTTTGAACGGCGGCGCTTCCTGGACTATATGCTCAATTTTGTAGTCTTCGAGAACCAGGGCAAACTGATCAAGAAAAATGCTGCTTACCACCAGTATTGGGCGGTAAACAAAGCCCTGCAGAGCACTTTCTACGCCTGTGGCATCCATAGTGACGCCAATCAATTGATCGGACGCTTCCCTGATTTTGTTGATGTACACAAGATCGGTGATGATCGCGATGGTTACCATCCCCAGAAATTTGGCGACAAACGCATTGGCGTGATCTGGCATACCCAGGGCAGCGGCAAAAGCCTTTCAATGGTCTATTACGCCGGCAAGGTCATCCGCCATCCGGACATGCACAATCCCACCCTGGTAGTGATCACAGACCGCAACGACCTGGATAACCAGCTCTTTGGTGTCTTCGCCGGCTGCAAGGATATCCTGCGCCAGAACCCGATCCAGGCTGATTCCCGCGCTGACCTGCGTAGTCTGTTGCAGATTGCCAGTGGCGGGGTGATCTTTACCACCATCCAGAAATTCCTGCCCGAGGACAAAAACCAGTACCCGCTGCTGAGCGAGCGCAGGAATATTGTCGTCATCGCCGATGAAGCCCATCGCAGCCAATACGATTTTATCGACGGTTTCGCCCGGCACCTGCATGATGCCCTGCCGAACGCTGCCTTTATCGGTTTCACCGGCACCCCGGTTGAACTGACCGACCGCAGCACCCCGGCTGTTTTTGGCAACTATATCGATGTCTATGACATCCTGCGTGCGGTGGAAGATGAGACCACCGTCCCGATCTACTACGAAAGCCGGCTGGCGCGCATCAAGATCCGCGATGAGATCAAACCGACCCTCGATCCCGAATTCGAAGAGATTACCGAAAGCGAAGAACTGGAAGAAAAACACAAACTGAAAGCCAAATGGGCAGCACTGGAAGCCATGATCGGTGCCGAGGAACGCATCAACCTGGTGGTGGATGACATCCTGCAACATTTCGACCAGCGCTTACAGGTGCTGGAAGGCAAGGGCATGATCGTCTGCATGAGCCGGCGTATCTGCGTGGAGGTCTATAACGCCATCCGTGCCAGACGACCCGCGTGGTGCACCGACCAGGACAAGACCGGGCAGGTCAAGGTGGTTATGTCCGGTTCGGCTTCCGACCCCACCGATTGGCAGGAGCATATCCGCAGCAAACAGGAACGCGAGGACATGGCAGCCCGTTTCAAGGACGAAAACGACCCGCTCAAACTGGTGATTGTGCGCGATATGTGGCTGACCGGTTTCGACTGTCCCAGCCTGCACACCATGTACCTGGACAAACCGATGAACGGTCACAACCTGATGCAGGCCATTGCGCGGGTCAACCGCGTTTATAAGGACAAACCCGGTGGACTGATCGTCGATTATATTGGCATTGCTGAAGCGCTCAAACGTGCCCTGTCCGATTACACCAACAGCGGTGGCGAAGGCGACCTGACCCGGACACAGGAACAGGCGGTTCAGATCATGCTTGAGAAATACGGCATCGTGCGCGATATGCTGCACGGCTTTGATTACAAATCCATGCTGGGGAAAGACGATAAATCGCGTTTGCAGGGGTTGGTACTGGCCACTGATTTCGTCCTGGCATTGCCGGATGGGAAGAAACGCTACCTTCAGGTGCTCAGCGAGTTGAGCAAAGCCTTTGCCCTGGCGGTCCCACACCCGGAGACGATTGCCATCCGCGATGAGGTGGGACTCTTCCAGGAACTGCGCGCCATGCTGGCCAAGTCCGACAGTGGCACGGATGACAGGAACGGCAAAACACCGGACCAGATCAATGCTGCCATCAAACAGCTGGTCTCCAAAGCGGTCGCCTCCACCGAAGTGGTTGATATCTTCAAAGCAGTCGGCATGGACAAACCGGATATCTCGATCCTTTCGGATGCCTTCCTGGAAGAAGTGCGTTTGCTGCCGCAGAAAAACCTGGCTTTTGAGCTGCTCAAGAAACTGCTCAATGATGAAATCCGCACCCGATCGCGCAGGAACATCGTCCAGGGACGCGCCTTCTCCGAGATGCTGGATGACGCGGTCAACAAATACCAGAAACGCGCCATCACCTCCGCGGAAGTGATCCAGGAACTGATCAAGCTGGCCAAGGAAATGCAGAAAGCCCAGTCCCGCGGCGAGGATTTGGGCTTGAACGAGGAGGAACTGGCCTTCTACGACGCCCTGGCGCAGAACAACAGCGCCATCGAAGTCATGGGTGACCAGAACCTGTGCATCATCGCCCACGAACTGCTGGAGAAAGTCAAACAGAACGTCACCATCGACTGGTCATTGAGGGAAAACGCGCGCGCCAGAATCCGCATCCTCGTCAAACGCATCCTGCGCCGCTACGGCTATCCCCCGGATCTGGAGAAGGCTGCGACGGAGCTGGTGCTGGAGCAGACCGAGGTGTTGTGTAATGAGTGGGTGTAGGGGGGAAGAATAGATTGGGGATAATTCAAAAATATAAACAGAAAATTTTTAATGATTATTCTTCATTTGGTCTCGAATACTTTTTTGATCATAGTGGCAGAAAAATTTGGTATGAGTTTGAAGAGGATTCATCAAGCCCACTGTACCTTTTCTATAAAGGAAAATGCATTGGGAAGATGTTATTTGGTTTACA
This sequence comes from Anaerolineaceae bacterium, assembly GCA_034003505.1. Classification (GTDB taxonomy): domain Bacteria; phylum Chloroflexota; class Anaerolineae; order Anaerolineales; family Anaerolineaceae; genus UBA6170. Next base: position 427 of record JAVEYK010000098.1, on the reverse strand, counting down.
AGATGATTATATTGAAATATGGGATATATTGGTTTTTGATAGGCATACAAATTTCAGGAATTGTGGTATTGGTTCATGGATGTTTACAAAATTGAAGGAAATCGCGATAAGTCATAATCTCAAATCAATAAAGGGGAAAATGGTTCCTGAACAATCAGGGGATTGGCCAAAATTGATTAATTTTTACAAAAAGCAGGGTTGTTTAGTTGAAGATGGGTGTTTTGTTTTTAATTTCTAGGAGTCGTTAAGATTAAATTTGCTAAATTATGAACCTTTTTTTGATAAACAAATAACAAGATAATTTTCATGCAGAACTGTTCCAAGTAAAGTAGTTTGTTCAAGGTAGAATCAATTCTTGTTTTATTTTCTCGTGAATTTTTTAGAACTTATTGAAGTAATCCTTGTAACTTTGCGCTTGTGTATGCTG
>JAVEYK010000097.1:0-10044 GCA_034003505.1 Anaerolineaceae bacterium | reverse complement strand
CAATTCCGATTCCCTCAGTGGAGACTGTTTTCAGTACCGGAGGAATCCATCGTTCATTTTTTTGTTCACTAGGAGCTTGATCGGGTTTAACTGGTTGAAAGGCAAGTTCTTTGTGGTGGTAACTTTCCATGGCTGCCATTTTGTCCGGTCTGGCAAACGCCAGGCTGGCACTCAACGCCCGCACTGTATTATCCGCCAATGGATGATCAGCTTTGTTCACCACCAGAATATCCGCAATCTCTAAAATTCCCGCTTTGATTGCCTGAATATCATCGCCCATCCCAGGTGCTTCCACCACAATGGTTGTATGTGCCAGACGAGCGATATCCACCTCGGATTGCCCGGCACCCACGGTCTCGATCAGGATCAGATCAAATCCAGCCGCATCCAGCACCCTCACCATAGCCGATGTCGTCCGTGCAATCCCACCCAAATGACCACGCGAAGCCATGGAGCGGATAAACACTCCGGGGTCATCCGCAATATCGCGCATTCGGATGCGATCGCCCAGGATGGCCCCACCGGTGAAAGGGCTGGATGGATCCACTGCCACAATCGCAACTTTATGAGGTTCTCCTGCGCCTGGGTTTCTCAATAAGCGTGTCATCTGGTTCACCAGCGAGGATTTTCCCGTACCGGGCGAGCCGGTGACCCCCACCATATGCGCTTTTCCACTGTAAGGAAAAAGAGCATCCAATGCTGCCCGGCTTGCCTGACTGTCATTTTCAACCTCGGTTAATGCACGCGCCAAAGCACGCCGATTGCCTGCCAGCAGCGCCGGCACATCTAGCTTGCCGCTGCTACGCATGTCTACTCTTCTGCCTGTCCTGAGACAAGCCTGTGCACATCGTCAATGACCTGTTGAGTAGTTGTCCCTGGACCATACACCGCGCGAACCCCCATTTGTTGCAATGCTGGCCAGTCTTCTTCGGGGATGATGCCACCCACAAACACTGCCACATCCCCCAGCCCAACTTCCTTCAGGTTTTCCAACACCCGCGGAATCAGGGTCATATGCGCGCCGGACAGGATGGAAAGCCCCACCACATCCACATCTTCCTGTAAGGCCGCTGTCGTGATCATTTGGGGTGTCTGGCGCAGTCCGGTGTAAATGACCTCCATGCCTGCATCGCGTAATGCTCTGGCGATTAATTTTGCACCGCGATCGTGTCCATCCAGACCGGGTTTGGCGATTAATACACGTATTTTACGATCCATGCAGTCATCTCCTGCTCATCTTAAAATTCGATTTACATATATTATACTCGGTCAAAATTCATCAGGTCTGGATTCCACTTTGATTTCAGCATCCACTCGGCATTATTCAGTTTTTTGTAATATTTCTATAAAAGGAGGTGGTGGGTGATTTTTGGAAATTTAATTTTTCAGTTCTTTTTCCTCAACCAATTTCTTACTCACTTCCCATAATCTTCGGGCAACCTCATCGTCCTGAGCGGCTGTGGATGGCTGCACAATCTTGGAATTATGGAAATAAGCACCGCTGACCCCGGCAACTTCAGGAGAAGAAGCCAGATAAATGCTGGTCTGCGCGCCCTGTTCAGGGGTAATTGCACCTTTTTGTGACAATTTAACAAACCAGCTCCAAAGGCCTTTCCCATTATGACCAAAGTTCGTAGCCACAAATCCGGGATGCAATACATTCGCTGTAACCCGCGTCCCTTCTAAACGCTGCGCCAGCTCTTGGGTAAAGAGGATATTCATCAGCTTTGAATTAGCATAGGCTGTCCATCCCATAAAGAATCCCTTGGAATTCAGATTATCAAAATTGACTTTCCCCATGGGATGCGCACCAGACGACACATTTACAATTCTTGCCGGTGCACTGGCCTTTAGTAAATCCAGTAATAAATCTGTCAGATAAAAATATCCCAGATGATTGAGCGCAAATGTCATTTCAAATCCATCGACGCTCTCGATCCTGCGGGTGAAATATGCCCCGGCATTGTTCACCAACACATCCAGCTGGTTATATTTCTGTTTAAATTCTTCCGCCAGCTTTCGAATGTCCGCCAGGGAAGACAAATCAGCCAGCATGCCTTCCACCTCAGCCCCGGATGGATGCTGCCCCTTCAACTCCTCCACCACAGCAGCTATCTTCTGTGGGTTGCGTCCGACAATCACCACCCGCGCCCCCATTTTATGCAGCGCCTTTGCTGTCTCCTTCCCAATCCCACCTGTCGCCCCGGTTACCATTACAATTTTGCCTTGCATGTCTACAGAATTCATTTTCGCTCCCTGAAATTTTTCAATATTGATAATTATAAAGGGAGGCGGATCATTTGTATAAACTTTGTATAGTGTAAAATCAGAACTGGGATTTACAGGATTTTTATGATTTCTTGATGCTTTATGATTGATTACAAAAATGATAATCCATCATAAACATCCCTCATAATCATAATTCACCTTTTTCGCTTTTCGCCTTTCGCCTTTCGCCTACCAGCTATCAGCTACCATCTAATTGCTTCATCACCACCCCACTCACCGGTGCAAGCACCAGCTCCCTCACAAAACCACCTTGCACCAGCAGTTCTCCATTCGCCAGCACGTGCTGCAATACACCGCCCTCTGGCAATACGCCACTCACGTCCACATCGATATGCCGGGTTTCCCGTGAGCGATTGATTACCACCAGCAGCTTTTCTTCCCCCTTACTTCTCAGATAGCCCAGCACCTGATCCTGTGCGTACAGCACCTTGAAATCTCCATCCCTTAAAGCCGGATAAGCTTTACGCATGCTGATACAGCGTTGATAGAAGCCCAGCATCTGTGAATCCCACTTTTTATTATCCCAGGGAAAAGGCTTGCGACAATCCGGATCATTACCACCATCCAGACCGATCTCGTCCCCGTAGTAAATGGAGGGTGCACCGGGATAGGTCATCAGGAACAATACCGCCAGCAACATTAAATCCTTGTGCCCATTCAGGAGACTCAAAAACCGCGCTGTATCGTGGCTATCCAGCAAATTCATTTGAGCCAGAACCGCCTGGTGTGGGTACTTTTGCAACAATTCCTGCACATATCCTGCAAAATCCTGTACAGTCTCAATCTTCAGATCAGGCGCATGCGCAACCAGCCATTGACCAAATAATTCCTGGTTAACATCCTCACCGCCAAAAAACTTCCATATTCCATAGGTCAGCAGGTAATTCATCACACCATCGAACTGATCCCCTGCTAGCCAGCGCGAGGCGTCAGTGGCAATCTCTCCGGTGATGTAGGTCTCCGGGTTGGCTTTTTTAACCACCTGACGGAATTCCTGCCAGAATAAGTCGTCATCAATCTCCTGCGGAACATCCAACCGCCAGCCATCGATGCCCTCATCCACCCAATATTTTGCCACCGAGAAGATAAAATCACGAACCTGCGGGTTGTCCGTATTAAATTCTGGCAGGGCAGGTAAACCCCACCAGCAGCGATAATTCGGCTTACCCTGATAAGCATTCAGAGGAAAGCCATGTACATCAAACCAATCCAGATAAGCAGATTTCTCACTATTTTCCAGGATGTCATTGAACTGGAAGAATCCACGGCTGGCATGATTGAAAACGCCATCCAATATAACACGCATATTTCTGCGATGGATTTCTTTCAGCAATTTCTTGAAAGCTTTATTGCTACCCAGCATCGGGTCAACCTGGAAGTAATCATGGGTATGATAGCGGTGGTTACTGGCAGATTGAAAGATCGGATTGAAATAGATTGTATTCACCCCCAGATCCTGCAGGTAATCCAGCTTCTCGAACACGCCTAATAGATCCCCACCCTTATATCCATGTGTGGTGGGGGCTGAATCCCAGCTTTCCAGGTGATTGGGCTTCAGCACCTTTTTCGATTTTGCAAATCGATCCGGAAATATCTGGTAAATAATCGCATGATGTACCCATGCAGGGGTTGTAAAGCTGTTCATATCTGGCTCCCTTCGTTCAATCGTTCAAAAAACAAAGCGCTTTCGAGAGTTCATCCAGAAAGCGCAATTTTTTCTTACGGACCAATCATCCGTTGAAACTGGACAATGCGGGCATTTCCGCTGTCCACAAATTGCTTTTGTTGGTAATGGCGGCCATCTCTCAAAATCACATGTAAGGAACGCACCGGGATTTCATAATTGCCCTCCCGTTCAAAGATTTCAACTTCAGCCATGCGATCATCTCCCCGCAATTGATATCGTGTGGTGGCAAATTTTCCCCGTTCGTAATCCAGGCTGACCCCATCATCCTCATACAAAGTAAAATCCGCTTTATCACCCGGGAAAAGATGCAAACTGAGGGGCTCTAATGGCTTTTCATCCACGTATTGCATGGCGGGTCCCATAGGTATGACAGCACCAGCGCGGACGTACAAGGGCATCCGCTGAATGGGGGCTTCAGCCAGAATATAACGCCCGCCCTCATAGCGATAACCATCCCACCAGTCATACCAGGTACCCTCCGGCAGGTACACTTGCCGAGCGGTCTGACCCGGTTTGAGGATCGGAGCAGCCATCAGATAACGGCCAATCAAGACCTGATCATCAATGTGTGCTGTTTGTTTGTCCTCTGGGTAATGCAGGAAAAGCGAGCGCCAGATCGGGTAACCACGTTGGCTTGCTTTCCAGAAGACCGAATATAAATAAGGCATCAGACGATAACGCAATGACAGATACTCTCTGGCAATGTTTTCCACCTCTTCACCAAACTGCCAGGGTTCCTGCGCAATCGTACCGGTACAGGAATGACCGCGGCTGAAGGGGTACAATGAACCTATCTGTATCCAGCGTGCGAATAGTTCAGGGGTGGCATTCCCAAAGAATCCACCAATATCCGCACCCACAAATGGCACCCCGGAAATGCCCATATTGATGAGCTGACCCATCGACATTTCAAGGTGCTCCCAACACGATCCATTATCACCCATCCAGGAAGCAGACCAGCGCTGTATGCCTGCAAATCCTGAACGCGTCAGATGAAAGGCGCGCTCATTTGGTTTTGACTTGCGCATGCCTATATAGGATGCCTGTGCCATTTGTGATCCGTATAAATTATGTAATTCGGCATGCGTGGTGACTTCTTCGGCAGCGCCTTGTTCAGCTTTCAAGGGTAATGTACCACCCCGTCCACCTCCCAGGCTGAAAGGTTTTTCGAAGACGGTGGGTTCATTCATGTCATTCCAGATGCCACAGACACCCTGTTCGATCAGCCCGTGCTGCCAATCTCCCCACCAATCGCGCACCTCGCTGCGGCTGAAATCCGGGAATACTGACTCATCCGGCCAGACATAGCCAGAGCAGATCTTGCCACGCGCATCGCGCACGAAATATGCGCGTTCCATCCCTTCACGGTAAACAGCGTAATTCGGATCCACCTTAACACCCGGGTCAATGATGGTCACCACCCGAAAATTCTTCCGTTTCAAATCCTCCAGCATGCGCTGCGGTGTCGGGAAGCGTTCATCATCCCAAGTGAAAACCTTGTAATTATCCATATAATCGATATCCAGGTGGATCACATCGCAAGGGATTTCTTTCTCACGGAAGGTGCTCACCAGTTTACGGACTTCCTGTTCGTTGCCATAACTCCAACGGCTCTGGTGATATCCTAATGCCCATTTGGGCGGCATCGGCATTCGTCCCAGTAATTCACTCAGATGTTCAAGCACATCCAGGGGTTGAGGACCATAGGCAATATAAACATCCAATTCATCACCCAAGGATTCAAAGCGTAATTGTCCACTCTTACTGAGATCGAAGGTGCTCTCCCAGGTGCTGTTGACATACACCCCATACGCAAAATTCTGACTCATTACCAGATATACCGGGATTGCCATATACATTGGATCCACAAAGGCCGTATGCGGTTCAGATGGGTCAGTAGCCCAGTTCTTCATCGTCTGGCCTTGCTTTTCCATCCTGCCACCACGTTCTCCAAACCCGTAATACTTTTCACCATTTTCAATCCGTTTGGTGAACCAGTAGCGATCTTCTTCCCATACCGGCGAGGATGCATCCGTAAAAAAGCTCTTGCCGTCCGTGGTTAACATTTCCAGTAACGCAGTATCTTTGTCAATCCTTACCGTAAATGCGGCACTGTTCAGAAATAACGCATGTTGCGTTTGTTGTAAATTAACCTCCACAGCATGAAAGGCTTCATCTGCCAGTGGCACATCCCAACTATGTTCTTCTTCGAAATCACCACCGGGAACTATGCGCACGCGCACCAATTCTGGCTTCAGGAATGTCACACGCATGTGGGGATCGCCACAATCCACCCACAACTCGCTCCCTAAAAATCGATATTCCCTAACTGCGCCCAGCATTGCACGTGCTTTAATCATGCTGCCTCCCTACCATTGGTTGATGTGAATTCTCTCAGGTAAAAAGCGGTCTACAACCGGCAGCGGTTCTGTCGGATAGCCGATGGGGACCAGAGAAAAAGGTTGGATATTATCAGGCAATTTTAACAGATTTTTCATTTCGCGTTGTCGATCTGGGTCAGGATACACCCCACACCAGACTGCACCCAATCCCAATCCATGGGCTGCCAACTGAATACTTAAGGTGGCTGCACTACAATCCAGACTCCAGCGTTCCGGATAGGGTAAAATCGTTTCATCGGCACATACTACCACTGCCATGCTAGCTTCTGGTGCCATCGCAGCAAACGGATGGGCATCCGGGATCTTCCGAAGGATTTCCCGATCTGTGATCACATAAAATTGCCAGGGTTGACGATTGCGGGCAGATGGTGCGTGCATGGCCACCTTTAGCAGCAATTCGATGGTCTCCTGTGGTATGGGTTGATAATTAAAATTTCTCACACTCCGGCGTGTTAACAATGCTTCAATAATTTCCATGATTTACTCCTCTATTGATTTTAAAATCTCATTCGACTCTCTATCACTATATACAACAGCAAATAATCCCGGCAGGTAGCGATCCATCATCCACACATTCGGATAAACATGATTCGAGACCAATGCATAACTCAATCCCTGCCCTTCAAAATCGATGCTGGTGCGAAAACGTACTTCACCACTTTCAAAATCCATCTCGAAATTGCCAATGCGCATCCCATAGTTGACCAACGTAATAAATTCTGCCATTTTTAAACGTTTATCCTGCGGCACATTAATGGGAAAATAACTGTAAAAATAAAAGATATCCTGCATTTCGTTATATTCTGCCTGGCACGAAAAACGTCCGTTCTCACCCCAATGATTCATTCTTAAAACCAGCACGCCGTGGTCTGCTGATTCCACATAAAACCACTCATCTTCGGAAAAGAACTGTTTGATTGTCTCAAATGCAACGCTCATTTTCGCACCTTGGTATCGCTTGATGACTCGATTCTAGCACACAGACAGTTTCTCAAAGGTGAAAAGAACCTTAAATTATCGGGAAAATGGTTTCAGCGCGATTATTTGCGATATGGTTGTTTCAGGCGGGCAAATGCCCACAAAATCACCTTCTACCTTCGGATGATCATAAAGAAACAATAAATGAGAATTAACAATTTCTCAATTTTTCCTGTATGATTAATAGCATGCGTGATCTTTCTCATCAATTTGTTCAAGGGTATCCATGAAAAAAACTCATAAACCTTACCCCTACTTAATCGATTGGCTCGTGATCTCCTGGCGCTGGTTGGCTCTTTTTATTCTGGGCATAACCTTCGCCAATCGGGCAAATTTTGACTGGATCATCATCATTCTACTGGGTCTGATTGCATTCTGGAACATCGTGATGACCTCGCTGGCGATTATCAATGTTCGCATGCCGCTACATCGCCCGGTCAATCTGTTTTGCGATTTTGCATTCACAGCTGCTCTATTTGTTCTGGGTGGTGCGTTGACTGGCTCCCTGGTCTGGATTGGCGTTGTGGTGATCGTGAATGCTGCCATCTTTTTTCAGTGGCGGGGTGCTTTTCTTTTGGCTCTGCTCTTTTCAGCAGCTCAGATTGGATACGCTATCTATCTCAACCCTGAAAATCTGACCGTCTGGCTGCCCTATGCCATCATCCTGGGGTTGAATTTCACCATTGCCGCCATTGCCGGATTTGCCAGTACACTGGTATTCAAGCGCATCCGTAAAAAGGAACTCACCTCCGATAAACTGCTGCATGATATTGAAACGCGCGTCAGCCAACATTATCAGAGGCGCATGCAATCCCTTTCCTCCCTGGTTGAGACACTCAACTCAACCCTGGATTACACTGTTGTGCTGGATATTATGCTCGAACTCAGCCAATCTGCCATCGATATCATTCAACCGAACCAGGATAAATTAACCTCAGCTGTTTTGCTCTTTGATGAATCCAAATTAATCGTGGTAAACTCGCGGCGCTTCTCACCCACCGATACCAACCTCAAATTCCCAGCCAACAGCGGACTTCTGCTCGACACGCTCAAGAAGGTCGAGCCGCAAATCACCTACAATCCCGCTAAAGATCCCGAACTGTGGAAGATCACCTCGCTGCAGAATTGCAAAGTCGCCATCACCTTTCCGCTCGCACGCGGCATGGATGATTATGGTGTCATGCTCTTCGGCCATCCGGACCGGGATTTCTTTACAACGGAAAAGATCGAAGCCCTGAACCTGATCAGTCGTCAGGCTGTCATAGCCATCCAGAATGCCCGCCTCTACCAGCAGGTAGAACAAGAAAAACAGACCATAATCAATTCGCAAGAGGAAGCCAGTAAGAAACTTGCGCGCAGTCTACATGACGGACCCATCCAGGCGGTCGCTTCCATCGCCATGCGTCTGAGTGTTGCCCAGCGCCTGCTTTTCCATAAGCCTAAAGATGTGGCAGCCGAACTGGCCAGTATCGAGACACTCGCCCGCCAATCTACCGGTGAGCTACGCCACATGCTCTTCACCTTACGCCCCCTCACCCTGGAAATAGACGGCCTGGTGGCTGGCTTGCATACCATTGCCGAGAAAAATCTACACACCTACCAACAAAAAGTGCGCGTGGAAGCAGACGAAAAGGTGGTTGAACAACTTGATCAGAGCAAACATTCCACAGTGTTCTATCTGGCAGAAGAGGGCGTTACCAATGCTCGTAAGCATGCACAAGCCGAACTGATACTGGTACGCCTGCGGTTCACAGATACCGATGAAGAGATCGCCGTCCTCGAGATTATGGACAATGGCGTTGGTTTCGATGTAGAAAAGGTCAACCAGAAGTACAGCCACCGGGGGAGTCTGGGTATGGTAAACTTAAATGAAAGAACGCAGTTAATCAGTGGACTGTTACACATCGATTCAGTCCCAGGAAAAGGCACCCGGATCCGAATCTTCATTCCTCTCACCCCGGCAGCCATCGAAAGAGTGCAGGCCGGGAAGATCGATCTGCAGAAATCATAATCTCGAACCAACGAGGCTAGCATGCCAGTTCTGGCAAATATCTACTATACCCAACACCAGGGGGGATCATTTTCACGTCCACCGGTGATTCTCTTACACGGTGCTGGCAGCAATCATCTAACCTGGCCAGCGGAGATTCGCCGGCTGCGGGATTTCAACGTCTATGCTATCGACCTGCCCGGGCATGGAAAGTCTGAGGGAACAGCTTTTCACCATGTATCTGGCTATCAATCTGCTATTATCGACTTCATTGCTCATCTGGGATGCAACCGTGCCATGCTGGTAGGGCACTCACTGGGGGCAGCGATTGCATTGCAATTGGCTGCTGATCATCCACAACATGTGGCTGGTCTGGTATGCATCTCCGCTGCTGCCTGCTTCCAGGTAGACCCCACCCTGGTCAACCTTTTTCGAAATTCTCCGGTGCAAAAAAGGGCTTTGAATTTGTTGGAAATTTATTTTGCACCACAACATGGTAAAACCCAATGGTATACCAACCTCTACAAAAGCCTGGCCAGCATACGGAACAGCCTGTGGTACGCAGATCTGCGTGCATTGGAGCAGTTTGACCTGCGCAGTCAATTGTCTGAGATCACCTGCCCTACACTGGTAATGTCTGGAAGTGAAGACCAATTGGTATCCTTCTCTGCGGCTGTCCATCTTGCCCGTCAAATCCC
>JAVEYK010000096.1:0-10129 GCA_034003505.1 Anaerolineaceae bacterium | reverse complement strand
AACATCAATCCATTTAGTAAAATCTCGAGTTGAAGCTGAATATTGTGTCTTTAAGCCAAATTTATTGCTGCTTTCCACCTTCTGTGTCGATTTAGTTGGAACAGATGGGACAAGCCATTGCCCCTACCCATTCCTCAAACCATCCTCGACGGCTACGCCCAAAATATAGGCCGCCAACACCGACACGACCGCAATTGTTTCGTTCTCGGGCACCTCAAAAGCCGGATCAAAATGCCTGATCACCAGGAATGCCAATCCCACCACTGCCGCCCAAAACTTCCGCGATCCTAATAACATTTTCCATTTCTCCATGATTTTCTCCTTTTGTTGTTATTGTTGGGTAAAGCATTTGAAAAGCATCAAATGCTTTACCCCTACCGCCTTTTCCCTGTCAACTGTTGACTATCGACTGTCAACTCCTACGCCACATTCGCCTTATACAACGGCCGGTAATCCGCCACGAACACCGAAAGGAAATGCCGCACCTTCAAATTGATCGTGTCGTTGTGCAACATGTCGAATCCCTGCTCCTGTTCGGCCACAAAGATTTCGGGTATCAATCCGAACCGTTCGGCAATGATGATGCCTGGCACCAGGTACGGGTCGGCGATGGCTGCCCAATCTTTGGCATCCGTCCAATCCGGCACACTGATCACATCCCCCAGTTCACCACGCAGCATATTCTCTGAGAAGATGTTGCTCTCGCGCTCGAAGGTGGGGTACAGGATCTGGCGCGCGGTCAGGCGCAGCGCCCGAGGAACCAGCAGATAACGCGCATCCACTGCCAACATCGGCTTGGCGGTATCGTTCGAGATCATGCTCTGCTGGTAAATTGCCTGGCTGGCTGTTTCAAAACTGGCGGCACTCAAAGCCGTGGTTCCCAGGTTTTTGTGCACCGTGGCATCAAAAACATGTGCCCCATCTGCCATGATCGGACCGGTGCCATTGCTGCTGCTGAACAGACCTGCCACCAGGCTGGAGATATTGCGAATAGCACTGGCTGCCATTTTTTGCGGTAGCTGGCGCAGTTTATGGGTCTCATCCTTGTCGATCATCTCCAGGGTGATCGGCAAAAGCCCACCGTACTTGCGGAAAGACTGGCTTTCTCCGCTGTCACTGATTTCCAGCTCCCCATAATTGCCGCCTTCTGAGATGACCCCCAGCGCGCTCACCTCACCCAACAGAATGCCACTCACCGGTTGCAAGGAACTCATGTGCTCCACCCTCACGACCTTCTCCCACCAGCGATAACCGGCCTTGCCTAACTGCTCCCATTGCTGCAGCATGATCTTGTTGAAGCTGTTCTTGAGCACGTTTGAGAGGCTGTCGCTATCTGCCAATTGCACCCGTTCGGCAGACATACGACCGTGGAAGTCAACGTCGCCGGTCATGTGCAGGTACAACTCACGGATGCCGTTCAGGCGGGCTACCCTGGCATTCTGCATATTCGTTTCTCGCGGAGCACCCAGCAAATCATCAGCGGCTGCCTGCAACTGATCTCGCTCTGATCGCATCTCTTCAATGCGCCCAGCACCACGAATGCCCTTGCCGCCCTGTAAGGCTGCCACCAATTCACGTTGTTCCTGAATGGCCTGATCCAGTGCTGCCATCTGGTACGGGCGCTGCTCAAATTGTTTGCGCAGCACCACTTGCGCGGGTTCCGGCAGGTTGCTTTCCTTTAATTTCATTTGCAGCAGGTCCTGCTTGATTTGTTGAAACTCCACCGAAAGCTGAGACTCTGGGTTGGTGGGTTCGTTGGTTGGTGTTTCACTTAATTGCACATTTTCGTTTTGCATAACATCCTCCATTGGTTGTGTTTGTGGTTTTAAGATCCGGTTAAAAACCCCGCCTCTGGCCGGGCGATAAACGAGATCCAGACTGATTACTTTGATAATTTGTTGAACGACCTTGCCGGCGGCACTAAAGACGACATCAGCACTGAATCCCAGGTGCGTGCGCGGGGGTTGGCTTGCCAGCCATTCCGCGCCAATATCCGCCAGCATCTGGGCACTCGGGCCGGATGGCTTTAGTTTTAATACCACCCCCTGGCAACTTTCGTCGTAGCGTGCGGCAAACCCCACCCCGGCCAAATCACGCAGGCTGCGTTGGGTGAGGGGTTGCTGGTGATCAATAAAGACCTCCACCCCCTCCCACAATGCCAGTGACGCCTGCAAGGCTTCCTGGGTGAAGTGCCAGCCATTGCCCACCCCGGTGGTGATGGCGGTGACTTCGAACATAGTATTTCGATTTCGGTGCTGTTCTGTTGCGTCTGCAGCTGGCGTCCAGTCCTGCAGTTTTAAATGGGTTCGAAATTGTTGAACTTCTTCTGTCATATCTGCTCCTTTCGAATATTGAATATGCAAAAAACTGAATTCTTTCCTGTTACCTCCTTCCTGGTCCTACAAACTGGCAATCCCGCGTGGCTCTGCGTTTTCGGGGTTAATTACTTTGTTGCTGCCTGTCTTCCCCACCCCAGGTTTGCCGACCACCTGGCGAGCCGGGTCGCCCACGTCCACTGGGTTTGTATCCTGCGCCTGCACCTCCCCGGCAAAGCGGTAAACCATGCGCAACAGTTCTTCGCGATCAATCAACCCGCGGTCGAAGAGATCAAAGAAGGTGTTGCTGGCAGCCTGGGTGGCAATCGCCAGGGCAGCGTTATCGCGGGCACTCAAATCAGCCGCCTGTACCTGAATACTGGCTTTGGGATCAATGCTGCGGTCAAACATGGCTCTGCGGCGTACAGCCATCACAGCTAGTTGGCGCAGCATCTCGCTGAAGAACAACTGGCGCTGTTCAAAATGCCGGAAAGTTGGGCCGCCGGCAGCCTCAGCCGTGCTGCGAGTGGAGGATTCCGGTTCTGCCAGAAAGTGCAGGGGCAAACCAGCGCCAGCCGCAATCATCTTTTTGATGCTCAATCCATCCGCGCTGGCTTCGTGACTCTCCAGCCTTGGGTGGATCACCTCCCATTGTTCCGATTCATCCGTGACCAGAATCGAGCCCGGGGTGGGTGGCACTGAATTCAAGACCGACTGCCGGGCCGCCCGTTCGGCTTCACTTAAAAAGCGTGATTTGACCACAAAGTAAAAAGCGTTGCGATAACGGTTCAGGCGCGCTCGGTCCTCCAGCCAGACTGCATAGCGGTTCAACCACACCAACAGCGGTGCCAGGTCGCTTTCCCCGCGCACCGCCCCGGGGGGACGGTTGATGGCAAAGTGCACCATCACCGGCTGCTCGGGTGAATCGTTGCGGCTGTCATAAGCCAGCCAGGTGCGGCTCTCATGGTTGAACCCCTCCAGTTGCTGCAAATAGCTGAACTCCTGTTGCAAATCATGCTCTGCCGTCTCAATGGCAGTGATCTGGGCCGCCGGTACCGCCCGCACATAGGTCATCCCGGCGGCATCACTGGAAAGCAGAAAAAACAGCTCACCGGCCCGCGTCAGTTCATCACACCATTCATAGATGCGCAGTGCACACTGGTTCAATTCATGCCGCCACCAGAGATTTAAAAATTGTTCCGTCTCTGCGTGATCGCAGCTTATGCGGATACCGCCTCCCACCACATACTGACTGGTCAGCCCCACAATCCGGCGCGCCAGCGGATTGCTGCGCCAGGCTTCCAGTGCCTGCTGCAGGATGGTCTGCTGATCATACGGCAGCCGGTCACGTGACTCGAACGGTGCCAGGCTGAAAGGCCAATCTGGCAGGGTCTGCAAGGATTGCCGGCGCTGTGGGGTAAATAATTGTCGAATTTGGTTAAGTATGTTGATCTTCATATCACTCCTTGTTTGCTGCATAAAAAATCTAAAAGCGTTTGCCTTTCCTGCCATGATTGGAAAAGTCCATATCCTTTAATGGGTCCGCGGCCGCAATAATAGTGGTCTGCTGCCCGGGCTGTAAGGGTTGTGTTTCCAGCACCGCGCACAAAGCCATCGAGATCAACCAGTCATCGTGCACGGCTTGCCCCTGCTCATCACGCGTCCCGGCCGGAACCTGCCAGCGTAACAGGCGTTCCGGACCAATCGAGGTGCTGGATTTACAAGCGCGCGCCTGCGCCAGGAATTGGCGTTGTTCGTCGGTATCTTCCCGGTAATCTTTAATGCGGCCACTGTCGATCAGACCCAGAAAATCCCAACCCAGGCGGCTTTTACTGGCTGCTGTAAATTGAAAGGGGATGACTCGCCCCGGCAATGCTCTTTGTAAAAATGAGGCAATCCCGGCCCCCACGCCATTGGCATCCACCACTACCTGCCTGGGATTCCAGAGTTTCGCCAGTGCCAGCAATTGCTCGAACAAACTGCTCTGCGAGATACCCTGCCAGGCTCGGCGCTGAACCACCCGGTAATGATTCTGGTGCATCCCCCAGGCAGTTGGCTGACTATGGATAGCGAAGATCGTCAGCGCACTGAAATCCCGCTGCGGGTTGCTCAGCACACCGGCTGCGCTCAAACCCTGATCCTCCCCGGCTACATCCAGGCAAAAGGCATAGATTGACCCGCTTTGCGGGCTGGTTTGCAACCCATGCCCGCCTTTTAAGATAGCCAGACGGCCATCATGGAAGAGCCTGCCGCCATTCTCCAGAATTTCAGAAAAGAACTGCGTGCGCACCAGCGGGTGATCGCGCCCCAACATGGCAACTTGTTTTTGCACGAACAAACCGTAGGCGGGCACCTCACGGGCAACATCATCCGCGCTCAAAACAAATGCGCGCTGGATGCCGTCTCTGGTTTCAATTTTCTGTGCCAGGCGCAATTCTCTTGCCAGCAGGGTGTCTTCGGTCCAGGCGGTTCCCCAAAAAACACGGGTGGCATTGGTACTGGCTGCCATCGGGGCAATCTCCTTGTCATACTTCTCCAGCGACACATCCTGAGCTTCATCCACCTGTAAGAGGGTTGAGGCAGTGGCACCGACGATATTGGCTTCCGGGGAACCGGAGAGAAACGTGATGCTTGCCCGCCCCACACTGAAACGGTAGCCCGAATCTTTCTGCCAGGCTTCCTGCAACAAGGGGTGCCGGCTGAGCACCCGCTGCAACCTGCGCATGGCGTTCTGGCTCTGCGGCTTCCAGGTGGGTGAAATTTTGACCAGTTCCCCGCCAATGTGGATGAAACGCATTAAGAAATAGGCTTCTAACTGGGCCTGCAGTTCGTTTTTGCCACTTTGGCGGGGAAACATGACCACAAAGGAATAACCACTAGCTTTCAACACTGAGGAACTGACTGCCAGGGCCACGTCACGCTGGTACGCACGTAAGGTTAATCCACCCAGGGTTGCAAAATGGCAGGGATCGCTGAGAGCGGATTTGAGAGCGCGTTTTTCTTTAGGCATTAACATCCTGATCCTTTTCAATGATCAAATGATCAATTTCAGCCAGAATCTCCAGCACTTCCTGATGCAGCGTCGTTTTGGTATTCGCGCCATCACAAACCTTTTTGCGGATCTCCACCAGGCGTCCCAAGCGAGCTGCTGCCCGCCCCAAAATCTCCATCGCCTTGCCCCAGTCTTCATCATTTTCCAATTTTTCATCGATGTATTCGTAATAGCGCCAGATTAGCTTTCTCAGGAAGGTAATAACATCCTCGAGGGCATAATTCGATAGGTCATCACCCATCACTGCCATCTCAGAAAGTAGCAGCAATTTGGTAACAGGTTTTACGGGGGGATTCTGTGAGTCTGTTTCGGTCATAGCGTTCCTTTCTTTATAGAAATATTGTTCTAGATTTGACACCAGTATGACCGAAAAAATTCATTCTGACAACCTGCCTAAATGTGCATGTTTTAAGGCAAAATTGCCCAAAATTGGCAGCTTTTTGGCATATTGGACTAATTTTGTCCGAATTTTTGGCTTAATTGTTTGATGTTTTCCTCAAAATTAACTGCATCATTCCTCCCTGACAACCTGCGACACTTCCTATCTCCCCTAAAATCCGATATAATTACTGTTCTTGAAAGAGAAAAAATAGAATAAGATACCATTTCATTTTCTATCTTGAGTTAGCGGGTGTAATGAGTGGGTCACCACCCACAACAAACAGACCACGAAGATGAAACCAAGATTTCATGATGGAGGAAATTTTACTTATGGAGGGAACAATGACAGCCCTGACGGTACTGACGGAAACTGGCGCGGATAGAGCAGCCTTACCACTTTTATGGTGGTTGGGACCCATCACCGCGATCGTGGCTCTTTTCTTCGCTGTTCTTTTTTATAAACAAATGATGCAAAAGCCGGAAGGCAACGATAAAATGAAATTCATCGCCCAGGCTGTGCGTGAAGGTGCCATGGCTTATCTCTCACGTCAATATCGTGTGGTAGGCATTGTTTTCGCAATATTGTTCATCATCTTCCTGGTATTATCATTTTTTAAACTGCAAAATCCCATCGTTCCTTTCGCTTTCCTGACGGGCGGATTGTTCTCCGGTCTGTGTGGTTTCTTTGGAATGAAAGCCGCCACCAATGCCTCTGCCCGAGCTGCCCACGCTGCCAGTAAAAGCCTGAATTCAGGTCTACAGGTGGCATTACGAGCCGGCGCGGTGATGGGCCTGGTCGTGGTTGGGTTTGCTTTGCTGGATATCACCCTCTGGTTCCTCTTACTTTACTTTGGATTCCCGGTACTTTTCCCCAATAATTTCATCAGCCTGACTGCCAACCCCTTACCGCAGATTACTGCCATCATGCTTAGCTTCGGGATGGGAGCCTCCACACAGGCACTCTTTGCCCGCGTGGGTGGCGGCATTTACACGAAAGCTGCCGATATTGGTGCCGATCTGGTGGGCAAAGTGGAAGCCAATATCCCCGAGGATGATCCGCGCAACCCTGCGACCATCGCCGATAATGTCGGTGATAATGTGGGTGATGTGGCCGGTATGGGCGCTGACCTGTATGAATCGTATGCCGGTTCCATTCT
This sequence comes from Anaerolineaceae bacterium, assembly GCA_034003505.1. Taxonomy (GTDB): domain Bacteria; phylum Chloroflexota; class Anaerolineae; order Anaerolineales; family Anaerolineaceae; genus UBA6170. Next base: position 3,224 of record JAVEYK010000096.1, on the reverse strand, counting down.
GGCAACTTCAGCCCTGGGGGTGGCAGCCGTTACATTGGCAGGATCAGGTTTGATCCCGGGAAAAACCTCTCTGGAAACGGGATTGATTTTCATCACCGCCCCGATCGTCCTGGCGGCACTGGGCATCGTTCTCTCCATTCTCGCCATCTATCTGGTGCGCACCCACGACGATGCCAGCCAAAGCCAATTAATCGCTTCCCTCAGTCGCGGGTTAAACCTCAGTTCACTCGGGATCGCAGTGCTTTCTTTGCCATTATTGTATGTCCTGGGGTTACCAAACTGGTTCGCCATCTGGATCTGCGTTCTGGCGGGTCTGGCGGTAGGTCTGATCATCGGTAAATCTACTGAATATTACACCTCTCACGCCTTCAAACCCACTCAGGATATAGCCGAACAGGCAGAAACAAGTTCCGCCACCGCCCTGATCGAAGGGATGGCGGTCGGCATGGAATCGGGTGGTATTCCGGTCGCAGCCGTGGTGATCGGCATTATGGTCAGTTACTACGTGGCTGGTGGTGTCAATAATCTGCTCATGGGACTCTTCGGGGTCGGGATTGCTGCCGTGGGTATGCTCTCCACACTGGGGTTCACCCTGGCAACCGATGCCTATGGACCCATCGCTGATAACGCCGGTGGCAATGCCGAAATGGCAGGGCTTGACCGTAGTGTGCGTCAGCGCACGGATGAACTGGATGCGGTAGGCAACACCACCGCTGCCATCGGCAAAGGCTTTGCGATTGGCTCAGCCGCGCTCACCTCCATGGCACTCCTGGCTGCCTATCTGGAAGAAATCCGCCTGGTGCTATCTGAACTGCGCCATGTAGACTCGTTATTAGTGCGTGGCGAGATGATTCCGGTCATGCTGATGACCATGGATAACTTCATGGACTTTTACAACGTTTCCCTCCTGAATCCAGCTGTGTTGGCAGGGCTCTTCACCGGCGCTGCCACCGCCTTCTTCTTTTCTGCCATGACCATGCGCGCTGTTGGCCGGGCGGCTACCGGCATGGTGGAAGAAGTCCGCCGTCAGTTCCGTGAAATTGAAGGCATCCTGGAAGGTAGCGGTCGCCCGGATTACGCCCGCTGTGTGGCCATCAGTACCGCCGCAGCCCAACGCGAAATGATCGCTCCTGCCATGGTGGCCATCATCATTCCGGTCATGGTGGGCATCGTTTTCGGCATCGCTGGCGTACTCGGTCTGCTGGCAGGTGCGCTTGTCACCGGGCTTTCGCTGGCCATCACCATGTCGAATGCGGGTGGTGCCTGGGACAATGCCAAAAAATATATCGAAGTCGGCAAATTTGGCGGAAAAGGTTCCCCAGCCCACAAGGCCGCTGTGATTGGAGATACGGTGGGTGACCCCTTCAAAGACACCGCCGGTCCTTCGCTGAATATCCTGATCAAACTAATGACGATGGTTTCGGTCGTATTCGCTGGGTTGGTAGTGGCATTCGGTAATGGTCAGGGCCTGATTTTTATGCTCTTCCATTAGATTTTCGGATTTGACAACTGCCCTGCAACGATCTAACCCTACTATGACTGCAATTCCTTATCCCGAGGCGATGACACCTCCGGATTGATCAAAGTTGCAACCGGCTTGCAGCAGCATTTTTTGTCACAAAAGCTCGATACAGAAAAAGTACCCGCAGCATGATCGGTGCGTATAATAATCGCGTCCAAAGGTGTTTTAACCCAGGTCTGTAAGCATATTCAATATAGTCCCTGACTTCTGTCACCTGATCAGATATTTTTCTAAAAGAATGTGTGTGTTCCCATATCAGCATTGGTCCGACAGTTTGCATATCAGTAAACCCATTCAATGGATCAACCTGCACATGTTGCGCCACCCATCGCACCGGGAATGGTCCAAACCACATCGTGAATTCCGCCATCGAGCCTTCCCCTAATGGTTCCAAATGGTGAATCTGAACAATCACCGGAAAAGGTGTCAGACGCTTGAGAGCAGTGGTACTGCTGTGAAAATCCGCCACTGCCTGGATCGGTGCCTTCACCCGAAATGTATTCGTAAAATTTTTCATCAATTTCATTCCTTATGATCTAATTATCACCGGTTCCCTGGTAGTCATCAAAGGATTGTATAATCTTTGTATATTCTTTTGGTTAGGGTTGAGGGTTGAGGGTTGAGGGCTGAGGGTTGAGGATTGAGGACTTAGGGTGTAGGGTTCAGGTGTTGGGTGTTAGGGGGAATTTGACCTTTCGCCTTTCGCCTTTCGCCATTCGCCTTTCAGCTTTGAGCCTTGAGCTTTAAGCTTCTTCCTGTCAACTGTGGACTGTCAACTTTAAACTAAACTAAATCCAAATCTCCATTAAAATGGTTATATGCTATCAAACCCTTTCTGGGATTTTTATTGGGAAACCCGACTGCAATACCTGCAGGGGCAGGGTAAGGGTGAAGTCATCCTGCAAGCCTCAAGGTTGATACGCCAATCCAGCCATCCCATGCGGATTCTCGAAGCCGGCTGCGGAGAAGCCCAGATCATCGGCTCTCTGGTAGACGCGCATGGCAGCCCATCCGGTGAACAAACCAGCATCGGAATTGACCGCGATTTGAACGCCCTGGCAGTGGCGCGCAAAAATTTTCCCTCGATTCGATTTCTCGCTGGTGATTTTACAGACAAAGCACTGTTAGAATCTCAGGGGCAATTCGATTTATTGCTTCTGGTGAACGCCCTGCACCACGTCTTCTCAGACGCCTATGATCCCTCGCTGGGAGAGATCAATGTCCCTATCGGGAAAGCAAATGTACACACCAGCTTTGCAGACCTGGCACAAACCATCAAACCCGGTGGGTATCTGATCCTCTTTGATGGACTCGAAGCCGCTGGTGCACTTGACTCTCCGATACAGATCCGCTTTCAAAATCCTGATGCCTGGATGAAATTTCAGACCTTCGCCCGTGAATACAAACCATTCCGCATCCAATATCAACAAGATGTCGCCGGGAAGATCACCCTCAGCTCGCGAGATTTCACCAGCTACGTCACCAAGATCATCTTTTTAGGCAAACCACTCTGGGAACGCGAGCGGCAGGAGAGTTACCAGTATTTTCACGAAGATGAAATGCGTCGCATGCTGGTAGAGAACGACTTTATCATCCAGGAGTATCGGCTATTAAGCGTGGATTACGACCACTGGCTGCAGGATGTTGACATCCTCACACCCGGTGTAGAATTCCCCCCGGAACATGTCATCATCACAGCCCA
>JAVEYK010000095.1:0-10295 GCA_034003505.1 Anaerolineaceae bacterium | reverse complement strand
TGAGCGGCAGCAGCAGGATCACCCCCACGTGTGTGGGGAAAACTTAGACGGTTCTGTATCACTGGCAAAGACCGCCGGATCACCCCCACGTGTGTGGGGAAAACCGTGCCATTGAAATAATTCATATCGATGTTATAGGATCACCCCCACGTGTGTGGGGAAAACACTATATATTCTCCCTACCTAATTATTATTAAGTATTGTGCCATATATGGTGGTTTGAATATTCAGAGAACATCTTTTTTTATTCGATTCAATCCTCTTTTTGAATGTGAAGTCGTTTTGATATTTTCAATTCGCCTGGAATTTTTATCAACTGCAGCCCTTCTTCTTCAATTATTTTCCTACTTGTTTCTCCTTCCATTCGCATTTTGAAATGTTGCTCCGTGTTCGTACTCCATATTTGTAACACACCACCGGCTCGTTTATTATGAATACACTTTTCCCATAATTTTTCTCGCACCCGTGCTGAAACATGTCCCACAAAAACGCCAGTTTTTACTTCCAACAGCCACCTGGTCAATTCACCTCGCAACGCAATGGGTACCTTTTCTAAAATAATTACAACCATTAGTATAACTCCTCCCACAATTCTGATGCAGGATCTTCCCCAAGGCTGTCTTCTGAAGCAATTTCACATTCAAGAAGCGCATCAATATCAGGCAAGATACGCTGTAATAAACGGGCTTCCCGCAATTTTTCCCTGCAGTTTTCTCGGGTTCTTTTTTCAACATTTTGTAAACTCTCAGCAACTGTACTAAAAGCGACTGGTATTGTAATTTCCGTTTTATACAAATCAGCAATATCATACACAAATGACAACTGCCTACCTGTATGAATAAAGCCAAGAGCAGGTGAATAGCCACCAGAAACAATGGCTGCATGGCATATGCCATTGAGTAGAGCATTTGCTGCGGAAAGAGCCCGGTTAATAGGGTCTGCGTCACTCCAGGCTCCCCGATTGTACTGACGACCACTCCACCGAACGCCATATGCCATACTGGCTTCTGCATAAGCTTTTTTTACTCTGGCCCCTTCCATTCCTCTGAGTTGCTGTAAGTTTGCGTCTTCCTTTCCAAATTCTGAAAACCGATACTTATACATGTTCTTTACTACCCGTTCCCTGGAGACCGGATCAAATAATAATTCTGCTTGATGGAGGGTATGGTATGATTTTTTTGTTTCACCGAGCCCTTGAGCATAACAGCGGGTAGTTTCTTCTCCAACCCAGAGGACACTGACTCCATTTTCTGCCAACACTTTAATCGCAGCATGACTGATGCTTGTCCCAGGCCCAAGCATCAGTACACAAATTGTTGCGATAGGCACCAGAACACGACCATCTTCCTGAATATATTCAATTGCGCTGTCTTTGCGATCGATGATTGAATGTTCTACATAAAGATAGGTAAGACTATCCCGTAATTTTGGTAATTCGTGTAAATTAGACATTTTGATCCCTTTTATTTAATTGTTAAGGTTCAACAAGCTTACTCATTATTGATTAGAAACGAGCGATCGACAATAACCCACAGCCAAATGACCTGGCACGGCCAATTCCCATGGTCAATCCGGTATAGAATTTATCTCGATCTTGGACTTTTAAAATTCCTGAAAAATCAGCCAAAGCCAAATTGATTTTATGGCTTTTACTTCCCTGTCTTTTATAAAAAACAACAGGAGGTTGCTTTTGAATCGTTAATGATGCTAATTCTGGTATAAATCCATATTGATCCCCTTTCGATATAATCCATTCCATTAAATCCGATTCTTTGACAATTGGAACAAGTTTTTTGGTGTCACTTTTTCTGAGGGTGGGATTAGCACACAATGCAAACCTGAAAACATCAGATTGCTTTATTATTGGGTTAAATTCTTTCACCTGGACAACCGCCTCTGCCAGGTAGTGATTGATTTCCTGCAAGAAACGCCAGTCAGGTTTGATTTTTGATTGAACCAGGGCCGTCAAGCTGGGTGGATACCCACTGGTTTTATTTTCCAGTCTAAATAATACACTAGCATTTTTTCTATCCTGGTCAGCCGGAAAAGCTTGCATAATTGTGCGGTGAAATTCATAAAGATTGTTAATCTCGGACTGCACCTGACGGGACTTGGGATTAAGAGGCAATTTAGACAGATATGTATTCATACTAGCTCCTGGGGGATCAGGCTGCTAGCCAGCATTCGGGTGCTGACACGCCGCGCCACAAACTTGCGTTTTTCAAAAGATAAGGGCACGTCATTACGGATTTGTTCTCCATCTGGCATTTCAATTACCAGACGGATGAAATCTGGCATGTCAACCTGTCTCCATTCTGTTATCCAAGGAAAGGAGAACAGACTTTCTTCCAATTTATAATTCTCTCTCAACCCTTCATTTAACCATACTGGCAAAGCTGGAGCAAACGCCTTTCTTCCAAAATATAATTGCCAAACAGGGTTTTTAAGAGCTGATTGGATTGAAGTTAAAATACTGTTATCACCTTCCAGCCCTACCAGAAAAACAGCATCAGCCAGAAAATAACGGTTTGTAATAATACTGTCTTTCGTGCCTTTACCTTTACCTAATAGAACATCCTGAACGATGTGGAAATCTCGTTTAATCACGCCTTCCCGGTCAATACGCACCCCCATTTTTAATTCGGATAAATCTGCCAGGTTTGCAGATCTGGGTCTGCCCAAGGCAGCGCATATCAACCCAATTATGCCACTTTTGGAAGGCTCCAATCCAGTATCACGTACGGTAAAATTACTCTGCGTGCCCCAGCTTTGCATTGGGGCAGCAATACGCATCAAAAGGGTTCCCATGCTTCACTCCTGAGGTAATTGATCTTTGACTGCCTCCACCCATTTCTCTAAAGAGTCGACTTGATAATCCTTAAGCGAATTTAAGCCGGCTACTCCATCCAAACAGGCAATAACAGGATCAGCTGGAATGCCATAAAATGCTGATAATTTCTCCCAATATTTATCCAAAGCCTCAACCGATTCGAGTACCAATCCTTTATGGCTCATCTGGTTGACCGGTTTTTCAAAAGCGTTTGCTAATGACCAGCAGGCGTTATCTTTTCGTACTACTGCGGCCAGGAAAGAAGGCGGATTATGCGCGGCATAACTATTCTGCTTTCCACTGGGTATGGCGTGTACGCTGGCAATCATGAAGGCTTCTACTGTCCTACGCGCTAACTCCAGATCACCATTTAAATTCTTTAAAAGCTGGTCAAAATCAATACAGGCATAGCGGTAGAAACACGCCGAATTGAAGGCTGTGACTCCCATCATGCCAGCCCCAGTGTCGCCTTCTTTTTGTAAATCATCAATAGCTGTGAAGAAATCGATATCCATGTTAGCAGCATGGGTTGAAATGGCATGTGCAACCTGGCAGGCAGCGTCCACATTGGTTTCAGGGCGGTCTGCTAACATACGCCCAAACATAGCAATATCTGGTGCACTTGGTCTATTTACAGTATCTTTTGCAAAAATTTCCGCATATTTCTTAATTTCATCATTTTCGGAAATATTGGCCAGGTTTTCGGCAATTTCATAAATTTCAGCTTTGCTTAAGAAAAGCATGACGTTTGTTTTTCCGTCTTCTAATTTAGCTTTTTTGCTGCTGTAATGTTTAGAAAATTCTTCTGCCTTCTCAATAGCCAGTGCATTTTCCACGCCCAAATGGATTAATCCTTTTTCGATTTCACTTGCCATGAGGCGGGTGCGGTGACTAATAGGCACACCGGTAATCGACTCAAAATGAGGTTCAAAGCGGATGGCGCGTTTAAGACACTGTGAAGAAATTCTGGCCCTGCGCGCCGCCCCAAATATACAATCTTTGGGGTTGTTGGTGTCGTCACGATTTAAATTGGACGGAGCAAAATTTTGGATTAAGTGAATTTCTACAAACATATTAACCTCCATTAATTTATTTTTCTTCTATTTTTTTTCATCAAACTGGTAACCCCAGAAACTATTTGCCCAATTACGTTGGACAAAACTCTCTGGATGGCCCCAATACAACAAATCTTCAAATAATTGTTTCCAATTTATGCCAACCTCTTTTGTTTTCAGGTAACTAGTTGCCTGCCTAAGATAATCTGATAAATCTTCCTGGTGGGCATTTAATAGAATGGTGAATCGTCGTTCGGTTGCATCCTCATTGATTTCCGTTATGGCAGAGCGCATATGATTACCAAAATTACCTTGTTCTACGTTAATTTGGTGATAAGCGTATAAAGCGGCAATGAGGTAATAAGTCCGTTCCTTCGGTGTGCCGCGTTCGTGTTCCGGGATAAACCTGGCTACATAGCGATACATGTTCATATCCTCTCCAGGTTGTGTACTCAATCCTCGCCTTAGGACTGCCAAAACTCCGCGCTCCTCTTTTTTTGATTGTTCAAACAGATAATTCAGAAACCGTTCCTGGTGTGGTTTTAAATGTGAAGCCATTATTCCTCCTTTCCTTGAAGGGTGAGTACTTTATTAATGCCTGATAACAACTGCCGTTTGGCTTTGGCACTGGCACGCAGTGCAGGAATACTATTTCCAGATAGGGTGACTGCATGCTCAAATGTTCTGATAGCAGATCGACGTACAAATTGGATCCAATCGATAAAAGCATTTTCATGATCATCAGGCAAGCCGTGAATATATTGATAAAAGGCTAATTCAAGCTCCTTCCAGTAATAATCTTGAGTTCCCCAATGCATTAACATATTTTGTTCATCCATAGGGGCTGGTTTTCTTCCTTCGTTCTTGTCTGCATTGAAAGACAGAATCAACATCGCCATTTGCCTGAGAGACCCCCAAAGCTGATTGTGTGCTTCCTTTGCCAAATCCAATCCGCGGTTTAAGAGCCTGCGTAATTCTTCATCTTGAAGATAAACCAAAGGAAAATCAAATGTTTCATTTCGATAAAAGAACGCTTTTTTCTTACCTGGATCAGTACACAAACCATAGGCAGATAGAAAAATTTCACTGCTGATGATATGATCCATTCGTAAGGAATTTACCCATGAAAGTGCTTCTGGTGGTTTGCGCAATCGGCTCTTTGGTTCCAACAAAACAGTGCTATCCCGCCATAACGCTTTGCTCTCAGAAAAACGGAGCAGCTTTTTTTCCAGGTTTCCAGAACTCGATTCTAAGAAGTGATAGTTATAAAATGGGTTCAATAACTCGGTGGAAAGGTTTAATCCCGGGTTTATGTAGAGGGTTTGAACCACAACATTTTCTTCCAGCTCTTCCGGAATAAGTTTAATTCGCCTGCTTTGCCAGGTTAGGAAATCGATCATTCCTTCTGGTTTTGTACGAGGATCCTGAAAAGGATCGTTTAACTCCCAGCAAGGCACATCGTTACTAGATCGATCAATCGTCCATTCCTGTTTTGCTACCAGATTTAACATCAGACTTTGAAAAAGGTTTTTTTCCCTCAAGAAGAAAACGACTCCTCGGGCATGAGGTGAATCATTATAATATTTATCCACCGAAACACTGGCGGAAGTCATGCCTCCTAAACTAAAGGCTTGAAACATCAGTAAATAGCGGCTAATTTCATCCAGATGAAATACCTGCCCTTGTTCCTCTAGGGTGTGATCGAATAAAGTTGCTGAATCCCCAGATGATGAATGCAAAATCAAGCTATTAACTGATTTAATTTGTAATTCTTTCCCGTTAAGGTTTTTAACATCTTTAGGTCTTTGCCCAATCTTTGGATCCTGGTAAAAAGGATGTTGAGGATCAAATAAATCAAAGCGTTGGTGCCATTTTTGAAAATAAACTTCAATTTGATTGGTATTAAATTTACCAGTATTCCATAAGTCTTCCCAATCGGCATCGGTTTCGATTTTTTGTGTGCGATAGAGAATGGCAATAAGCAAGAACAATATACTGGCAGTCATTGGAGGAAATTCGGATTGAATTTCCTTGATGTCTCCTGCCAACGAAAAAACTTTTTTGAGACCAAGATACCGGAATTCACCATTGATAAATTTACAGGGGATCCAGGGCTCTACGATTAAATTATAGTGATGCGGCATAAAACCTCCTTTTCGGGATTAAGAAATGCTTGATATTGTTAAACCTCTATGGCGATCGAGATTCAACAAAAAATTACCAAGAACAGCGTTGCCGTTCGTAAAGATAATTGGATATTTGCTGCGTAAACTGGCCGATTTCTTCCAACTAGGGCAATGGTTCGAGTGCAGGATTTGTTGAACAAACTTCCAATTAGTTATGATAATAGTTGATTGCAGGCATTCCTTGGTTTCTTCAAATCCTGGTTCTTTATCTAAATCAATTGGCCTTTCACCGGAGAGTGTAACTAATAGGGAATCTATTTGTAGAAGGCACACAATTTGCACCGATGGAGGGGCATTTCTCGTCAAAGTTTGAATAATGCTGTAAGATTGGGGATCGTGTTCATCTGAGAATGCTGAATCGATCTTCCCTAAGAAATTGGTTGAGTAATCTGGAATTAATTGGTTGCTGGCTTTTATCGATTCGCTGGCATTTTTACCGACCATACCATCAAAATCTTTTTTGATACGATCCCAAAGAATATCCGGAACAGCAGTGGATTTTTCCTGTGAGTAAACTTCGTTAATCAACTCATCGGTGTCATTAGGCAGAAGGACTTCTTGTTTCGTACGAATGGCGAAATATGTTCTTTCTAATATGTATTTTTCATAGACATAACCATCCTTTCCAAATTCAGGCATTCCATCTTTTTGAATCAAAGGGTTTACCAGGAAAATCTTAGGGGTTACCAAACTGTCCGGTCTTAAAGTGTTTGTTTTAGTATGGCGGTGTAATCGTCCAATCCTTTGAATCAATAAATCAACAGGAGCCAGGTCACTGATGATCAGATCAAAATCCAAATCTAAACTTTGTTCAATTACCTGGGTGGCAATCACAATGGAAAACTTTGGGCGGTTACTGGTGTCTTTGCCGTATAAACTGATGACTTTGTCTTCAATTTCCTCCCGCCAGCAATAAGGAAAGCGGCTATGAAAAACAGTTATTAAAACGTTTGGAAAGGCTAATTGTAAACGTTCAAATAATTCCTGTACACGCATAACCCGGTTGCAGATGATTGCAACATTGCCACCAGCCCCACAATATTCCTGCAGCGTTTTTTCAATAACGATGTCGTCAATCCAGTTTAAATCGATTCTTCGGTTTTCCGGTGTCCCTGCCTGTATTACATTCGTTTTGTTCGCATCTACCCGTGTCAGGCGGGGAAATTCGCAATCCTCTGCACAGCTTGGATCACCCCCAAATGCCTCAATCAATTCCATCCGGCTATTTCTCGGTAAGGTCGCCGATAGAATAATGACGGATGTATTCACCGCTCTCAGCCAGGATAACAGTCGCTTAAATATTTCGACCATGTATACATCATAAGCGTGGACTTCATCGAAAATGATCACCTTATTACTTAATCCAAATAATCTTAAGAAAAAATGTTTGGATCGCATGACCGAAAGAAATGTCTGATCCACTGTTCCCACACCAAATGGTGCCAGCAATGTTTTCTTCCGAGGCAAAAACCACTCTTCACTTACAATATTTGCCAGGTCATTTCCATCTTGATTGACTCCAGAAAAACGAATCTTTTTTACGAAATCGTTTAATATCGCGGATCCATGAACGAGATGCACGTTCACTGTACTTTTTGGGTAGCGTTGTTTCAAGAATTTGACAGTTCTCTCAAACATTTGATTGCTGGTTGCTTGCGTAGGCATGGCAATATATAAGCCTGCTTTTTTCTGTGATTGAATTTCATAGTCGGCAACATATAAAGCAGCTTCAGTTTTTCCACTTCCTGTTTGCGCTTCTACAATCAGCAAAAATGGTGGATTCAAGTCCGAAATATTCCCAATAATTGTTTTTTGTAAGTTGTTTGGAGCAAAATCCGGAAATAAATCGGAAAAAAGGGCTGGATTAATTGGTGGACTCCAACCTCCCCAGCCTATATCCTCTAAAGAAAACAATGCACGATGTTCGGCTATCTTAGCATAGTCTCTCAATGAACTACCTTCAGGATGGTATGAGAAGTAATTTGTATTCGAAGCAATCCAGTCTGATGTTGTTGTAATACCTGCGATGATTGTCAGGATTGGATTGAATTCCATGCGGTTATTAGGAAAATCTATGTTTTTCGGAGGATTAAATACAAGAGAACTATATTCAATTAATTTGTCACGTCGTTTTTGCCAAAAAACATTCCCTAAATGATCTGCTTTGTAAGTTGAGTCCAGAATATCACTATTGGAAGGAAATTCCCCATGATGCCCACCAAGAACAATCGCAAGTGCATTCCCAAATCGGGGGTGTTGAGGGTATGTTTGAAGGAAATAATCTCTTATAATCCAGGTGGAAGCCAATCCGTGATAGCCATGCTCTTTACTTAAAGTGGTTGGGAAAGGATAACCGGCATTCTTTAAAAAATTACGACGGTCAGATGATTTTTTTTGGAATGCTGGCCCTGCTTTTCCAATATCGTGTAAACTAACCCAAAAACTAATCAAATTGCAGGCTTCTTCATCTTCCAATGAAAATAACTGGCAAAATGACCTTTTAAAGGAAATGGACAAATACTTTTTCCAAAATATTTTTGCTACAGTACCCGAATCAATCATATGCCATATTAATGGATGCCAATCAACAGAATCTTCACTGGTTTTTGCCCAAAGAAGAAGGCACATTTTATCGATTATTTCAACCATCAGAAGCTTTCCTATGTTCCTGTAATACTTTCTCTCTCAACCACTCAGGCTCTCTAACCTTCACCCTTGCGCCATAATACAAAATCCAATTTACCATTTCTGGGGTGATGCCAACCCAAAAGTGGATGGTGAATGATCCATCTTCGTTTTTTTGGATATCCTGGCTTTTATGCCAGTGTTCTTCCGAGACCCAACGCCCGGCAGTGTCGTCAAAGAGCAATTCCACATGCTCTGGGTCGCCGGCTGCTCCGCGCATCAACCCCCATGTATCACCAAGATATTCATCCAGATCAAAATCCAATGGTCTTTGATATGGTGTTTCCAATAATTCGGCTTTAAGAACGCGATCGAGTTTGAATTGCAGTACGTATTGTTTAAGATGGTCATAAGCGACAACATGCCAGGAACGTCCATATGGCAATATCGAATAAGGTTCCACAATACGCTGTCTGCCGTCGATTTCTTTAAGTGACTGGTAAAAAATTTGGATTTGCTTTTGTTCGAAGTAAGAACGATAAAACAAAGTTAACATGCTTTGACGGTGTGTTTTAACAGCACTACGTGGCAGATGGTCGAGAGTATCTCGCAAAATGGGCCGTAATTCGGCTGGAAAAACAGTCTCCAGACGTGCGATGGCAATTGCAAGTTCAGAAGAATTGACGCCCGGCAGCGCCTGAGCTGCCCTGGCTGCTGAAAGCAACGCAATTGCTTCCGAGAAAGAAAAAAGCGTGGCTGGCAATTGGGGCAGCTGAATAAAGAAATAACCATCCCCTTCCGTTTTTATGGTTAATCCCAGGCGTAGCCGGATGAGTTCAATGTCTTTTTGAATCATGCGCTCTGAGATTTGGTGAAATTCAGATAACCGCCGGCGAGTCCAATAGCGTGGGTTAGCAGCTACTTGTTGTATGATTTCCAGAACCCGGGCTGTCCGTCGTATTTGATTATCTCTATCTTCCCGCATGATTCAACTCCTGATCTTTATAACCATTATGCCAAACCGACGGGAACACTGCGGTTCCCCCCTGATACCAGTCTCATGTGAAACACAGCGATGTTTTCTGATCTAAACCCAAAATGCTATGTCCGGTGAGATCGTCAATTCATATTATAGGATATTTATCAAAAAAATCACAACTGAACCCATTAAGGGTTTAGATCTGTTTTCATCAACCTGTTTTACATAACAGGTCCATTCCTATTTCAATTGCGGAAACACTAAATTTTTACAGAATCATCAATAATTAACCAAATTTCATCCCATTGCAGAAGATACAAAAAAAATAATAAGTTCATTGGGTTGGCTGACGATTCAAGCCATGGATTGTTGGTGTTGGTTGTGGAAATTTTTTGTCTCACTTGCCCAACCACTCGCATGGTATCCTGGTGATCACGGAGGATGAGATCGGTCCGTGTCAGGGTAAAGCATTGATCGGACAATGGGTAAATGTCCGATCAATGCTTTACCCGTACGTACGGCTGGCAGCGAAGCTGGATCAAAAGCAAGATCCCATCCATCAGTATCTCTTTAAAAAGTTCCAATCGAAATCGGTGCATATTAAAAAATAGTCATAAATT
>JAVEYK010000094.1:0-10491 GCA_034003505.1 Anaerolineaceae bacterium | reverse complement strand
CTCCGATCCTTCGTCCCTACGGACAAGTACGGATCAGCCCAATCCAATGGTGGGAACGGGGAATAGGGATTGATATCTTTGAATTTCAAGCGGATTTGAAGCTTTAATATGGATAACGATTTTCATCCGTAACCCTTATGGCAACACCACCCGATCCAAAATTCCCACGATCTCTTCTGGGGCATTTTCCATTTTTTCCACCAGGAGCACCTGCCTTGTGCTTCTTACTTCTTCGCTCCCATCGCTATAAAGGTAATTGGATTCAAATTTATACTGTAATCCGGTTTCCTGATTAATCCAAACTTTGAAAATCGTTCCACCGAGAGCTTTTTCAGAGCCAGATGGCTGGATGGGTGATCCAAAAAGATTTTTGACACTGATTATTAAGCAACGTTTACCATCCAAACAATCTACTTCGTCGCCGATGATTTCACTTTGATCCGCTTCGGCGTGCACGAATGATTCACTCAACCGATCCAGGGATATCCTGCGAGGTTCCGTTAAATTGGTATCACCTCCCCCAAATGTAAAATTGATGGAGTAGTTTCCTATGGTCGCAACTTGTTGGAGAATAACACCGTTTTCGGTGTAATCGGTGTATAAGGAACGCTGGACATAGCCATCGGCATCGATCTGATACCATTCATCAGATTTATAATAGGGTGGGGGAAGTAACTGACCTTCCACAACTTTGGAATGCTGTTCCGTGACGATATGCACCCATCCCGGTCCCTGCTGATAAGGAGCGTCAAACTGATCTGAGAGGTGTTTCACTTCCAGATAAAGCGCATCCGTAATGGGTATCGTAGCAATCGGTGTGGGAAGAATAGGTTCAGTCGCCGTCGGGAAGACCTGCACAGATGATTCCATAGGAGCGGCTGGAGCTGTCCATTCAAGCTGCCATTCACCGGAAATCCTGAAATAGACCCATATTACTTGAATTTCAATCGGTTTAGTTGGAAGCTGATGAAAACCAATCACAGAGTTGAAGTTCTGATCTCCCATTGGAACGCCACCACGGCCGCTCGTGACATCCGGGGAGTCGCCAAAAAGCATCACTCCGGTTATGTTCTGATGTGTTTCAAATTCAAAGAGGATTTCCTCTGCATTGATCAATTCTGCCTTTACCACATGCAGGTCAAATTCACCCACCTGGACTTGTTCATCCAGCTCCCAGACCTGTCCGGGTTGTGGATTTTCACCCGGATCAAAGATAAATTTCCCGGGGTTTGTTGAATAATCCCGCATCAAATTTATATTTTTCTCGATCTGAGGAACATTTACCAATGTCAGAATTAATTCTTCGTTCCCTCTGAATGGTACCGTTTGAAAGAGAGCTGTCTCCCCGCGGTCAACATTACCTGGGGTGATCTCTGTTAGTGGATATATCCGCCCTTCCTGGTCGCTTAATGTAACTGTCCATTGACCAATGATCATAGTATAAGGTTCGTCGAATTGCAGAGAGACCTGAAAAACAGTGCGGTCGCTAGCAGGGGCAACATAATCGAGTGAAAGACGTACGCCTTGCTCGAAGGGGCTATATAGGGGGTACTCACCCTGTTCCACCACTGGCAATATTTCACCTGCGCGGATGGGTCTTAAAATCACAGGGATTTGGATCGGTTTTTCTATCAGGTTTTCAATGGCAAGTGTTAACGTTGTCGTAGTCGGAGGAAGTGCAGGAAAACTAAAGGCAAAGGAGACCACTCCGGGCGAAAAACTATTTTCGCCCAATTCATATTCCACTCGCGTTCCATCTTCCAGGAGCAAATAGGCTGTTAAGGAAATGGGTTGTTCTACCAGATTCTCTGCCTTCAATTTCACCCAAAATTTGTTCTCATCGCTGACGGCCTGTTCTACCTGGGTCAATACGCCATTTTCTTCCAGCTGTACCACTTCACTCAAGACGTAAATGGATTGGCTGCTGTTGGCAAAACCGAAACCGGGGATATAACCACTCAGCCGACCGACCGCATAGACGATTCCGGTTAAGGCAAGCATTGCAATTAAAATACTCAGGATCAGTGTTGCCGGGCGAGCGCGCAATTTCATCCAGAATAGTTTCTGCAGTGGTGAATGAGCATGGTGATGCCCGGTTGGTGACGTATAAAAATGCTGGTGGTGGGATCGCAGCTTATTGGCTAGTTCATCTTCAAATTGTTGCTGCGGGTGCTGGCTTGTAAAGAGTGCCTGTAAGTTTTTATCGATTGTTGATTGGGTTAAGTTAAAATTTTTATTCATCGGTTTGCTCCCAGCGCTTACGCAATTGATCTACAGTACGATAGATGGCCATTTTGACAGCGGCGGTATTGCGTCCATCGATCAATGCAATTTCTTCGAAACTCAATTCTGCCGCGAAGCGCAATCGTAAGAGTTCCTGACGTTCTTCATCCAGACCTTTTACCAGATCAGCTAGTTGTTTTTTCTCATCCAAATCTTCCAGGTGATTTGGAATCTCGGGGTTATATGGATGTGATTCTTGTAGCGGTTCAGGCTGTGGTTTACGATAGTGATCCACCACACGCCGGCGGGCAATGGTGAATAGCCAGGCAGCGAAACAACCGCCTTCCTGATATTTTCCATTCATCAAACCATTCAGAACTTCGAAGAAAACCTGCGAGCTGATATCTTCGGCTTGATGGATATCATTCACGCGTTGCAGGCAATACCGATACACTCGCGGCAGATACCGGCGGTAAAGTGTATCGAAAGCCTGTGCATCCTTCCGGGCATGCTGAATGAGTTGTGATTCTTCAAGAATGCTGTAATCTGTCATCATCTATCTATTAAATCGGAGCGAAACTGGAAAAGTAACAATTTGATTGTAATCGATGATTTAAGGTTGAGGGTTGCGTTTTTAGTGGTTAGGGGCTGGGGGCTGGGGGTTTGGCTGGTACACAGCACAAAAAACCACCAATTTATTCATGTTATAATAAAAAAATACTTTTTAAAATCAATCATCGAGGAGGTAAATAGTTCTATGTTTTTGTGAAGACTGAGAGAAACAGTCTGCAATTTGTTTGCTTTTTAAATTGAGTTTTTACTCAAGAAGAAAAATTTGGGGGACTGGCTTTCTACATATTAACAGCCATTATTTAGCAGGCATAATTTTCCGAAGTGTTGATTTCCCTACACTCTTGTATCATTTTTGATTTCAGAGTTGGGATCAAGCAGACTCAGAATAATGTGACAGCTACACCAGTTGTCTCACTAAATTTACGTTGCAATTATTAATGAATGATTAAATCAAAACCATTGGAGGATAAAAATGAAAAATAATAATATCAAAAAGGAAATGGGCAAAGTCCATCCCCTGATTCCAGGATTCTTTCAACAATTTACAGAAGGTAAAATCTCCCGTCGCGATTTTATGCGTGGTGCCACTTTGTTAGGACTATCATCCACACTGGCAGCCTGTGCGGCACCCGGCCCAGTTGCTGAAACTGTCGCTCCCGTTGAAACCGGCGGGATTGTTCGCGGCGGTACGCTAACGAGCGCGATGGAATTACAATTGATCGATCATCCAGCCAGAATAAGCTGGACCCAGAGTTCCAATATCATGCGTCAAGTTTGTGAAAACCTGACGATTACCGGTGCGGACAATATCACACGTCCTTATTTGCTGGAAAAATGGGAAGCCAGCGATGATTTGAAAACCTGGACTTTTTACTTACGAAAAGGTGTCAAGTTTAATAATGGTGATGAACTCACGGCCGATGATGTCATCTTCACGATGGGTGAATGGCTGGATCCGGACGTCGGATCATCCATGTTAGGTTTATTATCCTATCTGGATGGACCTGAAAGCATTGACAGAGTGGATGATTACACGGTCAGGTGGAACCTGAATGCACCGAATATTAGCATTCCGGAACATCTCTACCACTACCCCGCAGTGATTTTACACCGTGATTTCCAGGGCGATTTCATCAAACAACCAGTCGGGACGGGTGCTTTCACGTTGGAAGAATATGCAGAAGGTGAACGGGCAGTTATGAAACGACGTGAGGATTACTGGCAAATGGGTGAAGATGGTCAATCGCTGCCTTATTTAGATGAAATTATTTACGTTTCGATTGACAAAGATGCAGCTATTGCAGCCTTGCAATCCGGTCAGGTAGATACGATGTTCCAGCCACGTCCCAGTGATTGGCAGGCATTGAAAACAAATCCGGATGTGAATGTGCTTTCAGCCAGTACAGGCCAGGCGTATTTAATCCGTATGCGGGTGGACCTGGAGCCTTGGTCAGATGTTAGGGTGCGCCAGGCAATGATGAAATGCCAGGATCGCGAAAAGATCCTGCAATTAGGCTATTATGGTGAAGGCGATCTTTCGATCGATGCCCATGTTGCTCCCATCCATCCCGAATACTGTGAAAAACCAATTCCAGCGTATGATCCCGAAGGTGCCAAAGCCTTACTGGCAGAAGCCGGTTATCCCGATGGATTGAAAGTAACACTGGCAACCAAAAACGACGAATCGGAACCTGAAATTGCCCAGACACTCAAAGAGTTAGCGGCACCAGGCGGTTTTGATATTGAATTAGACATTACCGATCCGGGTGGATTCTGGGATCGCTGGACAGAAGTAGATTTAGGAATTACTTCGTGGACGCATCGTCCATTAGGTATCATGGTATTACCACTGGCTTATACAGCTGATGAAGATGGCAATCCGGTACCATGGAATGAAACCCGTTGGGTGGATCAGGAATTTGTCGAGCTGTTAGGGCAGGCTGAACAAACCCTGGATCTGGAAGAACGTCGTGCCATCATGTGCCAGCTTGAGGATATTTTCCAGGAGCGTGGGCCAATTGCCAATAGTTTTTGGAAGAAAGTCTGGCGTATTTCCAGAAATAATGTAATGAACATTCAGGCGCATCCCACAGATTACGATCTGTTTTATGATGTCTGGAAAGCATAGACAATTTTTCAAGATGCCGTCCAGAAACGGCATCTTGAAAATTAATTAATTATCTTTTCGGAGTAAATTTATGGCAAGATTTTTACTGCGGGGATTACTCTCCACAGTTATTACTATGTTAATCGTATCACTGGCATTATTTTTCTTAATGGAGGCTGGTGGCAGCGATGTTACAGTGCGTATCCTGGGGGTATTTTCAACCCCGGAACAGCGGGCTTCGCTGAGCCTACAATTAGGTCTCGACCAACCGGCGTACCTCCGTTACATTAACTGGCTGGCCGGTAATGATTGGAGGGCCAGCCGTTTGATTGGGTATCCGGTTGAAACAATTGAGAACGATCAGACCGGTGAAGAAGAGTGGTGGGTCAATAAAAATGGCCAGTATTTGCAGTGGAAGTTGTCTTCTGGTGAATTAATGACACTCATCCGCCAGGAAAATGGGCGTACCATTGAAGAACCGGCTGGTGATGTTTGGACGACAGTTATTGATGACCAAACCGGGAATGAAAAAAGCATCTTTTGGGGAGTTGATAGCAATAACAACGCGGTCAAATGGGTACAGGGTGAAGGGGAAGAAGTCTATATTCTAACCAAAGCCGGCATGCGTAAAGAGGGCGATGGACCCCAGCAGTACATTCCATTATCAAAGGGATTATTGCGCGGGGATGCAGGTTCTTCTTTACAGACCGGCCGGGCAGTGATGGTTACTTTGCTGCCCAGAATTCGCAATACCCTGGTGCTGGCTGGTGTGGCGTTCCTGATTGTGATGCCATTAGCCCTTATCCTCGGTATCATTGCCGGGGTTAACGAAGGAAAATTTATCGATCGGATCATCTCCGTAACCAGCCTGGGTTTTACAGCTACACCTGAATTTGTGACCGGTGTTTTTCTGATCCTGATTTTTGGCATCTGGCTGAAGTGGTTCCCGGCGGTGTCCGTATTTTTAAGCGCGGATGCTATCTTCTCAGATCCAAAAATCCTGATTTTGCCGGTGTTGACGTTAACTGCTGTTGAATTAGGCTATGTTGTCCGCATGACAAGAACCAGCATGGTGGAAGTCATGCGCTCCACTTATATTCGTACAGCCATTATCAAGGGGCTGCCTTACAGACGGGTTGTAATGAAGCACGCACTCCGCAATGCATTAATGGCTCCCATTACGGTCATCATGTTGCATGTGAACTGGCTGATTGGTGGCGTGGTGGTCGTAGAGACAATTTTTGGTTTCCCAGGTTTGGGAAAATACATTTATGACTCAGCTATTTTTGGAGATTTTAATGCCATTGAAGCTGCTGCGATGATTACCGTTCTGATTGCGGTCATCACCCGTTTGTTGGGCGACTTTGCTTACACATTGTTGAATCCACGGATTCGTTATTCTTAAAGAGGAGGAGAAAAATGGTTTCACATCAAGTTATCGGTAAAATATCTCGTCCTTCGCGGTTGAGACGGATGCTGAACGGGCTAAAAATTGTATTTGAATCAAAAATTGCCACATTTGGTCTTATTATGGTCCTGTTTTGGGTCATCCTCGGGCTTGTTTCATTATTCTGGACACCGTTTGAACCCAATGCAACCGATTTTACTCAAAATTTATCGCCCAATTCGGTGAATATTTTAGGGACAGATCACCTGGGGCGCGATATTCTTTCGCGTTTGATGACCGGTACACAGGTAATCTTACTCAAAACGCGTCTTCCAGGGGGGGGTGTCATTCCTGGTGGCGTTGCTTTATGGGGGGTATTAGGTTCGTTGTTATTGGGAACTGTATTGGGTCTGAATGCTGGGTATCGTGGTGGTTGGGCTGATCAATTCATCATGCAGATTCTGGATGCATTAATTGCTTTCCCGGTCATCGTACTTTACCTGGTCGTCATTGCTGCTTTGGGACGGGGTGATCTGGTGGTCATTGTCGCCATTACTGTTACCGGTGCGCCTGGGGTAGCCCGCCTGGCACGCAGTCTGACACTGGACATTCGTACCCGTGATTATATTCGTGCAGCTGAAACCAGGGGTGAGAACCCGTGGTATATCATGTTTTGGGAAATTTTACCCAATGTGAGCAGCCCACTTTTTGTGGATGGTATGCTGCGGGTTGGGTATGCAATATTTGCAATCGGTACACTCGGTTTTCTGGGTATCGGTTTGCCACCACCAGACCCGGATTGGGGTAACATGGTGAACGAAGCCAGAAAAAATATCTTCTCCAACCAGATGGCAGTTATTTGGCCTGCTTTAGCCATCTCCACTCTGGTGGTAGGTTTGAATTTGTTTGCGGATGGGCTGAATGAAGAACTCAATAGATTTCAAAAGTGAGGAATGATTAAAAATGGATAGAACCTCAAAAAAACCAACACCGGTTTTAAAACTTGATAACCTCTCAATTGCTTACAAAGTACGCGGAGGGGAAGTGGAAGCTGTTCAGGATGTCAGTTTTGAAATCCGGCGGGGTGAATCGGTCGGGATTGTCGGAGAATCCGGCTGTGGAAAAAGCACAGTAGCCTGGTCGGTTGTAAATTTCCTGGGATCCAATGGGTATGTAAAACGCGGTTCGATCCTATTTCAGGGTCGCGACCTGACCAGTCAACGTGGTGAAGCGCTAAGACGTTTGCGTGGTGATCAGATTGCAATGGTTTATCAGGATCCGATGAAAGCACTCAATCCCTCTCTGAGAATCGGTGAGCAAATGAATGAAGTCTTAATGGTTCATCAAAAGATCTCCCAACAAGAAGCTTATGACCGCAGTATTAAAATGTTAAAACGGGTTTATATGCCTGATCCACAGGATGTTATGAGGAGGTATCCTCACCAGTTATCCGGGGGACAACAACAACGCGTTGTGATCGCCACCGCCTTGCTGAATAACCCGGCTTTATTAATTATGGACGAGCCCACGACCGCACTGGATGTTACTGTGGAAGCAGCGGTTTTGGATTTGATTGATGACTTAAGGCGTGAATTTGATACAGCGATCATGTATATCAGTCACAATCTGGGTGTGATCTCGCGCGTCTGTTCCAAAGTCGCCGTTATGTATGCGGGGAAAGTTGTGGAATGGGCAGATGTTCAAAAGATTTTTAAATCTCCTAAACACCCCTATACCCAGGGATTAATTCGAGCCATTCCCAAGCTGGGCGAAGATAAATCATCGAGTCGCTTATATCCCATTCCAGGACGGGTGCCAGCACCCAATCGCAGACCGGAAGGGTGTGTATTTCACCCACGCTGTGATTACGTGCAGGGATTGTGTCGTGACAAAAAACCGGAATTTCGTGATGTGGGTGATGGCATCATGGCGCGCTGTCATTTCTCTGAGAAAATTGATCCATCCGAATGGGAACCGCTCGATGTGGAAGAGATAAAACCTGTCATGCCCCCCATCACAACAGACAGGGTGGATTTAGAACCGATTCTTCAGGTTTCCGGATTGAAAAAATATTATGATGTGATGGGTTCCACATTCAAGGATATGCTGGGATTGAATCCCAAAAAGTATGTCAAAGCGGTGGAAGATGCCAGTTTCGAAGTGATTCCTGGTAAAACGCTGGGAATCGTCGGTGAATCTGGTTGTGGAAAAAGCACACTGATCAAAACGATCATCGGATTGGAAGAGAGTACCGGCGGTCAGATAGATTTTCTGGGGTTGGACATCAACAAGCCACTCAGTGAGCGCTCGGGTGATGTGTTAAAAGAGCTTCAAATGGTCTTTCAAAACCCGGACTCCACCATGAATCCGTCTTATACGGTTGGACAACAGATAGCCAGGCCGATGAAAAAATTTGGTGTGGTGCCCAAAAATAAAGTCAGAGAAGAAGTTGTAAAACTTCTCAGAAATATGCGCATGGGAGAAAATTATTATGATCGCATGCCCAATCAATTAAGTGGGGGTGAAAAACAACGGGTTGGGATTGCGCGTGCTCTGGCCACGTATCCCGAATTAATCCTGTGTGATGAACCGGTCAGCGCATTGGATGTTTCAGTGCAGGCAGCAATTTTGAATCTATTATTGAAAATCCAGGAGAAATATGGAACAACGATGTTGTTCATTGCCCACGATTTAAGCGTTGTCCGTTATTTTAGTGATGAAATATTGGTGATGTATTTAGGGCAAATGATGGAGAAAGGTCCCGCAGAAAAAATTTATTCCCCGCCGTATCATCCGTATACAGAAGCGCTGCTTTCTGCTGTGCCGGTCATCGATCCGGATGCACAGCAGAAAAGAATTCGCTTATCGGGGAATGTCCCCAGTGCGATCAACCCGCCCACAGGCTGCCGGTTTCACACCCGCTGTCCGCGGCGGAATTTATTACCAGATGGTGGAAAAATATGTGCAGAACAACTTCCACCCTGGCAGAATATGGGTGATGACCATCATATTTTTTGCCATATTGATGAAGAGACTCTGCGTTCATTTGAACCAGTGATTACAGTGAAGGAGGGATGAGATGTTAGTTCGGGATTGTATGACCCACCATCCGGTGATGATAGAACCAAATATGTTGTTGCGTGATGCCCGTCAGGTGATGGTTGAAAATGAAATTGGCCATTTGCCGGTGGTTGATACGGGGAAAAAACTGGAAGGATTGGTGACCCGTTCACATTTTTCCATGAGCCTTGACCAGCTGGATAGTTTGGATATGTGGGAAATTTCCAGCAAAATAATTGATTTAAAAGTCAAAAATGTGATGATCAAGAAACGTCAGGTGATTACGATTACACCCGATAACACGGTTGAACAGGCAGCGCGCTTGCTCGTCCAGCATGATATCAGTTGCCTGCCGGTTATCGAAAATGAGATGGTTGTCGGTATGATCACAACCATTGATCTCCTGCGTTCCTATCAGGAAATGTTAGGGATGCCCTCCCGAGGGATTCGAGTGACAGTGCGCATGCCAGCCCAAAAGAAAAGCTATTCAGAATTAGCGAAATTAATTTCAGCCATTGGCGAACAGGAATGGGGAGTGATTGGCATTGGTACGTTCCCCGCTCCCCAAAAACCGGAATACTATGATGCCGTTGTGAAAATTCCCGGCGTCAGCATTGAAGAAGTGCGGGAATTGATTGAAAAGATACCCAATCAGCAGATCATTGATATTCGTGAGGTGGGGTAGGGATAGCGTAAAGGTGGAAGGTGGAAGGCGAAAGGCTGAAGGCGAAAGGCGAAAGGCGAAAGGCGAAAGTGAATTGTGCTTAGGGGTTTGGCCGTCAACGAATAGGAAACGAATGAACGAATTTCACCCGGTGCATTGCGCATAGGGATTTGTCTGTCAACGAATAAGAAACGAATGAACGAATTTCACCTGGTGCATTGCACTTAGAGATTAACCATTGACAAAATTCCTGGACAGAATGCCCATTAAATGAACCCCCAGGAGTGAATTGCACCTTGCCTCAGACTTTTTTATCCAAACCATATTGGCAAACGCTATCCATAAATGGGACGCGCCTTACGATCGCTCATATTAATCGTCATTCCTTCATGGAAAGTCAATCACATCTTTTTCCACTTCAGGATAGAGAACGTCAATCTCTTCCTGGATTACTATGGTCATTTCTAAGGCGGTCGC
>JAVEYK010000093.1:0-10543 GCA_034003505.1 Anaerolineaceae bacterium | reverse complement strand
CTGAATCTGGTGTTGGGGCGGGACGACCAGGAAATCCTGATCCCATTCGCCAAAGATTTGCTTCTTTATCAGTTGGAAATTTGCCGGGATGCTTTCCAGTTGCCAGCCATTTTTCTGCGCTTGTTCAATTGCATTTTTGCGGATTTCTTCATTGACGCCAAATTCAGTCTCAAACAGAACCGCCCGGGTGTAATGCTGCTGCCAGCTATTTAAGGTTTGCATGAGGTAATCGGCGTTCTCTTGCCCATATTTACGCACGAAGTCTTCGTAGGTATTATTGAGACCAGCTGGCAATACACTTCCGAGGGCCATATTCTCCCCATATCGGCCGGAGCGCTCCAGATAATCCTGTGAGTACCAGTATGTGCCCGGGTGGTTGTTTTGTTGTTCCGAATACGCATCCCGGCTGCCCAGATAGAGTGTTATGCAATCATGGGCTCGCGGAACGACAATCTGCACATCCCGGCTGATCAACCCATCGATGGCACGCCCGCATAAGCCGTAAGTGAGCAGGATGGCGTCATAATCGGAGGAGGATGGTTGATCGATCAGGTATTGAATCTGCTCGCGCAGGTTGTTGGGTCGGTCATGCAACCCGATTTTCTGCAGGGTCAGGTTGATGCGGTGGGGGGATTGGGCAGCGTAAAAATAGACTGCACGTGCCAGTGCTTCACAGGCGATAACATTAAAGGAGCTGGTTGAGGTTGCCATTTTTTTCGATGTAGAGCGCGCTGACATAGGTATCATTAAAGCTGGCTTCGGCGGTTAATTCAACGTAATGAATTTCTTTGCCGATTTGTTCCGCAAGCTTACGCTGCAAATGATTAACCAGCAGCATACGTGCTCCGGCACCGGCGGCATTGCCAATTTGCATGTAGCGATCCAGTGGGATATCGGGAAACATACCGATCTCAATGGCGCTGGCCAGATCAAGATAATTTCCAAATGCACCAGCGATCAGAAAATGGTCAATCTGATCAGGTTGAATCCCGGCTTTCTGGCACAGGATCTCAATGCCGCTGCGGATAGCACCTTTCGCCAGTTGCACTTCGTTCACGTCTTTGCGGGTGATTTTAATTTCCTGCCCACGTTCGTTGGTGTGCAAAATGAGGACTTTGTGTTGGGGGTCTATCAGAGGATGTTCTCGATTCAATGTTCCCCGACGATCGATGATTTGATTGCGACGCATCTCCGCCATTACCGAGAGGATCCCGGAGCCACAAATGCCACTGGGAGGTTTTTGCCCGATGGTGGAAATTTCGATCTGGTTGTTCTCAATTTTCACCTGGTCAATAGCACCGGGTGCCGCGCGCATACCGTCCTGAATATGTGCGCCTTCAAAAGCTGGTCCGGAGGCACAAGAACAGGCATGCATCTGGCTTTGATGAATTAAGCTGATTTCCGTATTGGTCCCGATGTCAATCAGGCACAGGGTTTGTTCACTATCCTGGATGCGGGTTGCCAGCACAGCAGCAACATGATCTGCCCCGACGTAACCGGCAATGTTGGGTGGGAGATAAATGTGCGCTCCCGCAGCGATGTGAACGTCATGCAGGCTGGCTGGAAAACTCAGGCTGTGCTGAATGGCAGGCACGTAGGGAGCTTCTCCCAGAGATTTGATGGGTAAACCACAGAACAGATGGTGGATGGCAGTGTTCCCCACCACCACCATATCGATCAGTTGTGCTGGATCAAGTTTGAATTTATGGGTAATTTCCTGCAGATACTGGTTGATACGGTCGACCAGCATATCCTGTAACTTCCTGGCGTTGTCTGGTGTATGCATGGCATGGCTGAGACGATTGATGATATCTTCTCCGACAGCGATCTGTGGGTTCATAAAGCCGGTCTGGTCGATCATTTCGCCACTTTCCAGATTGGTCAGGAAGGCAGCCACCTTGGTGGAGCCGATATCGAATGCAATGCCATAATACGGCGCATCCGCCGCCAGTATTGAAATGAGCTCATGCTGAATCCCTGCATCCCGTACGACCAGCTTGACGGTCCAATCCAGCCTGCGCAAACAAACTGGAATTTCTTTAAGAACCGGCAAGGATGCCTGTAATGGCTGAGGACAGGATTTTTGGTATTCATCCCGCAGGCGTTCCCAATCACCCCGCAAATCCTGCAGGGAGGGCGGGGGGATTGTTATGATTTTGGTGAAGAAGGGTGTATTTAACTCAGTGGGATGATAATGCCCATCAATTTGTAATTGTTGTCCCTGGGTGAGCGAGCTGGCCGGAATAAAAACTCTGACATCACTCAAGGGGGTGGTTTGGCAGGCAAGCCGCAGATTGGTGTTTTGCTGTAGTTTGCGTAACCGTGATTGTTCGTTGCTGGTGGGGGCAGAAACCATACCATCCAGAACTTCCACCTTGCAGGACGTACATACGCCAAGGCCATTACAGGAGGTGATCAGGTCTATGCCGGCGCGTAGGGCACTATCCGCCAGCGTTTCACCGGGATGAGAAAGGACACGTTTCCCAACGGGTTCAAAGTCAATTGTGAATGAGGGTATTGTTTGATTTTTGTTCATAATTAAGACAACGTTGTCATTATTTTAACATCATTTGATCGATTTCGATTATAATAATACAGTCTTTTCATTTTCCTGGATAGGAAAATTCCCATTTATTAAGAAATGATCAAAATTATCAGGGTAGACCCAATGTTTGGAGGTTTTGAATGGATGCTGGTTTAGAAAAAATTTTTGAAGGTATTCTGGATGGTAACGCGAATCTGGTCGTGGCTGAAGTGCAAAAAGCATTGGATGCGGGTATTGGACCGGCGGAAATCCTCAATCAGGGCATGATTGCCGCCATGGGTGAGGTCGGGAAGTTATTTGAAGAAGGGGAGTATTTTGTCCCTGAAATGCTGATTGCAGCCCGGGCCATGCAAAAAGGACTTGAATTATTGAAACCCCATTTAACGGAAGCAGATGTAAAATCTCCTGGGAAAGTTGCCATTGGCACCGTGAAAGGTGACCTGCATGATATCGGTAAAAATTTGGTAGCGATGATGCTGGAAGGGGCGGCTTTCGAAGTAATCGATTTGGGAACTGATGTTTCCCCGGAACGATTTGTTCAGGCTGTGCGGGAAAACGGCGCACAGATCATTGCAATGTCAGCTTTATTGACTACCACAATGACGAATATGAAAAACACCATTGATGCACTGAAAGAAGCCGGATTACGAGACCAGGTGAAAGTGATGATCGGTGGCGCACCCGTAACACAGAATTATGCGGACCAGATTGGTGCCGATGGTTTTGCAGAAGATGCCAGCCGGGCGGTGGCGAAGGCTAAATTGCTATTAGCGGCTTAGTTAAGCTGCAAGTTTAACAAATACCGTCATCGGGCTGGGATCGCGATTTGCCCACCAGGCATACGGGATGAACTTCAATGGCATGCCATTATTTGTTCTTGCAAGAATGGTCATAATCCCTCCTAGCAAGTTTGAATCAAACTTTTCAGATAGGCTGTTGGGGTCCAGAATTACGTTCATAAGATCAACACCTGGTTGATCTATGCCCTCCAGACAAAAGACAAGTGGACCACGTGACAAAGCTGCTTTCCCCGAGCAGCTTTTTACTTTCGGATGTACTGAATGAATCTGGATCGGCATTTCCATCTCAAGAGAGAGAACATCCCCGTTTTGCCAGGTGCGATCGATGCCAATGGTTTGAGCCCGACGGGGGTCGTAGCCCTGAGCGGTAGCTTCCAGGTCAGGGGAAGGCGGTATTTGCGGGTTCCATTTATCCTGATTGATGCAGATTCGAAATTTTCCGGCCCAGGCGGGGATGCGCAGATTGATTTTGAAGGCCTGGGCTTGCTCAGTCTGGATGCTTAATTTATAGGTCCCTTGCCATGGGATTTCGCTCTGCGCGGATAAATGGATGGGCACAGAAAAGGGAATATCCACTTCGGCACCTATGAACTGGTGAATCCAAATTTCATTTTTCTGGTAAGTGCACAGATACCCGCCTAATTTTGCCCAGGTGCGTGATAAATTCGAAGGGCAGCAGGGAATCTCAAACCATGGTTGGCGTTGTAAACTGCCTGAATTTTGCAAAGGATTATTATAGAGATAACAATCACCGTGCTGACCGACCCCAACCAGTGCAGCATTATAGAGCTGCCATTCGAAAAGATCGGCGTACATTGCTTGCTGAGTGGCCAGTGACAACTCCCAGTTCCAGAACATGCAACCCAGAGCAGCACAGGTTTCTGCGTACATCATTTCCGGATTCAATTCATAGTCCCTGCCAAAACCTTCACTGTAGGGTAAGGAACCGATTCCGCCAGTAACTGCCATACGGCGGGTGACCATTTGCTGCCAGCGCTTTTCTAAGGATTTCACCAGATTGACATCCTGACTCAAATGCGCAAAGCGGGTGGCGGCGGTTTGCAAATAGGCATAGCGGACAGTATGGCCTTCCGGCTGGATTAGTTTTGTGAGGGGAGCATGTTGCTGAAAGTATTTTCCATTTAAAGCGCTCAGAGTAAACCGAATTTTTGCTGATGGAGAGGATGGAATTTTGTTGGGAGCA
This sequence comes from Anaerolineaceae bacterium, assembly GCA_034003505.1. Classification (GTDB taxonomy): domain Bacteria; phylum Chloroflexota; class Anaerolineae; order Anaerolineales; family Anaerolineaceae; genus UBA6170. The sequence goes on along the minus strand of JAVEYK010000093.1, from coordinate 5,994 downwards.
GGCATTTTCGGATGGGTTAGGCTGAGTGGATGTTCCCGATCATAGTGAAGTTGTTTCTGTCTGTAATCAGCAGTACGCTGGTTAACCCGTGCATTTTCAGACAGCATGTGCAGGCTAAAAATAAGAGGTGGATGTGTGCCGCGTTGAAAAAGAAATTGCTGGGCCAAATGAAGATAATCGTTGTTGTGGGTGACTGCATATAAGCGTAGCAGGGCAATTTCAATTTCTTCGTGGCCGGGAGTGCTGAGAGAGCCTTTCCCTTGAAATGTTCTCACCAATAAATCCGCAGCCTTGATGGCGACTGCAAGCAAGGGATCCTCAGCTGTGACCAGGAAATGAGATACAGCTGCTTCGATCAGATGCCCGTGGCAGTAAAGTTCATGCTCAATTTGCAGATTCTCCCAGCGCGAATGCGGGAAAATCAACTGGTTGTAAGTGTACAAATATCCGTCCGGTGCCTGGGCAGCCTGAATAATAAGAATAAATTCGTTAATGAGAACCAACAGATCCGGGTTATTATGTTGCGCGTAGGCAATAACAGCAGCTTCCAGCCACTTATAGGCGTCAGAATCAGCAAAAAACCACCCCCGGCGAAATCCTGGTGTGTGGTGATCTGCAACCAGACGGAAATTTTGAATACAGCCCGACATTTCTAATTGTTGCCATTGGTGAAACAGGGCGAAGTTGGCGTTTAATGCCAGGCGGGGAGACCAAAAATCATCCTGGATATTTACAAGGTGGAAAGGAATTTCGTGCATGATCGGGTCTCCGGTCTTTAAATTGCGCATAGCCATTATAGCTATCAGGTTCTTAAATAATTATAGAACAGAACATTAAATTTAAAAACACTGGAGCAGTGCTGCTATGCGAAAAGAAAGGTTACAAATTCCTGGGTAGTCAAACCACCGAGGTAATCTTTCAATTCGATCCCTTCGAGGGCTGCCTGCAGGTGACTTTTGTCATAACGTACACCACTTAGCCTGGATTCGACATCGGAAACATCCCGCAAGCCCAGAAAATCGCCAAACAATTTGATTTGCTTGATTTCCCCTTGTTGAACTTCAATACGAGCGTCGATCTGACCAAAAGGAAAGCGCTGGGTTTTCTGAATATTAAAGGCAGGGGAGCGGCCAAAATTCCATTCCCAGGTCTGATAGCGTTCTTTCGAGATCTTGTTAATCGAATCCCAATCTTCCTGCGTGAGTTTGTAAATACCATTGTTTGCTTCGGCCAGAATCCCGTTTTTGACTCGTTCCCGAAATTCCAGAATATCCATTGGTTCAGATAAATACTCGCTGATATTTGCCACCCGGCTGCGCACAGATTTGATTCCCTTGGACTCAATCTTTTCCGTTTTTACGTTCAAAGCCTCTGAAACGGTCGATAATTCAGAATTAAATAGCAAAGTTCCGTGGCTGACCAGTTTCGTGCCGATGGCATATTGGGCATTGCCGGAAATTTTGCGTTCTTCTACGACAATGTCGTTGCGGCCGTTCATCTCTGCCGGGACGCCCATGTTATTCAACACCTTCACAACCGGGGCGGTAAATTTCTTAAAATTATGTAGAAACTCCCTGCCATTGGGGTTGATAAAGCTAAAATTAAGATTTCCATGATCATGGTAGACAGCTCCACCACCGGAGAGCCGTCTGACCACATGGATGTGGTTTTCTTCCACGTATGGGTAATTGATTTCTTCCAGTGTGTTCTGATTACGCCCGATAATAATGGATGGTGCATTAATGTAAAAAAGCAAAATATTGCCATCGATATTCAAGTTACGAACCAGGTGTTCTTCGATCGCCAGATTGATGCGCGCATCATATTGTTGCTCGTTATCAACAAAAATCACAGTGAACCTCCATTGAAAATGATAAAAAATTATATCATGTAGGGGTTCAGAGGTGAGGAATCAGGATTATTATAGATATTCTTGCTATTCATCATTTGTTTGCTATACTGATAAAATGTTTTTCATGTTTACCCCTTATGCTTTAATATTATTTCTGATCACTTTATTAGCGATTATCTTGTTTGGTATCACGCTGAAAAAGAAGGATGAACCCGGTGGCACCGCCTTATTAGGTGTATTAGTTTCTTTGATGGTCTGGTCGTTTTTCGCTGGTTTGAGCGCTGGTTTTGGTTCGATCTCTTACAAGATCATCGCCACCAAACTGGCATATTTCGGCATTGTCAGTCTACCGGTGAATTTACTTTTGTTCTCTCTGTATTACACCAACAATCATAAATTTCTGAGTCCTTTCAAAATATTTCTGCTCTGGTTAATCCCATTGATCGGACAATTGTTAATTTTGACCAATGAGCGACATAACTTAATCTGGACTGGTTACAGCTATCGGACTTCTATCCTGGGGAGTGCACTGGTTTTCGATCGTGGAGTAGGTTTTTGGGGATTGATTATCTTTTTCTACAGTTGTGTTGTTTTCACTTTTTTCATGATTTTTTGGACTGCATTCCGATATCGATATATTTATCGCAAAAATATGACGGTGCTTATGATCTTGCTGCCCGTTTCTTTGCTGGTCAATATTTTATATGTATTTGATTTGATTCCCGGCTTGAAAGGTTTTGACCCGACGCCTTTCTCTTTGATCATTTTCAGTTCATTGTTGGTATGGAGTTTTACACGACATAAGTTCTTTGATCTCAGCCCGGTAGGCCGTGAGGTTGTCATTGATCAGATGCGAGCACTTTTAATGATTCTGGATGATCAAAACCGGATTGTAGATTTTAATAATCCTATGCTGGCGATCATTCAAAGTATCTCTGGAAAAAAGGAAGGGTTTCAGCGCAAAGCATTCATAGGACATCCCATCAAATCAGTTTTTACTGATTGGCCAGAATTTCTAGAACGTTTCTTTGGCGAGGAACCCGATCAAAATGAAGTTGAATTATGCCTGGAAAACCAACGCTATGTGTTTGAAATACAAAAAAAAGCACTGGAAAATCGGGATGCCAGGTCTCAAGGCTGGTTAGTGTTTTTATTTGACATCACGGATCGGGTTCAAATTGTGGAAGCGGAAATCAGAAACCGCCAAATTGCTCAATCATTGCATGAAATCGCCATGGTTTTGAATTCATCGCTGGACCCGCAAAACACCCTGAACCTGGCACTTGAACAGATCGGGAAAATTATCAAGTATGATATTGCCAATATCTCCATTTTAGTTGGCGAGGAAAGGGTGGTGGAGTTCCAGCGTGGCTATCAGGATCCCAAAGCAATTGTTGGATCGAGAATTCCAATGGAAAATAGTCCCCACCAATTAGCGCTGATCCACCGGCATCCAGTGATGTATGCGAATGTGCGTGAAGAATTCCCCTTATTTATCAACCAATTAAAGTATGCTGTTAATTCTTTACTGTGCATACCCATGTATGCAAAGGATCAGGTGCTTGGTTTCCTGACGTTGGGAAGTGAGAAGAAAAATTATTTTACAAATGATGATCTATCTATCGCAGACACGTATGCTTCGCAGGTGGCGATTGCCTTACAGAATTCCCGGTTATATAGCCAGGTGAATCGCCGTTTGACAGAACAATCGATTATGAACGAAATCATTCGGATCGGCACCAGCCGCATGGAAAAGAAAGACTTTGCGCGTGCGATCACCGCCCAGATTCAGCGTTTTATTGAAACACCGGGTGTACTGGTTTTGGATAACAATCCGGATGAAGAAACCTGGTATTTTGTTGATTCTTCAGACGTGGTCAAATACCAGGTTGATCATATGTACTCATATCAAGACGGATTATCCGGTTACCTGCTCAAAAACGGAAAACCGTTGTTACTGAATTCTGCTGAAGAAGTTGAGTCTTTTCTTAATAATAATCACCGCCAGATGATTGGTCCGGTTCCAAAAACCTTTATGGGAGCACCCATGATCACCAAAGATCGCGTGATTGGGGCGATTGTTGCGCATGATCTGGAGAGGGAAAGAGCCTTTGATGAAGAAGATTTCCAACTCTTCCTGATGATCACCTCCCAGGCGGCGATCGGTTTTGAAAACGTGCGCCTGATCAACCAGCTGGAATATCTGGCGAAAACGGATGCTTTGACAGGAATTTACAACCGGGGACATTTTAACAACGTCTCCAAGAAAATTGTCAATGGTGTTGAGAAAAACAAATCACAGGTGTCCATGATCATGATGGATGTTGATCACTTCAAAGGAATAAACGATGCGCACGGCCATCAATTAGGGGATTTGGTATTGCAGCAAATTGTAGAAGCATGTAAAAAGCTATTACGTGATAAAGATGTCATCGGGCGCGTAGGTGGAGAGGAATTTTCGATTGTCTTACCGGATACAAACCTGGAAGAGGCCGAGAAGATTGCCGAAAGAATCCGGCAAGCGATTGAAGAAATGAAAATTCAGAACCATGTATCCATCGTACAAACAACGGTAAGCCTGGGCGTGGCTTCATCGCAGCAATTGGAAATGGGAACTTTCGAAGATTTGATCCAGGTTTCTGATGAGGCATTATATCAAGCCAAAGCCGATGGCCGCAACTGTGTGCGAATATACAAGCATTCAACATGAGGTATAGAATGAGATTGGAAGAGCAATTAAGCACGAAAAATTTAGCAATATTACAATCATTGCAAACCCCGCTACAAATTCAGGCATTTCTGGATAGTATTCCCTATAGTGCAGAAGATGCCAATCGCAGCTCCTTACGGGTATTGGAAGACCGCCAGGCGCATTGTCTGGATGGGGGATTGTTTGCGGCTGCCTGTTTAAGTCGTCTGGGATATCCGGCTGTGATCATTGACATGCTGCCGGTGCCGGGGCGCGATGATGATCATGTATTGGCTATCTTTCAGCAGAATAACCACCTGGGGGCGATAGCCAAATCCAATTATGTGGGTTTGCGCTACCGCGAACCAGTCTATCGCAACACGCGGGAATTGGTCATGTCATATTTTGAAGCATTTTTCAACAGTTTTGGTGAAAAAACTTTGCGAGGTTACACCCGGCCAATCAGGTTATCCAGATTTGATCACCTGAATTGGGAGTTGGAAGATCAGGCAGTGGATCTGATTGAAGAGTATCTCAAAAATTTGAAGTACACTCACATTTTGACTCCTGAAATGGAAGCGGGGTTATCAAAAGTTGACCAGCGCTTTTATGATGGCATGACAGTGGGGACGGATCCGGATGGGGTGTATAAGATTGGGTAGGCTGAAAGCTAGAAGCTAAAAGTCGAAAGGCGAAAGGCGAAAGGCGAAAGGGGGGGATGGTTGATAGTGGACAGTTGAGAGTTGAGAGGCGATGCAACTTATTAGCGACGATCATCTGTAGTGGCAGGTCACGGACCTGCCTGTGTGTTACACATAATAATGAAAGTTGCACTGCAATAGTGGTAAATTAACTTCAATACTACAAACTGCTTATCAAATATCTCACGCGCTGAACTAAATCATCAGGGAGAAGGACGGTGAGGTTTCTAACACCTGGCTGGAAGTGCTTAATGTTGAAAGTGGTCAGAAATTGGCAGTTATGTTTAACTGCAGCTGCCAGGATGGGTAAATCTTTGGGATTGGCGGCATCATTCAGCTCATCAACTTCCTCCTGAGTGGGATCAGTGAGAACTTCAAGACAACGACTAACCAGCATGCGGAAGGTGGTGAGGGCAGACGGCATTTTCTGCTTTAGGTTACGTTCAACCTCTGTAATAACCTGTTGGCTGGTGATCGCTTTGATAAGCGTAATCTCCGCCATACGCAGGATGACCAGGCTGGCACTGTATTCATGGGGGGAAGCAGACCCCGCAAAAAGCACATCGGCTTCGATGAAAATGCGTACTTTCTCCGAGCTATCTGCCATACTTTTCCTGGGTGTATTGTGCACGTAGTTCCCGCAATGATTCCAGTAGTTCTTCCATGCTCAATCCGGATTCTAATCGCAGGCGTTCAATCTCATTGGCAAGTTCGGGAACGATGGGCACCATGGGAACGAAGACGAAGATGCC
>JAVEYK010000092.1:0-10551 GCA_034003505.1 Anaerolineaceae bacterium | reverse complement strand
CAGCCATCTTCAGCCGGGAGATCCACCGTTGACCATTGGGTCCCATCGAATTGACGGACACCATCGCCATCCGTGCGTTTGTTCTCAAGCCAGTTACAGCTTCCTACCCAGGTGAGAGGGCTGATTTGGGAATGCGCCACAAGAAAGGAGGTAGCCATGGTTTTTCGATTGGGAAGTTCAATCCCCATTTGCTGAGGTAGAAAGATTTGCCACTGGCTATCCAGCAGACGGCGAACGTCGTAATTGGTGGTTAGCCAGACATTCCCGGCATAATCACTGGAGAGAGCCGGGTCGAGTGGAGAAGGAGCTCCATACCCCTGGGTAACCAACCAGCTGTTGGTCTGATCGTAGTAGCTGAAACCACTTCCATCCCAGACCTGTAAAGGGGTACCGGCATCCGGCAAAATCCAGGCTTTCCCATCGCGGGTCAGCCCGATAACAGGATCATCCAGGTTCACCTGCGAATATTTCTTCGTTTCAGGCTCATAGCGTCCGACTGCATAGGGTGAGGCAAACCAGAAACTGCCGTCATCCGCGACCTGCATGCGGTTAAGGATACCCGGAATAACCTGATCTACTACAAATGCACGCTCGAATATGCCCTGGTCAAAAAAAAATGCGGTCGGGGTATTGGAGGGGATGGGCGTCTGGCTGGGGGTTGGTGTTATGGTCTCAGTGCGGGTGGGGGTGAAGGTAGTTGTGGAGGTATAGGTAGGTGTGACCGTACGCGATGGGATTTGAGTGGATGTGTAGGTCAGAGTGGCTGTGGGAGATGAGGTCAGGGTGGCTGTCGGGGTAGCGGGTGCATTACTGACCGTGATGGTGGTCACCAGTGTGCTCAGGCTCAGGATCAAAATTCCCCCAACCACTACCAAAAAAATGATCTCTGCTTTTTTTGACACACGCATAACAAAACCCTACATGGTATCTTTGAATTTGTCTTTTTTCTCAAATAATGCTGGTTGAGGATCCTTCTTAAAAATACTCGAATATATCTGCAAATCTTCGTCAAATTTATCGGTCTCGTTACCCCAAACTTCCCAGCCTGCGCGCTTTTGACGGGCAAACAATTCCAAGTATGGCCCAGGACTGCAGCCTTCAATGATCGGGAAAATTTCATCTGGTTTTCTAGAATGACCACGTTTTTGTGAAAGGATAATATTTTCCTGACTGCGGCCCGGCTTGCCAGTTCTTAAACTTCCACGCACACCGAATAAAATTATCTCGGTCACATTCCGAAAATAGAAACCTACGCCTCTGCGATCAGGCCCGCCGTCTTTTCGGATTTTGTACCAGATCAACATGGTTTTGTATTCAAACCCCCAGGCTTTCATTACCTGCAATCCGGTTTCCACCAATGCATTGGGCACCCATAAATATAAGTGACTTTGGTCCAACGCGACTTCTTTAACAGGCATTGATATGATGTCTTCATTTGACATTGTTTCGTAACGATAAAGCCTTTTATGCTCTGGAGCCATTTTGCCGGTTCTATTCTGGAATTTCCAGGGTGGATCTGCCAAAATGGTCCCAAATTTTCCTAAATTTAATAAACTTTCGTAATGATCATTCATCTATATATAAACCTTTTGAAATTCCAAATACGAGTATTGGGCATCCTCCACCAGCACCACCATTTAATAAGGGTGACAATTTGCTCATGTGGGTGGTGGATGCTCCAAAAGAGGAACCTCTGCCTAATTCATTGAAAATATCCTGTAATTCATCACATCGCGTAATGATAATACCGACGCTGATAACTTTTAAGTCAAAAAGCATCCGAAAATTATTCAGGTCACGATCATAGAAAGGATTTTTGTTATTCCACTCCACTTCAACGGCGATTCGATTCTTAAAATAATCCACAGCGTGGGTAGGGGATTCCCTGGAATCACCGTCGACTGTTATGGCAGTTTCAAATTTTTTTTCAACCCAACCTTTTGCATAAAAAGCATCATCGATGGATTGAGCAATTGAAGATTTTCTTCCGCCTGCTTTTATAATCCAACTTTTGCGAAGGCGAAAATTCGATAAAACCTCAATAATATCTTTCCATTCGTTGGGAAAATCTTTGAACAGAATGGCAGAAGCATGCCTTAAATCATGAATTTCATAATTTTCTTGAACAAAATTGGGTAAATCTGGTATGGCCATATTCTCTCTCTGACTATTTTATCAGACATCATCAACTTCACGATATTTGTTAATTTTTTGAAGGGTTTGTTCAATCTGATCAATCTGGCGTTTATCGGGCTCAGGAGCATAGATGATGCGGGTGGTGGCCGGGGTGGAATGCCCTAAGACTGCCTGAATATTTTCCAGAGAGACTCCATTTTCGATGAGTGTTTTGGCATGCCAGTGCCGGAAGGCGTGTGGACTGGTGAAGTATTTCTCGCGGTCCAGACCCGCCAGCGCTGCCACTTCCTGGACAATCCGCCAGGCAGAGGTGCTGGACAAACGGGCGCCGTACCCGCGTTTGGCGTTTTTGAAGAATGCGGATGAATTGTGCCGTCGACGATTGCTCTTGCCATGTTGAATGAAAACCCATGGCGAATGATCATCGCGGGCCGTCAGGTATTCTTCTACTATCTCTAAAGTATCGGGCCCCAGACGGCAATGGGCAATCCGCCCGGTTTTTTCCATGCGGATTTCGAGGCGTCCATTCTGAACACGCGCGTCGTCCACGTGTTGCCTGGTTAATTGACAAAGATCACCAATGCGTAGGGCAGTAGCACGCAATAAGACCACCAGGGTACGTTTGCGTAATACTTCCAATTTATCCAGTTGTTTTTTGGGGAGTGTCAGTTTCATGACGGTGGTCAGCATGTGGTTGCCAAAATCTTCCGGCAAGCGTTCATGCCGCGAGGTCTGTTCTTCGGGATTCCCAATCAAAGAGGTACGGCTGGCTTCCTGTTCTTCTTCGCGGGTGAACTGAATCCAACCGCTGTAATTCGCGCGCCAGAACCGCAAGGCGGCTCGCAGCACCGAGATATACAATCGCCGGGTGGGGATGGCATATGCGCGGGTGTCCTTCATCCAACCGCCAAATTCCACCACCACATTTTTTTTCAATTGGGTGGTTTTCATGTTGTCCAATTGATTGTCCTGCAGGTATTCAAAAAAGGCATCCAGTCCGCGAAAATAGAGCCGGCGCGTATTTTCGTTCTCGAACTGCACATTGCTTTTAAAAACCTGAATCGCTTCCTGAATACTGGGTGACATACATTAAAGATACCGTAAAAACTCATCCGATGCAATTGCATGCGAGGGTCGGATTGTGAATAAACAATTTCAGAGATACCTTTGTCACAGTCGGACGTGGCTAAGTAAAAATTTTAAAAACACGAAATACGCAAAATACAGTAAAATTAGGACTTGCAATTGTTAGACAAATATGTTAAAACATTGTTAGACAATTAATTGTCAGACAACTGCAATATGACAATCAAACATGGCACCCACCACTCTCGTATCCGTATGGATCAGGTCGATGATAAAATTCTCAAATAGTTTATACAATCGAATAGAACGAGATCACTCAACAGAAATTTTCTGACCGGGGAAATTATTTATTGGTCTTTTTAGCGTAAAATTATATTATTGGAGAATTGGTAGAAGTTAGCAACCACATGAAAAAATCGTAAGCTGTTTCTCCTGAAAGGAGGAAAGGATAACGAATGCGAATTAGTTGGAGTTCTATCTTTGATGCCTTATTACCTTTGATTGCTACACTGGCAGCCCTGGCTGTGGGAGCAGTGATGTTGATTCTTTTGGGGGCGAATCCCCTGGTTGCCTATGGTGCCTTACTGGAGGGTGCATTTGGAAGTATGAATGCAGTCGCTGATACCATTGTAAAGGCAACCCCCTTATTGCTGGTAGGCATTGGAATTTGCATAGCCTTTCGTGCGGGTGTCATCAATATTGGTGGGGAAGGTCAGATGATTTTGGGTGGTTTGAGTTCGATTGCCCTGGGTCTGGCTTATCCTGATGCACCTGGCATCGTCATGATCCCGGTGGCATTATTGGTCGGTTTTATTGCTGGTGGAATTTGGGGTGGCATTCCTGGTTACCTCAAGGCTCGCTTCAATGTCAATGAAATTCTGAGTACCATCATGTTAAATGTGATTGCCATTCAATTGATGAACCTATTGTTGCGTGGACCTTTGATCCAGCCCGACCAGAAAGGTGCTGCGGCCATCCCGCAAACAGCAAGGCTTTCAGCTGCCTTTGATCTGCCTCGGCTGGTTCCGACGCGTTTACATCTGGGCGCTTTGATTGCCGTACTGCTGGCAGTCGGTGTTTATTTCTTTCTATGGCGTACCACTATCGGCTATCGAATTCGTGCTGTCGGTTTGAATGCCTCAGCTTCCCTATATGCAGGTATTAAGGTGAAACGATACATTGTACTTTCTTTGATGTTGAGCGGTGCGTTTTCTGGCCTGGCAGGTGCTGTTCAAGTATATGGGGTTAATCACTTCATGATCACAGATGGATCAGCCGCCAGTTTTACGGGATCGGCTGGTTTTAACGGGATTGTCGCCGCTTTGTTTGGGCAACTACATCCGATAGGAACCATTCCCGCCTCATTTTTGTTTGGTGCTTTGCTGGTTGGTGCCAATAAATTACAAAGGGTAGTGCAAGTGCCAGCAGCGTTGATTACAGCTTTAAATGGACTGGTCGTTGTCTTTGTGGTATCCAGCGAAATCTTTCGTCGGAAAAATGCCCGGCGACGTGCGATTAAAGTGTTGGAGGAGAAATTGACCAATACTCCAAAGGATGATTCTCCTCAGCCGGAAGGAGGTGGATGAGATAATGGAAGATCTATTCACTGGTTCGGTATTAATTGGGTTGCTCGCTTCAGCAATTCGCCTGGCTACCCCTTATTTATATGCTGCCATCGGAGAAACCTTTGGCCAACGCAGTGGGGTGCTTAATCTGGGTGTGGACGGCATCATGTTAATGGGCGCTTTCTCCGGTTTTTATGTGGTATTTAAAACAGGTGATCTGGTAGGTGGCGTGCTCCTGGCGGCGTTGGTCGGTCTCCTGATGGGATTGGCGATGGCGTTTATCAGTGTGACACTGAACGCAGAACAGGGTATCAGTGGCATCGGTGTTTACCTGTTTGGTCTGGGAATGAGCGATTTGCTGTTCCAGAAATTGATCAATAATGTACAGACAGTCAGTGGTTTTCCGGTTGCACCGATCCCAATCTTGAGCAAGATTCCTGTTTTGGGACCGATTTTATTTACCCAGAATGTGCTGGTGTATGGTGCTTATCTGCTGGTTCCAATCGCCTGGTTCGTCCTGAATAAAACAACCCTTGGACTAAAAATCAGAGCAGTGGGAGAAAATCCCGAAGCAGCCGATACCCTGGGTGTGAGTGTGGCGAAAGTGCGCTACTTCACGGTTACGTTGGGTGGCGTGTTATCTGGCATTGCCGGAGCGTCGTTATCGATCGCTTTACTGAATGTCTTCCAGTTCAACCTGACCAATGGGCTTGGATTCATAGCCATCGCACTGGTGTATTTTGGTGGTTGGCGCCCCACCTGGGTTCTGATGGGTTCGTTAATTTTCAGTTTTGTGAATGCACTCCAAATTTGGGTGCAGGTGGTGGGAATACCAATTCCTTCCGATATTGCGGTGATGACCCCTTATATTCTTACCATCGTGGTGCTGGTCATCTCTGCTCAACGTGTTCGGCCACCGTCTGCCTTATCCAAGGCGTATGAACGGTTGGAATAAATTCGTGGAATCCCGGGGATACCCCTGGATTGTAAAATAATTTTTTCAGGAGGAAAAAATGAAAAAGTTCGGCAAATTAGTAGTTTTGTTGATGCTGGTCGCCATTTTTAGTACGGCTTGTGGTGCCGCAGAAACGCCAGTTGCTCCGGCTGAAACAGCTGGTCCATTTAAAGTGGCTGTGGTAACTCCCAGCGCGATAAACGACCTTGCATTCAGCCAGAGTATGTATGATGCTTTGGTAACCATTCAAGGCGAAATGGGTGAGGACAATTTCCAGTTTGTAATTTCTGATAGCATGTTTGTGGTAGATGATGCGGCAGCAGCCATCCGCGATTACGCTTCTGAGGATTATGATCTCATTCTGGCGCATGGCTCCCAATATGGTTCCGCATTAAAGGAAATCGCCCCTGATTTTCCCGAGACAAGTTTCGCCTGGGGAACTGCAGGTGATACATTTGACATCCCCAACATTTTCGCCTATGAAGCCTTTTCTCAGGAAGGTGGCTATGTAAGTGGTGTTTTAGCTGCTGCTCTGACCAAGAGTAATGTCATTGGTGTGGTTGGCCCTGTTGAGGTTGGCGATGCAAAATTGTATGTTGATGGTTTCGTTGCTGGTGTGAAAGCCACCAAACCAGATGTCACAGTAAACGTTAACTACACGGGTTCCTTCAGTGATGTCGCCATGGCATCCGAAGCAGCACAAACCCATATTGGCGCTGGTGCCGATGTAATGTCTGGTTCAGCCCAAATGGTGGTGGGTGCAGTTGGTGTAGCCAAAGAAAAAGGTGTGCTCTGGTTTGGAACCCAGGCTGATCAGGCATCTTTAGCTCCTGATATCGTTGTTGCCTGTCAGGTTTATGACTGGACAGTCGTTGTGCGCGATATTATCAGCCTGGTTCAGGAAGGCACCCTGGGTGGAAAGGCATATGCTTTATCTTTGGAAAACAAAGGTCTGGTTATGTCCTATAATCCCGGATATGATTTACCAGCTGATATTAAAGCACAGGGCGAAGCAGCTGCCAAAGGTATTGTGGATGGCACTGTAACAATCGGTGTTGGCGGTAAATAATTTTTTTTGATACGAAAATTGTCAGGGTGGAATTTTCCACCCTGACATGCTCTACTTATTCAGGCAGGTGATTATGACCCAAAAGCAAATACTTCCCTCAGGACATCCTCGAATTGATCGTCTTGAAATGAAAGGAATTGTAAAGAGATTCCCGGGGGTCCTGGCAAATGATCATGTCAATTTTGACGTGAATGCGTTTGAAGTGCATGCACTTTTAGGAGAAAACGGCGCAGGGAAAAGCACCTTAATGAAACAATTGTATGGCCTTTATCATCCGGATGAAGGCCAGATCATCTTTGATAACGAACCGAGACTTATTCATTCACCCAGGGATGCGATTAATCTGGGCATTGGGATGATCCATCAACACTTTATGCTGGTGGACTCACTCACTGTCGCAGAGAATGTCGCGTTGGGATTACCGTCTTCTCGGGGTATGCTGACGGATCTGGACCGTGTCACCAAAAGGATTATTGAATTAGCTGAAGTTTACGGTCTGGAAGTGGAACCGGATGCTTATATCTGGCAGCTTTCCGTCGGCCAACAACAAAAAGTGGAGATTATTAAAGCACTCTATCGTGGTGCTGCGTTATTGATTTTGGATGAACCCACAGCCGTGTTAACCCCGCAGGAAGTTGACGATTTTTTTGTGACCTTAACCAAGATGTCAAACGATGGACATGCACTTATTTTTATTTCTCATAAATTACACGAGGTGATGGCATTCACCAATCGGGTGACGGTACTGCGTGATGGTAAGAATGTTGGGACTGTCAACACGGCCGACACCAGCAAAAACCTGCTGGCAGAAATGATGGTGGGACGCCCAATGAATTTTGTTCGCAGTTATAAGCCCGTCGAATGCGGCAAACCCCGTCTCAAGGTTGAAAACCTCTCTGCGTTAAGTGACCGCGGGACCCCGGCGCTTAAGAATCTCAGCCTCGAAGTGTGCGCTGGAGAAGTGCTGGGGTTGGCTGGTGTTTCTGGAAATGGTCAACCTGAATTGGCACAGGCGATCGCTGGTTTAAGGCCTTCCACATCCGGTAGGATTATGGTGGATGATGAGGATATTACCAGCTGCACCCCAATGCAGGTGATTAACAAAGGCGTAGCGTACATCCCAGAAAAAAGAAATGAGGATGGCCTGATTACGGAATTCACTGTGTCTGAAAATTTGATTTTGCGCGATCTGGATCAAAGAATCTATTCAAAGAATACCATCCTTGATATGAATAACATCGCCAAACGATCTAAAGAATTGGTCGAAACGTTTAACGTCAAAACTCCCTCTATCGAAACTCCCATTAAAAGTCTTTCGGGTGGAAATGCCCAAAAAGTGATTCTGGCGCGTGAAATATCCCGGCAGCCCCGTGTGCTGATTGCAGCCCAACCAACCCGCGGCGTCGATATTGGTGCCACCGAATATATTCACGAACGCATCATTGAACAGCGTGAAGCCGGCACAGCCACCCTCTTAATCTCGGAAGATCTGGATGAAATCTTTGCACTGTCCGATCGAATTGCGGTCATCTTCCATGGGGAAATTATGGGGGTGGTGGATCGCAAAGACGCCAGCCTGCAATCGATCGGATTGATGATGGCAGGGGAACTCTCAGGGGAGACTTCAGGCATCAGCTGACCAGTTGTTCCCACTCCTGTAACAATTCTCCCAGGATGGCTTCGGCGTGGGCTAGCTGATTGCTGAGCGTGTGCATTTTTTCAAAGGCACCGAGTTTGCCAGTTTTCTGCAATTCATGTGAGATGCGCTGGATCTCTTTTTCTTTTTCACGAATACGGGTTTCCAACTTCTCCAAATCCAGTGTACGTTGGCGGGTCTCGCGGCTGTTATCGCGGGCCATGGGCGCTTGAGTGAGCAGGATTTGGCGATTGCCGTTCTGACCGCCACTACGTAGCACGGTCTGGTGCAGAATGTACTCGCGGTAGTTGCCATTGAAAGTGATCAATTGTTTGTCCTTAATTTCCCAGACACGAGTTGCCAAACGGTTGATCAAATAGCGGTCATGCGAGACCAGCAGAATGGTCCCTTTGTAAGCATCCAGAACTTCCTGCAAGGCTTCACGTGCTGGGATATCCAGATGGTTGGTAGGTTCATCCAGCACCAGGAAGTTAGCCCCTTCCAATGCCAGAATAGCCATCACCAGGCGTGCCCGCTCCCCACCACTTAATCCATCAATGGGTTTGAACACATCTTCACCGCGGAAGAGGTAGGTAGCCAGATGTGATCGAGCTTGCTCTTCCTGCATATTTTTATGCCGCTGAAATTCCTCCAAAACGCTGTGGGTACCTTTCAGGTTTTCCTGTGCCTGCGCAAAGTAACCAATATTTAAACCTGCTCCCGGGGTAACCTCGCCACTCAAAGGCTGCAATTCTCCCAGCAGCACTTTCAAGAAAGTCGTTTTTCCGCTGCCGTTCGGACCGATTAAAACTGCGCATTCACCGCGTTTAAGTTCCACATCCCTGGCGATAAACAGGCTATTACCCGGGTAACCAATCTCAGCCTCCTGCACGCGCAACACATAATTGCCACTATTGTTGAAGTGACGGAATTGTGGGCGAATTTTAGGGGGACGATTGCTGGGGATGCTGATGGCATTCACGCCTCGAATGGCTTCAATCACTTCCAATGGACGGTCAGCCCGAATGCCGTATTCGCTCCATTTCTTCCCACTGCGTAAAGACATCAAACCATACTGCTCAATGATCGCCAGGTCGCGAGTGACATGTTTGAGTAATCCCAACGCACGGGCATGAGTGCTGGCGCGAACCCAGTTTTTCTGGATAAAATCAACATCTTTCAGCAGCCGCGCTTTTTCTTCTTTGTAAACCCGTTCCTGAAACTCCCAACGTTCCTGGCGTTGCAACAGATAGCTGCTATAGTTTCCGGAATAGGTTTCCATCCCGGCTGGGGACATTTCCCAAATAGTATTGACCACGTTATCCAGGAAGTAGCGGTCATGGCTGACGATTAACACTGCGCCAGGCCAATTGATGAGGGTGTTCTCCAGCCATTCTACAGCGTCTATATCGAGGTGATTGGTAGGCTCATCCAGCATCAAAAGGTCAGGCTTTTCCAGTAGCAGACGAGCCAGTAGAGCCCGGGTTTTCTGCCCACCGCTGAGATGGTTTAGAGGCATTTCCCAGGAATCTTTGCCTAATCCCAACCCTTCCAGGGTTTGTTGAATCCGGACCTCAAAATCGTAGCCACCTGCCAGTTCAAAAGCCTCCTGCAGGCGACCATATTCTTCCAACAAAGCGTCCAGGTCACCATTTGCCTCTGCCATCTGCACTTCGAGGTTGTGCAATTGTGCCTGGCGTTTATGGATTTCCTCAAAGACTGCCAGCATTTCGTGATAGACACTGTTTTCCTGATTTCCAAAAGCTTCCACTGCTTCCTGGCGCAGGTAGCCAATGCTGCGGTTTTTAGCCATACTGATCTGGCCAGTGGTGGGGGTGCGGATGCCAGCCAGGATCATGAGAATGGTTGATTTCCCGACCCCATTGGGACCGATCAACCCGATTTTCGCATCCCTGGCAACCGTTAATGAGATCCCTTTGAAGAGATCAAAAGCGCCGTATGAAATTCCTAATTGTTGTGCTTGCAAAATAGACATAATTTTCTCCTGAATGATAGCATAATTCTTGATATTTGTTCGGCTTGCAGTTTGACGACAGGGATAAGTTGCTGGCTTGTCATGATCCGTGGACGTAACTGCAAGCAA
>JAVEYK010000091.1:0-11079 GCA_034003505.1 Anaerolineaceae bacterium | reverse complement strand
ACCTCCTGCACGAACACTTCCAATCCAACCGTGATGATTGCTGCTGGTTTGGTTGCAAAAAAGGCAATTTTAAAAGGATTAAGCATCCCGGAGTATGTTAAAACCAGTTTTGCACCGGGTTCACGGGTTGTTACTGAATATTTAACCAAAAGTGGTTTAATCCATGATCTCGATAATCTGGGATTCAATGTAGTAGGTTATGGGTGCACCACGTGTATTGGGAATAGTGGCCCTCTACCCGCAAAAATTGTGGATTTTATTGAAAAAGAAAAAATCATTGCCAGCGCCATTCTTTCGGGAAACCGAAATTTCGAAGGCAGGATCCACCCCTACACCCAGGCAAACTATTTGGCTTCTCCTCCCCTCGTCGTTGCTTATGCATTGGCTGGAACAATGGATATCGATCTTACAAAAGATGCTCTTGGATATGATCCTCAAGGGCAGGCAGTTTATCTTTCTGATATTTGGCCAAATTCTCTAGAAATTCAGGAAATCCTGACCTCCGTTGTCAGACCTGATTTATTTATCAAAAATTATTCGAATGTCTTCTCAGGTAATTCAGATTGGAATCAGCTTCAAACAAACTCACAAACAGTATACGAATGGGAGTCAGACTCAACCTACCTCCGCGAACCACCATTTTTTGTAAATTTGTCACAGGAACGATCTCCGCTTGCGGTCACTGATGCTCATGCGCTGCTTGTGCTCGGTGACTCAGTGACTACCGACCACATCTCGCCTGCTGGCGCAATTCCATTAAATAGTCCAGCTGGTGAATTTCTGGTAAACCATGGCATTCAACTACAGGATTTCAATTCTTTCGGATCACGCCGAGGGAATGATCAGATCATGACCCGCGGAACATTTGGCAATATCCGAATTAAAAACCTGCTCCTGAGTGGAGTCGAAGGTGGCATGACTCGCCATATTCCCTCCGGCGAAGTGATGAGCATCTTTGCTGCATCACAAAAATATCAACAGCAGGGCATTGATCTGATCGTAATCGCCGGGAAAGAATATGGGTCAGGCTCTTCACGCGATTGGGCTGCCAAAGGACCTATGTTGTTAGGGGTAAAAGCGGTGATTGCCGAATCATTTGAGAGAATCCACAGGTCTAACCTGGTTGGGATGGGAATTCTCCCTTTACAATTTATGCCCGGTGAAAATCTTAAAACCTTCGGGTTGGATGGCAATGAAAAATTTACCATCCACAGTACAGAAGATATTTCCCCGGGGAAAATACTTCAAGTGCAAGCCACAACCTCAAATGGGACAAAAGTAAATTTTGAAGTCCAATTGAGAATCGATACACTTATTGAAATTCAATATTTCCAAGATGGCGGCATAATGAATACAATTCTATTTGAATTGATGGAGCCAGAATAAATTGATTAGCACCTCACGCAAGCTGATTCACAGGTTAACCTTCAGGTGAATATTGCTCCATCACCACACCAGCTTTTTCGAGGAATTCCAATGCGATTGGGTCAATTCGATATGAATTCAGATAGATTAATTTAGAAATTCTGGCGTTAATCAACATTTTTGTGCAATTTAAACAGGGGAAATGGGTAACATAACAAACTGCTTCTTTGGTTGCCAGCCCAAACACGGCTGCCTGGATGATAGCATTTACTTCCGCATGAACGGTGCGGACGCAATGTCCATCAACCATTAAATGCCCCACATCATCACAATGTTCCAAACCAGCCGGAGAGCCATTGTAGCCTGTTGAGATGATATGTTTGTCTTTTACCAGTACCGCCCCCACTTTCGCCCGATCACAGGTAGAGCGCACTGCCACATCTTCAGCGATTTTCATAAAATACGAATCCCAGGTTGGTCGCACCATTAATCCTCCACATTTAATCCCAATGGTAAATTAAACTTTAATACATTAATTTTATTGATCCGAAGAAACAAATCAAATAAAAACAACATTAGAAAAAATTTTAACCCTTTATCCAAATTTTCCCGAAATGTAATCCTGAGTTTTTTCGTCTTTCGGCCGGGTGAAAATTTCGTCTGCGCTGGAAAATTCGATTAATTTTCCCTGAAGGAAGAAAGCCACATAATCAGCGATCCGGCCAGCCTGTTGGGTATTATGTGGGGCAATGATAACAGTGTAATCTTTCTTAAGTTCAATTAAAGATGACTCAATTTTTGCCGTGGAAACGGGATCAAGTGCTGAAGTTGGTTCATCCAGCAGGATGATTTCAGGCTGCAGTGCCAGGGTACGTGCCAAACACAAACGCTGCTGCTGACCACCTGAAATCGAATAAGCCGGGTCATTCAACCGGTTCTTAACCTCTTCCCACAAATCAGACAACCTTAAAGCTCTTTCGACCGCATGATCTAATACAGTTTTCCTTTTCTCGCCCATCAATTCCAATCCATAGGACACATTCTGATAAATAGACAATGGTAGCGGTAAAGGTCTGGAGAAAACAATCCCGACCTTGCGTCTCAAGGCAATTACATCCAGAGCCGGGTCGAGGACGTCAATCCCGTCGATCAGTACTTTACCAGTGATTGCTGCCACATCCGCAAGGTCATTTAATCGGTTCAATGCTCGCAAAAATGTTGATTTTCCCCCTCCTGAAGGACCAATCAACGCAGTAATCTGATGGATGGGGATGCGCAGATTAATATCAAACAAAGACTCAACCCCATCAGAATAGGTAATGGAAAGATTCTCAACGATAATCTTATCCATCTACCATTGCCTTTTCGCCCGGGCTCGTGACCGTATCATCGTTACAATGATATTCATAATCAGCACAAAAACCAGAAGAACCAGCACTGTCCCATATTGAATCTGGACCGGCATCCCGGGGACCTGTGTTGAAATCACAAACAAATGATACGGTAATGCCATGGTGGCATCCAGAGGAGAGTGAGGTAATCTGGGTAGAAAAAACGCAGCTCCGGTAAATAAAATCGGTGCTGTTTCACCAGCAGCCCTTTCCAAACCGAGAACCACCCCGGTTAAGATACCGGGGATTGCCTGCGGAAGCACCAAACGCCAGATGGTCTGCCATTTGGTCGCCCCCAGTGAAACGCTGACAACCCTGAAAGATTGCGGAACAGTTCGCAAGGCTTCTTCGGTGGTGGTGATAATGACAGGCAAAGTCATGATGGATAACGTCAGAGAGGCCGACAAGATACTGGTTCCAAAATTAAGGAAAATCACAAACAATCCCAGACCGAATAAGCCATACACAACCGAAGGTATTCCGGCTAAATTAATAATTGCCAGGCGAATTGTTTGGGTGATTTTGTTGACCGGTGCATACTCAGACAGGTAAATCGCTGCTGCAATACCTAAAGGAACTGAAAATATTGCTGTACCGATGGTCAGATAAAAAGTTCCCACGATTGCCGGCCAGATGCCGCCAGCGCGCATACCATCGCTGGGCATACCGCTAACAAACTCCCAGGAGATAGCCGGAGCTCCCAGGTAAATAATGTAGATAATGACCGCAATAATCGGTAAGACCGTTGCAATCGCTAAAACTGTTAACACCGAAAAGCCTAATTTTTCAATACGGAGTTGTTTCAAAACATTTGAATTCTTGCCGGTTTGCATAGTCTCTCTCAAGATAAAATTCTTTCAGTCCGCTTGAGTTTTCTGGAGCTGATATTGGAAGCGATGATATTCACCAACAAAGTGAATAAAAACAAAACAATCGCAATAAAAAATAAGACATGGTAATGCGTGCTTCCGGATGATACCTCCCCCATTTCTGAAGCAATTGTAGCAGTCATCGTCCGAATCGGCATAAATAGAGCCTGGAAGGAGGTCGGTAGATTAGGGGCATTCCCTGTCACCATCATAACAGTCATCGTTTCGCCAATCGTTCTACCCACCCCCAGCATAACGGCCATCAGAATGCCAGTACGGGCAGCCGGAACTGTTACGCCCCAGATGGTCTGCCAGCGCGTTAAACCCAGGGCCAGAGCACCATGCCGATAGGAATTGGGCACATTATTCAATGCATCTTCCGAAATCGAAACAATTGTAGGGATGGCAATACCGCCTAACAATAGAGAACCGGTTAATGCGGTCAGTCCGGTAGGCAAATTAAGTGTTTCTCGCAAAAAGGGAGAAACCACCAGGATTCCCAGAAAGCCAAGCACTACACTTGGTAAGCCCGCTAAGAGCTCCACCAGCGGTTTCATAATTTCCTGCAGCCATTTTGGCGCAATTTCAGCGATAAAGACTGCTGTGATGATCCCGAACGGAACAGCGACCAATGAAGCCCCTAACGTGACCAATAGGGAACCCAAAATTAAAGGAAGAATCCCATAGTATTCTTCAATAGGATACCAGCGCTCCGAGAATAATTGGCTTAGTGGAACATCGAAAAGTGCTGGGGTTCCTTGGGATACCAGAAAAAATAGAATGAGTAATACAAACAAAATGGAGGAATACCCCGAGAGCTGAATGGATCGGGTTATTATATTTTCAAATATCTGGGTGCGTTTCACAATCCGTTAGCCTCATTGAACCGGGATAAACCCTAAGTCTTCTACAATTTTTTGACCCTCTGACGATAAGATCCAGTCAAGATAATCCTTTACAAATGTTGTTGGCTTTCCAGGAGCATAGATAAACAAATTCCTGGAGATCGCATACTGGTTATCATTGACACTAGCCAATGTTGGAAAAATAAATGCAGACCCTGCCTCCCTGGCAATTTTGAGAACTTTTACATCCTCGGTTATGTAACCAAGCCCGTCATAACCAATCGCATTGGGGTTTTCCCGTACCTCAGCAATAATACCCTCCGATGAAGGCAATAACAAGGTATTTGCGGAGAATATCGTATGATCATCAGAATTTCCAAGTCGGATGACCTCTTCAAGAAAATAAATATGCGTCCCTGAATTTGTTTCACGGGATAAACGAACGATTGGCCTGTCTTCTCCACCTAATTGGCTCCAATTTTCTATTCTTCCCGAATAAATATCCGAGACATCCTGTAAAGTTAATTGGTCAATAGGATTTTCAGGGTGAACAATGACCGCAATGGCATCCCTGGCGACGATATATTCAATCGGAACCACACCATTCTTATTCGCTTGTTCAATCTCCTCCGATGTGATTTCACGGGATGCATTTGCCAGATCGACGGTATTATTGATCAAGGAGGAAATCCCCGTTCCACTGCCTCCACCCGTTACAGAAATTCGGATTTCGGGAAAAAGCTTTTGATATTCTTCCGCCCAATACAAGGCCAGATTGACCATCGTATCAGAACCTTTGTTTTCCAGATAATGATATTCGATCGAATTTTGATTTGCTGATGGGTACCCATTCGCGTTATTTTGACAACCAGCCAATGGGAAGAGTAGAACGGTAAAAACCAGCTGAATGAAAGAGAATGATCTACGCATGCTAAAAATTATAAATGAAACTTATCAAATAATGCCAATCTCTCGCTGGCAATTTTGGTAAGAATCGTGATCTCACCCAGAACTCAGTGAATTATCAGAATTACCCTTTCGTATTCTGGGCGACAAGGGCTAATTTTTGAGAATCCATCACCCGGAATTCTGTACGGGTAATGTCAATAATGCCATCATCTGCAAAACGGTGTAAGAATCGACAGACCATCTCACGGGTGGAGCCAATTCTGGCAGCCATTTCATCCAACGTCAAACTTCTGGTGACCGGTCCGTTTTGTTGATTTCGGACAGTGTCAATCAATAATTTCGCCAGGCGGCCTGCTACAGGCTGAAAGGTCATCTCTTCCAGAATTTCACTTGCCCGCATCATTTTATATACCATTAAACGTGACAATTCCCAGGCAGAAGCGCCTTCGCTCTTGAGTATTGGCACCAAATTTTCTGCTGACCAGAGCATAATACTGGTATTGACAGCTACCTCCAAAGAAACTGGCATTGGCATATGTTCATAAAAGAAAGCCAACCCCCAAAATATGTCGCCTTCAATAAATGTTGTTACAACCAGATTGCGACCTTCCATTGAACTTTTTAATGCGTGAACATTGCCTTTGGTGATTAAAAACAAATAAGGCCAGATATCACCATCAATAGCGATCATCTCCCCTTTTGAGAATCTTTTAGATATACCTGTCTTTTTTACCAGCTGCTTTTTATCCTCTGATAAGGCAGAAAAAACCGGATTCTGTTCAAATAGCAAATCAAAATCTTTCATGAATATCTCCTCAATTAAATATAGCAGATAAACCTTTTTTTGCCAGTGAGTTCTTACCCATTTATTTGCCTAAAGTCAAAGAATTATTATGTGAAATAAATTACAAATCTCATTGATGCAAAAATTTAAACAATTAGAGGATTTCTTATGAAAAACAAACCACTTCTTTTTTTAACATTCATTTTCATAATTCTGCTAAGCGCCTGTATGGATGCGCGCTCATTGTGTACCCCTGGAATGATTTCGTATCGTGACCGTGGAGATCCTTTTCCTTCACTTACAGAGACGCAATTAAATCCACAACAAATTGAAGTCAAAAAGAAAATGATCGATTTTGATCACGTTGTCACCGGGCAGTTGTGTAACAACCATTTGGAGGGAATGGTTTACATTGGTTGTGATATAGAAATTTATGCCTGGGAAGGGAAATCAAACTTCCTGGATGATTGTGATTTTACTGTCGGAAAGAACACCATCATATATGTGGCTGCCCATAATAACACCGCTTATTACAAAGGCTGTGATTCGTGCCACATCTCTGATAAATGAGGAATACCAACAGGATTTGCTTTAAGTCAAAGTTTTAAAAAGCTCATTGTGATATTTATTACAATAGAAAAATGAATCATGGAGGAAATAATGAAGAAAAATAATGTGTTAGGCGGAATTTTTGCACTCATTGCAGGGATTATCGGCATTGTCGGTCATTTTGTGTTGTTTTTTCAGTGGTATGTAGCGGGTATGTCCGCGGAATCTGCTGAACCTGGTTGTGAAATTTTATTGAAGTACATCCATCCTGGTCTGGGAGACCTTGGATTGGTGGCTTCAGCTCTTTTCCTGGTCAGCGCTTACGGTTTCTTTACGAAGAAAAACTGGGCATACGTCATGTCAATTGCTGGAATCATTTTAGCATTATTGGCCAGCTTTTTTATCAACATTCCATTCATGGCTGCTGGCTTACCACCCGTTTATTTCTTTTTGTTTATCCCTTACCTGCTCTTCTATTTTGTTTTCCTTTGGAAAGTGGGCGAACTACCCTGGAGCAATATTCTATTCGGAATGTTAGCGGGTGTTACATATATCTTCTGCTTTATGAACGGAGTATCCAGCACCAGTCGCATTATCACAGTAGGAGACCCAATCTTCACACTGGTTGTCGTCCTGCATTGGGTGGCAATGTTTGGGTGGGCTATAGTGGCCTTTGGCATACTGACAAAACCCAAAAAATGGATGATTCCAGTAGGTTTAACAGCAGGTGTAATAGAGTTGATCGTTGGAATTCCTTTGGGATATATTACTACTGTTGAACTAGGTCGCTTCTCATTATTCTCACTGGCTCCGATATCCAGTCTGGCAATGGTGATCATCCTCCTCATCCCAAATTTGTGGGAAAAATGGACACATTCTGCAGAGTAAAGAAAATAACCTAAATCCAATATTTTAGTTCATTTCAATTACAGAAATAAAACAAGAGGTGAGAATGGAAAGCAAAAGACGCGGAAATTCTCACCTCTTCAATTTCATGGTTAGATCAGGAATTTGGACTTTGAAATTGGGTCGTTCACAGTTGGTATTAACTTTTGTTAATGACTTTCAAGTGTAGATATGCTAACATGTGACAAAATACACAATTATTTGTAGGTAACTTAATTACAACGTTGTAGGAGGAAAGCCTATGAAGGCACTGAAAGCTCGGTTTATTTATTTGTTTACGTCCACGAAAGGATTAATCCTGGTGGCAATTGCCCTCTGCGCTTTGATTTCCGCCTTTTTTGGATCATTGTCAGGTCCAATGGATGACCTGGGCGTAAAATCAATAATGGTGAACACTTTCGGAATTGATCTTGTGGATGCCGAAAGAGAAGGTCGTTTGATCATTCTGTATCATACGATTGCCATGGCAGTGATCGCCATTGAAACTTACATGATGACCGATTTATTACCCATGAAAGAAAGCCAAAGAGTTCAAATAAACAGTACTATGACATTCGGTTATCTGGCAGCCATTTTCGGTGGGCTTCCATTCGCTTACTGGGGCACCAGTTGGATCTTGCATGGCGTCTACATTTCAGGCCTGGCTCTGATATTTTTCTCAGGGTGCCTGTTGGCATACGCGTTGTGGCCCTGGCGTAATGAATATAAAGTCACCAACAAACAATATGCTCATACAAAAGCTGGCTACAGCCTCGAGAGAATCGCATTTTTCTCGGTCTCCATGGTAACGTTAGCATCCGCACTTTTTGGAGCAGTTCCAGGCTCTTTTTATGGAAATGGATTTTACACATTTCTGGCAGAAAATGTAGTCCGTGAACCCTTTAAAACCTCTTTACAAAAATCCATCATTGGACATCTCCATATTATGTTAGCGCTGATAGCCATCATATGCACGTTGATTATCTGTCGTTACATGGATTTCAAAGGAATTCTGCATAAAATTGCAATGCCATTAATGATCGTCGGAGCCATTGTTTTATCATTTGGCACTTGGTTAGTGGTGCCATTTGAAGGGGTTGCACATGCTGTCATTTATGGTGGTTCTACCATTGCCATGGTTGGCGCACTACTACTAGTTATTTTTTCCTGGGACAAGCTGATAAAAACAGGCCTGGCTGAAAAAGGTTTGAAAAAAGGAAACTTTTTCCAGGCAGTGGCTGCACTCACCAGGGATCCTCTAAAATTTGGTGTTACCTGGCAAATGGTGTTCATGAATTTCACTGTCAGTTTTCTTGGAATTTTCGTGGCAGTAAAACTTGACGATATTTTCCGTAACTGGTCATTTATGGAAGAAAAACTCATTCTCACTGGTCACTGGCACATTCTTGCGACGCTTACAGCCACAATCTTGCTGATGTACTACGCAGATATCGCCGGATTAAAAGGGAAAGCCCGTCAATGGTTTGGATGGTCAATCATTATATTCTCAGATCTTGCGTTTGCAGCTGTTACGGTCTATGAGATAAAGCCTCTGTTCATCGAGGAGGGATATCGGCAACCCATCATCAATGTAACCAACATTTTAGGAGATATCGGGCTGGTGGTCGTCCTCATCGCATTAGCAGCGTTGATGGTGTGGCGCTTAATTGATTTGTTCAAAAAGAATGGCAGGTGGTCCCAAGAAGTCCATGAAAAATTAGAATCTTACGTGGAGGAAAACTGATGAAAAAACTAATGATGATTCTGATTTTGTTTATGTTCGTCCTAACCGCTTGTAAACCGGTCGATGTAAATGAGCCTGCTCCAATTTTTGATACGGGCGTTGACCCTGAATCCTGGGTGAAAATTCCAGCAGGCAGTTTTTTCTCAGGACAATTTAATTTCCTGACTGACATCGATTATGATTACGAAATCATGGTGACAAATGTTACCAACCAACAATTTGCAGAGTATTTAAACGCTGCCCTTGCCGATGGCTATATTAAGATTTCGAACAATGAAGTTGTTGGGTATTATCCTGGTGATGAGTTTAATTCCGGACGGCACGAAACAGAAATAAAGCCAGGAGATTATATCCATATTCCTTTGGATGATCCCCTATTGCGTTTAGAGTATGATGGAAACAAATTCACTGTTCAACCGACCTGGGCAAATCATCCCATGACGATGGTTTCCTGGTTCGGTGCAATGGCGTATTGTGAATATTATGATGGCCGCCTCCCCAATGAACTGGAATGGGAAAAAGCCGCCCGAGGAACAGAAGATGGTCGTCCATTCCCCTGGGGTTTCGAGATTGAACGAAATAACGCGAATCTCGTGAATAGTCTTGATCCTTTCGAGAATATGAGCACAGTAGGTTCACGAACCACACCGGTTGGTTTCTATAATGGAAAAACTTATGATGGTTACGTAACACTCAAATCTACCAGTCCATACGGTGTCTATGATATGGCTGGTAATGTCTGGGAGTGGACATCAAATGTGTATGAACAGCAACACTACCGCTATTTACGTGGCGGCAGTAAGGATGTTTATGAAAATTATTTGCGCATTTGGATAAGAAATAGTTCTATTCCTGAGAAAACCAGCCCTAGTTTTGGTTTCAGGTGTGTAAAATAGATTTATTAACAGTTCAAAGGATGTAATTTGAGAATCATAAAAGAAAAAATTTCCCTCTACTGGAAGTTGATCAAGAGCCTGCAAACCGGATTGCTTTTAGCAACCGGTTTGGCAGGGTTCATGAGCTGTAAATGCCCAATTTTTAATATCCCAATCCTGTTGGGTATTTCGGCCAGTTTGTTCCTGTCAATTAGTGGGAGCACCGTTCTCAATATGTGGTTCGACCGTGATATTGACGCGAAGATGAAAAGAACCTGCTATCGCCCATTAGCAACAGGTGATGTCTCCCCGAAGGAAGTTTTAACCCTGGGTTCATTCCTTTCGATAATCGGTGTAGCCTGGGCACTCCTCATCGATCCTTTATTTGGATTGATTGTTTTCGCAGGTGTATTTTTCGATGTCCTTGTTTATACAATTTGGCTCAAAAGACGAACCTGCTGGTCAATCATTTGGGGTGGAATGGCAGGCGGAATGCCAATTTTAGCAGGCAGAACGCTTGGCATGGGATACGTTGATTGGGTTGGTATCGTTTTAGCACTGGGAATCCTCTTCTGGATTCCAACTCATATCATGACGTTTTCAATGCGCTACCATGAAGATTACAAGGCCGCAGGTATCCCGACTTTCCCCAGTCGGTATGGATTTGCTTTTACACGGTTGATGATCGCGGGTTCCAGCATTCTGGCTGCAATCATGATGGGTTTATCATCCATTGGAATTGGAATGACAATTGGTTATTTGAGAGTTTTGGTCATTTTATCGCTAGGATTAATCGCCCTGGCAGTCTTCAGCATGGTTAAACCATCCGAAAAACTTAATTTTGGTTTGTTCAAGTATGCATC
>JAVEYK010000090.1:0-11113 GCA_034003505.1 Anaerolineaceae bacterium | reverse complement strand
GGGTTGAAAAAGATTAAAGGCCTCTATTTGAAACTAAGATTTTGGCTGAAAAGGCCAGACATCAAGGGAAAAGAAAAATGAGTTCAATTGCCAATCAAGCAGAAATTGAACAACCTAGCGATAAATTATTTAATAAACATCAGCTCTTGTATGGATTTGCAGTTGTCGTGATTTTAATAATTGGGTTGGGTATTCGCTTCTATGATCTTACAGACGCTCCGCTGGATTTCCACCCAACCCGGCAACTTTA
The DNA here is from genome assembly GCA_034003505.1 of Anaerolineaceae bacterium. Lineage (GTDB taxonomy): Bacteria > Chloroflexota > Anaerolineae > Anaerolineales > Anaerolineaceae > UBA6170. Next base: position 10,863 of record JAVEYK010000090.1, on the reverse strand, counting down.
TTCAGCCATTAAAGCCCGCGGTATGTTCTTTGTGGATCAACCTCCCGACCCGGGTGGCAAAAGGGATTTTGCTGTCGATTTATGGCAGGTACAGGGATTAATTGAACCACCTGTCATGGAACGGTTAACTGCCTTCACCTATAAGATTCTTGGCAAAGAAATTTTATGGATCGCTCGTGTCTATTCCATACTATTTTGGACGATTGCTGGTTTGGCATTATTAGCTTTAACCAAACGAATGATCGATAAAAATGCTGCGGTGTTTGCCTTCTTGGTGTTTATGGTCACTCCCTACACGGCAATTGCCAGCCGGGCATTTCAACCAGACCCGCTCATGGTTATGTTAATGACCCTATCCATTTGGGGCATGGTTCGCTGGATTGTTCAGGATAATATTAAAAATGCGCTGATGGCTGGATTGTTTGCTGGATTGGCGATCTTCATTAAATCTGTGGTGATCTTTCCCCTGGCATTCGCAATTATAGGAATTGTGTTTTCTGAGAAGAAAAATATCAAAGCGATTCTGCAAAGTAAAACGATTTGGATGATGGGGATATTGGCAGTTCTACCTTATATTCTCTATATGACTTATGGTTTATTGATCAGTAGGGAACTACAATCCCAATTCAGTTTAAGATTTTTTCCACAACTGTGGATTGACCCGGTATTCTGGTTGCGTTGGATTGAAATGATTGATAAAGTAGTGGTTTTTGAATTCTTCCTGGCTGCGATTCTCGGAATATTATTATTGAGAAATAGCAATTTCAGAAGCTTGTTGTTCGCTTTGTTCCTGGGTTATTTTGTTTATGGTATGACGTTGCCATATCATATGTCTACGCATGATTACTATCAGTTGCCATTGGTACCTATTGTTGCCATGGGTGTATCAGTTGTTTTTAGTAAGATCGTTTCGGGCATAAAGGACATAAAATGGGTCAGCAATGTAGTGATACTGGGTGTTTTGGGGCTATACATGGTCATCAATGCCTGGGATATCCGCGTTGCCCTCAAGAGAAATAACTATGATAATGAAGTCAAATTCTGGGAGAACATGTCAGAGGTGTTTCAGCGGGATGACCGGGTCATCGGAATCACGCAGGATTATGGCTATCGATTGAATTATTGGGGCTGGACCGGGATTGAAAATTGGATGTCAACCGGTGATTTTTCTTTGCGCGAGTTGGCTGGCCAGGAATTTGATTTACAAGCTTTATTTGAAGAAAAGACACAGGGCATGGATTATTTCCTGGTTACACAATTCTCAGAATTGAATAATCAACCTGAGATAAAAGAAATTCTTTATGAAGGCTATCAGATTCGGGAAGAGACCAGTGATTATGTTATTTTTGACCTGAACAATAAAGTTGGAGATTAATTCATGCAACCGCTTGTTTCAATCGTTACACCTTCCTTCAACCAGGATAAATATCTGGAAAGAACAATTAACTCTGTTTTGAATCAAGATTATCCCAATATCGAATACATTGTGATCGATGGAAAATCTACAGACCAAAGTGTGGATATCATTCAAAAATATTCAGGCAGATTAACATATTGGCAATCAGAAAAAGATCAGGGACAAACCGATGCAATTAATCAGGGTTTTTCCCATGCTTCCGGCCAGATTCTGGCCTGGCTTAATTCGGATGACACGTATGAACCACAGGCAGTTTCTCAGGCAGTTGAGTACTTTCTTCACCATCCTGATGTAGGCATGGTCTATGGGGATTGTAATTTTATTGATGCCAATGACAACGTTATTGGAAAATTCAATACTCAACAAACGAACTATAAAAAATTGAGGACCGGCTATGTCCATATCCCACAACAGGCGGCATTTTGGCGCACTGAATTATGGCAGCGGGTTGCACCACTAGATTTTTCCATTTATTTCGCGATGGATTATGACTTATGGCTGCGGCTGGCAAAAATCAGTAAGATCGTTTACATACCAAAATTATGGGCAAATTTTCGATTGCATGGGGATGGAAAAACCATTGCTGAAGACGACCGTTGCTGGCCGGATATGTTGAAAATTCATTTTCGCGATGGGGGAAAATGGTGGCAACCAATTGTTTGGAAATATTGGATTCGGAAAATAGCAGCTCCTTATTTGCGATTCAAACGTTATCGATTAATAAAAAAATAAGCAGCATCTCAATAATTTCAAAATAAGACCAACTGTATAAATTCTTTCGAGAAGAATGATTCACGTTGCTATAATTGAGAAAAAGGATCATGTTAAATATGAAATTGTTTAAATTTACATTTTTGGTTGTTTTAAGCTTATTGATTTTGGCAGGATGTTCTGAGACCCTGACGACTTTTACCCCAGAGGTCATTCAAGTCACTCCTGTAACCGAAACAGTTCGCGATACACCCAGCCCTACCTCTACCCTTGTTGAAGGTGAGAGCCATGAATCTACTCAGACAGTTGTGATCGCAGGAGAAGCTACCCTGACGACCGTGTCTGCTTTTCCTGACCCAGCCTCCTATCAGTGGGTAGAAGTTGCCTCAGGTTTTGCAAAACCCTTGGGAATGACATCTTTCTTTGATGGAAAACTGCTGATTTACATTCTTGAACAGGATGGCCTTATTCAGGTGATTGAGAATGGGGAAGTTCTGTCTGAACCTTTCCTTGACATTAAAAATAAAATAACCACTCGTGGATCAGAACAGGGTTTGTTGGGGATGGCATTGGACCCGGATTATGCGGCTAATGGAATTTTCTACTTAAATTATTCCGGTCAGGGTGGGGATACAGTGATTGCCAGATATACCACCTCCGAAGATAAGAGAAAGGCTGACCCTGAAAGTGAACAAGTTATTTTGACTTATGATCAACCTTATTCAAATCACAATGGCGGAAATTTGGTCTTTGGTCCGGATGGATTCCTATATATTGGTTTGGGGGATGGCGGCTCAGGTGGTGATCCTGAAAATAGAGCTCAAAACCCCGACACTTTATTAGGTAAAATGCTGCGGATTGCGGTGCAGGATCAGGAAGTTTACGCAATTCCCTCCGATAACCCATACCAGGCTGGTGATGGTAGAGCTGAGATTTGGGCAATAGGTTTGCGCAATCCCTGGCGATATTCATTTGACAGATTGACGGGCGATCTTTGGATTGCGGATGTGGGACAGGGGGAGTGGGAAGAAATCAATTTTACTTCCGCTAATTTCGATGCAGGTTTAAATTTTGGTTGGAATTTTAGGGAAGGCACCCACCCTTTCAACGGTGAACCGGAAAATCCAGCAGATTTGATAGATCCGATATTTGAATATGATCACAGTTTGGGGTGTTCTGTGACCGGTGGTTATGTTTATCGGGGAGAAGAGTTGCCAGAATGGTACGGCATATATATATTTGGAGACTTTTGTACCGGGAAAATTTGGGGAATCCTCCCATCTGGAGACGGGGAGTGGACCGTAAATCCATTATTCGAGTCCGGTGTAAATATCAGTTCATTTGGGGAGGATGTATTTGGTGAACTCTATATGATTTCACATAATGGTTCGCTTTATCGATTAAGCTCAAAATGATTCCGGATAGGCTCATATTGGGAATGGTATAATGAGGAATGAAATTCGGGAATCTAGCTCGAAGGAGGTAAATATGGCAGAAAAGAAATGGTATCCAGCAAAAACGCAATATTGTAGACACGCTGATTGTGAAGTCCAATTGGAGGTTCATGTAGTCCTGCCACCGGAATATCTGCCCGATCAACCACCACGGGTGATTGGACACCGGTGTTCACACGGTTTACAGTGTAATCTTCTTACACAGCCCTCCTGCACCTGGGCAGGTACAAACCCAGCGTATGACCCGTTTAGTGAACCAGACTAAAACCTTAGTACAAATAAAAAAGACACGCCAAGCGGCGTGTTTTTCATAAAAAACGTTGATTATTAATAACGATCTAAATCACTTTCAGTTTCTTTCCCACTCGCTCGAATGCCTGCAAGCTTTGATCAAGATCATCTTTTGTGTGAGTGGCAGAAATCATGACACGAATTCTCGCTTTTCCGACGGGTACGGTAGGAAACCCTAAAGCCATAGCAAATACACCTTCGCTAAATAATTCTTTACTGAAATCCTTTGCCAGTTTCGCATCTCCTAACATTACCGGTGTGATTGGTGTTTGAGATAATCCTGTGTCAAATCCTAATTTTTTCATTTCTGCTTTGAAATAATCACCATTTTCCCACAAGCGATCTACCAACTCTGTTGATTCTTCCAGCAGATCAACCGCCGTTAGACATGCAGCGACATCCGCGGGAGTTAATGCGGATGAAAAGATGAAGGGTCGCCCGCGTTGCCGAATCCATTCGATTAGCTTTGCGTTGCCAGCCACCATACCGCCCATAACGCCAAAAGCTTTAGACATGGTGCCAACTTCAATGTCGACTTTGCCATGTAAATTAAAATGGTCCACAATGCCACGGCCACCTTTGCCCACCACTCCTTCCCCATGGGCATCATCTACCATTAACATCACATCATATTTACTCGTAACCGCATAAATTTTGTCTAAAGGAGCCAGATCACCATCCATACTGAAAACGCCATCAGTAATGGCTAATAATCTGCGATATTTGTCTTTATTTTCAATAATTTTATTTTCTAAATCCACGGCATCCGCATGATTAAAGCGAATGATGGTCGCGCCTGATAACCGGCAGCCATCGATGATGGAAGCATGGTTCAGCTCATCCGAAAGGATGCCATCTTCTTTCCCTACCAGGCAAGGGATGGTTGCCAGATTGGCGGAAAATCCTGATTGGAATGAAATACAGGCTTCTACACCTTTAAATTGCGCCAGTCGTCGCTCTAATTCCAGATGCACATCCATAGTACCAGCAATGGAACGAACTGCTCCTGGCCCAACACCATATTCATCGACAACCTGTTTGACAGCGGAAACCATTTTCGGATGATTTGCCAATCCAAGGTAGTTGTTAGAACAGAAATTTAACACTTTTTTTCCATCCACAATCAACCAGGCACCTTGCGGAGAACTGATCGTGCGAATCTGATTGTATAACCCGTTATCTTTTAATGATTGAATCTCTTCTTCAACCCATACTAATCGGTTTGACATGGTACCCTCTTTTCAGGAGAAATGATCGTATCATTTCAATAATTTGGGGCTCTGTTCAGGTGAGCGTACAATCGCCTGCCCTTTATTTATTGAGATGTTACAAAATAAATATTTGATAATTAGATTATATACGATGCTGGATTTTGGAAATACTGCCAAAAAACATATTTAATTGAGAGTTCCGTTGGTATTAGAATTTCATTTTGTCTATTCACTTAAATATCCCAGTTCAATTAACGCTTTGCGTACCTGTTCAACCCCATGCGGTAGGACTGCGATTGTATTTGGATTAAGTTCTGCTTGAATAAATTTCTTGACTGACATCGTTAGTAGTTGACGAATTGCTTCAGGATCAGCAATGTGTAATAAAACTGCGTTGCTAAAATGAGCCTGGGTGCCAAAGGCTTCCCATTTTTCAAGGGCAGTCTTTAATTTGGGTGGGAATAGGTGTGGCAGCAAAGGTTGAATAATTTTTAAAAATTGACTGACTTTTAATCCTTGCTCTTTTGCGCGCTGTAACGATAGGGGCGAAATGTGATATTCATAACCATTCTTTGATTTGCCAATCCAATCACAAAATCTGGAAATCTGATAACGCAAGGTTCTGGAAAAGCGTAGTGGGAGGATGATTTTCCCGTAAGAATCAATGATAATTTTCATGTCTTCCGCTTGAATGTTCTCAGGAGGTTGGCTGGATAATAAGTCCTCACACCATGCTGAAAATTTAAAAGCCTGAATGCCACATTCATTACTGCTGGAGGCCAGGTCTACCAACCCGAGCCAAAATAAAGGACCTGTGATCATGAAGCGTAAAAAAGTACCATCAATAGCGTCCCAATGCTCAAATCCACGCAGGTAATTACCTGTTTCCGCATTTTTAATATACCAGGTGTCATAATTGCCGGCTGGGCGTTGAAAATCTGGATTGATCTGATATATATAAGCAATAAAACTATCGATATGCCACCACTGATTGTTTGGAATCAGGGAAATCTGATCCAAAAGAAATTGGCGGGCTTTGGGGTGATTACGATCCAGAATTCCCTCTATGATAATTTCTGGAATCAAGCTCATTTCATTCAAATGATCGTCGTTCAGCCAACGATTGACAAGCAGGGAAAGCGATTCGCCTCGCGGAGATTCCAGGAAAAGTCGGACTTGATCAGGATCTAACGTCCCACGTTCTGAAATTAATTTTAATTCTGAAATAATCGTGCTTAAAAAAATGACCGGTATTTCACAATAATCTTGAAGAATATCGCTTGAAAAACCATTCCGAACTGCAGCCAAATAGGTACAAATATCATCCAGAATAACATCCGAGGTGGCATGAATAACTAGCGTTTCCTTGGCAGAAGCTGGACGTCCAGGAATTTGTTTTTTCTGGATATGAACAGGCTCCAGGCACGAAAAAATTTCTTCCGGAATATAAGCAAATTCCTGCGGTTCGGTCTCGGAACTCAAAAATGCACGGCCGATAAAGGCTCGATACCATAGATATTCTGTTGGTGTCTTGGGCTGGAGGTCAGGACGTTCACGATCTCTCCTGGCTGACCCCATAACCTGGATTTCACCAAAATCTCGCGAAAATTTTGCCCAGGGAATTTTTCCCTCATTTTCTAACAGGGCATCAAACGCTTTCCGAACATTATCAGGAAATACCTCATAGATTTCTTTAATGGTTTCAGGATTGTTCATTTCAGAGGCTAATTGGGTTCTGGCTGTGTAAGCATCTGGGGCTTTTATTTCAATACCCCAGGCATTGGCAACGATCTTCAAAAACCCCAGATCCTGCCCATTCAGCGTACTGGCAATGTTCAGCATAGAAATATCCTCATTTATTGTTCCTATCGTAATCCATACCTGGCAAAATTATACAAGAGAAATCATTCCATCCAAAAATCAATTGAAGTGTTTTTTTAGCATGGAAGACTTGACCTGTCGAATTCGCAAATAAGTTTTAATTGACTTAGAACCTGCTTACCTGTATAATTTCTCAAGTCAAGGTATTATCATGGAAATCATATGGCCTTAAAAGGTAATCTGCGCGATTTTACGATCACCCAATTATTAAATCTGGTTAATCTTGCCTGTAAAACCGGGACTCTCGTTATTGAAGGGCCCTCGGATGTTGCCAGGATTGCTTTCCGTGAGGGTAAATTGGTTTATGCCCAAATGGATCATATGGATAATACATTGGCTGGTATTTTACGAAGGAGTAAGAAAATCAGCTCACGGCAATATGCGATCCTGGCTGAACGAGCATCCAATATGAATGACAAAGAGCTTGGTATTTTATTAATCAATGCTGGGTACCTCAATCAATACGACATTATCGAAAGTCTGCAACAATATTTTGTGGGTATCGTTCGTCAGCTATTTACCTGGGTGGAAGGTGTGTTTAATTTTGAAGTAAATTCTTTGCCACCATCCGATAAAATTCCAGTGCGAATGAATCTTGAAAATTTGATCATTGAAGGATCACGGCAATTACGGGAATGGGAACAATTACAGCAGGAAATTCCTTCCCTGGATATGTCTGTAAAATTTAGTGATCGTCCAGGAATTAATATCAGAAATGTTAATCTGAGTGTGGAAGAATGGCGCGTGGTTTATTATGTAAATCCCAAAAACACCATGCGACAGATTGCCAAAGCAACCAAACTTAATGATTTAGAAATACGGCGCATTATATACTCCTTGTTACAGGCAGGTTTGATTCAAATCATTCGCCCAGGAGAACAGACCGTTGCATTACAGGCAAGAGTTTTTCAGAAATCAGACAAGGTTGAACAAAAATCATTGATTAATAGAATTATCGATAGAATTCGAGCTATTTAGATAGGTATGATATGCAGACGGTAAAAATCGTGGTAACAGGCCCATTCAGTTCAGGAAAGACAGAATTTATTCAGTCAATCAGTGAAATTGATGTTGTTTCTACAGAACGAAAAATTTCTCTCGAATCTGAAAAAATTAAGAATGCTACGACGGTTGCCATGGACTTCGGCCGGATCACCATCGATAATGAATTGGTGCTGTATATGTTTGGCACCCCCGGCCAGAGACGGTTTGATTTCATGTGGGAAATTCTTTCTGAAGGTATGTTGGGTTTTATCGTCATGGTGGATAGTTCTCGTCCAGAAACTTTTCGCGAAGCGCGCTATATTTTGGAGACCTTTCGGGCTTATGCACCTACCCCCTATGTAGTTACGGCTAACAAACAGGATCTGGATGATGCCTGGGACCTGGAAGATATGCGTTTTGCCCTGCGCTTGGATCCAAAGATCAAACTATTGCCGTGTGTTGCCCATGATAAAAACTCGGTCAAAAAGGTCCTTTTAGAATTACTGTATACCATTTTGGCTGAGATGGAGGCAAAATAGTCGGCACTGATGTCATCCATCACCACAGATAAAGGAATATTACACTACGAAGTATTTGGCAAAGGGAAACCTGTAATTTTTCTACATGGCTGGCTGGGTTCGTGGGGGCTCTGGCAAGAAACCATGGCAGCGATAGGGAAGACGAATCGGGCTTATGCACTCGATTTTTGGGGTTTTGGAGAATCAAATGATAAGCTGACTTCCTATCATGTGCAGGATTTTGTGGATCTGGTCAGTCAATTCATGGATCAGATGGGTATTCAGAAGGCACCTCTGGTGGGTCACAGCATGGGGGGAACGGTAAGTTTGATGGCAGCACTCAATGACCCCGGCCGTATCCAAAAAGTGGTTGTGATTGGTTCTCCAATTGAAGGCAAATCGCTGAGTTTTCCCTTAAGGCTGGCTGGTAGGCGCAGAATTGCTGTTTTGCTGTTTCGTAATTTCAGTTTTTTTCGTAGGTCACTCAAGAAAGTATCTCCCTTGATCTGTAAAAATCCTCTCTTTCCAGATATTATTGATCATGATCTTTCAAAAACAAACCTGGAATCATTTTTGAATAGCATCCACTCCCTCAATCAGGTGGATTTAAAACCACACCTTGAAAAAATAAATATTCCGGTATTGGGAATGTATGGAAAACGTGATAATATAGTATCACCCTCTCAATATAAACCATTACTGCACGGGATTTCCCACTCACAAATTGAAATTTTTTCAAAATCCGGTCACTTTATCATGCTTGAAGAACCGAAGTTATTTATACAAAAATTACACGAATTTCTCAATCAGGAGACTGATTTAAAATGAATTGCCTTTCAACATTAAACTGTTCTGGTACGATGACAGAAATTTTATTAGAGGGGTTAAGAGAAACAATAGGAATACCAGAACAAGAATCATTAGAAGGATCTGCCTGGTTATTTGAAAAATTTTCAGACACTGAAACCCAAAAACAAAAAGAATTATTTAATTTTCTTGAAGCAGCTCCCTTATTATTTGGTGAAAGGGGAGCTTTTGGGATCGCTCACCGCATTGGAGAAGCCAGTTTTCGCTGTTTTCTAAAAATGCAAGGAAAATTCTATGCATTAACAGAGAATTCATACCGATTAATGAACTCTCACCAGCGCATCGACTTTGGCTTAAAGAAGCTGGCAGATTTTGCGCAACAAAATTGTGGCGCAAAAATTACTATCAGAGAGAATGAAAAAAAATGGATCTGGCAGGTAATCGAGAATGAAGCACTTGATGCCTGGAACCGCCTGTACTCCCTTTACACGCTCGGCTTGCTTCGGGAATTTTTTGTCTGGACCAGTGGCGGCCGCTATTATCCCATGGAGGAAACATCCCTTTCTCCAAATTCAGGCATATTGTTCCAGATTGAGATCAATAAACAACCTTTGAGTAATTAATGGTCGAGTATCGAATTATTCTGCGTTCCAAAAAGCAGGTACAACCTTTTAATGAAGCCGCCAGAGATTTGCGAATTCAGAATAAACCATTGTGGTTAATTCAACGGGATGTTCTGGCTCCTTACACGAAACAAGAAATAGATATTTCTCCTGGTGATCGTATTCCCATTAAAAATCAATCCTGTATTGTTTTTCGGGATAATCTATTCTTCGATGAGATTTTTATCAAATCATTTATCGAGCTTGCACAGGAAATGAATTGTGCTGTCCGGGTTGCTTTTTCAAGCAAGGACCCAGCTTTTCGCGAGCATTGTTTGCCGCTTTCAAACTCTTATGAGAAAAATGGTGATCTTTATTATGCAGATCTCTGGTATTACCCGGATGGTTCTGTGGCTGACGTGAAACCACTGAAAATGGACTTAAAGTCACAGGAAATTGGCTATTACCACGTGCCCACCTATATGGCTTTTAATCAGGGTGATCTGGTATACCAGGTGCCCCTGCAGAGCTTAATCGCTATCGATTCCTGGGTGCATGTATTCATTGCCGATGCGATTTTCGGGTTGTTCGCCAGAGGCGCACGCTTTGAACAGCGTTTAAAAAATGATCCGAAATTTATGCTGGGTGTTTTGATCACCTCCATGTACGAGGGGAAACAACTATTATCCTGTTCCAAATTGGTAACAATTGGAAAGAATACATCCATTGATCCCAGCGCAGTTATTCATGGTCCTACCTCCATTGGAGACAACGTGACGATAGGTGCTGGAGTTGTGATTGAAAATTGTATTATTGGGAATAACGTCAACATTTCGCAAGGGTGTAATTTAATGTTATCGGTGATCGGGGATGGCACATTCCTTCCTTTCCGGGCATCTACCTTTATGACTACGTTGATGGACAATAGCATGGTGGCCCAGAATACCTGTCTTCAGATGAGTGTAATCGGACGTAATTCCTTTGTAG
>JAVEYK010000089.1:0-11167 GCA_034003505.1 Anaerolineaceae bacterium | reverse complement strand
CCCTTGTGGTCGCCCCATTCGTGTCCGTCCCGCGTCCTCCCGTCCCCCGTCTCCCGTCCCTCCGGTCAGCCGCGTGCCAATTGGGCAAAAATCATCACATCCACCCCGAACGGATCGACCAGCGGGCAGATGTGCACGGGGGCATACATCAACTGATCTGAAGGGGCAGTGCCCTGTGCCCCAGCCTCTATGAATGCCTGCTGCATGGCTTCGGCTGCTGCAGGTGTGTCCAGCTCGAAGGTGATTTCCACATTTTGCGGGTTACCTTGTTTTCCGCGCAGCAATGTCAGCCAACCCTGACCTATGCGCCAGCCACGGGTATCAGTTCCTTCCTGGTAACCAGCCTCACCCAGCACCTGCTCGTAGAAAGCGACTGCTGCAGCAAAATCCTGATAATACAGGGTTAATCCAAAGCTTCCTGTATAGTGAAAGCGGGGAGCGGGTGGTGGGTTCAAAAAATAAGCTTTTTGGTATGTATCAAAATCCATGCTTTCCTCCAATTCACAACCACCAATTTATGCAAATTGTAGCGATTTTTCTTTGATTGTCCTGATTAAATACACCCTTTGGCTTATTGGTTTTTTTGTGATTCTTCAATATACTGATATTGACCTCGCGAAGAACGAATTCCCATGAAAAGAACCATTTATTTCTTCATTATCCTGGCATTTCTTTCCGCTCTCCTCACTCAGGCTGGCAGTGACCCGGCTTTTGCTGATCAACCGCATGTCTCCGCCACAGGAAAGCATTCGGGTCTACCCGCAACACCTGATCATTCCCAAACCATAGCCGCTGTGAAATCTTTCCGTTGTGAAGACGTGACGGTGGTACCCTTGAGTGAATGCCAGGCATTGGTGGATCTGTATGCCAGCACCAACGGGGCGGGGTGGACGACCAACACCAACTGGCTCAGCGACCCGGATATCAGCACCTGGTTTGGGATCACAGTGACCGAGGGGCATGTCACCGTGATTGAACTATATGGCAATAATGTCGTCGGTGTTTTGCCAGATACTCTCGACCAGTTACCCTATCTCATTGAGCTCTGCCTGGTCAACAATAATGTTTCCGGGCAGATTCCTGACTCTCTTGGAAATATTTTCGCGCTTCAAAAACTTTCATTGGGTAATAACGCGTTTTCCGGTTCCATCCCCGCAACCCTTTCTCAGCTTAGCGGTCTGGTTAAGCTCTCTGTAGACAACAATCAACTAACGGGAACCCTCCCTGAGTCCCTGGGAGATCTATCATTGTTGGAGCGCCTGGAAATTCACAACAATGCGATCAGTGGTGAATTGGCCACATCCTTGGGGCAATTGACTGAGTTGGAAATTCTGATCATGTATAACAATCTGCTCAGTGGCAGGATTCCCCTGAGCTATGCCAACTTAACCAAAGTCACGGCGTTTTATTTTTACAAAACTCAAATTTGTGAACCCACTGAACCAGATCTACTCGCCTGGAAGGATCAGGTTGGAGATGGCTGGCATGGCACCGAATTGATCTGTATGGATTTTCACCATTACCTGCCATTATTATTCCGGTAGGGGCAATGGCCCGCACCCCACGCGATTTTTTTATTTTTTATTTGCCAAAACGGCTGTTTTATATGACAATGTATTATTACTCTGCCAGGTTCCGGATGAAATCATTCGTGTGGTCTGGTTTCGTTTTTTGAAAAGGACGCTCGTATGGCGGCACGCATTTCTCATAAATTAAAAAACCCTCTGGAAGGAGCCCTCGCCGGGGGAGGCGATCCCGCAACCTCACCCTTGTACGTCTTTGGACCCTTCTTAAGCCTGATTCTGGTCTCCGGCGCTGCCCGTATCGTCTTTGGTGGGGCTGTCTGGTTGGCAGTGCTGACCATTGCCGTCGTTTCTGCCATGTACCGCCTGGTAATGCGCTGGGTCACGGATGGTTCGGGTGGGAGCGGTCTGAGCGAGGAGGAGTTTGGTAGTTGGGCGGTCAAAGTCAATGCCGGCATCACCTTCATAGAATACACGCTGACCTTTCTGGTCAGTATGGCCGCCATGGTGACCTTCATTGGGGATCGTTTTCCGGTCCTGAATGAAGATGTCTTCGGCTTCCCGTTGCGCACCCTGGCTGCCATTGCGCTAAGTTTATTGGTCGGATGGTTGGTAAATCGTGGTCCCAAGATGGCTGCGCGCACCTTTGGTCCGGCAACGGCCGGGGTATTGATCCTGCTGTGGATTATGATCCTGACCACCTTAATCCGTACCGGGTTTCATTTGCCCGCTTTCTCTTTGTCCGCTTTTGCACCTCCCAATTTAAAATTCACCATTGGTGGTTATGTGCGCATTCTGGCGGTTATGACCGGTATCGAGGTGTTTGCCAATCTGGTGGCTGCCTTCGAGGGCACGCCCAAGCAAAAGAGTCGCAAAGCTTTTCAGAGCATGCTCATCATCATGACCACCACGGCTGCCACCATGTTAATTGTGGGCCCCGCCATTTTTAATTTATCAGATCCGTCCATTCGTGAAGTGTCCGTTTTCACCCAGACGATGGATCAGCTCTTGCCCGATCCACTGCCCTATATTGGCTCTCTGGTGGGGATCTTTGTGCTCATGTCTGCTTGTGCTGCCAGTGCGCAGGGCTTGCAGAACCTGGCGTTAGGACTGAAAGAACGTCACTATATCCCCCCCATGCTGGGAAAATTAAACGATTTTGAGGTGGCAGATAAACCCGTCTGGATTGAAATTGCGGTAGTCATTTTTTGTTTCGTGTTTTTTGGCACGCATGAAGAAACCTACCTGGCATTGTATGCTGCCGGCGTGTTTATTCTCCTGAGCATGACCGGTTGGGCAGTCACGCATCGTCTGGTGAATCAGGTGCGTGAAAAGTTTTCGTTGGGAACAAGTGGTTTAATCGTGGGTACTTCCATCGCAGCGCTTTTAACCACTGTGGCTACATTGATAATTTTTGAAGAACGCTTTATGGAAGGTGCCTGGTCGTATTTTATTATGGTGCCGATCCTTTATCTGGCATTCTCTTACTTTCGCAAACGCATCGGTCCACCCACCCCCGAGATGGATTACCTGGGTCAGATCAATTCAACGCTCCTGGCTGGTTTTGGCTTTGGTCAGACATCTGCACTCAGTGCCGGGAATGGGAATGGCGACAGTGTTCCGCTCAAACTGGGTTGGACACCGGAACCGATTGTTTCCCAATACAGGATGACCGAAAGGGCCAAAATACAGCATATCCTGGTGCTGTTGGATGGGTCAGATTACGCAGCCCAGGCTTTGCCGGATGCCCAATTTATCTGTGAAACGACCGGAGCACAATTAACCTTGCTGTCTGCCTCGCGTAACTATGAATCAGATACACAAAAGCTCACGGCTGCCGAAGACTATTTGTGTGCAATCGCTGAAAAAATACATGCTGCCGGAATAAAAGTGAATTGCGTCGTGATGCCCGAGTCGCCCACCAAAGCCACGCAGGCCCTGGTTACAGAAAAAGGAGTCGACCTGGTGATGGTGACCACTCGTGGAGCATCCGGCGAGAAGAACTGGTTACGCGAGGGCTTGTCCAGTAAGCTGGTGCATCTCCTGGATATTCCGGTGTTACTGGTACAGGTTTACGAAAGTGGTGCCCCGCAAGCGCCCCACATCGGGCGTATCCTGGTGGCATTGGATGGTTCCGCCTTTTCTGAGCAACTGCTGCCTTTTGCAAGCCTGATGGGGAAACAATTTGATTGTGAGCTGATGTTGGTCTCCGTGCCATCTGTGCCGGAAAGCGAAAAATACCGTGCCCCGGCCAGCGTCATTCAGGCGATCCGTAAGCAGGCTGTCAGCAGTATGAAAAAATACCTGGATACCGTCGCAGAGCGCTTACAGGCAGAAGGACTATCCGTACGCACGATTGTGACCGGTTCGTATCCGGCACGCACCATTGTGGACGTTGGTAAACGCGAAGGCGTCGACCTGATCATGATCACCTCACAAGGCCGCGGCGGACTGGACCTGGTCTTCATGGGCAGTGTAGCCCAACAGGTGGTGCAGTTGAGCGATACGCCGGTCTTTATCCTGCCGATTATTCAGGAGCTGGAGAAGTAAGTGTTGATGGTTTAGGGGTTAGGGGTCATAAATTAAATCACGAACAAGCATAACAATCTCTTAAGGTGTCGGTCTGCGACCTACCCGTGATAGTTTCCTTTTACACACATCCATGGAACAAATCCGAATGGGATTTATTGAATGACAGGACCAACAGGATACATGATCGTTCATCCATCAGGAAATACAAATGAAATTAGATTGAGTTCAAGTGGTCAGAAATCTTATACCAATTTACTCTGCCCTGTGATTATTTCTATTATATCCTCCACAAAACTTTGAGCAAATGAAACAGCTTGCTCGGCTTCCTTTTCCGAAATTAATCCCGCAATTTCATAAATAATCTTGTGTCTCTTTCTGCGCATTTGATCAAATAATCTAACTTGATGAGAGTATTCGTTTCCCTATCTTACTTCCATAAACTCTACAACTGTTGCATGTTGGTCGCTGCCGCGTGGACGATATCCATCGTTGAACATAAGGACTCTGCGTGCTTGAAGTATTGAATTGTACGCAATACTATATGCCCAATCTGGTGAATCTTCAAGATTTCGCAAGGCTGTTTTATAATCACGTCTTGCCAATTGTAATAATTGGTTGATATCCTTTGACTTACCACTCTTCTGGCTGGAAAGGATGCCTATTTTTTCAAGCTTTACCAGTTCTTTCCAAACTGCGCTATAGTGCTCACCTATTGAATGCGATAATTCATTCGCATTCCATCTTTCACCCGGGGATAAAAAGATTGCTGATAGGATTTTTGCCCGAACGCGTGACGAAAACAAAATTTCTAACATATCCACTTTATCTCACTATTCGTGATAACAGTATCACGAATAGTGATAGAGACATCGTTTTAGTTTTAAACCCTACTGTATAACCTTTTCCTATTGTATTTTTCCATAAAACTAATATTATTAGTTTTATTAACAAAGGAAATATATGACCAAAGCCACCTCTCCTCTTCTGCAACAAAAACGTACAGAAATGATCAACCGTATTCTGGATACCGCCCGTGAGATCATGCGTAGTGAAGGCGTCGCAGCCCTCTCCATGCAGGAACTCGCCCGACGAATGCATATGCGCGCTCCCTCTCTCTACAATTACTTCGCCAGTAAAACCGAGATTTACGATAGCCTTTTTCAACTTGGTTTCCATAAATTTGATGAACATCTTCGGAGCCTGGCGCTGACCGGTGACCATTGGCAAACCGATATACCAACATTGATGGAAGGATATATGGTGTTTGCTCTTCAGAATCCCGAACTATACCAGCTTTGTTTTGAACGACCTGTGCCTGGTTTTGAGCCTTCCGCCCAGAGCATGCAACTCAGTTTTGGCATTCTACAGCGCTATTATGCACAGGTAAAAAACTGGTTACCGCTCATGAATACCGAGCTCGACGAATATCAGTTAACCGATCTGATGATCGCCATCATGCACGGGCTGACAGCCTTGCATCTGGCAAACCAACCCGAGCTACCTCAGGGAGAGGGTCGCTTTGGTTCCCTGATTCCTTCCGTCGTCCATTTTCTCGATAAAGCTTTATCAAAATAAAATGATCCTCAAGGAGAAATGATGATTACCAGTTCTACCTCTCAATTTTCTATTCAATCAATCCCTGCGGCTATAGACATTCCCTACGTGACGGCAGACGAAGCCTTTGCTCTTCTGACGCATGAGTTCCAGCGCTTCTTTCAGCTGCTCGAAAAACTCACAGACGACGATTGGCACAAACCAACAGCTTGCACTGCCTGGACGGTCAGGGATATGCTGGCGCATCAAGCAGGCGGATATGCCAGTGGTCGTAGTTATCGTGAGATGGTACGCCAATACAGCGCAAAAAAGAAAGCCGGACAACTACCGGAAGACGCGGTCAATAACTTACAGGTGGGGGAACGAAAAGACAATTCGCCGGCAGAGTTGATTGACGAATTGACAGTAGTTGCCCCGCAAGCGATTCACAATTGGGCATATGGTTTTAAATTGGTAAAATGGGTTTCAATTTCTCACCCGGTTTCTGGTTCTTTATCACTACGGCACCTGATGTGGGTCATCCATAGCCGTGATACCTGGATGCATCGTCTCGATATCTGCCGTGCAACAAGTCATCATTTTGATCAGTCCGCTAAGCATGATGGGCGCATCGCAGCTCTGGTGATGCTGGATGTTGCCCGCCAGCTTGAGAAGAAAGTAGCGGGGAATGCCTTCGTCTTTGATTTGACCGGAATTGCCGGCGGCA
Source organism: Anaerolineaceae bacterium (assembly GCA_034003505.1). GTDB lineage: Bacteria > Chloroflexota > Anaerolineae > Anaerolineales > Anaerolineaceae > UBA6170. The sequence goes on along the minus strand of JAVEYK010000089.1, from coordinate 4,852 downwards.
TCTGGAAGATTGGATCAGGAACAGAGACAGCCCGCTTGAGGATGGACGTGCTGGATTTCAACATCTACGTCTCAGGGCGTTATTCCTATGAAGAAGGACTCGCCCGTTCTGAACTCTCCGGAAATACCGAATTATTGAAGGCCATCCTCAAAGATCTTTTGATCCTTTTTTAAGGTTGAAAATAAATGAAAATCCTCGATAATACAAAGAAGAAATTTTTTCAGATAGGTGATCATATGGAAAAACCAAAAACCATCACTGAATACATCCAATCAGCCCCCGAAACCGCGCAACCCAAATTATGGGAACTGCTGGAAATCCTGCGCAAGGCTGCCCCCGGCGCTGAGGAAACCCTCAAATGGGGTCAACCCGCCCTGTCCTACCAATGGATACTCTTCCAGTTCGCAGGTTTCAAACACCACATCGGTTTATACCCCCATCCGAATGTGGTAAAAGCCTTTCAGGATCGATTGACAGAATTCAAAACCTCCAGCAGCACCATCCAGTTCCCCCTGGATAAACCCTTGCCTTCCGATCTCATCTATGAAATCGCCGTTTACCGGGTGCGTGAAAGTAAAGAAAAAGGGATTAAATGGAAAGATTAGTGTTGAGGGTTGAGGGTTGGGATCTCACTTTGCGTTTCGCCTTTGAGCTTTGATCTTCTTCCTGTCACCTGTCAACTATCACCTCTCTCCAATCATCCACATCTGTTTCCCATCTGTGATGATCTCAATCCTGCCTGCATTTTGGGTGCTGAGTTGACCGGGCACTTCCCCGGGTTGATATTCATGATGGATCATGACCTGTGGTTGCCGGGTTAATTCCATTTCATCCACTTCCAACCCCGATCTCACCAATACAACAGATCCTTCCAGAAATTGATTGCGGTCATTCGTTCTGGCTTCTTCTTCCCTCCAGACCAAACGAAAATCTGCATAAGTCAGCATGAGGGAAACCCCCGTTGATTCCTGAGCGAATCTCTCCAGTACCACCCCATCCCCACAATCCACCTTCTGCCCGGCAGTAAACATACCCGCCGGTACCTGTTGCTGCTGTAAGATTACCTGTAGATCTGCTGCCGTTCTGGTGGCCGGCATAGCTTCTCCCCACAAAAATTGATCCACCTTGAAACGCTCCAAAATCTTCGGATATGCCTGATAGGTGCTGGTATTTGCATCGCTTACTAACGCCAGATCAATCTGACGATCCAGTACCGGTATCTGTTTACCTAATTCAGAGCTTAAAGAATTACCATATTCGCCGGCGTTGATCAGAATACGCTTTCCGGATGGGGTTTGTACAAACACAACACCCTGATTTGGTTCATCCAGTATCCACAGGTGCAGCTTGCCATCTGGTTGGAGCAGCACCGCATTCCACACCAGAAAAATAGCTGCCAGCATCACCCCCAGGAGTAAGAGCGGCTTCCTCTGTGGGAAGAGACGATTCTCTTTCTTTTTGTGCGCCAGGAAAAAGATCATCAGGTACAATCCCGCTACAGTCAGGAGGCTCATCTCTCCCAACTCAACCACACCCCCGGAAAAGCCAGCCAGCCAGGTCACAACTTGATTGGTGTAATACAGCGGTACCCACACCAGATAAGACAGCAACTGTCCCAGTGGCGGGATGACCAATCCTATAATCACTGCCACGCCACCCAGGATCATCACCAGGGGCTGTACCGGCAGAATCAATGGGTTCGCGATTAAGGTGGTCAGTGAAAGTTGCTTAAAATGATACAGGACCACCGGCAGTGTCATCACCTGGGCGGCCAGGGTAAACAGAAAATAATCACTTACCGGGCCGGTGATGCGCTCCACGACGGTATCGGGAAGAACCTTTTCTGCCAGAACGCGAAACCAGTTCATCAACCGGTCGGCATACAGTACCAAGCCCAGTGTGGCCGTCACAGAAAGTTGAAAACCGGCATCCGCCAGCAACAAAGGATTGAACAGGCACATCACGGCTGCTGTCAATGTCAGGGTATAGATCCCTGATTGCCCTCGCCCGATCAAGCTGGTACTCATCGCCAGACAGCTCATGACAGCGGCGCGCACCACCGCAGGTGCTCCTCCCACCAGGACGGTATACAAACTCATTGCCAGAATCGCCAGGAGCCCTGCCCACCAGATCGATAAATACTTGCGAAAACCCTTCAGAAAAATACCTGCCAGAATGGTCATATTGAAGCCCGAAATTGCCACCACGTGTGCGGTGCCGGTTTCCTGAAACGCTTTTTCCAGTTGGTAAGGAATATCTGTCTCGATCCCCAGCAGGATACCTGCCAGCAATCCCGCCTCGGGCTGTGGCAAAAAATGCTGGATCAGATGATAAGCCTGCTGCCGCACTGAAAATAATCCGGATTTTACCCAACCTGCCTGACCAGACGCCACCCATTGAACATAGGGATATTCCATCAGTGAGTAAATGCCGCGTTGCGCCAGGTAATCTTTATAGGAGAAATCCTCGTTTTCACCAGGTGTTTTTGGCACACCACTCAAATTTACGCGGTCGCCATACTGCCAATCACCACTGCGCTGGACGACCAATACCTTGCCCGTTAACTCCCTTTGGTTGGGTTTCAGCATCTGTTCTACGCAAACTGTGAAACGAATGGACTTTTCATTATGTTGCGGGTCTGAACAAACCACCCCGCTGATATTGACCCTCCCCTGGTCATTATAATATGCCAATTCTTTAGGGGTAAAAGGTTTCTGTTGAATGGCAGCGTAGCGATAGCCACCCCCAGCCAACACTGCCAATAGCAGGAAGACGGGCAGGCTTTGCTGACTTAACCTGGTGCATTTTCGTCTGGCAAGGCATTCCACCAGCAACAATCCCAAACAAGCAAAAAAGCTGGTCCGCCAGAATTGCAAGGGAACCGATACAAATGCCGCCAGTGGAATGCCCAGCAAAAAAGCCAAAGAAATCCAGAATAAAGGGATTTTTTTCATCAGTGTCCAGTTTATTTTTATGTGATTTTTTCTGGGATGAGGCTGCGACGAACCAAATGATCTGCAAACCCCAATCGGTGCTCATTTTTTAATCATGAAAACCTTAAAATAGTTTATATTTAATTAGCTGCCTGTCAAGCAAAAATTAATCACATTAGGAGCCAGTTATGTATATTTCGATTGAAGGCGTGATTGGCGTAGGAAAGACGACCCTCGCCCGCATGTTACAGCCTGCCTTTGAAGCCAATTTACTCCTGGAAGTTTTTGAAGAAAACCCTTTCCTCAGTAACTTTTACGCCAACCGGGAAGTGTATGCCTTCCAAACCCAGATGTTCTTTTTGCTTTCACGCTACCGCCAGCAAAATCAACGCGTACCGGAATTATTGGTGACCGAACAACATCTGATCAGCGATTATACCTTTGATAAAGACGCCCTCTTCGCCCGCATTAACCTGCAAGGGGATGAATTGGAAATGTATTACAAGATTCATGAAGCCCTGGCTGAGAAGATCCCACCTCCCGATCTGATGGTTTACCTGCGGGCTGATACCGATGTGCTCATGCAACGCATCGCCATGCGTGACCGCCCCTACGAACGCACCATGCAGCGTGATTACATTCATGAACTGAATCTTGCTTATGACGATTATTTTCTTAATCAACAGCATACATCTAAAGTGATCATCCTGGATTGTAACGAACTTGATTTTGTACGGCATCCAGAACAACTGGAGTGGATCGAAAATCGCATCCGCCAGATCTTGAAACTTTCTCCTTACCAACCTACATTACCTATTTAAGCATCACACCCGAAAGGATTTGATCCATGCGCATCACCCGTGATATTTTACTAAAAGCAGCTCGAACCGTCGTCCAACAACGTACTATGCGCGACAAGCATATTTTATGCGTCTATCTGACCGGTTCTGTCATTGACAACCTGCCTCTTTTAGGAGGCACTGCCGATATCGATCTGATTTTTGTGCATGACGAAACCCCGTCACAACCGCGTGAGATCATTCGTCTGACGCCGGATGTGCATCTTGACCTGGCTCACCACGACCAAGCCGTCTACAATCAACCACGTGAACTGCGCATCAATCCCTGGATTGGTTCCTATCTATTGAAAGATCCCATCGTGCTGCATGGCACACAACACTGGTTCGAATTCATTCAAGCCACCGTTAAAGCAACCTTCCACCAACCGGAGACTGTCTTGCAGCGTGCTCTCCCTCTGGCCGAAAAAGCGCGTCAAACCTGGCTGAATTTTCAGTTGGACCCTCAGGATCCAGACCCGCAGCGCATCTGGGATTATTTACAGGCACTGGAGCAAGCCGCCAATGCCCTGGCAATTCTGGAAGGTGCTCCACTGACCGAACGGCGATTCATGCTGCAATTTCCAGAACGGGTTGCTGAACTTGGATACCCGGGTATGGCATCAGGACTGGTGGATCTGATTGCCCCACAGATGCCCGATAGTGCAACCATCGAACGCTGGATTATGGACTGGAAAGCCACGCTCACAAAAGTTGGAGAGTTGGCAGACTGTCCATTGGCTTTGAGCCCCATCCGGCACGGATACTACACCCGGGCCGCCACTGCCCTGGCCAGTGATGAACCCGCTGCTGCGTTATGGATTCTGTTGCATACCTGGACGCGGGCTATCACCAGCATCCCGACAGACGAGGACTCTCTGGAAAAGTGGGTTTCCTGCCTGACCGAGTTGGGTATTTATGGAGAAAATTTTCAGAATTGTCTGAATCGATTTGATCAGTTTTTGGATCAGGTGGAAGAAATTATTGAACAATGGGCCGATCATTACGGAATAGACCTTAACACCCTTCATTAATAATAGATTATTTTGTGGATACTATCCTGTGGATACCTATCCTGTGGAT
>JAVEYK010000088.1:0-11305 GCA_034003505.1 Anaerolineaceae bacterium | reverse complement strand
CCAAAACTGCCTGCTTGCGCAGGCAGTCTGGTCTACCAATAAGCTTGTCTGATCTTACAACCTAGTTAGGAAGGAGAACTGCATCGATAACGTGGATCACGCCGTTGCTGGTCATGATGTCGGTGATGATGACTTCGGAGTCATTGATGTAGACTTTGCCATCTTTCACGGTGATGGTGACGTTCTGTCCCAAGACTGTTTCAGCTTCGCTCAGGGTCACTACATCAGCTGCCATCACTTTGCCAGATACCACGTGGTAAAGCAGGATGTCGGTCAGTTTTTGTTTGTTTTCCGGTAAGAGCAGGCTCTCGACGGTTCCAGCTGGTAATTTTGCGAATGCATCATCGGTGGGTGCAAAGACGGTGAAGGGGCCTTCGCCTTTGAGCGTTTCCACCAGGTCAGCAGCACCTAAGGCAGCGGCCAGGGTGGTGAAGCGGCCATCTTCAATCGCGGTGTCGACAATGTCAGCTTTGGGAAGTAACACTGCGTCGATGACGTGGATGACACCGTTGCTGGTTACGATATCGGTGATGATGACTTCGGCGTCATTGATGTAAACTTTGCCCATGTCAACTTTGATGGCGACGTCTTGTCCTAAGACTGTTTCAGCTTCTGTCAGGGTCACTACATCAGCGGCCATGACTTTGCCAGCTACCACATGGTAGAGCAGGATGTCGGTCAGTTTCTGTTTGTTCTCGGGCAGCAGTAAGGTTTCCACGGTACCTTCTGGCAAGGCAGCAAAGGCATCATCGGTGGGTGCAAAGACGGTGAAGGGACCTTCGCCTTTGAGCGTTTCCACCAGGTCAGCAGCACCTAAGGCGGCGGCCAGGGTGGTGAAGCGACCATCAGCGATGGCGGTGTCTACGATGTCTGATTTAGGCAAAATGACACTGTCGATAACGTGGATGACACCATTGTCAGCGATGATATCGGTGGCAACTACGTTGGCTTCATTGACCATGACTTTGTCCATATCTACTGTGATGGCAACGTTCTGGCCTAACAATGTTTCGGCTTCGCTCAAGGTGACGACATCAGCAGCTAAGACTGATCCGGATACGACGTGGTAAAGCAGGATGTCGGTCAGTTTCTGTTTGTTCTCGGGTAAGAGCAGTTCATCCAAGGTGCCTTCTGGTAATTTGGCAAAGGCTTCGTTGGTGGGTGCAAAGACGGTGAAGGGACCTTCTCCGCTCAGAGCATCTACCAGATCAGCGGCGCCCAGTGCAGCCACTAAGGTGGAGAAGTCCGGGTTACCGACGGCGATGTCGACGATGGTGTTGGAAGGAACTGCGCTGGGTTCTTCAGTGGGAACGGCGGTTGGTTCGGGCATTGGCATTTCAGTTGGTTCTGCCGGGGCGGCTGGGGCACAGGCTGCCAGCACGAGGGCAAAGACGATAAGTAAACTTGATAAACGAAAGGCTTTCATTTTATTTCTCCTATATTGATTAGTTTGCGGAACTTCTTTGTTCCTATGCATAAAAGTATAGGGTATGAATAGTGTTTATACAAGCTTGTATATTGTTTTTGTATAATGTTTAGAGATAATACGGATCAGATTGGTCAGAGTTTCCCATTTGATCGCTGTGATACAACCGGTATTTGCTTAAATAGAAACGGAATTCGAAGAAACAAACCTTTTGAATTCCGTCAATTTTTTATCTTGGTGTGTAGATTACCCGCTTTTAATCAACAAACTCAATCACACTCCCGGCTTTAAACAACTGCACGCGCTCACCCATGCGATCCGTCATCCTTTCGATCGCATGCTTTCCTGTACAATGATTCAGGTAAAATCGACATTGCGGGGAACGTTCCTCAAATTCAGCAATGATGTGATCCAGATATTCATCCCCCGCAGTCATCAGATGTGTGCCACCCACAACGGCGATAAAGGGTCCGCCAAAGGTTTTTTCGGCCTGGAACAAGGTGTTGAGCAAACCGGCATGGCAGCAACCACAGATCAGAACATTTCCAGCAGCGGTCTTCAGCACCAGTGAAAGGTCATCCTGATAATGGTCATGTTCCCAACCGGCTTCGCTGTGCACGAAATGGTCTTTACTGGCACCCATCGGTTCATAGCGCTCAACAATCGCCCCGGTTGTCCATAAATTGTGCGCTACTTCCACGGGCTCATCCGACAACTTCAGATAAAAATAATGCGCCAGATCTGATTCCTTTATGTTAATGCCGATTGATTTATAAACGTCATTCTTCGCGGAATAGCGCGCCGTGAACAGGCTGCTCTGGGCATATAAAGGGATGGTGGTTCTTTCCGGAAATATCGCAGCCACTCCCCCGGTGTGATCATAATGGGCATGACTGAAGACCAATGCATCAATAGTGATGGGCGATAATCCCAAAGTATGCAGGTTGTGCGCTAAGACTTCGGGGCTTTGTCCGCTATCAAAAAGCACATTTTTATGCTCCATGCCAATCCATAATGATAATCCATGCTCCGATTTGAGCCCTGAGCCCTCTATTGCTTCATCATTTACCACACACGTAATTTTTGTCATCTCTCCTCCTGGTTGTTTTCTGGATAAAAAGCTGGTACAGCGCTCCAATAACGTTCCTTGTTGCGGGTAATGATTTGAACTTTTCTGCTTCTTTCCAGCCTGGTAAGTAGTTCCACCCCATTAATTTGGGGGTATTTCTGTAGGGTTGCGAGTAATTCGGTTTCTTTCATCGGATGCCGGGTGATGATATCCACAATCCGTTCCTGTAATTCATCCTCCTGACCGAGATCAAAGGTTCCCGCTTTGGGATCAACCACCCGGGCGACATCCCCCAATATGGTTCGGGCTCGTTGTAAGCCTTCCTCATCCGCTGGTCCGACCCAGGTCTCCACCGCTGGCCGGGTGGGCAATAAAATATGAACTTCATCTGGTTGAATATCCTTGAGATGAGCGGCGATTTCGGTTAAGGTTTCTGCAGAGTCATTTATGTCTTTCATCAACATCACTTCAATCCATAATTTCCCATGGTAATCATGCCGAAATTGCTTCAGACCACCCACCAGGTGTTCAAATGTCACCTCCGGATGCGGACGGTTGATTTTTTTATACAGCCATGGATTGCCAGCATCCAAAGATGGCAAGGCTGCATCAGCCATTAATAATTCCTGTCTTACCTCTGGTAGATGCAGTATCGATCCATTGATTATGACAGCAATTGGGATATTCGTAATCTGCTTTATTTGCTCAATCAGGATACCAACATTGGATGCCAGCATGGTTTCTCCGGATCCGACAAAGGTGATCCAATCAATGCCCCCGTGTGGATGCTGATCCAAGGCCTCTTCGACCTCAGAAAAAATTTCTTCTGTTGGGATATATTCTTTTCTCGTGTTTGTCAGTGGAATCGTTCGTCCAAGCTGGCAATAGACACAATTCCAGTTACAGGTCTTGGGAAAAACCGGATCAATGCCTAATGATTGGCCCAACCTTCGTGAAGGGACTGGACCAAATACATGCTTCATCCGTCTCCTTTCTGCTAGCGTTCTCCAAACAGTTTCGTGCCAATTCGAATCAAATTTGCTCCTTCTTCAATCGCAACCTGATAACTATTACTCATGCCCATCGATAAGGTTTGCATTGTGATATTGGGATTATTCAACTGCTTCAATTGCTCAAAAATCTGGCGGGTTTTATGATAAAAAGGCCGGCTGTCTTCCGGATCGCCAAACCGAGGACCCATGGTCATCAGTCCATTCACCTGCACAAATTTCAATGTGGTGATCTGTGTGACCAATTCTTCCACTTTTTCGGGAAAGACACCGGTTTTATTTTCTTCGCGCCCACTATTAATTTCGATCAATACAGGGATGGTCTTATTTTCCTGCGCACAAATTTTTTCCAGAGCCTGGGCTAATTTCCACGAGTCCACCGTTTCAATCATGTCGAAATTTTGAACAGTCACTTTGGCTTTATTACGCTGTAGATGACCAATCATGTGCCAGGTGGCTCGCTGACCAATGCTTTCGATGAATGGCAAGGCTTCCTGCACATAGTTGTAGCCAATATGGGTAACCCCCGCCCCGATAACCGCTTCAACTTCTTCCATTGATCGGGTTTTGGCAGCCGCCAGTAACGTCACATGCGAAGGGATGGTCTGCAAGATTTCTTTCACCGACTTTTCAATTTCCATTGGAGTTGCCATCATTATCTCCTTTCGGTTGCATCCGCGACAGCTTTGCGTAAGGTGGTTACCGCCAGGGAAAGACAATGCTCATGATCCTCAGGAATGCTGACCAATTCTGCCAATATATCAGCGGGTGTGATTTTCATCGCTTCGTCCAAAGTTTTCGTTCTGGCCATTTTCGTGATCATACTGCCAATCGCAATTGTGGCACCGCACCCATCCGTCATGTAGCGGGCATCCCGGATCACATCCCCATCTAACATGAGTTGAATTTGCATGGTATCGTCACACCAACCGGTAAATTTACCCACCGCATCCGGTTTTTCAAAACTACCCATATTTTCTTTACTACGGATTAAATGGCGCGCAATTTCAGAAAAAGCACTTTCATGCTCATCCTCGGTTTGAATAACATGTTTTTTGGCGTCATCCTGGGCACCCACAAACGACCACTGATTTGGTTTTGCAGCTGCTGATTCCAATTTGTCTGATTTTTTACCTTTAATCGGCACCGCATTTTCGAAAGCTTCCAATAATATTTGTGTTTCGTTAAATTCAATGTCTTCAATTTCACCAAAATCACACAACTGGGTTAATACCGGATTGAGTGGGAGCTGTGCCAGAAGCGGAGCATGCGCTGCTTTGGCAACTTTCTCTCCATTACTATCACCAAAGATCATGTGTTTCTTGCCAGTATCCGGGCAGGGATAATAAGCCATATTTTCCACAACCCCAACGATGGGCACACCCACCTTGATTGCCATGTTGACGGCTTTGTTAACGATCATGGTCGCTAAGGATTGTGGTGTGGTCACCATCACAATCCCATCCAATGGCAGCATATGCATGATGGTTAACGCTGCGTCGGATGTTCCGGGCGGCAGGTCAATCAGCAGATAATCCAGATTTCCCCACATCACGTCGCCCCATAATTGCGTGATGGCTCGGGAAATGAGTGCCCCACGCCACATCAAAGGGTCATCTTCGCCCTCAATTAACAAATTCATTGAAATGACTTTAATGCCAGACTTGCTGGTTAAGGGAATAATCCCATATTGGCCTGAACTGACCGGACCGCGTAATCCAAACAGCGTTGGCATGCTGGGGCCGGTTATATCGGCATCCAGGACACCTACTTCATAGCCTTCTCTTGCCAGGCTGGTGGCCAACAATCCCGTGACAAATGATTTTCCCACACCGCCTTTACCACTCATGACGGCGATCAGTTTCTTCACCTGATTGTATTCGGATGCTGATCCTTTCGCGATGGTGCTTTTTTTCTCGTTTTCAATGTTTTTTGTTGTATTGTTCATGATAGCTCTTTCCTATAAAAATCTCATTTTGTCATGGTCACCAGGCGAATCCCATTTACCTGAGGCAAAGAAGCACCCTGAATGATCGTTGTCAGTGCTGATTCCGGATCATCCACCCGCGCACCTGAAAGGAATGTAACACCATAATCAAACAATTTTGTGATCAGCGGTGTAGAAGGACCCAGTATCATTACACTGGCATCTTTTCTACATAATGATAACAGTTTCTCCATCGAATGATTGATAAATGCCGTGCCGGTTATGGCCACGATATCTGCTTGCGGGATATATTCTTCGGCCGCATCTTCTGGAAAATCATCACCATAGGGTTGTTTTTCGATCACCCAACAATGCCTGGGGATCGATTTTATCTGCTCCACGAATGGAAAATGACCAACGATTACTACATTTTTGTCTTTGCCTTCTTCGGCGATCACATCAGAGGCATTTTTCGTTACCAGTTTGGTCTCGTCAACCTGGACCATGGAATTAATGGCTGCCATGCCAACACTGGCTTCTAAAAAATTATCAGAAAGAACCCATTCAGCCAATTGCTGGGCAGTTTTTTCATGCAGTTTGCCGACATCCCGCATGCGTGAATGCCCATGCGGTCCACAATTGGCAATGGTGGATGCCAGTCCACAATGTTGACTGCATACCAACGTCCAGTGCACACCCACCACAACTTTTTTAACTGCTATTGGTTCAATCGGTAGTGCTTGTAAAAGCGTTTCGTAAAGTTTCATATGTCCTCTTTCGTGAAAGCAATCTTGAGCGACAGGCTATCGATACTGATTATAAGCTTTTCGAATTTCCTCAGTGGCCATGGATGGTGCTAACATGGGTTGCCACTTCAAATCATTCCAGGTTCCCAGATTCAAGTGCATATCCAGATATTTTTTTGGTATGGGATGGGTTCCCAGAACAATTTTTATTTTCTGCATGTTTGCTTACTCCAGAAATCTTTGCATTTCATTCTTCCACGATTGTTTTTAATATTTCATTCAGTTGTTCAGATTGAACATAATCTTTGACCGTGATTTGTTGACCGGTAATGCCAGGCACTTCTTTGATGGCATCAATAATTCCGAGCGCCAGCGGTACCGCAATGGGACACAGGGGCGAGGAAGGTCGAAACACATAGTAGATTTTCCCTGCCTGATCAAATTGAATTTCCTGCACCAGGTGCATCCTGATCACATCAATACCAGTTTCAGGATCAATCACCTCTGATAATTTCTCAATGACAGCCTGTTCTAATTCTGCCGGATTCATCTCTTAAGCTTCTTCCATAATATGCTGCAACAGCACTTCATCCCACATTTTCTGAATGGCAATCGCCGCCGGAGAATGCGGGTATTGTTCTGTAATGGCAACCCCATTAATCATCGCTTTGGGAATACTTTCATCAAACGGGATTTCTCCGATCACCTGCACCCCTTGCTGGTCGGCATAAGCATGAATTTCTTGCGTGCCCTGCGGGTATAAATCGGCCTTATTAATGCAGATCATGGTTGGGATCTTGAAATGTTGCAGCGTCCCCAACGCCCTTTGCAGGTCGTGCAACCCTGCCTGCCCTGGTTCGGTGATCAACAATCCCAGATCGGTGCCAGCACAAGCAGAAATCACCGGGCAGCCAATACCAGGTGGGCCATCAATCACAATTAAATCTGCCTTGTTTTCCTGCGCATCCAGCTTCGCGAATTGCTTAATCAGCGTGACCAGCTTGCCTGAATTTTCCCGTCCAGGGAATAGCTCGGCGTGAAAAAAATTGCCAGCTGCCGTTTCAGATCGGAACCAATAACCTTCCTGTTGCGGGATCATGGTAATGGCACCTTCGGGACAGGCATACACACAGGCTGCACAACCGTCACAAGCCACTGGATCAATCCAGTAGGTTTGCATGTTCCCTTCATTTAAGAAGATAGCATCGTAGCGGCAAACTTCGACACATGCACCACAACCCGTACAATTGCCCTCATCAATCAGCGCCTGTGAACTGCCCCAAAATTCATGTGATTCTGTTTTGATGGGTTGCAGAACCAGGCTTAAATTGGCGGCGTCTACATCTGCATCCACAAAAACCGTTTTGCAATTTACCGGTGAATGCGTACTGAGCGAAGCGAAGGCTGCACTGATGCACGTTTTCCCGGTGCCACCTTTTCCACTTAAGATCACCAGTTGTTTGGCTTTCGCGTTTGTCATACTTCCCTGATTTCCTGAGCGACAATTGCTCGAATGTTGCGCTCGAGTTCTTGAAATTTCTCCTGATAGCCAGGGTGGATGTCAATCAAAGACAAACCGGCAGCTGTTCCCTGGGCAATTTCTTTCTGAAATGGAATGCGCATCAGTACCGGTATGTGATGATCCGCCAGAAATTCCAGCACCTGATCATTCCCGATCCCCTCGCGATTAATCACCACGCCGCACGGGATTTTCAATTCTTCTACGATCCCCAGCATTTGTTTCAAATCATGTAAACCGAAAGGAGTGGGTTCAGTAACCAGCAAAGCAAAATCAACACCACGCAAGGTTTCCACCACCGAACACGAAGCGCCAGGTGGCGCATCAAAAATTGTGATGTCGAATTGATCATTTCGATCCAGTTTCTTCAATTGACGAATGATCGGGGTCGCCATGGGTTCACTAAGGGTCAATTTTCCGTGGGTGAAATCAATGCCAGCTGGAGTGTCCCCCAATTCCATCACCCCGATCGGATGGGGGATTTCTTCGATGGCCCCCTCAGGGCAGTTCCAGGTACAACTCCCACAGCCATGACATAATTGTGGAAAAACCATGATCGTTTTCCCGACCTTTGCCAGTGCATGGAATTGACAAACCTCCACGCATTTTCCACACAGGCTACATCGAACTGGATCGATTTTTGGCAGTCGAATGGTGGCCGGGATTTGCCGGGTTAACACCGGATGCAGAAACAGATGGGCATTCGGGGCTTCTACATCACAATCCATAAAACGGACGGATTGAGCCGGCACCAGACTGAGCGCCAGGCTGGTTGCTACCGTCGTTTTCCCTGTGCCACCTTTTCCGCTTGCTACCGCAATTTTCATGCTTTTCTCCACCGTTATTTTTTATTGGGGTTAAAGATTGAGCTTCCCTTGATGAAACAGTTCGATCACATCATTAATCTGGCTGACATCAGCGGGAAATTTAATCATGGCTATATTGGATGCTCCTAATGCATTGGCTGCATTGGGACCAAAATCACCGCTGATGACCACATCCGCCCCCTGGTCGATCACAAACTGTGCTGCCGCCACACCCGCCCCGCCTGATTGACGCAGCCCCGGATTTGCCAGCGCTTCACTCCCCTTTGTATCCGTGTTGTACTTAATTAACCATGGGCAACGCCCAAAACGTGCTTCGATAGGACTGGTCAAATCTTGTCCCTGCGATGAAATCATTAATATCATTATTCCTCCATAGGATTTGCTGGTGCTTATTTTTCTACCAACCTGGCACCAGCAGCGACGGGGTCAAATCCATCCGGCCAAACCGTGTCCTTGTCATAATAAGCATTGCCAAAATAGGCATCTTCTAAACTGGCGCCTTTAAGATTCGTACCGCGCAGATCAGCCTCATCAAAATTGCAGCCTTTTAAGAAAGTACCTTCCATGTTCGCTTTTTTCAAATTTGCATTGGCAAAGCAAGCCCGCTTCATATTGGCAGCTTTCAGGTTAGCACCTTCGAGATTGATTCCCATAACATTGGAACGTTTAAAACTGGTAGCTTCCAGATTCGCTCCAGCCAAATTAACATTGGAGAAATCCGTCCCATAAAAGTCACCACCGCTTAATTCTGCGCGTACGCCGTCATCCTCCCCTGCCAGGTATTTTCGATGCAGGTCAAAGATTTTTACCAGGTCCTCATATAAAATTTTTTTATACATCATTCTCCTCTTCTGTCAGAAATGACTTCTGACCAGCGAAGTGTAAACAATAACCAATTGCTTTTACCCAAAATTAATTTTTCAGGGATGACAGACAGCCTGATTAATGCAAAAGCTCTGTGTGATCGATCAACTTGCCATCAATAAAGGCTTGCACAGCTTCTTCTATATCAACCAGATCCGTTACGATCGGTTTAATGTTGAACTGACGCATGCTCTCGTATGCACCCATGCCCATACCACCACAAATGAGGGCTTTACAATCTGAGATTGTTTCTGCCATGCTGGCATGTTTTTTGTGGGATCCCTGATCCATACCATGACCTGCGCTGCCATGCTCGTGTTCCTCATGTTGTGCAGCGAAATGGTTGTGTCCCATTTTATCGCGCATTTCCTTTTGAGTAACTTTTCCCTCTTCGATGGTCACCACCAGATAATAAGGTGCCCGTCCAAAATGCTGGTTGATGGTTTTTCCATCACTGGTTATAACTGCGATCTTCATTGAAATCTCCTTTTGTAAATAATTAAGCGAAAAGTGCCTGCCGCCAGGCTCTTCCCGTTCATCGGTTGGATAAAGTGTTAACAAAATATGGGCAACTTCCTCCCCTTTGTTTTCCCAACAATGTGGAAGATGTGCCTCAAAAACAATACTATCTCCTTTTTCCAGATAAAATTCCTCCTGATCGACCTGATAATGAATACTGCCTTCCAGACAATAAACAAACTCATGCCCGGTATGCACGATCATGCGATCGCCACTGCCCATGCCAGGTTGTAGTGTGACAATAAAAGGCTGCACCGCTTTGCCCGCCAGGTCTTTGCCCAGATTTTGCATTTGCGTGCTGCCAAAAGCAGCCATCGGCCGTTGCGCTACGGGGGTAAATACTACCCGTTTTTCTACTTGTTCGCACTCAAAAAAAGTTGTGATCGGAACATTCAGCGCTTGTGCCAGCTGCTGCAACGTACCAACAGAAGGAGAGGATTTCCCATTTTCTACCAAACTCAATGTATTGACATTCAAACCACTGAGTTCTGCCAGTGCCCGCAAAGAGAGACCGCGTTTGGTACGTAAGTCACGCAGGTTACGGCCTACCAACACTTCCGTAGGCGTTTGTGAACTGGAGTCGTCATTTTGATCTAAGAGCATATTCATATCTGTTGGCCATTCAATATTTTATACTAAAATTATAGTACATTATCATTATAATACATGATTCTGTCATAGTATAATGATATAAGTCATGATTTAAGAGGATGATTCGATTACAATGAGCCTATTAAGCCGGCTGTCATCCACTGAAGCCAGCAGTTTCGGAAGAGTGTATCTTGTAAATGAGGCTGGTGATCGTATCCCAATGTGAAGCAACTGCTCACTCTAATTCAAAGAATTTAATCAAACATTCATCTGCAGCTAGCCGACAACGAATACCACTTCTTTGTCGGCGCAGAACTTACTTTCGGTCTTGTTACACTTTAACCAAATGTTCGTTAAGCCTATTTTCCAAAAATCACCTTAAATGGTTCGCCCATTGCTGAGCGTAAACTCGGAATCAAATAATTTTAACTACGTAACCACCTGAATCGAATTCACTAGGATGTCGATTTTCAATATGCTTGTGTTTGAGGTAAACTAAATTTAGTTGGTTTTAGTCATCCTCATGGCAGGCTGTTCCTCTCATGAGTTAAATTAAATATCACCTACACTTGACTTCTCCCCGCCCCCACCCGCACAGGATTGGTGGCACCCGGTTGCCGGGCTGACCTGGCAATGGCAAATCTCCGACCCCCGGTGGATACCAGTATAGGGGCAGATGTATATGACATTGATTTGTTTGAGAACGATAATTCAGGTCACTAATTTGAGAAACTCAGAAGGATATTTGTGGCAATTTCGCCTGTGGTTGAAACCCATAGGCTGTCAGATACAAACCTGTTCAAACAG
>JAVEYK010000087.1:6069-11455 GCA_034003505.1 Anaerolineaceae bacterium | reverse complement strand
CCTACCAGCTACCAAAAATTGCCTGTTGACAAATTATATTTAATGTTGTAAACTATTTTTAGCGCAAAAAAATATTTTACCGATACGAACGTTTTTATCGTTTGAAAAATTGGTAAAAAGCGGAGTTCTTGTGGAGTTGAAATGAATACAAAAACTTTATCCAAAAAAAGCCGGGAAGAGTTGAATGGGTCTTTGCTGGCCTTGTATCGAAAGCTGACGGATAAACCGGATACTTTACCTGAAAATGAAAAAAGCAAATCCAGCCCGCCAGTCTACTCTGAATCAGAAGGGCAGTATCCAGATCAGGATGAACAACATATCACTCCGGCCATTGGAATCGGAATCTAGAATCCCGATTCCTGTATAATTAAAGCGAAAATTAACCATAAAAAATCTGAAAAAGGAGTAATTATGCAGGAAAAATTTGAACAACTTCAAGAAAAATTACGCGACATTATCGATCTCAGTTCTTCCGCCTCACTTTTGGGATGGGATCAGAATACCTATATGCCAAAGGCAGCCGCTGAGACACGTGGCCATCAGATGGCAATTCTCAGCCGACTCGCCCATGAGTGGTCAACTTCAGAAGAAATGGGGCGTTTACTGGATGATCTCAAACCGTATGCAGAATCCCTGGATCCTGATTCGGATGAAGCGCGTATGATAAAAGTTGCTCAACGGGGATATGATAAAGCCACCCGCTTACCCTCTGAGTTTGTTGTAGAACAATCGCAGGTGACCACAGCTGCTTTCTCAGCCTGGGCTGAAGCGCGTGCAAAATCAGACTTTAAAATTTTCGAACCACTTTTAGCCCGGGTAGTGGATCTCAACCAGCGACTGGCAGGTTTCTTCCCGGAAGTTGATCACCCTTATGATGCACTCCTGGACCAATTTGAGCCAGGGATGAAGACCGCCGATGTTAAAAAAATCTTCGATGATTTAAGACCCCAACAGGTTGAATTAATCAAGGCAATCAGTGAAAAACCACAGGTGGATGATTCCTTCCTGCATCAACCCTTTGATGAGAAAAAACAATGGGCATTTGGTGAGGAAGTCATCACCAAATTTGGCTATGATTGGGATCGCGGCCGCCAGGATAAAGCCCCGCATCCTTTCACCATGGGAGTCAGCATCGATGATGTGCGTATCACCACCCGCGTAGACCCCAATTTCTTCAACCCCATGTTCTTCGGAACCGCCCATGAATGTGGTCATGCGCTTTACCACCTGGGGCATGCCCGCAAATACCACCGTACGATCCTGGCTGATGGCGCCTCATTGGCAGTACACGAATCCCAAAGCCGGATGTGGGAAAACCTGGTCGCCCGCTCCTATCCATTCTGGGAACACTTCTACCCGCGGATGCAGGAGATCTTCCCGCAAATGGCTGGTGTCTCGCTCGATCAGTTTTATAAAGGTGCCAATAAAGTTGAACCATCCTTGATCCGTGTGGAAGCGGATGAAGCTACCTATAACCTGCACATCATGCTGCGGCTGGAATTGGAAATTGCCATGCTGGAAGGAAAGGTTCTGGTCAGGGACTTGCCCGAAATGTGGAATGCGAAAATGCAGGAATATCTAGGGCTGACACCCCCGAATGATGCATTAGGGGTATTGCAGGATGTACATTGGTCCTATGGCAACCTGGGCTACTTCTCCACGTATGCATTGGGAAATCTGATCTCCGCCCAGCTTTGGGAAGTCATGCAAAAAGACATGCCTGACCTGGATGACCAGATTCGCGCGGGTAAGTTCGAAGCTTTATTAGCCTGGTTGCGCGAGAAGATTCACGTACATGGTCGCAAGTACGAACCACAGGAACTGGTGGAAATGGTCACTGGCTCAAAAATTGATCCGGCTGCGTATGTACGTTATCTCAAGAACAAATTTGGTAAGATTTACAATCTATAATTTTTCGATATCCTTTCAACACTTTTTGTGATGTCACATGATCCCCCCGGTTGCTTCGGGGGGATTTTTTGTGCATACCCGCAAGTTTGATCGATAAGATCGTAAAATTCGTTTTTGTTCTCAACCCCATTTCAGCTGTGGACTTTTTCCGGATTGTCTGTATAATTGACTTACTACAATTAGACGGAATTTTATGCTGCCAGCTCTGACTGAAATTATTCTATTATCCCTGCAAGTTTCGGGTGTTGCACTTCTGTTCAGCACTGTTATTGGAATTCCCCTGGGTGCGTTTATGGGCTTGAACCGTTTTGCAGGACGTAGATTGGTTATAGCCCTCTTATACACTGGTATGGGTTTCCCGCCAGTGGTCGTGGGTTTATTTGTTTACATTCTGCTTTCACGCAGCGGCCCTTTGGGTACTCTCGGTTGGTCTTTTATTCCGGATTTGTTCACACCGGGTGCGATGATCATTGCTCAGACGATTATTTCTTTTCCGCTGGTAGCAGGTTTCACCATGGCGGCAGTAATGGGCGTCGATCCAAACTTGCGCCAGCAGGTTCTTTCGCTGGGTGCAACCACCCGGCAGGCGGTCTGGGCTGTGTTGATGGAAGCGCGGGTAGGGGTAATGGTCTCGATCATTGCTGGTTTCGGAGGAATTATTTCGGAGGTTGGGGCAGTCATGCTGGTGGGCGGCAATATTGAAGGCCGCACGCGGGTGTTAACCACAGCCATTGTGCTCGAGACCCGCAAAGGAAATTTTGACCTGGCGCTGGCGCTGGGTGGGGTCTTGCTGGCTTTATCGTTTATTGCCAATGTTGCCATGCTGCGTTTACAGGGAAAGGCATTTGACGAATGAACGCAGATACGCTCTACCACATCGAAAATTTGACCAAGTATTATGATGAGCGTTGCGTCCTGCAGGTGGACTACCTCGAAATTTATCGTGGTGAAATTTTAGCATTGGTTGGCCCCAGTGGGGCTGGCAAGAGCACTTTGTTACGGATGCTTAATTTTCTGGAACCACCAACGAAAGGTTTGATTGAATGCGAAGGATTTAACTTTCGGCCTGGCTCAGAAGTCCCGCTGAATGTGCGCCGGCGGGTGACAACCGTGTTTCAGCGACCGGTATTGCTCAATCGCAGTGTATGGGATAATGTCGCCTTTGGGTTGCAATTGCGCGGCAATCGCGATGCCAAAACAGAGATCCAGTCAGCACTTGAAATGGTAGGGTTGGAAGGATTAGCGCGTCAGCGTGCGCGCACCCTCTCTGGTGGTGAGGCTCAGCGGGTTGCCCTGGCACGTGCACTGGTATTGAAACCGGATATCCTGCTGATGGATGAACCGACTGCCAACCTGGATCCGGCGAATATTGCCATTATTGAGCAGATCGCTGCCGATTTAAATCGCAAGTTTGGGACCACACTCGTCCTGGTGACGCACAATATCTTCCAGGCCAAACGTCTGGCGCACCGGGTTGCCTTCCTGCTGGAAGGGCAGTTGATTGAAATAGGTTCCAACCCTGGGTTTTTCAATTCTCCCCAAGACGCGCGCACAATTGCTTTCGTCGGTGGAGAAATGGTTTATTGAACTACTATTCGAGTGTTTCGAATAGATATAAGAAAATTTTTTAGAAGGAGAAAATTATGAGAAAGTTATATCCGTTAATGAGTGTATTGTTTATTGTGGTGCTGTTGCTGAGCGCTTGTGCTCCGGCAACGCCAACCGCAGCGCCGGTAGTTGAGGATCCAACTGCGGTACCTGTGGTAGAAGAACCAACCGCGAAACCGGTGGTAGAGGAACCGACTGCCGAACCGGTGGTGGAGGAACCAATGGGTGGGACTATCATCCTGGCTACCACAACCAGCACAGCTGACTCCGGTTTGTTGGATTTCATTCTGCCTGATTTTAAAGCCAAAACCGGCGTCCAGGTGGATGTCATTGCTGTAGGTACCGGGCAAGCGATCGAATTAGGCCAGAATGGTGATGCCGATGTGTTGTTGGTCCATGCCCGTTCCAAGGAAGACGCTTTCATGGATGAAGGTCACGGTGTTCGACGTGAAGACGTTATGTATAACGACTTTGTGGTCGTTGGTCCTGCGGACGATCCAGCCGGCATCAAAGGTGTGGCAAAGATTAAGAAGGCCTTCGGGATGATGGCCGATGCAGAGGCGACCTTTGTGTCCCGTGGTGACGAATCTGGTACCCATGTCAAAGAAAAAGCAATATGGAAAGAAGTTGGCATCGAACCCGCTGGTGACTGGTATGTTTCAGCTGGACAGGGGATGGGTGCTGTGCTCGTGATGGCTGGCGAACAGCAAGCTTATACCTTGACCGATCGTGCCACTTACCTGGCCGTCAAACTGGAAGGTTTGGATCTTGAGATTATGGTCGAAGGCGATGCGATGCTCTTCAATCCCTACGGTGTCATTGCTGTCAATCCTGATAAAAATGACAAGATCAATAATGAGCTGGCCAATCAATTCATCGATTGGATCGTTTCTTTGGAAACCCAGGAAATGATTTCAACCTTTGGTGTGGCTGAATTTGGGGCACCATTGTTTGTTCCCGATTCAACAGCCTGGCGTGAAGCACAAGGTGAAGGCGAAGCCACTGTGGAAGGTGCCCTGATCATCACTGGTTTGGTCAAGACCCCCATGGGCTGGTCAGAAGAAGAAGTCCGTGCCATGGAAACAACGGATGCAGTAGGTACCAATTCAGATGGTGCTGAAGAAACCTACACCGGAGTCTCATTGGTAACTTTGCTTAACATGGCAGAACCACTGCCGGAAGCCACCACCATCGTACTGATTGCTGATGATGGGTATTCAGTGGAAGTTCCATTGGCGGATGTAATGGCATGTGAAACCTGTATTCTGTCCTTCCGTACCAAAGGTGGATTCAGTTCAGTGTTCCCTGGCTTTGCGAAAAACACCGGCGTGAAAGGTGTTGTGCAGGTTCAGGTTAAAAAGTAATTAACCACACAAGAGTTTTAGAAAAGCCAACTTATTTTGAGTTGGCTTTTTCTCATTCTCGTTAAACATTGAGAGCTGAGATCTTTTTCGCAATGACATGCTTAAATCTGAGGTAGAATCTAAAGACTTCTGAAGGACAAACATGAATTCGATTGGATTAATCACATCAACCACCACCATCCTTACCATCTGGTTTGGGCATGTCCTGGTGCGTAAACTTGAAGCGCGGGTAAATCGGCTTTTACCGCTAATTCTGATTTGTGTGGGACTGGGGATCACCTTTGGAATCGGCGCGGGGATCGCTTCTCACAATTCAATTTCGGCCATTTCCGGAATTATCAGCATCACCTTCCTATGGGATGCATTGGAATTTGTGCGTCAGGAGAAACGAGTCAAAATTGGACATGCACCCGCCAATCCACACAACCCCAGACATGCGCGCATTCTGGCGCAATATCCTTCAGCGACCACAGTTGACATTTTGGCTCGGGAACCAAGAGGCG
>JAVEYK010000087.1:0-5969 GCA_034003505.1 Anaerolineaceae bacterium | reverse complement strand
AATCATGAGAATATTTATCGATACATCCGCATTCTTGGCAGTCCTTAATAAAAATGACCAATATCATCCCAAGGCATTTGATTGCTGGGAAGAATTATTGAAATCAGATAATTCATTGTTTACAAGCAATTATGTATTAATCGCAACGATTGCACTATTACAAAATCGCTTCGGAATTGAAGCAGTCAGATTATTTGCGAATAATATTCAACCCTCAAAACTCACCCCTAACACCTGCTCTTTCCCCATTGACATTCCGGCGTTTCTATAGGAAAATTGCCTTCGTTTTTGATATAATAGTAGTCACTAAAATGGTGCAGGAAGCAGGCACAACTGCTTTTATGCACCATCACTTTATAGAAACGTGGAGTTAGCAGATTCAATGAAGATTTACCGATTTCGTGCTTTGGTTTTATTAACGGTGTTTGTTACAACACTGTTCGCTGGCTGTTCGGCTGGGGCTGGAACACAGGAAATCGACAAACCAGAAAAGCCATTGGTGCTTTTAGAGTGGACCGGTTACGAAGTTACCGAATATCCACAGTTCTTTGTTCCCTTTTCCGAGAAATATGGGGACAGTATCAATGAATTTGTAAATGTATCTGTTTTTGGTGATGATGCAGAAGCCTTTGCAAAAGTTCAATCAGGCTTTAAAGCAGATATCATCCATCCCTGTTCCTCCTGGTGGGGGCTGTATGTGGATGCCGGTTTGGTGCAACCACTGGATGTCTCACGCATAGCTGGCTGGGAAGATATTCCCACAGCATTCCGGGAGCAGGGCAAATTTAACGGTCAGTATTATTTCTTACCCTGGGATTGGTATTATGAGGCTCTGCTGGTGCGCACTGACCTGGTTCCCGCTATGCCCACATCCTGGGCCGATCTGTGGGATCCGATGTATGCCGGGCATGTCTCTCTCTGGGATAATGGCGAGGTAAGCTTTGCCACCACCGCGCTGGCATTGGGAATTGATCCCTTCAATACCACCCCACAAGAGGATGAATTGATCAAACAAAAATTGATCGAGCTTAAACCCAATCTCTTAACCTACTGGTTGGACTACACCCAGGCCATTGAATTATCTGCCTCCGGTGATGCCTGGATTGTTGCCAATGCCTGGCAGGATACCTGGTCGGTGCTGGTAGACGAAGGTTACGACGTCACTTACCTGGAACCTGAAGAAGGCTACCTGGCAGGCATGTGTGGTTATGGGATATCACCCAACAACAACAATTTAGACTTAACCTATGAATTTTTAAATGCTGCGAATGACCCCCATTCCATGGCGAATTTCACCAATGAATATTGGTATGGTGCTGCAAATTTTGCCGCCAACGAATTTATTGATGAAGGTGCAGCGGAGTTATTGCGTCTGGACGATTTTGACAACGTCTTGAAGAATACCCGTTTCTATCAACCGCTGACTGCGGAGCGCCGCGATCTACTTTCTGATCTGTGGAATGAAGTCAAAGCAGCTCCATGAGAGACGAAACGTCATTAACACCCCCGGTTTCTATCAATGATGGGCCCGGGGGAATTGAGAAGAAATTAACCGGAATACCACGCAAGAGTCAATTGGCATTGCTGGTTGCCCCTTCAGCCTTGTGGTTGGTTATTTTGCTGCTGTTGCCGCTGATCACGATGATCGGGCTCAGTTTTCAAAAATCAGCATTCGGAGCCGATCGTTCTGTTTTCACTTTTGCCAGCTATATCGACTTTTGGCAGAATACGGCTTATCAAACTTTGTTGGTCAAATCATTATGGATAGCATTAATTGTGGCAGTGCTGACCATTTTGTTGGCTTATCCGGTGGCATATTATCTGGCTTTTCATGCCGGTGAGAAACAGGGTCTATTGTTGACCATCATGATCATCCCGGCCTGGACAAGCTTTTTACTGCGCGTCCTGGCCTGGCGTCTCATTCTCGGTTCGAATGGTTTGATCAATACCTTCCTGCTGTGGCTGGGTGTCATTCAGGAACCAATCAGTGGCTTATTTTACAGCGTGAACGCTGTTATCATCACGCTGGTGTATATCTGGATTCCATTTGCAGCCCTGCCAATTTATGTAGCGCTGCTGCGGATTGAACCAGGTTTGCTGGAAGCAGCTTCTGACCTGGGTGCCAGGCCCTGGCAGGGTTTCTTTAAAATAACCTTGCCGTTAAGCATCCCGGGTATTCTGGCGGCATTCCTGTATGTCTTTATCCCCACCGTGGGAGAGTACGTCACGCCTGCGCTGGTAGGCGGACCAAATGGATTGATGATCGGCAATATCATTTGGGATCAATTTATGCGTGGGCTCGATTGGCCGATGGGGGCAACGCTTTCGCTGATCGTGATGCTGATCGTACTGCTACCTTTGATCTTTATGGCCAAAGCGGCACAACAAACCGGTATTTTTGGAGGGAAAAGTGAATAAAGCCCGCCCCTCTATTTTGGGATCAACTTATTTTGTGCTGATGGCAATATTTCTTTATCTGCCCATTTTCATTTTGATCATGTTTTCTTTCAATGATGCAACCATTCTGGCTTTTCCATTGAAAGGGTTTACATTGGATTGGTATCGCCAGTTAGGGAATGCCCGCGAACTGTTAATTGCCGCCCGCAACAGCATCTGGGTAGGGGTGATATCTTCCTTCATCGCCGTTTTCCTGGGCTCCCTGGCTGCCATCGCTCTCACCAAGCGCCACATGCCGGCGCGCAACGCTTTCCTGGGGTTGGCCAGCGTTCCACTGGTGATGCCGTCGATTGTGTTGGGTGTGGCCATGTTGGTGTTTTTCCGCAAGGTGCTCGGCCTGGACTTAAATATGTGGTTGATTGCCGCTGCACATGTATTGGTCAGCATCCCCAGCACCATTCTGATTGTGATGGCGCGTCTGGCAGATTTTTCCTATAATTTAGAAGAAGCAGCTATGGATCTGGGAGCAAATTATTGGACAACACTCATCAGGGTCACACTGCCAATCAGTTTACCGGCCTTGGTGGCTGCTTTTCTAACGGCATTTACCACATCGTTCGATGAATATGCAATGACAACTTTAATTACAGGCACAGATACCACCCTGCCTGTCTATCTTTATTCATTATTACGGTTCCCACGCCGCCTACCTGTTGCAGTGGCAATGGGTAGTATCATCATGATCGTCTCAGCCATCCTGGTGGTTGTGGCGGAATGGCTGCGGCGGTTAGGAACCACCCATACCCCCAAGGAGGATAAGTTATGAGTACCTTTGAAATATTTCACCTGAACAGTTTTCAGGATAGACAGGTGACCTCACGTGAGGCAACCAACCCATTTGCAGGTTTTTCCCTACGCACCAAAAAACACGAAGCGCAGGCAGTATTAACTTATTGGTGGCATCAAATCGGTTATGTTCTCTGTCCGGAGGATGATTAATGGTCAACAAAAATATCATCGAATTTTCAGGTGTCTCGAAACAATTCCGCGAACGCAGCGGGGAAACAGTTAACGCATTACAACCATCCAATTTGAGCGTGTACGCCGGTGAATTTTTCACCTTACTTGGTCCCAGTGGATGTGGCAAAACGACAGCTTTACGATTGATGGCCGGGTTTATTCAACCCTCCGATGGGGAAATCAAAATCGAAGGCAAAACCATGAATGACGTACCGCCTTATCGCCGACCGGTGAATATGGTCTTTCAGGATTATGCCCTTTTCCCGCATTTGAACGTATTTGAGAATGTCGCATTCGGGTTGAAGATCAAGCGCATACGCAAGGAAGAAATTCAACAACGCGTCAGTCAATCCCTCCAGATAGTGCAACTGTCCGGCCTTGAAACGCGCCGACCTGGGCAGCTTTCCGGTGGTCAAAAGCAACGGGTTGCTCTGGCGCGTGCCCTCGTTAATCAACCGGCGGTTTTATTACTGGATGAGCCTTTGGGTGCCCTGGATCTCAAATTGCGGCGTGCGATGCAATTGGAATTGAAGGCTTTGCAACAACAGGTGGGCATCACCTTTGTGTATGTGACCCACGACCAGGAAGAAGCACTAACCATGTCAGATCGCATTGCGGTCATGA
This sequence comes from Anaerolineaceae bacterium, assembly GCA_034003505.1. GTDB lineage: Bacteria > Chloroflexota > Anaerolineae > Anaerolineales > Anaerolineaceae > UBA6170. Next base: position 1,928 of record JAVEYK010000087.1, on the reverse strand, counting down.
GCCAGGGCAGGATTTTGCAGGTGGATACGCCCATCAATATCTATGAACGCCCCACCACCCGCTTCGTAGCTGATTTCGTAGGTGAGACCAATTTTCTGAATGGCAAAATTGAACAGATTGTACCGGGTGAATTGGTAAAAGTGATGATCGGAAGCAACCCTGTGGAAGTGCGCCACCGAACCAACGGCGTTCGCCCGGGCGATCAGGTCACGGTTGCCATTCGGCCCGAGAAGCTGACCTTGATGCCACCCATCAGCCGCTCTGAGAACTTGATGGCCAGCGTGTCGGAAGTCACCTACCTGGGAACCGATACGCGCTATATCGTTGAAATCCCTGGCGGAGAAAAAGCCGCCGTGCGAGTCCAGAATACGGGCATCAACCGTGCGCCAATTTTTCGGGTGGGCGATCAGGTGACCGTATCCTATGATCTGGATGACGCTCAGATATTGACAGCCTGAAAATCTATGTTGCAAGGGAGAGGTGGTGTGAAACCATCTCTCCGATGAAATCCAGGATACAATGGCAAATCTATCCCGTAGCATCCCGATCTTCTATACAGCGGACCATCTTTTACACCAACCCCGGTCCGAATACGATCGTGGAATGCAGATCCCATACCAGGAGGTAGCCCGGCGCATCGAAAGTGCACGCGATGCATTGTTGGCTTTACCATTTACCTTCGAAATCCAACCCGAATTGTTATTACTGGAGAAACAAATAACCCGGGTGCATAGCCGTGCAATGCTTGAACATCTGCGCCAGAGCTCAGCGTTTGCGAATCAGCAGGAGCAAATCCTGGGGCAAGATGATTTATATTTATACCCCTGGATTTTCCCACAGAACCAGCGCATGCGAGTGGGATTACTGAAATCACCGGATGTGGCTGGTTGCTTTGCCTTTGATACCTATGCTCCAATCGGGAAAAACACATTCCAGGCGGTGATCGCCAGTGCCAATCTGGCTTATTGTGCAGCCCAGGAGATCATCGATCAACAGGTCCGGGTCGCCTACGCGCTTTGCCGGCCACCCGGGCACCATGCCGCCAGAGACATGCTGGGTGGTTATTGTTATCTTAACAACGCAGCCATTGCCGCGGACCAACTCCATCAAACCCTGGGAAGGGGCGCGATTTTGGATATAGACTATCACCATGGCAATGGTACCCAGGAAATTTTCTGGGATGATCCCGAGGTCTTGTTCGTTTCAATCCATGCTGATCCCGGTGATGAATATCCTTTCTTCTCTGGTTTTGAGGATGAAAAGGGTGGTGCTGCGGCAAAAGGCGCAAATCTAAATCTTCCTCTACCCAAAGGTTGCGACGATTTCACTTATCGAATTGCGCTTGAACAGGCCCTTCAGTCTATTCAGGATTTACAACCCAACTGGCTGGTGCTTTCCGCCGGCTACGATACCTGCTGGGCTGATCCAACCACGTTTTTAAATTTATCAGATGCAATGTATGGCGAGATTGGGGAATGCATTGGCCAATTGAACATACCAATCACAATTGTGCATGAAGGGGGCTATGCAGTCGAGCAGAATGGTGTGCTGGCTGCCCGTCTGTTATCCGGAATTGTTGACTCGTTTGCTTAAGTTATTTCTTCCCATAATGTAGGAGTATTTACTACCATTAATTGGGGTATGTGGGAAAAATGGCAATTCACCCCCCATATGTGGTGGTTGATATTACTTTAAATGAAAAAAAGCACTGCCCTTGGGGATCAAAGAGTTACCCCAAATCCTGAAAAAATAGATTGGTTATCAATCTGCCCGGAGTGCATTGCACTCTCTCGGAAGGAGGTCTGGACTGCAATACAAGAGAGGGATGGATGAATTAACCGATTTTAATCGGTTTGAATCTGAGAGACACGGATTTTAATCCGTGGCGATGTGCGGGGAAATGTGCCATTAATGGCTTGGACTCGAGG
>JAVEYK010000086.1:0-11595 GCA_034003505.1 Anaerolineaceae bacterium | reverse complement strand
TGCATTCAGAAAGTATTAGAAAATTCAATAATCACCAATACATAAACGTAGAGACCTTCCGCAAAAATGGTATCGGTGTCAAAACACCGGTCTGGTTTGCCCAGGATGATGATAGCCTGGTCGTGCGAACAGAAAGCTCATCCGGCAAGATGAAGCGCATTCGCAACAATCAACGTGTACGAATAGCAGCCTGTGATGCACGTGGCGGTGTGTTGGGAGAGTGGATGGATGCGCAAGCTGAAATAATAGCTGATGAAGACGAGAAAAAAAGAATTGATCGTCTGGTTACAAAAAAATATGGGTTAATGAAACGCTTTATGGATGTATTTGGGAAAATGAGAAAAAGCTCTTACGGAGCATTCAGGATTAACTTCATCGAATAAATCGCTGCCCGTACGAGTCCCTTGCCTGCTTGATGCATACAATTATTGCAGGAATATTGTTAACAATTCCTTCGACCAGCTCTGAATGGCATCCCAATCTCGATGATCGCCTTCCTTCCAAACGCCAAAAAAAGTACTCAGGCGAAACTTCATGCGGTCACCTGCTGACGGAATCTTTTTAATATCTAAACCACCGGCAAATATGTTCTCACTTACGGTCGGTACCAAAACCCTGATGGGTTGCATCCATTCTTTAACGTGGCTGCGATATTTATCGCCATTCTTCATCGCGAGGGTCATACACACCAAAAAAGCTGCAAATTGTTTCTGTAATAATTCATGTTTGTTTTTCTGAACAAAGTTCATTGCTTCCGGCAGCCAGGCACCGGCTTGAATACCACTCCCGGCTACAACAGCCTGGTAGGTTGATAAATCATCCACTGCTTTCATCGGAAAAATTTCCACATCCAGATCTCCATCGGAGAGAGTCTTTGCAATCATTTCAGAGACACCCTGTGTAAACCCTGTCCTGCTCGCATAGGTCACCAGAACCTTTTTTGTCATTTTTTCCTCCTTCTTTCTCCCAATTCTCTCCAGGAAAAACCTCACTAAGTATAATACTCTCAAAGAAGAAGTCAATTCCTTTAACCAGTATTTTAGATACCTGCTATAATTTTTACCTATATTCTCTACTTAAGGTGAGCCCCATGAGTATAAAAATCGAAGAAGTAACCACCCACAAGCAACTTAACACCTTCATCAAATTTCCTTTCAGCATTTATAAAGGTAATCCCTACTGGACACCACCGCTTTTAATGGATGAAAAAAATACCCTGGACTGGAAGAAAAACCCTGCCTTTGAGGTATGTCAGGCACGCTACTGGCTGGCTTACAAAGATGGTAAAGTGGTGGGTCGCATTGCAGGCATCCATAATCGAAAATCAAATGAAAAATGGGGGCAAAGCAATCTGCGATTTGGTTGGGTGGATTTTATCGATGATCGCGCAGTTTCCTCAGCGCTTTTTGACACCGTGGAAAACTGGGCACTGGAATTGGGATTGAAAGCAGTACATGGTCCGCTGGGTTTCACCGATCTGGATCCGGAAGGCATGCTGATTGAAGGCTTTGATGAATTGAGCACTCTGGCATTGATTTACAACCACCCATACTACCCGGAACATCTGGAAGCGTTGGGGTATGGAAAAGACTCCGACTGGTTGGAATATGAGATTAAGGTTCCCAACCCCCCAAATGAAAAGATTGCCAAAGCATCCGCCCTGGTAATGCAGCGCTTCAACCTTCACTTTCTCGAGTTGAAAAAGAAGAAGGATTTGCTGGAATATGCCATGGAATTGTTTGAACTGGTCGATTCCGAGTATAGCCACCTGTATGGCACAGTGCCGCTGACCGATCAACAAAAGCAAGCCTACATTGATCAATACTTTGGCTTTGTCTCCTTGGATCTGGTCCCTTTATTGCTGGATGAGCATAATAAAATGGTCGCTTTTGCCATTGCGATGCCTTCTTTATCCAAAGCTTTACAAAAATCTCAGGGCCGTATTTTCCCCTTTGGCTGGATTCACCTGCTCAAAGCACTTAAATTCAACACACACGGTGATTTGTACCTGATTGCCGTTAAATCCGAATATCGCGGGAAAGGCTTGAACGCGGCGATCATGCATCGTGTCAATCAGGGGTTAAATAAACATGGCATCACAAAGGTTGATACCAATGCAAACCTGGAAGAAAATCTGAATGTGCAGACCCAATGGAAGTATTTCGAAAACCGTCAGCATAAACGGCGGCGCTGTTTCATCAAGCAATTAATTAAAACAGAACCAGTAATTTAATCTGGTTCTGTATCAGCCTTAATTACTATTTTCGATCAGCTTTCAGCCATTTGAGTAGCTGGCTTGTCCAGTCGAAACTTAAAAGCCGGACTTGGGAAATCGTGTCTCATCAATATCAAGAAAGACACAATTAACAAAGGAGATGTGATCTCTTCCATACCTACCGGTGTCAGGAAGAGGCAAAATAAAGACGCAGCGATCAAACCAAGCTTTACTGCATTGCCTTTGCTCAGGATTAATAATCCAACACTCATCTCGAATAGAATCAGTGCAATCACAAAGGGCACTGGGTGTGCTGCCAACACCTCACTGAAGAACCAACGATAAATCGGCAGAAATGCTTTTGCCCCAGCAGCAGCGAACAGGCATGCATCAGAAAATAATATTGGCACATTAACGCCGACTGCCATGGTTAGAAAAAATGATCCAACAACAATTCTTCCGATCTTTGGTCGATAGTATGCCAGCGCAGCAAGAATAAATGCAAAGCCAACTACAACTGATAAGGGATTAATGAAACTCATTAGATTTCTCCATTAAGAAAATAGTGATTTTGGCCAATGCAGTGCCAGACCGGCAAACACAGCCAAATTGATTAGCACACCTGCTATCAGCCATGGGTGCCAGTAAAAACCCAACAGAATTAACGATGCTGCTGCCCCCAGAATAGCACCCCCTTGCCAGATCTGGTTTAACCCCGGAATACCCAGCAAACCTAATCCACCCAGGCCAAAACCTGTCACAGTCAATAGCCATAGCGCGCTTCCTACCCAACGGATCACATTATTTGACAATCCCATCCTGGATGCCAGCCAGGCAGGATCAGTATCCGTTCGTGACCAGGACGGCCAGAAGGGAGTGCGCAATTCGCCCGGTTTCGGGATAGGTACATAGGTCAGGCTATAATGCACCAACCCATGGACTATCAAAAAAATAGCAAGGCCAAATCGAAGTGTGTTTGTGTTCATTTTTCCTCCACGATAATAGAACTAAACTTAAGATTTAGATCGCGAATCCGCTCCAAATAACCATGCACCGCAGCCCTATCCAATATTATTCCGGAAATCTGGGTTTCAGCCGCATTGACTGGATGAATGGTAAGCCCTTCAAACCAGCTCGACCAATGATCATCAATGCATTCCAACAATGTTATTTTTATATAGAGTGTGGTTGTTTTCATTGGATTTCACTTTCTTGTCGTGAGTATATCCACAATAACTCCGAATAACATCTGCCAATCGGGTTAAGAAATGGTTTATTTTTGGGTTTAGGAAAGTTGGGTTAGATCAATCTCAGGTCTTTGGCTTTTGAAATGGCTTCGGTACGGTTAGCAACATCCAATTTGCGATAAATAGAAGCACTATGCGCTTTTACCGTACCGGCTGAAATAAATAATTTGTAGCCAATCTCAGTGTTGGATAATCCCGTTGCCATCCAGCTCAGAATATCCAACTCTCGTCTGGTTAACAACGTTTCCCCATAAGTTTCAGCCTGGCGCTGATAGATTACTGCTAAAAGATCGCTGACCCCTCTGATCTCCTGGCAATTTTCCAATGTGGGAAGCAACCTCTCCCCTTGTTCGATGAAAACCTGCTGGAACCCGCGTACCAATCCCAAACCCAAAGCTTCCTGTAATGTAGAAACTGCCCTGGTACGCTCAGAAAAAGCGCAAGCCTTCAAAATCAGTGTCTGGATCAAAGCCGTTAATCGATTGCGTTGACGGGCAGCCTTCTCAAGCCTCTCCAAGATTTCGAGCGCTGCATGACCTTGTTCGTTTACAATCATTACCTTGGCAACAGCCAGGGCAATCAATTCATCACTTTCATTGATTCTGTCTATTTGGTTAATCCATTGGATGTTTTGTTTGGCCAGCCAGTTTGTAGCTTTTTTATTTTCCCCCATCGCCAACCAGAGCGTTACCATCATTAACTCAAGGGATGCTTTGAGAGATGAAACTACCGGAAATTTTTCAGTCCAATAAAGCGCATTCTCGAGTACCTCGTGGGCATGATTGTACTTTTGCAAAGCAAAGTAATAACGTGCGTTGATCAACCAGGCATAGACAGTATGATTGGGGTTCTCCCATTGCTTATTATGCTCGATAGCATGTTCAATTAATGCTCCCGCTTCATCCAGTTCGCGCTTTTCCACAAGAATATTTGCCAGAAAAGATTCCAATCTACCAACGTAGCCTGGCAAGCTGGATGATTGTAACGCTCTTTCCAAACCGAATCTAAATATTTCCTCTGATTTTTGCAAATCCCCTTTTTGTCGAATCATTTCACCCAGATCAACAGAGGTGGTGACAATCGAAAACAAATTATCGAGCTCATAGCCAATCTCGAGTGCTTCCGTAAAACATCGAATAGCACCTTCTATATCTCCCAAAATACGCAAACCATACCCCACCGCCCAACGATGAACCCCACGGGCAAATTGTGAGCTTTTCGGAACAATTTCTTCCGGCAACCCGGTTAACGCTATTGCTGCTGATATATCCCCACTGAGAATGGCGATGAGACTACGTATGGCACGGATTTCAGCCAGCAAACGGATTTGATCCGGTTCGGTCAAGCTCATATCTGCAATAATAACTTCTGCTTGGTAGAGATGGTGTTCTGCTTCATCTATGTTGGAAGCAAACGCCAAAGCCCATGCCTGGTAGATATTTAATTTGGGGCGTTGTCCCGCTAGTTCGTCCGGCAATAGTCGTATCCAGACTAACAATGGGTGCAACCTGCCAAGTGCAAAGAGTTCGATTGACCTTTCTTCAACAATCTCTGCCGCTCTTTCAAAGTTTTCTGCCAAAATATACTGTTGCACAGCTTCTTCGAAATATTGATTCTCATCAAACCAATGCCCGGCACGCTCATGAATTGACTTAATGAATCCCGGTTGATTTTTTTCTCGTTGTTTCAATCTCACCCTTAATAGATCTGCAAATAAATGGTGGAACCTGTACCATATCCGGTTTTCATCAAGAGGAATCAAAAAACAATTCAATTTTTCCAGCTCCATCAAAATCATTTGGCTATCCTCTGCTCCTCGGACCGCATCACATAAAGGCACACAAAACCGCTCGAGAAAAGCAATATCAATTAAAAAATTTTGAATTGTCTCATTCTGGTGGCTCAATGCTTCCTCTGAAAGAAAATCCATGATAAAACGTTGTTGTCCACTTAGCTGTGATAATAACCATTTCGGATTTTCTTGCCTTGGTATAGAAAGCAAAGCCATACGGATACCGGCAGCCCATCCTTCTGTTTTTTCTTCTAATAGGAGGATTTCCCCACGATTTAACAGGCCTGGCAATCCCAGGTTAACTAATTTTTTTATTTCCTCAAAGGTGAACCTCAAATCTTGCATGCGTAATTCAGTAATTCTTCCTCTGGCACGCAAGCGGTGCAACTTCAAAGGTGGGTCAGACCGTGTGCTGAGAACCAGATGAATGTGGGGTGGTAGGTGATCCACAAAAAATTCAAGTGCTGATTGCAGAATTGGCTGTTGAATCACATGAAAATCATCCAACACCAAAACCAAATGTTTTTCCAGGCTATTTAATTGATTAATTAGTAGCGTGATTATTTCCTCAGGATCCGGTAAGGTGGGTGCCGCAAACAGGTCATTAATCCATGCAGTTATACCAGGCATGCAATGTTTTAATGAAATCCCCACATATATTAGAAAGCGAATCGGATCATTTTCTGTTTCTTCCAAGGATAACCAGGAAAATGATATGTCTTCTTTGCCATGCGATTCGATCCACTCACTGAGCAAAGTGCTTTTACCGTACCCCGCCGGTGCACTAAGCAAGATCAAAGGTATTCCTGGCACTAATCCAGAATCCAATTTCTTGATCAGATCTGCTCGAAATACACAATCATGAACAGGTTTGGGAATAAAGAATTTGGTTTCTAGAATAGGAAAAATCAATGAGAAATTCCTTTGGTGATAGAAGAAAAAAGAGAATATCTACGATTTTTGTTTTTTATTTTAACACAAACATAATCAACTTATTTTCAATAAAAAGTAACCAATTACAGAACATTGGATTCGTGACTGTTCATTGCTACAATTTAAGCTAGAATCTATAAAACCAGGAGGAAATGATGGCAGTACGAAAATCAGAAGCTGTTTGGAAAGGCACATTAAAAGAAGGCGGCGGAACGATGCGATTGGGCAGTGGTGCCTACCAGGGTGCTTATAGTTTTTTATCGCGTTTTGAAGAAGGCAGCGGTACCAACCCTGAAGAGTTGATTGCGGCTGCGCATGCCGGCTGCTTTTCGATGGCATTCAGTGGCAACCTCACCAAAGCCGGGTTTATCCCCGAGCAGATTCACACAGTGGCCTCTGTTTCACTGGGTGTGATTGATGGCAAAGCACAAATCACCGGCATCCATCTGGCATGTGAAGCAAAAGTGGATGGTGTCAGCGAGGCAGCTTTCCAGGAGATGGCAGAGGCCGCCAAGTCCGGTTGCCCCGTTTCCATCGCCTTATCGAATGTACCCATGACTTTAGATGCAAAATTGTTGTGAGAGAATAGGGTTTAGGGTTTAGGATTCAGTGACCCGTCAGAATTTTGGATTTTGGATTTTGAATCCTGAACTCTGAATTCTGAATCGTATCTGTCGTCCTGATCTGTTTACACTATACGGGCATTCAACCTGCCAACAGGGCAATTCTCTTCAGATTAACAACTTATGAACTTTTGAACTTAACAGCTTATTCGCTCAACAACTCAATAACCTGTTGTACAATCTATTTAATTCTAATCATCATCCTTAAAATCATAAACTTTCTGTTAGGAAAGGGGCTGTGATCAATGAGTTATTTTCCAACCTACAATATCTTTGATATGGCACTCAAACAATTTGACCGTTGTGCCACTTTATTGGAACTGGATCAGCCAACCCGGGACTTTTTGAAAACGCCCTTAAGGGAATACCATTTCTCGCTTCCTGTATTTATGGATAACGGTGATCCAATCATTCTGCGAAGCTTTATGGTGCAATATAACGATGCCCGCGGTCCCACAAAAGGCGGTGTCCGTTTCCATCCATCCGAAACCATTGATACGATCCGTGCCCTGGCCATGTGGATGACCTGGAAATGTGCCATTAACAATCTGCCATTAGGTGGCAGCAGCAGTGGCGTCGTGTGCGATCCGCATCTGTTTACACCAGCAGAACAGGAACGTATTTGTCGTGGGTTTGTACGCAAGACAGCCCACCTGTCTGGCCCGGAATGGGATGTTCTAGGCCCGGATATGATGACAGTGCCACAACATATGCTCTGGATGCTGGATGAGTATGAAACGATCCACAATAAAAAAAGCCCTGGTTTTATCACCGGGAAACCATTAAACCATGCCGGCTCGAAAGGACGAAAAGAAGCACCCGGGTATGGGGCAATGGTAATTGTTCGGGAGATGCTGAAGGATTTAGGAATTGAAATAACGAAGACGCGCGCCAGTATTCAGGGGTTTGGGATGGTTGCTCAACACGCAGCCCAACTATATGATCAAATGGGGGGAATCATCACCAGTATCGCCTGCTGGAACCATAATGACCGCGCCGCCTATACCTTTTTCAAACAGGAAGGCATCAATTTTGATCAATTAATTTCGATCACCAATCAGTTCGGTGAAATAGACAAAGAACACGCCATTTCACTCGGATATGAATGCTTACCTGGAGATGATTGGCTATCCCAGGATGTTGATATTTTGGTGCCAGCTGCCCTGGAAAACCAAATACGCCGGGATAATTTTGAAAGAATCAATAGAAAAGTTAAGATTATTGTTGAGGCAGCCAATGGTCCTACAGATCCCGAGATCGATTCGCTTTTAAACGAGCGGGGAATAAATGTTATCCCTGATATCCTTGCCAATTCGGGCGGCGTCATTTGCAGTTATTTTGAACAGGTGCAGGGAAATATGAATTATTTCTGGAGCAAGGAAGAGGTGCTGAGCAAGATTGACTCGCATATCACATCAGCCTATATGGATGTGAGTAATTTCGCTCAAACCTACAATGTCTCGCTGCGTGATTCGAGCTACATGCTGGCGATTGATCGGGTTGCACGGGCTTGCCACGAACGTGGTTGGATTTAATGATCATGACCGCAGGAGTGCCGGAAGAGTTATATCCATTTAAGCTCATTTCTATGAACAGGAAGCAGGGGCAATCCGAACGATCACAGGATTGCCGCTCTGAAATTGGGGGAAAAGCCCAGGGTTTGGTCATTGCAAGGGAAGTTCTGACCGATATTAACCTTGCTGAAATTCCTGGTATCGATATGGATATTCCAGATATGACCATCATCGGAACCAGTGTCTTTGACGCCTTCATGGAGCGCAATCAACTTTTCGATATTGCCTTTTCGAAGGTGAAAGACAATCGCATCGCACATGCCTTCCAGCAAGCGACTTTGCCGTTTGAAGTGTTGGGAGAATTGCGAAAGTTGCTCGAAAAATGGACGCTGCCCCTGGCTATTCGTTCTTCCGGTCTCCTGGAAGATACCATGCAGCAACCCTTTGCCGGGGTTTATTTAACCAAGATGACCCCAAACAATGCCCATAATCTCGAATCCCGATTTGAAAAGCTGGTGGAAGCCATTAAATTTGTTTGGGCATCTACCTATTTCAGCGTTGCGAAAGATTATTGTGTAGCGACCAACCTGGATATTCATACAGAAAAAATGGCTGTTATTATTCAAAAATTGGTTGGAAAACACCACCAAAACCGGTATTATCCCGAATTATCCGGGGTTGCCCGGTCTTATAACTTCTATCCGGTAAAACCAGCCAGACCTGATGATGGGGTTGTCAGCCTGGCGTTAGGATTGGGAAAAACCGTTGTGGACGGTGGTAAAACCTGGACCTATTCGCCGCGCTACCCAACCATACCCCCGCCCTTCAAGACGATTCAGGATACTCTCTATGAAACACAAAATGAGTTCTGGGTTGTGAATATGGGAGCAGAGTATGAGTATAATCCTCTCAAAGAAACCGAATATTTATTGCAGAAAAATATTCAAATCGCAGAAAAAGATCATGTTCTGGAACATCTGGTGTCCACGTTCGAACTCGATACCGAACGACTTACCACAGGACTGGCAGCCCACGGCCCACGGGTTTTAACTTTTGCTCCGCTGCTGCAACTTAAAACGATCCCATTTAACAATCTCATTGTCAATTTGCTGGAAAAATTTGAAACTAAGTTATCCTTTCCGGTTGAAATAGAATTTGCGATGACATTTAACCCACATTGCTTCAGCCTGTTACAGGTTCGCCCGATGAAGATCCATGCAGATAACCTGGTGGTCACTGAGAAAGAATTGACCCATCCTGACACATTGATTGCATCCAGGAATGTGCTTGGTAATGGAATCCTGGAAGGCTTGCAGGATATCGTGTATGTGCGTCCAGATTGTTTTGATCTCAAATTAACCAAACAGATTGCCATCGAGTTGGAGAATCACAATAAGAAACTGCTGGACGCAGACCGACCATACTTATTGATTGTCTTTGGAAGATTAGGTTCGCTCGATCCCTGGTTGGGTATACCCGTATCGTGGGGGCAAATCTGTGGTGCAAAGGTCATTGTGGAAGCTACCCAGGAAAATGTAAAAGTTGAACTCAGTCAGGGGTCACACTATTTTCATAATATCATCAACCTCGATGTAAAGTATTTCAGCATGCCTTATTCACAGCCTTTTCGCATTAATTGGGAATGGTTGCAGAAACAACCTGTTGAATTTGCCGGAGATTTCACCCGGCATGTCCAACTTGATTACTCGTTAACGGTTAAGGTGGATGGAAAGCGGGGTTGGGGAATTATCTACAGAGACGAACAAAAAATTTCACCTTGATTTTGAGAGATTTTTCCTGCATAATAATCTCTACCAGTTTTAATATTCCTTGATCAAAAATATCAATTTTTTTATTTTCTCTTCATCAACGGAATTTGTTCACTTTTTCCACCCTTCAAAAGGAGTTTTGAATGTCAGTCATCCAGGATGTAATCGCAAATTTAATCGAAAAAGAAACCGGTCAGCCAGAATTTATTCAAGCGGCCAGCGAAGTTTTGCTCTCGCTCGAACCAATGGTTTCTAAAAATCCGGATTTCATGAAAGCAAAAATTTATGATCGGATTGTCATCCCCGACCGGGTGATCATGTTCAGGGTACCCTGGGTGGATGACAATGGCGAGGTGCAGATTAATCGTGGCTTTCGGGTTCAATTTAATAATGCAATTGGACCTTACAAGGGTGGTTTGCGTTTCCATCCCTCCGTGAATCTGGGGATCATTAAATTTCTCGGGTTTGAACAAATCTTCAAAAACTCGCTCACCACACTCCCCATGGGTGGTGCCAAAGGTGGTTCAGATTTTGACCCCAAGGGAAAATCGGACAATGAGGTCATGCACTTTTGCCAGGCTTTCATGCGTGAGTTATACCGGCATATTGGCGCAGACACCGATGTGCCTGCGGGTGATATTGGCGTCGGTGCCCGGGAAATTGGTTACCTGTACGGTTACTATCTCAAGATCATGAATGCCAATACCAGTGTTTTGACCGGAAAGGGTTTGGAGTATGGTGGCAGCCTGATACGCCCGGAAGCAACCGGCTATGGTGCGGTCTATTTCGCCCAGGAAATGCTGGCCACCCGCGGCATCGATATCAATGGCAAAATCTGCGCGGTCAGTGGGTCGGGGAACGTTGCCCAATACACCATCGAGAAACTCATCCAGTTGGGTGGTCATGTTATCACCATTTCCGATTCCAATGGCACAATTGTGGATGAATCCGGGATCAACCAGGAAAAACTTAATTTTATTCTGGAATTAAAAAATTACCGTCGTGGGCGTATGATCGAATATGCACAAAAATACAACCTGCCTTATTTTGAAAACAAAGGTGTTTGGGACGTCCTGTGCGAGCAAAATATCAAAGTGGATATTGCCTTTCCTTCAGCACATGAAAATGAAATTGACAGTAAAAATTCCCAATCTCTGGTTAACAATGGCTGTTATTGCATATCGGAAGGTGCGAATATGCCCTCCACTTTCGACGCTGTCCAAATCTTCCTGGATAACAATGTCCAGTTTGGTCCCGGGAAAGCAGCCAACGCGGGCGGGGTGGCAGTTTCTGGCCTCGAAATGGCACAAAACAGCATGCGCATGACCTGGTCCCGGGAGGAAGTGGACCAGAAATTACAGGTGATCATGAAAAATATCCATCGCAATGCGCTGGAAGCATCTGAAACCTATGGATGTAAAGGAAATTATGTCGTCGGTGCCAATATTGCCGGCTTTACGAAAGTTGCCAAAGCCATGCTGGCTTATGGGATTGTTTGATCT
>JAVEYK010000085.1:0-11983 GCA_034003505.1 Anaerolineaceae bacterium | reverse complement strand
GATCCGGGGAACTCTGTGCCAGGGTGATGGTGGAAGGAAGGATTCTGGCGGTTAACACCTGCCAGACCACCGCGGCTGTTACCGGGTGAAGCTTGCAAACCATGGTCAGCCATTCCTGTGGGATTTGGGGAGGCTGCCGGAAGTTTATTTCTTCATAGTGATAATCAAAGTTAAATTCTGGCATTACTCCTCAAGGATACCATAAATTCAAGCATTAATCAGCTGGTGTGATGGTGGAATTTACTTTCCGGCAGCCATTAAAACAACAATAAACCAACAATTTTTTGCTGCACGAACTGCATGGTCAAAAAAAACTGGTAAAATTTTAAACAACAATTCTATTCGGAACTGATGAAAGAGGTAGGTGTTTGATGAGCAAAGAGTTTAACGAATTCTCTGAGCCAGATAGCCAGGATGGTACTGAAAATTCTGAGATTGAAAATGATGTCCAGGCGGATATCGTGGAGATCACCCAGGGTGGTGCCAACCAAATTCAAGCCAAAGAAGTCATCTTACGGCAGGCGGGTGCCAATCATGTCAAGAGCAATCTGGTACAGGTGCGTCAAGGTGGTGTGGTTGCTGTGGAAACAGACCGCCTGGAATTGACACAAGGGGGTGTCGTTTTTGCCAACAGCGCTGCGGTTGATTTGACAACCAGTCGTGCAGCCGTCATCGTCAATGATGGCAATGTGAATATCGATCAAAGTGGTGTCCAGGTTTTGGTCACAAAAGGCAATGTCCAGATCGATCAATCTGGTATTGTTGCGATGGCTGCCAATCAGGTCACCCTGGAAAATAATAACAGTGTCGTTTTTTTGCTTGCCAAACACGTAGAGGGCGATGTAAATCCAAAATTCGGGCCGAAAGAATCCGCCTTATTTGGGATCCTGGCAGGGCTGACTGCTGGCATTATGATTCTCGCTGGTGTATTATTTGGTAAGAAAGTGCAAAAAAATCCTGATGGAGAAGTATCTAAGAAGCCATGCAACTTCAACCTGAAATTTTGATAGACCAGAAAGCTCTGACAGGTGAGGGACCCAGCTGGGACGCGCAACACGAAGTATTATATTGGCTGGATATCTCCCGAACTACCATTTTTGTTTACAATCCGGTTACCCACCAAAATCAGGGCATTGATTTAAGTAAGGATTTCTCTTCGATTGGCAGTGTGGTTGCCTGTAACAGTGGCGGGCTTTTATTCACACCCGAGCGAAAAATTGCATATTTTGATTTTAGGGAACTTTCCTATCAGGTTCTGGCTGAGGTGGAACCCGATCTACCTGGAAATCGATTCAACGATGGCAAATGTGACCCTTATGGACGCTTTCTAACCGGCACCATGCAAATTGCTGAAGATGGCAGCCCCACTGGATCACTTTATAGCATGGATCGTGATCTCAAGGTACGCAAATTATTGGATGGGCTGGTGATTTCGAATGGCTTGGGTTGGAGTCCGGATTACCGCACCTTCTATCTGGCAGATTCTTCCTCCAGGGATATCTGGGCTTTCGATTATGATCTGGAACACGGGAACATCTCCCGCCAACGCACTGCCTTCACCCTGCAGGATGGTGACGGGGTGGCAGACGGGCTGACCACCGACACAGACGGCATGCTCTGGCTGGCGCTTTGGGATGGTGCCTGCATCCAGCGCTGGAATCCACAATCCGGTGAACGCCTGGCGACTTATCCCTTCCCCGCCAGGCGTACCACCTGCCCGGTTTTTGGGGGTGAAGAGATGAACGAACTGTACGTCACCTCGGCTGCTATTGGATTGCAGGAAACTGATTGGCAGGCATACCCGCACAATGGGTCTTTGATGCGCCTCAAAACTGATTTCACGGGTTTACCCAGCTTCCGATTCGCAGATTAGTTACCAGCGCAGAGAGAGGCAGCTCAAGCCGCCATCCATCTTGCGGTATTCGGAAACATCCAGCAGCCGGGTGGTGAAGCCTGCCTGCTGAACAAGTTCCAGTGTTTGGGGGAAACCATCCGGCACCAGCAGAAGCTCGTTAATCCTTAAGCAGTTGGCTGCGTAGGCTTCTTCCAGCGGAATGACCAGTTGATGATAACCGTCGAAACTGAACTTTTCTGCCAATCTTGGGTCAAGCAAAAGAGTGCCATCACCCAGATAATTCACTGCACTTTTGAGATGTAAAACCCCCTGCAGCGGGCGAATATCAATCAACTCAGTGCGATAACTAAAGTGATTGAAGATGGCAGCCAACTGCCGGGCACCTTCAAGATTGGTGCGCGCTGAAATCCCAATTAAATAGCCGTCTTTTACCTTGCAGATATCACCACCGTCAAGTGTGCCCTGCCCTTCAATTTGATAAATGCGCTTAAAGTGCTCTGTCAACACCGGTAACATCGCGGCTGCTTCCCCGCGGCGGGAGATAGCCCCAGGTTGGGAAATGACTGCGAAATCGGGTTCGACAATGGCGGTATCTTCCACAAATACCGAATCCGGAAAAGCCTCCAGCGCTGGCAAGACATCTACCTGCAAGCCTGCCTCTCTCAACACCTGACAGTATTGCAGGTGTTGCTGTTGGGTTAATGCCAGGTCTGGTTGACCTAATTCTGCCGTGGTGATGGCATGCAGATAGCTTTCAGGCGGTTTGCGGGTGATGGCATGGGTGAACTTCATTTTGACTCCAATTTTAATATTTCTTTAAGTGTAGGGATAGCCGCCAGCACTGCCCGGCCGCGATGGCTGAGGCGGTTCTTTTCCTCTTCAGGAAGTTCTGCCATGGTTTGCGTGCGGTCATTCAATTGGAAAACCGGGTCATACCCAAAGCCGTTCTGACCTCGCTCTTCACTCACGATCTGACCGTGACAATTGCCTTCAAAAGAGAAAAGTTCTCCATTGGGTAAGGCAAGGACCAGGGTGCAATGGAATTTTGCCGGCCAGGGGCGTTGCTGCTGCGCCAATTTTTCCAACAGAAACGCTCTGCGATCTGCGTCTGTAGCACCAGGCTTGGGAGAAAATCGGGCGGAGTGCAATCCCGGTGCACCATTCAGGGCGTCAACTTCCAGACCTGAATCATCCGCCATTGTGATCAATCCACTGGCCTGGCAGTAAGCAAGTGCTTTCTTAAGCGCATTTTGATAGTAATCAGCGCCGTCTTCCTCGACTTGCAAGGATACCCCTATATCTGCGGGTAAGACCAGCTGCACCTCCAGGGATTGGAGGATAGATTGGAACTCTCGCAACTTTCCGGGATTACTGCTGGCGATTAATAAAGTCTGCATCGTTAATTTTTCCTATTTTTATCATAAATATAATAATAAGTTGACGGTTGATTTTCGGTGTGCTATAATCTCAAGAGTGTTATTATACCCTTTGATCGGTAGAGTTTTCCGTTGAGCCAGCCCAGAAACCCACTTCGCATAAATGTCGGATTCATGATCCACGAACCCATCGGTAACTACCGGGATTTGGATTTTAATTTCGAGGAGATTGTACTAGAGTCTGACCTTCAGCTTTCCAATCTTAATGGAAAGGTTCGAATCAATCGGACACCACAAGGGTTATTATTGGATGCCAACTTTGAAGGTACCGTGGTGGGACAATGTGTACGTTGCCTGGAGGATTTTCCACAAAAAATCACAACCGAATTTCAAGAATTATTTGCCTATCACAGTCGTCATACCACTGACGCGGAATTATTTGTTCCTGAGGATGGATTTATTGATCTTTCACCTTTGGTATATGAAAATATATTGTTGGCTTTTCCAATCAAGGCCCTTTGCCGGCCAGATTGCAAAGGTTTATGCATAGAATGCGGTATTAATTTAAACTTTGCCACCTGTGAACATCTCGATTCGCGGGTGGCATATTAGCTCTTTTTTATTGATTATTCTAGACGGGATTACACTTGCAACCAATTCATTTGAATAAAAGTCAAAAAGCAACCATCAGATTCTCCCCTGCCATGTTGGCAAACATGGTATTAACGGCGTTCCCTGTAGCTTTTTGTGTTGAAGATTGATTGGTTGGGGAGCAGGAGGAAAAATGGCAAGTGCAAGCAGACGAATCAGAAAAACTGATGTGATCCGGGTGTTACTGGAAAAAGCCGACGTACAGGGTTACCTGACGACTGAGGACTTGATGGAAGCATATCCAGAAATTACCAGCGATGCCGATCGCATGGAATCTATTCTGATGGCATTGCGCCGCCAGGGCGTGGATGTGCTCGATGAAGAAGAAGCTGGACACGCTGGGGATGATTTTGGCGGTCCACCCAGTGATATGGATCCATATTCCGCCAATCTGGAAACAATCTCGAGTGATGACACGATAGGCCTCTACCTCAAGGAAATGTCCTCCGTGCCGCTGCTTTCCGTGCAGGAGGAGCTTGATCTGGCCCGTCGAATCGAAACCGGGCGCATGGCCACTCATTTGCTCATTGAACTCAATGGGCATACTCCGCATGAAGAATTTGAACGGCTGAATGAAGAGGTGGAGAGTGGTGACCTGGCGCGCGACCATCTGATTAAAGCCAACACCCGTTTGGTGGTCAGCATCGCCAAGCGCTATATGGGCCGGGGTGTGCCCTTTCTGGATCTGATTCAGGAGGGTAACCTGGGTTTAATGAAGGCTGTTGAAAAGTATGAATACCAGCGCGGTTTCCGCTTTTCCACCTATGCCACCTGGTGGATTCGCCAGACCATTACGCGCTCAATTGCCGACCAGGGTCGCACCATTCGCGTGCCGGTGCACATGGTGGATCGTATCCGGCAACTCTATCGCCTGATGCATGAGCTCGAACAGAAACTCGGCCGGGTACCCAACAATGAAGAACTGGCTGCAGAACTGGATATTTCTCCCAATAAAGTGGATTGGATGATGCGCGTCTCCTGGCTTCCGCTTTCGCTCGAAAGCCCCATTAACGAAGACGAAGAAGAATCCGAGTTAGGCATGTTTGTGGAGGATACCCTTACCCCTACCCCAATTCAGACAGCGTACAACAAAATGCTACGCGAACGGATTGAGGCGGTTCTCGACACCCTGCCACCCCGCGAAGCCCGCATTTTACGTCTGCGTTTTGGCCTGGACAATGGTCACACCTATACACTCGAAGAGGTCGGGCAAAAGTTTGGCCTGACGCGTGAACGCATCCGTCAGATTGAGAGCAAAGCACTGCGGCGCTTACGACATCCCAGGCGTTCAAGGCAATTGAAAGAGTATATTCCGTAGGCGCTGAGTTGCTGGCCATCAGACCAGTTTTTACCTGGATAAGCGGTTAAATCGCCTTAAACCCCATTGTATTTTGATACAAACCTCTCTATAATCAATTCATTGCAATTCATTATCACTATTGATAATGATAATGATAATGAGAGGAGAGCTTATGCTTGCTTCTGATAAAGCTGATTTGATTATCCATCCGGTGCGGTTGCGAATCTTGCAATTGCTGGCGAGAGAACCATTCACAACCAATCAACTCGACCACTTAATGCCTGATGTAGCCAAATCATCTTTATATCGTCACATCAGGAAATTATTGGATGCTGGTTTTATCGAAATCGTTGAAACCCACCCGGTTAAAGGAACTCCGGAAAACACGTACCGTCTGGTGCAGGCCCCAAATGTCACTGCCGAGGATGTGCAACAATTGTCTAAAGAAGATCATTTGCGGTATTTCTCCAGCTATATAGCCGGCCTGGTGCAGGGATTCAAAGCCTATTTGGATTCAGAGGACACGCCGGATCTGGTGGCTGACCGCGTTGGTTTTAGTGAGATATTGTACTATGCCGATGCCGATGAATTTGACGCATTATTTCGTCCTTTTCGTGATCAATTATCAATAATCAGTCAACAAGCATCACGACCTGGAAGGCGTTTGCGGAAACTTGTTTTAATTAATCACCCGGAAGTAGAGGAGAGATAAAAATGGAAAATAGCACGCTTATAGATCAATTAATGAAGTTACTCCCACTGTTGATCCCCTTATTTGTCATTCAATTAGGTCTGATGATCGCTGCCCTGCTGGATTTGATCAAACGGGAAAAAACCAAAGGTCCCAAATGGATGTGGATAGTCATCATTGTGTTCGTCAATATGATTGGACCGATCATCTACTTTGTGGTCGGACGTGAGGAAGAATAAAAATGGTTGAAACGGTTGAAAGCAACCTTGCCATTCGCTGCCAGGATCTAACACGCTACTTTGGTGATGTGAAGGCATTGGATCATCTTAATTTGGAGGTGCCCAAAGGATCCATTTTTGGATTCCTGGGCCGTAATGGGGCTGGTAAAACCACCACCATGCGCCTCCTGACCGGGCTGGCAAAACCAACCGCGGGCAGAGCCTGGATTGGTGGCATCGAAACCACCCTTGGTAATCCGGCTGCCGGAAATGCTTTTGGTTATTTGCCCCAACAACCCGTCTTTTATGGCTGGATGCGCGGCTGGGAATATCTGGATTATATTGGACAGCTCTTCAAAATGCCAGCTGAACGGCGCAAACAGCGCATTGCGGTTGTTCTTGACCAGGTAGGGTTGGCCGCTGCTGCCAAACGCCGTATCGCTGGTTTCTCAGGCGGTATGAAGCAACGGCTGGGCATTGCCCAGGCCATTCTGCACGAGCCGCAGGTCTTGCTTTTGGATGAACCCACCAGCTCGCTTGACCCGGCTGGACGCTACGAGGTCCTGGATTGGATTCGGTCACTAAACAATGAAGTAACCGTGTTCCTCTCCAGTCATATTCTGGGAGATATTGAACGTATTTGTGATCAGGTTGCTATATTACACCAGGGCAAGCTGATCAAAGCAGGGGAACGTGAAAGCATCCTCTCGGAATATTCCACCAATGCAGTCGAATTACAGGTGGAGCCGGGAGCCGAACGAGCCCTGGCGCAATTCTGCATCATCCTTCAACAACAAACCTGGCTGGAAAGTATCACCCAGCAGCAACGGGTAGCGCGCATGATTATTTCAGATAAAGAGGCAGCCAGGCAGCAATTATTAGCGCTGGTGGTAGCGGCAAACCTTCCAATCGCACGCCTGGAGTGGGTGCGCCCCACCCTGGAAGAAGTTTTCTTGGAGTTAAGTGAGTAACAGCATGCATGCTTTCTTTTATATCCTCAGTATCCTTTTCTCTATTCTCCTGCCGGTCATTCTGGCCATACTTTTGCGACGCCGGTTCAGAGTCTCCTGGCTTTTGTTTGCGATCGGCTCGCTAACATTTATCGCTTCGCAGGTGGTTCATCTTCCACTCAATCACCTGCTCACAAAAATCGGTGTGATTCCAGCAGGGATGGACTCGGGTTGGATGATCGCCCAGGCCGCGATCGTGATGGGACTAACAGCCGGAATTTGTGAGGAGTTTGCCCGCTTTGCTGGGTACAGCCTGCTTAAAAAAGCACGCCAGGTTGAGGACGGTCTTATGCTTGGGTTGGGGCATGGGGGCATAGAAGCCATGATTTTTATCGGTATCCTCATGGCGGGTAGCGTTGCTCAATTATTCGCCATGCGCGAAATGGATCTTCTCAGTTTGAATCTTGGTCCGGAGCAGCTTCAATATCTTCAACAGCAGCTGAACTTCATGGATCAATCAGCATTAATGGGTCTGGTTCCCTTTCTGGAACGTTTCATTGCTATGATTTTGCATGTGGTCCTTTCCTTAATGGTGCTGCATGCCTTTCAACAGAATAATCGTATCTGGATCGTTTGGGCTATTCTTTATCATGCGCTGGTGGATGCGATCGTTGTGGTTCTCACTTTAAATAATTTTGACACATTGTTGATCGAACTTGGATTACTGGTATCCGTGCTGCCAGGCATCTTATGGGCTTTCAAGGTATATGGAAAACAATTGAAAGCCAACCAACAGCCACGGCTGGTAATTGAATGGGGCTTGTTTGCAGTTGCCATCCGCAAGGAACTCAAACAACTGTGGCGCACCAAAATGGTGCTGGTAATCGTAGGTGTGTTTGCCCTCTTTGGGATGGCATCCCCCCTATTGGCTTATTTTATGCCACAAATTTTCAGCAGCATCGAAGGTGCGGAGATGTTCAAAGATTTGATTCCAGAACCTTCAACGGTGGACGCCATGGGGCAATATCTCAAAAATATCTCTCAATTTGGCTTCCTGATTGCTGTTCTGGTGGGTATGGGCAGTGTTGCCAGCGAAAAAGAAAAAGGTCTGACGGAGATGATTCTGCACAAACCACTCCCGCGCTGGGCTTTTATCCTTTCCAAGTTCAGTGCACAGGCATTGGTTTTCCTGGCAGCCTTTTTGATTGCTGAAATATTAGCTTACATCTATATCCTGGTATTATTTGAGCCAATTTCATTTGGGTTATTCACGATTATGAATGGAATTCTCTTCTTATGGCTGATTTGTTTTACAGCCATCACCATTCTGGGCAGCACCGTCAGCCGTTCCGTAGGTGCTGCAGCTGGAATCAGCCTGGCAGGCTCTGTAATTCTGATGCTCTCGGTACAAATCCCACGCTATGGCAGCCTCAGTCCGCAAGCACTTATGGGCTGGGCTGGGATGCTTGCCTCAGAATTAAATTTCAACCTGCAGACCAGCAATTTTGCAGCACTGGGAGCTGCAATTGTCTTCATTATCATGTCTCTAATCTGGGCAGTTGGACTCTTCGAACAACAGGAACTTTAACCTGCCATTGCCCTGTGATCAATTTTCAGCGGAAGGGGTCACCGGCGTCAATACTGCTTCATTGGGTGCCGGATAGGCTTCCCGATCCGGGTTTTGGGGCAAAAGCAGTTGTACTGTTTGCGTAGGTACCAGCTTGGGATTGTTGTTCGGGGTGGCTGTTGTTTGTGGGGCACTGGTTAACATCGGATTGAGTGTCACCTGAACTGGTTCCTGAGTAGGCCTGAAAAACCCCAGATCAACCGGATTGCGTTGCAACCATAGATATCCCACCACCAGAATAGCAATCACGGCCACAATCAATGCCGCCACCAAACAGCCCGGGGATAAAATCGAGCGTTTTGTGTTCAACGCCTGAATGCCATCCGGAATTTCATAGGTGATGATGGTAATGTTGTCATGACCACCACGTTGGTTAGCAAGATCGATTAGATTATCAACAGCCTGATTGGCATCGATCCCGTTAAAAGCTGCCAGAATTTCCGCATCGCTAACCAGATCAGTCAGTCCATCACTGCATAATAACAGCCGGTCTCCGGTCTGTATGGCTACCCCTTGATTATTATAAGCTTGCTGATCCGGTTCCCCCTGATTCAGGCGCATCCGGAAATCGGTTTCCGGTGGATTAGGGCCACCCAGATAACGTCGGATTACATGGCGATTGGGGTTTCCTTCCACCTCATCAGGCGTAATAATGTTGTTATCCAATGCTTCCTGAATCCAGGTATGATCCACACTCAATTGCCGGATGCTGGTTCCACGCATCAGGTAAATCCGGGAATCACCGACCGAGGCAGTAAATAGACGATGTCCAATCATCCAGGTGACAGCTACAGTGGCAGCCATGCCCTGTTTTCCATTATCCTTTTGCGATTCTGCAAAAATCGCCTGATTGGCGCGGTTAATGCCTTCTTCCATTGTCTGAACAGGTGATTGTCCTTTGCTTTCGGTCACCGCTTGCATGATCTGATTGACCGCCAGTTCAGCAGCAACCTCACCAGCTTTATGCCCCCCGACCCCATCAGATAAAACCGCCACCAATACCGGGGTGGGGTTCTTATTGCTGATCTGAAACGCAGTGACACCAAAGCGGTCTTCATTATTCTTACCGCTCATACCAGGATGGCTCTTAGCAACCACCGGATACCGTGATTGAGTCTTACGAATCATAATTTTGATTATACGTGATAATTGGATTTTCGCGATCTTCTGTAGGATGCGATAATTCGAATCTGTACAGGGCTTTGGCAAAATGAATTAAATCACCATGCCTTAATTTTACACCTTTGGTTGTGATCGGCGCAAAATTCACCCAGGTTCCGGCAATTGAGTTTTGATCACGCAGCCAATACTCTCCCTGTTCTGTGCGGACCAGGCGTGCGTGCAAATCATCCAATGCAGACCTGGCAATTACCAGGCGCGCCTGGATCGGATCACTGCCTATGACCCATTCCTTGCGATCAAGCACGACTGTCTTCTTGCGGTTGGCTTCATAACGCTCATTGAGTGGAATCAGCATCGCTTCCACCTGTTTACCGATGGACGCCTGGACTGCATTGCCTTTGCCTGGTATGTCATCTGCCTGTTTTATTTTCACCGGTTGTGTTACCGGATCAATCTTCCGTTGGCGTTTAGCAGCCTGATCGCGCCAGAAGGCCTGTCGTTTGCCGACGAACACAATCGCCACGACCAATACTGTACCAGCGATCAAAACACCTGCCAGGATAATCCAGCGTTCGGGGCTGAGTTCCAGACGCAGCAAGCCTTCCCAGAAAGTGAGTGGGATCGGTGCCACGCTTATTTCAATCAAAGCCGGTTGGGTACGGGTGACAATACCGAGGCTATCCTCAACTTCCACCAGGAACAGGACCTCCTGATCGCTTTCATAAGAGGTCAAATCCAATCCGAAGCTATTAAAGGGAGGCTGGGTTACCTCCTGGGCCAGCTCGCCATCCACAAACAGGCGCGCACTCATCAATTCACGTGGATGATCGTCCGGAAACTCAACCATATATTCAATCTGCACCTGCTCCGGTTCCAACTCACGGTTGCGGGCATCTTTTGCATCAATAACCCATTCGCGTTCTACCAGCAAAGGCGGGTTAATCAAAATTAGATTGGGTGGTTCAACCGATAGATTTACTTTGGCAATTTTTGATATGATCTTGCTCTCCCCCGTGGTGATGATGGCACTGATGCGGTGCGTGCCGGACTTGCGGATGCCCGAGGTGTAGGTAACATCGTAAATGTAGCGGTTTGCCTGGAAATATTCTTCAATATTGGGTAGCTCTTCCACGCCGGAATAAAGAAAGAACTGACCCCCGGTTTCTTCCGCCAGCGTTACCAGCGGATCAACCACACTGGGATTGCTAATGCGAGCTGAAGCCGGCCCCACCATCCAGACGTACACCGGCACTTTTTGCTGGACTGCGCGCTCAATAAATCCCGGGAAAGCAGATACATTACTGATGGTGGGTTGGGGGGTGATATATAAAATAGCGCGCTTCATCAGCGGGTTAAGCGTGGGGTCGGTGGCCAGGTCTAAAGCCTGAAGCAGGCTGGTCAGATTGGGTTGGCTATTGATCAAATCGGGTTCATAGTTGGAGAGGCTTTCAGCGAACTCGCGTGGATTTTCATCACGAATCTGTTGCAAGCCAGTATCAGTCACCAAACTGAAGTCGTCCGGAGTGCTGGCTGGGCGGCTACCCAACCATTGAACCACGTGATCGGTAATTGCCTCGTAGCGGGATAGGCCTTCGCTATTATTGGTCGCCAGTGTTGGGGAAAAGTTGTATGCCAGTATTACCTGGTACCCCGGCTCACTGCGCTGCAGGATGTCAATCGGGATGGGTTCCTGTTCATTTTCAATAATAGTAATATCGGCTTCGGAGAGATCGCTGATTGCCTGCCCATCCGCATTGTACCCCTCCAGGAAAAAGGAGATCTCAGGGAAATTTTCTGTTTTAAGTTCATGGATGGTGGCACTCGCTTGTGGTTCCTCCTGCGCCTGAACCACTGGAACGACAAAAATGCCTGAGATCAGGATCAGGATCAGGCTGGCTTTCCAGAGATTGGATCTTGTTTTGTGATTAATAAGTGTCATAGGTCAAAAAAAGGATGGAAGCACCCACCCTTTTGGTAATTATATACAGATTCGGGAGAAAGTGCATGATTAGGGGTTGGGGGTAAGGATTTAGGATTAGGATTCAGGGTTCAGGTGTGACCCGTCCTTGTGTCGTCCTGGTATAGGTTTACACTTTAATAGGATAATCTGAGATGAAAGAGGGCATCCTATGAAAGAGAAAATCATGAGATACAGTGAAAGTTTCAGGCGCATGGTCGTAACAGAATATGAAA
>JAVEYK010000084.1:0-12259 GCA_034003505.1 Anaerolineaceae bacterium | reverse complement strand
AAAACTGTTCTTCGCAGCAACTGAGCATTAATGGCGACGATCACTGTGCTGAGGGACATTAAAATTGCACCGACTGCTGGAGAGAGGATAATTCCAATCGGTGCTAATACACCTGCTGCCAGTGGTAGTGCAATTACATTGTAACCAGCAGCCCAGACTAAATTCTGGATCATTTTTTTGTAGCTGGCATGGCTCAAGGAGAATATCTTTACCACATCCAGAGGATTGCTCTTTACCAGGATAATTCCTGCTGATTCAATCGCCACATCCGTCCCGCTGCCAATGGCGATTCCCACGTCAGCCCGCGTCAGGGCGGGGGCATCATTGACGCCATCACCCACCATGGCAACCTTTTTGCCCTGTTTTTGTAACTCAATGATCTTTTGGTCTTTGTGCTCGGGCAATACCTCTCCAAAAAAGGTGTCGATACCCAATTCATCTGCTACGGCTTTCGCGACAGCCTGACTATCGCCAGTGAGCATGGCAACTTCCATACCCATTTTATGCAGCTTTTCAATGGCCTGCTTGCTCTCCGGGCGGATTACATCTGCCAAGGCAAAGGCAGCAATCACCTGGGTTCCCTGGGAACTATCCCCCACAAGGTTAATCGCACTTTGTCCCTTTGCGCTGGCCTGTTGCTCGAATAAAGCAAGTTTTTCAGGCAGTTCAATTTCCAGCATTTCCAATAAACGCGGGCCGCCAATATAAAAGGTTTGTCCATTGCTCATGGCACGGACACCCCGCCCTTGTATGGCTTCAAATTCAGATACTGCTGGTAATGATAATTTGCCCTCTTCAGCTGATTTGCGGATACCACGGGCAATCGTGTGCTCAGAGTCGCCTTCGATAGCAGCTGCTAATGCGAGCGCATCCTCTTTGCTCCAACTTTCGATTGTCTCGATACCAACCACGCCAAAGGTACCTTCGGTTAAAGTACCCGTCTTGTCGAATACAACCATGTTTATCAATCGTGCTTTTTCTAATGCCAGACGATCGCGAACCAGTATGCCGTTGTTTGCACCGATCCCGGTCGTAATAGCTACCACAAGTGGAATGGCCAGACCTAATGCATGCGGGCAGGCGATCACAAGCACTGTTGCAACGCGTGCAATCACTTCGACATTAAATCCCACCGCGATAGTCCAGGCGATTGCCGTAATCGCAGCTACGCCAATCGCAACGAAAAACAACCAGCCAGCAGCTTTATCCGCCAGAATCTGCGTGCTGGATTTGCTTTGCTGCGCCTCATTAACCAGACGCATAATGCCTGCCAGCGCTGTCTGATCTCCCGTAGCAGTAACCTTCACTCGTAAACTACCGTTCCCGTTGATGGTGCCAGCAATCACTTTAGCACCAGGCTGTTTATTGACTGGCTTCGATTCCCCCGTGATCATCGCTTCATTCACATCAGAATCACCTTCCTGCACTTCTCCATCAGCCGGGACACTGCCACCAGGTCGCACCAGGATGAGATCTCCGCTTTGCAATTTGTCTGATGACACAGTTTCTGTACTGCCATCCGGATTGATTCTGTCCGCTGTATCAGGCAACAATTTTGATAACTCCTTCAATGCACCAGAAGCCTGCCTGATACTTCTCATCTCGATCCAATGGCCGAGCAGCATGATGTCGATCAGGGTGACCAATTCCCAGAAGAAAGTCATGCTGTCTGGCAAGAATAGAGCAGCCAGACTGTAAATCAGTGCCACGCCAATTGCCAGAGAAATCAGGGTCATCATGCCTGGTTTACGATTCTGAAGCTCAGGAACCGCCATCTGCAAGAAGGGAACGCCTCCATATAGAAAGACGATCACTGCAAATAGCGGGGTGATCCATTGGCTGCCGGGAAAAACTGGCATTTCAAAATTCAACCATTCCTGAATGGATGGGCTGTATAAAAGGACTGGAATTGACAGTATCAATGACACCCAAAATTTTTGGCGGAACATCTGCTCGTGACCGGAATGGTCAGCGTGCTTTTCTCCATGACCAGCATGCTCGGATGTAGATGTGCTTGAACTTCCATGATCATTATGATCCATGGAGGCATGATCTTTCGATTGATGGCTCCGGGTTGCATGTTCCGCATGGGACTGCGATGCATCAGTAACTGAGCGATCCAGCGAGTGCTGATGCTGATTTGCGGGCTCATCGTTTTTGGTGGAGCCATTTGCTCCTTTTAGATTATTAAGTTCATTATCCATAATAAATTCTCCCTTATTTAAATTATAGACATTCGAATCAATTTAGTGACAAACGTACAAGGTAGCGAATAAATTAATTTTGTCGGGAATTTACTCTCTTATCCTGTGGTATGGAGATAATTTGTTCTTCAGTAATACAGGGAAAACCAAACCTGATTACCGAATCCAAAATAAACCGGAAATGAAACGCGTCCAGACAGTGAAAGAAACCCAGGCAGCTCCCATAGAAATTTGTATCGAACCGGTTGTTGGTCATAGTCGCTAACCAGGTATTTGAGTCGCGGACACCTTGAGCTATGCCCTCCAGATCATTTTTAAAGGGGTTGTCCCATTAATAGCCAGTGGGATTGGCAGGTGTAAGCGCTACTGCACGAAATAGCTCTAGTAAAACAGAAATCAGCAGGCAAATAGTGCGTTACAAAGTATGGCTTTTGGCTAGCGGTTTTTCACGCCAAAACCTTTCCCAGGCGTCCTCAGCGATCAATATCAGCTAAA
Source organism: Anaerolineaceae bacterium (assembly GCA_034003505.1). Classification (GTDB taxonomy): domain Bacteria; phylum Chloroflexota; class Anaerolineae; order Anaerolineales; family Anaerolineaceae; genus UBA6170. Next base: position 9,560 of record JAVEYK010000084.1, on the reverse strand, counting down.
ATTTGCTGATACTCTTCCCGGCTGATCTCACCTTTGGCATAACGTACTTGTGCAATATCTCTGGCTGATTGGCTCGATGGTGCCTGTGGACCAGATTGAGTAGAATTCACATTTGATTTTCGGATTGCCCAAATGATCAATAGTACGGGACCAACGAGCACGACAATTGTAATTATAAGAACAATAATCAAATTGAACCACGCTATACCCCAAAACCCAAAATGTTCCATCTTGCATCCTTTCCCGCATTCTATTCGCGATTATATTATTTGTCTCGCTTTTTGATAAGGCGCAGCCAATATTTCAAGCACTAAATTTAATGTAGAGATGAAATTATGTTTACTCTCTTACCTTTGATGATAGCAAGTGTGGCTGAAGGAGTCAACCAATTATCAGGCAACACCAGGAAAGTTCATCAATCAGGTTTCATTTCAAAACCATATCCAAAATACCTTGAAATACGGGGGGATTATGGAACCCAATTTGAGAGAATGGTAAGTTCCTTATCCCGATGGTCAGGATCATTGGTAGGAATATGTAGTCTGAAGTCGTGTAATCCACCCATATCACCACTCATCTTAAATTGCATAGAGACAATCGTGGATTCACCAGGTTGAAGAGTCATCGAACCGATGACTGGGGTGGGCGGTCAACAACCTTCTTTTACTTCAATGGTTGGTCTACTCGTAAAACGAAGCGGTACATCGCCAACATTTTTAAGGTCAAAGGAAACATTTACAGTTTGTCCTAATTTAACATCCCCCAGATCTACAACCTCTTTATCTGTTTTAAGGCTGGCTTGTCCGATAACCTCCGGTGTGAAGGAGACTGATTTTTTCTGAAAAGCGAAAAGCAAAGCGATAACGATGATTATGAAACCGCCTAAAATCAAGAATAATAGCGGTTTATTTCGGATTTGCTGATCTTTTTGGTTTCCTAAGATTTCCCTTTTTAATTTTGGCATAACAATTAATCCTTTCTTCACAAGATAACGATTGAAATATTGTAGGAGAGAGAAGAATTCAACAATAGGCACCTCGGCCTGTTGTTGGTAAGTCCCTCAACCTGATTCATTCTGAACACTTAATGAAGGTCTTTTTTCATTTGCAGGAATTGACCCTGGGTAATTTCACCTCTGGCATAGCGTTGATTAAGGATTTCACGGGGCGTTACCAGGCTGCTCTCGAGATCACTGTCTGTAGATTGATTTGGTTGAAACAATCTTCGCACTAATAATACAGCCAGAATAATCAATACTATCCAGAAGAGTAACATTCCAGCAACCATTCCTAATCCCATCATATCACGTGCCTTTAGCGGTCAATGTCAGATAAAATTTGCTGATAATCTTCGCGGTTAATCTCGCCTTTTGCATAACGTGCTTGCGCGATTTCTCTGGCTGATTGACTCGATGTGACTGGTGGACCAGATTGAGTAGAATTTCCATTTGTTTTTCGGATAGCCCAAACGATTAATAGAACGACACCAATGACTACTGCAATTGTAATGATCAGACCAAAAATCATTCCGAACCACCCCATACCACCATATCCATAATGTCCCATCATAATCTTCCTTTTCCCGGATTTTATCCGTGCTTACAGTTTTTCTCTCTTTTGTTATTGGTCAGTTTTTTTAAATACACTAACTTCACAACAAGATGAGATAATTTTTACATTCTTGTTTATCTTAATCGGGGAAGATGAAGTACTTTTAAAGAAAGTGTAAAGATTTGATGAAGATTGGGGGAATCATTATTTGGTTGTGGTACTGATCGGGAGTGTAAAGTGAAATGAGGAGCCTTTTCCTTCACCTTCGCTTTCTGCCCAAATCCGCCCATGATGAGCTTTTACTAAAGCTTGCGCAATCGTCAAGCCGATCCCGCTGCCACCATTCGCACGGGCTCTGGATTTATCACTTCTATAAAATCGATTAAAAATATGTGGTAATTGATCAGGTGACATTCCAATTCCAGTGTCACGAATAGAGATGTGAATTTCAGATTTTTTCTGGCTAGCAGTTATGACCACTTTGCCACCAGAAGGCGTATATTGTAAAGCATTCCCAAGCAGGTTGGTCAAAACCTGTGTGATTCGATCTTTGTCCACTGAAACCTTCGGAAGGTCTGGTTCCAGATTTTCTTCAATTTGAATCTCTTTTTCTTCAAACTGGAAATGAAGATGATTTATTACTGTTTTGACAAGATTGGAAGGGGATACAGCTTCCAGCTTAAGCTGGTAATCTCCAGCTTCAACTGCACTAAGTTCCTGTAAATCATTTACCAACCGCTGTAAGCGATCTGCTTCAGATCGTATTTGTTGGTAGGTTTCTGGGGTCTGTGGAATCACTCCATCTATCAATCCTTCCATATAACCCTTAATAGCAGTTAGCGGAGTGCGAAGTTCATGTGTCACATCCCCAATTAGTTGACGACGCATGGTTTCAGTCTTTTCAAGCTTTTCCGCCATTTGGTTGAAGCTTATCGCAAGTTGGTCCAGCTCATCCAGTTGATTGGATTGGACTCTACCCGAGATTGTTAGCCTTTCTTCATATTCTCCTTCAGCGATACGGTGACTCAGAGTTTTCATACGCTCAATGGGGACAACAACCTGGCGACTGATTAAAAAGCTGGCAAGTACTGCTGCTATCAATGCCGCCGCCATTGCCAGAGAGAGCGCTTCTGTGACTGAGGTTGTATAATTATTAAACAGTTCCAACTCCAATGGTTGAGCTGATCCCATCATATTATTATCTGACATCATGGCGCTCATACCAACCATATGGCGTTCGTAAGCTGCTGGAACCGATAAACTGGTGGCGGATGCGAGCACCACCACCCCAACCAGAACCACAACCACATACGAGAGGAACAACTTCCAGGTCAAATGCGTGCGGAAAAATGTTAACATATTAACACCTACTTATCTTCAAAACGGTAACCCACAGCACGGATTGTTTCTATGTATTTGTCATTGCCTAATTTCTGACGAATATGACCTATATGGACATCCACAACGCGGGTATCGCCGTAATAATCATATCCCCACACTTTTTCGAGGAGTTGTTCCCGACTTAAAACCATTCCATGATGTTGTGCAAGCGCTAATAATAAATCGAATTCAATCGCAGTAAAATCAATTATCTGCCCTTCAACCCAAACGCGACGTTCTGAAGTATCAATCCGAATATGTGGAAAGAGGAGTGGTGCGATTGTGTCTTTTGGAGTATTAGAATTTTGTAATCGTCGTAAGGCTGCTTTAATTCTGGCAATCAATTCTCGGGGACTGAATGGCTTGGTCAGGTAATCATCTGCTCCGATCGAAAGACCAACGATTTTATCAGTTTCCTCAGAGCGGGCAGTGAGCATAATTACATAAACATTTGAATCTCGTCGCAGGTTTGTGAGTAATTCAATGCCATCCATTCCCGGAAGCATTACATCCAGGATAATGACATCCGGCTTAAAAGTTCGGGCAATACTTAATCCGGCTATCCCATCCATTGCAGATTGATATTCATACCTTTCAGCCTTAAGATATGCAGCAATAACATTGTGGATCGAGCGTTCATCATCAATCAGGAGTACTTTTACTGTGGACAAATTTACTCCCTTCAAAAGAAAATCAAATTTGGATTCCTACTCTATTTTACATAATAACAGGGATCGGTGTTTAAACCGAGCCCTGTTTTCAAAGATTCCCCAGGATCTTTATTCAAACATCTCAATAAAAGTTCCATGCCAGGTGTGGAGAAAGATCTTTTGATTGAAGCCATTGACACTCAACATGCCTGTTGGTATACCATCTTTTAAAATGTCGATGGTGTAGTAGCCATAGAAGCGAGTTGCCTCATCTGCAGTTTGATAGCCGGGGAACTCCTGGTCCAGATAATCCTGTGCTGCCGTAAGCGCTTGTTCAGCGCTGACAGTCATGCTGGTGGAAGTTGATCCGGAATTATCGTAACGACTTCCCATCATGCCACCATATCCACCCATCATCCCATTTCCGCCCATGTGTCCATACTTTAAATTCCAAATCATGTTTGGACCATACTCAGGAAAAACGGATAGACTGGCAGGATCTATCAATAATTCCATCGCACCGATACCGGTGCTTTTTTCAACAATTATGGCATATCCATTATTGTCGAAGATCATGATTTCTTTGAGCTCGAGATCAGAATTATTCAATTCTTTTAAATATTTCTCGACAACCTGTTTTGCCGTTTCCATGCTGATTGGCTCAACATTTACATCATTATCAGATCCGAACCAACCCATCATGCCATCACCGCCTCTACTCCTGTAGCTATTTCCCATCATACCCAGGCCACATGAATCATTGTCACCATAGCCCATCATACCAAAGGCACCTGTACCGTTATAGTTCCTACCCATCATGCCATAACCAAGGTCAATATTATTGGAATTCCTGCCCATATTAATCCAGGGTACTCGACCCTGATTCATTCTCGTCAGGCTGTCACCATTTAATCCAAAATTGACTCGGCTGACAAAATAGCCAGCACCAAATATCAAACCGCTGATAATGATTCCAGCGATCGCTATGGTTAGAATTATTAAAGTTTTCTTCATTTTTTATTTCTCCTGTCGCTATCTTTTCTAATCTTAAAGTGAGTTTAACGTACCAGGGTAAAGCAACGATGAAACATTTCTAAAGCTTTTGTAAAGAATTCCCGCCTTAACTTTTTATCACTATTTTTTATTTCGTCAATTAATTCAAGAACGAAATTTACACATGATGAGGTCTTTTCAATGAAACGGTGTCCAATCCAATAAAAACATTTATAATAGAGAAATAGGAGAAATAAGGTCTATGTTATCCAGTTATATATTGGCTCTACGTGAAGGGCTGGAAGCTGCACTGATTATCGGAATCGTATTGAGTATGCTACGAAAAATGGAACAGCAGAACTTGAACATGACAGTCTGGTTGGGCGTAATTAGCGCAATTTTTATCAGCATTGCGGCTGCTTTAGGCTTGAATTGGATCGGAGCTGAGTTTGAAGGGAAAGGTGAGCAGCTATTTGAAGGCATTACTATGTTTCTAGCAGCTGGTATTTTGACCTGGATGATCTTCTGGATGAAAAAACAATCAAAATCCATGAATCAGAAAATTGAAACTGGGGTGCGTCAGGCGATGGGAGGCCGTGGAAAAAGAGCATTGTTCTTATTGACATTTTTTGCGATAGTAAGAGAAGGAATTGAATTGGTCTTATTCTTACTTGCAGCTCGTTTCACATCCAATCCTTTTCAACAAATCTTAGGTGCAGCATTTGGTTTAGCTTCAGCAACTATCCTGGGTTGGATTATTTATACTTCTTCAACTAAATTGAGTTTGTCCAAATTCTTCGCAATTACGAATGTTTTGTTGGTGTTGTTTGCGGCAGGACTGATTGGGTTAGGTATTCATGAGTTTAATGAACTCGGTTGGATTCCTTCGGTTGTTGAGAATGTTTGGAATCTGAATGCATTATTGCCAGAAAAATCGACATTGGGTCAATTAATGAAGGCTTTGTTCGGTTATAGCAGTAGTCCATCATTGAGTCAGGTGATTGGATATTTTGGTTATTTCGTTGTAATTGGGATATTAATGTGGGTAAGGCGAAAAAAATCTGCATACAAAAATTCGTGAGAAAAGAAGGAAAAGAAATTAACGTTAATGGTGGTTCTTACAAAGATATTTCAGCGAGTGAGCTATTGAACAGGTTTTCCATTTTGACCCATGAAGTCGAAAACGCTGTTAGTCCTCAATAACCATTACAAATCCTATATAAAAAGTTGACTTCTGTTGATTTAATGTCTATAGTCTTACTACCAGGTCAGTAAGACGCCTCCACTCCATCATCAACTGACTGCCCGGGGAATTCATTTAATTTCAGAGGGAAGTGCCATATCATGTCCAGGGGTGATGTTTTTCGTCAACTAATTACAACTGAAAAACCTTTGCAGGTGGTTGGTGTCCTGAATGCCTATGCAGCACTGTTGGCCAGGTCTGCTGGGTTTAAAGCAATTTATTTGTCGGGCGGGGGAGTGGCGGCCGGATCTCTCGGTGTGCCTGATTTGGGAATTACAACGCTGGAGGATGTTCTGATCGATGTGCGCCGGATTACCGATGCCTGTGACTTACCTTTATTAGTGGATGTGGATACTGGTTTTGGATCAGCGTTTAACATCGCGCGCACAGTGAAAGCCCTCATCAAATCAGAGGCCGCCGCCCTGCATATCGAGGACCAGGTCCAGGCGAAACGCTGCGGGCATCGGCCCGGGAAAGCGCTGGTATCCCAGGCAGAAATGTGTGATCGTCTCAAAGCGGCAGTAGATGCGCGTACAGACCCAGGATTCGTGATCATGGCGCGCACAGATGCCTTGGCTTCTGAAGGGCTGACAGCTACACTCGAGCGGGCACAGGCATACGTATCTGCTGGTGCGGACATGATCTTTGCGGAAGCGGTCAGCGATTTGGAGCAATACCGGGCGTTTGTGAAAGCCCTGCCGGTTCCGGTTTTGGCAAATATGACCGAATTTGGAAAAACACCTTTGTTTACCAGAGAGCAATTAGCATCCGTTGGTGTGGGATTGGTACTCTATCCCTTAAGTGCATTCCGGGCCATGAGTGCGGCCGCCTTACAGGTGTACCAGACAATCCGTGGTCAGGGCACTCAGGCGAGCAGCCTGCCGCAGATGCAGACCCGTGAGGAGCTTTATCAAATCCTTAATTATTATGCTTACGAGGAGAAACTTGACGAGTTATTTAAATCATCTGAGTCGCAAAATGAACTGGATGGTTAGAGTTAAATTCCAACTTAATTAAAATCAGGGAGAATCAGACATGAGCGCGCAAAAAGACGAAGGGAAAAAGTCGAAAAAGAAAATGGTGCAACTCTCCGGGGTTCCGGTAGGTGAAACCGAAATTTGTACTGTTGGTACAGAAGGCCATGATTTGCGATATCGTGGGTATGATATCTATGATCTGGCGGAGCATGCCAGTTTTGAAGAAGTGGCTTATTTGCTGATCCATGGGGAGTTGCCAATCCGCAACGAGCTGGAGCGATATAAATTAAAATTGAAGAATCTCCGTGGCATTCCAGCACCGGTCAAGGCCGTCCTGGAACAGATCCCGGCTGCTGCACATCCCATGGATGTCATGCGCACGGGTTGCAGTATGATGGGTGCGGTATTACCAGAACGAGGTGATCACACACCCGAGGGAGCCCGCCACATTGCAGACCGCTTGCTGGCAGTTTTTCCATCCTTGTTGCTGTATTGGTACCATTACGCCCACCATGGCAAACGTATCGAAGTCGAGACGGAAGATGATTCGATAGCTGCTCATTTTCTACACTTGCTGCACGGTAAAAAACCAAAAGAGATTCATGTGCGCGCTCTGGACGTCACATTAGTGTTATATGCTGAGCATGAATACAACGCCTCCACTTTCAGTTCACGTGTAATTGCCGGCACCGGTACCGATTTTTATTCGGCTATCACAGGTGCCATTGGGGCGTTGAAAGGATTTCGGCATGGGGGTGCCAATGAAGGCGCCATGGAAGTAATCGAACGCTATAATTCACCTGCCCAGGCCGCGGAAGCAGTACGCCGGATTATCAAGAATAAAGGTATCATCCTGGGGTTCGGACACCCGGTTTATACCATCTCTGACCCGCGCGCCAAGATCATTAAAGGGTTATCCTGTACGTTGTGTAAAGATTTTGGAGATGAGACCCTGTGTGATATATCTGAGGTGATTGAAGATGTGATGTGGGCTGAAAAACGCATGTTCCCCAACCTGGATTGGTACAGCGCGGTGACGTATCATATGCTGGGCGTCCCCACGTTTATGTTTACCCCTCTATTTGTTATGTCACGTGTGTCTGGCTGGGCAGCGCACATCATCGAACAACGCACGGGTGGAAAGATCATCCGGCCGAATGCTGATTACATTGGTCCAGCGCCCCGCGATTATGTCAAGTTGGAAATGCGCAGCTAAGGAGCCCGTATGAGCAGCCCGATTTCCGTTTCCCGACCTGAACCGGATGAATTGCTGATAAAAATTGCAGATTATATACTGCAATATCCGATTCAGAGTGAAGAAGCGATGCAAATAGCCCATTACTGTCTGATGGACACACTTGGCTGTGGGATGGAAGCACTGTCATACGCTGCCTGCAGGAAAATGTTAGGGCCTATTGTTCCGGGTATCCAGGTGAAAAATGGTGCCCGTGTGCCGGGAACAGAATATACTCTTGATCCGGTGCAAGCTGCTTTCAATCTGGGGGCAATGATACGTTGGCTGGATTTCAATGATACCTGGCTGGCTGCCGAGTGGGGACATCCATCGGACAACCTGGGCGGGATCCTGATGGCAGCTGATTGGTACTCACGGACTGCGCTGATGAATGGCAAAGAACCAATTCTGATGAGTGATGTGCTAACTGCCATGGTGAAAGCCCACGAAATTCAAGGGGTGTTGGCTCTGGGAAATAGCTTTAACCGCGTGGGTCTTGATCATGTCATCCTCGTGAAAATCGCCTCGACAGCCGTAGTGAGTGGACTTTTAGGTGCAACCAGGACACAGTTGCTTAATGCGCTCTCCAATGCCTGGGTGGATGGTCAGGCTTTACGAACTTACCGGCATGCACCGAACACCGGCTCGCGCAAGTCCTGGGCTGCCGGTGATGCCACCAGCCGGGCAGTCTGGCTTTCATTAATGGCCTTGCGAGGTGAGATGGGTTATCCCTCAGCCATCACAGCTCCTACCTGGGGCTTTCAGGATGTTCTCTTTAAAGGAAGAGAGTTGGTCCTTTCTCAGGAGTTAGACAGTTACGTGATGGAAAATGTGCTCTTTAAAATCTCATTTCCAGCTGAATTTCATGCCCAGACAGCTGTGGAAGCAGCCTTCCAGCTGCACCCACAGGTAAAAGACCGTCTGGATGAGATTGACAAAATCGTGATCACCACGCATGAGTCCGCCCTGCGCATTATTGACAAAAAGGGTCCCTTGCATAACCCAGCGGATCGAGACCATTGCCTACAATACATGACTGCCATCGGAATGATCTTTGGTGAGCTAACGGCAGACCATTATGAAGACAAAGTCGCCGCTGATCCCCGTATCGATGCGCTTCGAGACAGGATGACAGTGGTAGAGAATCCGGAATATAGCCGCGATTATCTCGACCCGCAAAAGCGTTCGATTGCCAACGCCGTGCAGGTTTTCTTCCAGGATGGAACTTCTTCAGAAAATATCGTGGTTGAATATCCTCTAGGTCATCGCCGGCGCCGCTCGGAAGGCATCCCGTTATTAGTCGAAAAATTTGAGCGACATCTTTCGCGACGCTTTTCCAGCGTCCAATCTGAACGCATCATGGATCTATGCATGCATCCCCAGCGCTTATCCCGCACACCTGTGCACGAATTTGTTGACCTGTGGGTGCCGTGGAAGTAGGGTAGCTCATAGCTGATGGCTGATGGTAGATTCACGGTGCATTGCACTTAAGGATCAACCAGCTTCATTGGAATGGAAAAGACAGACGGAAAA
>JAVEYK010000083.1:0-12464 GCA_034003505.1 Anaerolineaceae bacterium | reverse complement strand
AGCCGCGGTTTCTTATATTTGTTAACCATTATTGGCACCACTGTGATCCTGGTTATGGCAGCCAACACGGCCTTTGCTGATTTCCCCCGCCTGGGAGCCATAACCGCCAAAGACGGCTTTCTGCCGCGTCAATTGACCTATCGGGGTAGCCGCCTGGTCTATTCACGCGGTATTATGTCGCTGGCTATTCTAGCGTCGATCCTCATCATCATTTTTAAAGCCAATGTTTCCAGTTTGATTCCATTGTATGCCATTGGGGTTTTCCTGTCCTTTACCTTATCCCAAACCGGCATGGCGCACCGCTGGTGGAAAAGTGGCCGCCTGGCACCTGGTCAGGAAAAAGTTGAACCTGGCTCGGTGGTCCGGTATGAGAAAAAATGGCTGATCAAAATGATCATCAATGGCTTTGGCGCAGTGGTCACCTTCTTTGTCACCATCATTTTCGCCGTTACCAAGTTTGCTGATGGTGCCTGGGTGGTAGTGATCCTGCTGCCGATATTGGTTGTGATTTTCTTTTCGATCCACCGCCATTATCAGAATGTGGCTGCGCACCTCACCCTTGAAAAATATGCGGGACAGCATCATATGAGCCGCCATCGGGTAATTATTCCCATTGCCAGTGTTCATCGTGGGACGTTAAAAGCGTTGCGATACGCTGAATCTTTATCCAAAGATATTACTGCTGTGCATGTATCCATTGATGATGATGAAGCTGCCAAACTTCAACAAAAATGGGAAACCTGGGGTGATGGGGTCCGTCTGGTCATTTTAGAATCGCAATATCGCCTGATGATTGAACCATTGTTAAATTACCTCCAGGAATTGAACGAGCAGCGCCTGGAAAATGAGATGATCACCATTGTGATCCCGCAATTCATTCCAAAAAGAGTATGGGCAAATGCATTACATATGCGTACTGCCGATACGCTGCGCAAGGTTTTGATGGGGCAAAAGAATATCGTTATCGTTGAAGTCCCCTATCAGGTTGATTAGCGAACAAAGGAAAAAATATGAAAGTCTTAATTGTAGGTTGTGGTCGTTTGGGTTCTGAATTAGCTCATTTACTGGTCGAGCATGGAAATGAAGTTGCCATCATTGACCAGGAAGAATCAGCGTTTAATATCCTCAAACCTGGTTTTCGGGCACATCTGATCACCGGGGATGCACTCAGCCAGGATGTATTAAAAAGGGCTGGGATTGAAACAGCAGATGCTGTAGCTGCCGTCACCAGTATCGATGCCATCAATCTGGTTGTTGGCCGTGTGGCAAAAGAGATCTTCAAAATCAGGAATGTGGTTGCCCGCAATTTTGAACCAAGCGTGTCTGACATATTCGACCTCTTCAAACTAGAAGTGATCAGCGGTACCAATTGGGGTGCCTCACGCCTGGAAGAAATGATCCTGAATGAACAATTCAAGGTGGTATACTCCTTTGGAGATGGCACCGTGGATTATTATGAGGTCATCGTCCCGGAGCAATGGGGAGGTAAAAAAGTTGCTGACTTAAATCAGGACCCGCTTCAATCGGTTTTGGCATCCATCACCCGCAATGGCAAATCCTTCATCCCGAAGATGGATGATGAGCTGGAAATTGATGATCATTTGCACTTCAGCGCCACGCATCAAGGCATTGAAACATTACGGTTTAAATTAGCTACCCCTAAGCAGGAGGTCTGAAATGTATGTCATTATTGCAGGTGGTGGAAGAACAAGTACCTATTTGGCACGCAAGCTTGTACAGCAGGATCATACCGTCCGGCTGATTGAATCACGTCCAAAAGTTTTGGCAAGTTTGCATCGGGAGTTACCCACGGAAGTGATCATTGAAGGCAATCACCTCGACCCGGCCATCTTAAAACACGCCGGTTTTGACAAAGCACAGGTCTTTGCAGCTGTTACCACCAACGATGAAGATAATCTGGTGTTGTGTTATATCGCCCGCACCCAATACAATATCAACCGTACCATTGCCCGCGTGAATAATCCGCGCAATGACTGGTTATTTAATCAGACATTCGGGGTGGATGTACCCGTCAACCAGGCAGAGATCATTTCCAGTTTGATCGAAGAAGAAATGTCCCTGGGTGATATGATGACATTGTTAAAATTACGCAAGGGCAATTATGCCCTGGTGGAAGAGAAAATTCCACCTGCCGCAATCGCCATCGGAAAAGCCATCAAAGACCTGAATTTACCAGAACAATGTGTTCTGGCTGCCATCTTCCGCCAGGGAGAGGTTGTGATGCCGCATGGCAATACGATCTTCGAAGTTGGAGATGAAGTGCTGGCAATCACCGATCGTGAAGGTGCCGAAAAATTCCAGGAACTATTTTCGGATGTTAAGACACTGAATGGAAATAAATAAGAATTTTTATCTTTTATTCATTTTTCCCGAATTAGCGTAAATGTGGAGGTAGTGTCAGGAAACCAGTCTTGCCACTGCCTTTTTCGTTCTCGCTAAATGGAAACTTGCGGATGATGAATTCACAGGCTCTATCACCCGTCGCAGCGCAGGCTAACTCCTGCACCGGGTAGTCATCCCTGCCAAACAGATAATGTAACCCCCCGCGAATCATACCAACGGTATAAAAACATGCCGGCGACGATTTACCCTGCACACCCCAACAAGCAGCACATTGCTGAATGGTGAGGTGATAATGACTGGAACTTTCTTCAATCTTAATTTTCTGATCACTGGTGACCTGCATCAAATGGCTGATTGTTTCCAGGCTGACCCGCAAGCGCAGCGTGCTTTCTGTATTTTTGTGCAGCCAGCGTAAAGTTTCACGCACCACTTCTGTGCCTCCGAAACTACTGGCAAAACTGCGCTTTGCAGCTGAGTATACCAGCGTCTTTAAAGCTGAGGCACCGAAAATATCCTCAACCTGTTGGTTAATATTGACCAGTGCATCGTACGGAGCGGTCTTTTCATGGCGGGTATTCACAATTTTCCGCACATGATCCATCCAGCCTGAGCGTTTTAACACCATAATAACGCTCTTCTCCCCTACCAAACCAACCAGCTCGTTCAGGTAGGACAGGAGCACTTTCCCAGAGATGTAAAAATCACTGTCAGGTGCTACGCTCATCTTGTTCCTTTGATGAATAGGGACCGAAATATAATTTTGCATACAATTGTATCCACAAATTCTCTACTTAGATTATAGATTTTTTTCAGTCCAAATGACATGTTTTTTCCTTACAACGCCTACGATTCAGAAAATTTCAAATTAACAAATATGCAAAGTGATTAGACCCTTTGAGAAAGCAATAAACCTTTTCCTCTTATATGAACACTAAGCAGCAGCCACCAAAATTTGATAAGCATCTTGCGGAAAAATATCGCGATGTTCACCCATCTTCGTGCCCCGTTCAATGAACCGGTCTCGGATTTTCCGGGCTGCTTCCTGCGCATCAATCCCATAATCGCTGAAACGTGTCGGCATGCCGATGCGATGGAAGAATTCCTCAGTGGCGCGAATTGCCTGCTCCACTACATCCTGCCCGGATGTTTCGTAAATGCCAAACACGCGTTGCGCATATTGAAGAATCTTTTCCCGCTTTTGATCTTTTTTATAGCGCATCATTGCGGGATAAACAAGCGCCAACGTCTCCGCATGAGCCAGACCATAAAATGCGGTAATCTCATGCCCAATCACATGCGTTGCCCAATCGGTCACCACCCCACAACTCAAATTTCCATTCAATGCCTGAGTGGCACACCAGGTATACGTTGCGCGGGCATCATAATCAGCTGGATCGGCCAGAATGGCATCGGCTTCTTCCACGAGCGTCTTCAAAATCGCCTCCGCCTGCCGGTCCTGCAAGGGGGTGGCGATGGGATAGGTCAGATATTGCTCCATCACATGGATGAAACTGTCGACGATGCCATTACGAACCTGGTTTTTCGGCAGGCTGTAGGTGGTTTCCGGATCAAGGATGGAAAATTGAGGGGCTAACTTCCAATCTCCGAAACTCAATTTTTCGTGGGTAGTCTGGCGTGAAATCACTGCGCCGGAATTCATCTCGGATCCGGTGGCTGGCAAAGTCATCACACTGGCAAGTGGGACAGCACTCGTGACCGGTGCATTTTTTGCCAATAGATCCCAGGGATCACCTTCGAAGGGAATGGCTGCGGCGATGAATTTGGTTCCATCCAACACCGAACCGCCACCCACAGCCAATAGAAATGTAACCTGTTCGCTTCTGGCAACTTCCACGGCTTTCATCAGGGTTTCGTAGGTCGGGTTAACCTCAATGCCGCCGAATTCCACCACTTTTCGATCACCTAATGCGGTTTTAACCTGATCATAGACACCATTCTTAAAAATGGAACCGCCCCCATAGGTCAACAGGATTTTTTCATCCTGGTTGATTAATTCGTTCAATTTTGCGATGGTACCCCGGCCAAACACGATCTGTGTTGGGCTTTTAAAAATAAAATTCTTCATAATTCCCTTTCATTCTGCATCCACATTTGCCCGCAGATCATTATACCCAAAGTCAGGTTGGTTTTTGGGAAATTAACAAACTTCTAATACCCCAATGTATCGATCCAGTTGGCAAAGGTATGCGCCAACCCGGGGGCAACAATATTTCCGGTTCTCAACATCACGAATCCCACAAACAGGCTGATCGGGATCAAGGCTGCTGAGCTGAGTAACGCCCAGATTATGCTTCGATATACCGCGGCGCTGGCGCAAGACTCGCCACGCCTCCGCATAAAAAGCATAGCCGCGCCAAAAGCTATCAGCGCTATGAGTGCCTGGCTGGCACCATCACTTTTCTCCCTGGAATGGTCACTGATTATGAAGGCTTATCGTACCTCAAGTCTGATTATCATTAGAGATGGCATTCAACACCGCTTGCAACACCTGCGGCAGCGGAAGATTGTATTGATTGGCAATTCTGCGGCAATCTTCATATTCGGGGACGTGTTGGATAACCGTCCCATCCAGCCATTTGCGTTTGACGCGCACAGTCCCCCAGTCGGTGGTCACATCCATAAAATCACGCTGCGCTTCATAGCGCTGCACCGGGTAGACTCGTACGCCAAAGGTAGTCGATTCCTGCAATAGAATATTCGCCAGGGCTGCTTCCTGTGTGCGCTGTGCAATGATGGTGATTTTCGTCGCTGGCCGGTTTTTTTTCATAAAGATCGGTTGATATGCCACATCCAGTGCACCAGCTGCAAAGCAACGCTCCATTAAATGCCCATACCACTCGGGATTCATATCATCGATATGCGTCTCAAGCACCACGTGTTCGTGATGATGCTCGCTTTCTCTCTTCCCGATCATCACGCGCAGGATGTTCGGCCAGGGGGTATCTTTTGTCCCTGCCCCACTGCCCTGTTTCTCCAGGGTCATAGCCGGTTTTTCAAATTTAGCACAGGTCGCCAGGAAAGCCGCACCAGTTGGGGTAATCAACTCCACTTGCGCTGTAAAAGGGCGCATTTTCGCCTTGCATGCCGTTAAAAGTGCCATGGTAGCCGGCGCAGGAATGGGCATTGAGCCATGTTGGGTTTCGACAGTACCTTCACACCACGGCAAAGACGAGGAATACACTTCCTCTATTTGAAAGTAATCCATGGCAGTACTGATCCCCACCACATCCAGAATCGAGTCAGTCGCCCCAACCTCATGGAAATGCACCTGTTCCGGATCAACCCCGTGTACCTGCCCCTCTGCGATAGCCAGAATTTCAAAAATCTTCAGGCTAATTTCCTTCACCGGCTGTGAAAGCTGGCTGTCCGTCAGTAAATGGCGAATATCTGACATGTGACGATGGTGGTGATGATCCATCCCCTTTTCGGTCTGTTCAAGAGCGATGTTAAAATAGCCAGCCTGAATGGCGCCTTTCATCACCGGTTGGAAAGAAAGATGATAAACCTCCGGTAAGTCAAGGGACGCAAAAGCGTTTTTGAGTACATCCAGCGGCAAACCAGCATCCAGAAATGCCCCCAACAACATATCACCACTGATACCGGAAAAAGCATCCACATAGAGTATCTTCGTCATTGTTGTAAACCCTCATTCATACTACCACTGCGAAAACCCTGCAAATCCAGGGTCACGTATAGAAATCCACAATTTTTGATGGCGCGCACAATCTCTTCCCGCTGGGCAATCACCAACTCGAAGCATTCAGCAGGTACTTCGATGCGGGCGACGCTCTCGTGATAGCGCACACGCAGCTCTTTATGACCCATTTCCTTTAATAGCGCTTCTGCGCAGGCCACTTGCTCCAGGCGCCGACGGCTGATCTCAACCCCATACGGAAAACGGCTCGCCAGACAGGGCGTGGACGGTTTATCCCAGACGGGGAGATTCTGCCATTTTGCCAGTTGGCGTACTTCCGTTTTGGTAATGCCTGTCTCTGCCAATGGACTCAGCACGCCCAGCTCCTGTAATGCCTGCCGGCCCGGGCGGTAATCGCCAGAATCGTCCGCATTCGATCCATCTACAACTTGAGTGATGCCCAGGCGGGCTGCCTGGTCAGAAATTTTTTCCAAACGAATAAATTTACAATAATAACAACGCCTGGATGGGTTGGAGCGAATTTCGTCATTTTCCAGTTCATCCAATGGGATGCTGATCAATTCGACCCCCAACTGATCTGCAATTTGGCGGGCATCCTCCACCTCCTGCGGTATTTCCATTGGCGACAAGATCGTAAAGGCTTTGACATGTTCTGTGCCCAGTGCTTGCACGGCGGCGCAGCAAACCAGGGCGCTGTCCACTCCCCCGGACAGGGCAACACCTATGCGATCAAAGTTTTGCAGCCATCCAATCAGACTCTTCCATTTCCTTAAGTTTGTGGTCTCAACATCAATCATGCTGATCACTGCCTGCCACGCTTTGGCGGTTGATCAAAGCTGCCTGATACCCAGCCCCAAAACCGTTGTCAATATTGACCACCGAAACGCCATTGGCGCAGCTATTAAGCATGGCCAGCAGTGCCGCCAGTCCCTGGAAGCTGGCACCATAACCGACGCTGGTAGGGACGGCAATCACCGGTGCGCTTACCAAACCGGCGACCACACTTGGCAACGCTCCTTCCATCCCGGCTACCACCACCAGCGCTGTGGCAGTATGCAGCAGATCAATTTTGTCCAGGAGCCGGTGTAAACCCGCCACCCCGACATCAAATAAACGCGTAACAGCGGAGCCCATCATTGCGGCGGTGATGGCCGCTTCTTCAGCCACCGGGATATCCGCAGTCCCGCCGGTCAACACCAGCACACAACCCTGGCCAGGTGTAGGATTGGCTTGCCAGGTTAAGACCCTGGGAATGGGATAATATTGGACCTGCGGAAATCGCTCCATGATCTGGTTCGCGATTTTCTCGTCCAGGCGGGTTATCAGCAAGTCACTGCCTTGCGAGATGATCCGGTCAGTGATAGCCAATAATTGTTCTGCCTGCTTGCCGGCACCAAATATCACCTCCGGAAAACCACAGCGCAGTTCACGCTGCTGGTCCAGGCGTACCGCATCTCCGATCATTTCGTATGGATAGTTTCTTAGGGTCTTTAATGCCTCATCAATCGAAACATGCCCTGCCTGGACCTGTTTCAGCAAATCAATCAGGAATTGTTGCTTCATGGCTGGCTGTTCACTTAATCAGCAATCCCATAGCGAATAATGCAATAAATTGCCTGGAAACCATCCTTCCAGCCAATTTTCTTGCCTTCTGCATAGGATCTGCCAAAGTAAGAGATCGGGGTTTCAAACATACGCCAACCTCGGCGGGCCAGTTTGGCGGTTACTTCCGGTTCAAAACCAAAGCGGTTCGACTTTAAGGGGATCTCTTTAATTACATTTGCCCGGAATACTTTATAACCTGTCTCCATATCGGTCAGATTCAGGTTGGTGGTGATATTGGACAAAAAGGTCAGAAATCGATTGCCATTGTAATGCCAGAAATATAATACCCGGTGCGGACCACCCAAAAAGCGGGAGCCATAAACCACATCCGCATTGCCATCCAGAATAGGTTTTAATAAATTAGGGTAATCACTCGGGTCATATTCCAGGTCAGCATCCTGGATCAGGATGATATCGCCAGTGGCTTCCTTAAAACCACGCCGTAAAGCTGCCCCCTTGCCCATATTGACAGGTTGTTGAAAGACTTTGATCTGTGGGTGTTCGACTGCCAATTGCTGCAAGATTTCCACCGTGCGATCTTTGGAGCCATCATCCACGACTACCAGTTCCAGCTCCAGTCCTTCCATGGTGACATCCAGAACCCGCTGAATGGTGGTGGAGACAAATTGTTCTTCGTTATAAACCGGGATGACAACACTGAGTTTCTGCATGCTATCTCTATTCATTATTAAAATCACCTGGAAATGTAGGAAAGATATGACTCTCCCCGGCTAATTTTACTATGATTTTGATGGAAGGATGCATTTCCAATTTTATGAATTTTTAACATGAGCGTATCGATCCAGTACTTTTTGCGTCTTAATCAATAAGATACAGATTCATATACTATTTTTGATAGACTTTATCCTCGTCCCTATTCTAAGCCTGATCCCCTGCTCTCCCCTGAATGGGGATCAGGTCATTTAAGGGATTGATTACAAAACATGTCTGATTTGATGTTATTAATCTATGCGCATTAATATAAATGATTGACTATTGGATGATTGCCTGCATGCATATTTTGCATTCTGGCCTGCGTGCAATTCTTTCTTTAAGGCCTTAAGGCAATGCTTTCCTCTTGGCCGGAATGAAAATTTTGCATTAAGGCCGCCAGCGTGCAAATATTGCCCACCTACTGAGTGCAAATCTTGCATGACTCGTGAGTGCAATTTTTGCACGTGATTCATATCACTACTTAATTAACTACTTAAACTACTTTTAAATAGTCATATCTATTAATCTTTTAATCCCCTTAATGATCTGGTTAAATTCTTCAAGTTCGAAATAGGCATGGGTTGATTGCTGGAGATACGTGAATGATACTGGGTTCCCCAATCCCCTGTTTATAAATTCAACACTTTCCGGGTTGACGGTTTCGTCCCGCCTGGATTGAAAGATCATGACCGGAACAGTCACTTGATTTAAAATCGACGAAGTTTCTCTGGCAATGCGACGGATATCCAGCAATCTGGGGATCCACAATGGCAAACTCCACCAATCTTTCAGACCCACACTGAAGGCGTCACGATATGTTGAAATCAATGGATCCTGGGTATTCGCAGAACTGAATAAGACCCGCATTGATAATGATATATGCCGCCAGGTGATACGGGTCTTGATGGGCGTATTCAGCAGGACGATCCCCTTCACAGGAACTTGCCGGGATGCGTTCAGAGCCAGCAGCCCACCCAGAGAATGCCCCACCAGAATGATTTTTGAATAGGTTTTCTGCAATTCTGCCAGGGTCAGGTCGACATGTGCCTGCCAGGTATCCGGCTGAGTGACAGCGAATTCATAACCACTACCACCATGTCCGGGTAACAACAAAGCCTCTCCATAAAAATGGAAGGGTCGCAAAGCATTCGCGATACGACGAAACTCCACCGGGGACCCCAGAATGCCATGGATATACAGAATCGCTAAATCAGATTCTAAAGGTCCACAGGTAAATGGCTGGTGTTTTGGATTCATCATATAGGAAATCTCAAACCTGGTGATATTTGCTTTGCCTTCTTCAGGGAGTTTATCATCAAAGTCAGTTTTTGAGCGTGGACAAGAAGCACTCGACATCCTGAATAAATTTCATGGTCCCGCTTTCGATTTGTTTCGTTAGAGAACCAAAATCATTAAAATCAGGATTGTCAACCAAAATGTGTTCTATGATCGCATCAACACCCTGGGTGGTTGGCACAATCTGATATTGGTACCAACCACTGTCTTTGATCACATTCCAGTATTTGGATTGCATCTGTTTATTGAAACCCACCAGCCAAACTTCAAATCGAAACGTCTCATGGACAAAAATGATCCCGATTTTTAACCCACGAAATTTTAATGATTGAGAATAGATTGAAAAAAAGGTCATATCCATACTTCCCGGATATAGACTGGAAACGTAATAATCAGGGTTCGTGGTTTTAAAGTGCGTTCTCAAATCTGCAACATATCTGATTAATCCTTGATAAGCTTCCTTAATAGTACCTTTTTCGAGCTGCTTTTTATATTCGTTCATCGCTTCCTGAAGTGTTGCCATATTTAATCCCATCATTTTGTTTTTGATCACTACGTAAATCGCTGCCATGCGATTTTCCGGATTTATTGTTAAATTTATTTATACAAGGTTGATTAATAATGGATGAGCTTGTAGATAACTCCCTAAAGTTTAGCATTGATTTTTGCAATTGTTTCAATTTTTGTGGGTCTAGTTAAAAATGTAGGTTGACATATCGGTTTTCCGCGTGTTTTCTAATTTGAATTTAAAGATACTATGCTAGCATAGCCATCAAACACTTTCAACTCATGATGAGGGAAAAAATATCAAGGAAAGCTATGGAAAAAATTAGCAGTCTACAATCACTGCCCCTGAAAAAAGTATTAAGGGCAAAACACATCGCCGTTCCTGCGGAACATGGTGCCTGGGTATTCTTATTCAGTCCCCTGCTGATCGGATTAGCACTGGGAGGATGGTCGCAGGGAAGTTTCCCCCTGATTTTGGCTTTATTGTCAGCCTTTCTTATTCGCCAGCCGTTGACAATTTTGGTTAAAATTTATTCGGGCAGACGGACAATGAAGGATCTTTATCCGGCAGTATTCTGGATGATTATCTATAGCGTTCTTTTGATAACCAGCCTGACAGCCCTCATCATGTTGAAATATCAATTCATTTTGTACCTGGCAGTGCCTGCCATCCCGGTGTTCATCTGGCACCTCTGCCTGGTCAGTAAACGGGCGGAACGGCGCCAAAAACTGATTGAAGTTGTTGCTGGCGGCGTGCTGGCATTAGCCGCCCCGGCTGTTTATTGGGTAGGTATAGAACAATACGCCCCTCTGGGATGGTTGCTGTGGGGCTTAGCCTGGTTGCAGGTGGCCGGCACAATTCTGAGTGCCTATCTGCGATTAAATCAAAGGCAGCTGAAGGAAATGCCCTCACGCAGGGAAATGCTTCGCATGGCAACACAGACGTTATTATTCAACACAGTCTTACTGGTTGGAGTCGTCATATTGGCAATCACGGGATGGGTACCGCCTTTCACTCCCCTCGCCTTTCTGATCCAACCCCTGGAAGTCATCTGGGGAATCTACCGCCCGGCAATAGCCGTGTCCCCTAAAAGGATCGGTATACGGCAATTAATCATCAGCAGCCTTTTCACGCTGGTTTTCATCGCCACCTGGTGGCTCGGTTAGGGGATATTAACAAAATTGAATGGGACTCAAAACGGTCCCTGTTCAGGATGCAGAATGGAATTTGTACCAACAGCCGTTTTTGGCTATCAGTGGGTAAGCACGCGCTCTGGCTTGATTTTGTAAATGACGCGCACCTCTCCTGGTGCGAGGTTAGGATATTTATCCGCGCCGGTGTACTTTTTCGCCATCTTGTTGATGTGGTCCAGTGCACCTTCTTCCACTGCTTCCGCTACCCGGCCACGCACTTCCAGATAGCGATAGGGATTATCGGGGTCCTGAATTTCGACGGTTACCTGGGGGCGTTCCTGCATGTTGCGGTCTTTCTGACGGCCGCGTGACGTGTTGATGATGACATATTCGCCATCAAAATCCACCCAGACTGGAGTAATCTGGATACTTCCATCGGGCATGCTGGTACCCAGATGGGCGAAAGATCGCTTTTTGAAAAGATCTACATAATCTTTGGGTATTTTCGTGGTCATATAATCCTCCTGGTTTCTATGATTATATTAAGGATACCAGTGGCCAGAGTGAAAATCAAAAGCTCGTGTAACCTTCCATTCACTGGTGATACTCCGTGAAAAATAGAAAGAATGTACTATTATGAAGTCTATAGAAAAGCAATAAGCCTTCTGAGTTTCTCAAACGAATAACCTGAATTCAGGAGATATGAGCTTCCAATAACCGCTTCATAAGAAAATGGAGACACTCAGATGAAAATGCTGATGGTTCACAAACGTACGGGCGGGTTCCGAACCCGCCCGTATGGCTAATCAGCCAATGGGTATGGAGGCATTGAACTGGCGTATGCTGTGTGAGAATAGCAGACGCGGATTTTTCTGTATGGCGTGGGGATTGAAGTTGATAGCTTGAGAATTGTCCCGTCTCCATGATTGTAATGTCGGTTAGATTTTGTGTTGAATTTGGTGATGGTTCGCAAATGTACGGGCGGGTTCCGAACCCGCCCGTACGGGTAATCAGCCAAATTACCTGGGATACTCAGTGAATTATAGAAAATATGTGCTATTAAAATTATTATGGATAGCAATAAAAATTTTTAATATAATAGCTGAAAAAACAATCAAACTGGTGAGAAAAAGAACCGCCCCCCTGCCCTGCTGGTTAAAAAGTGTAA
>JAVEYK010000082.1:0-12560 GCA_034003505.1 Anaerolineaceae bacterium | reverse complement strand
TTGGTGGTGCGTAAAGCTGCCCATCTGCTGAACCGCCTGGATGTCCCCATTCTGGGCATCGTGGAAAATATGAGTTTCTTCCGCTGCCCCGCTTGTCACGAAGAATATGCTCTGTTTGGTCCCAGCCACTCACAGCACCTGGCAGACGATTTTTCCACGCAGCTGGTAGCCCGCTTACCTGTTGATCCGGCCATAGCGGAGCTTTGTGACCAGGGTCGCGTGGAAGAGGTACATCTGCCGGAAATCGATACGCTGGTTGAAAAATTGATCACCACTCCGGTTTGAAATTCTGATTGTCACAAACCGATTCTTATTAAATATAACACCCCGCGTTTAAGGCACGGGGTGTCATTTATTCAACTTCGTTAATTATTTATTTTTCTTTTTTTACTTTCCGGCGAATTACCTTTACTGCATCTATGATGATCAGAACCAACAGACTGGCTCCCACACTGATCGCCATTTCCAGAACAGTTAATGCTTCCGTCTTAAAAATTCTTTGCAGGAAAGGTAGATAGACCACAGCCATTTGTAAAACAAAGGTAAAAAACACAGCGGCCAGCATCATTTTGTTGGTCAGGATACCTGCTTCCCATAATGTCTGCCGTTCTGAGCGAGTTGCCAGGGCATTCCCCATCTGGGCCAATGTCAGCGTGGTGAATATCATCGTTTGCCAGGCAGACTCGTGATCAAAATGAAATGCCCACAGTCCCACCAGGAGGGAGATTACACCCATCAAGGCACCAATCCACAGTACGTCAATCCCCAGACCGCGTCCAAAGATCTGTTCTTTGGGGTCACGTGGGGGGCGTTTCATCGTATCCGGTTCAGCTGGCTCCTGGGTGAGGGCCAATCCAGGCACCCCATCGGTTACCAGATTGATCCACAAGATTTGTAATGGTCGTAAGGGTAAGCCCAATCCCACAAAGGGGCCTACCAGCATAACGATAATTTCACCGAAGTTTGATGTTAACGTGTATTTAATGAATTTGCGGATATTCTCATAAATACGCCTGCCTTCGCGCACAGATGCGACGATGGTGGCAAAATTATCATCCAGCAACACCATATCGGCAGCTTCCTTGGAAACATCCGTTCCGGTGATCCCCATCGCCACGCCGATATCAGCCTTCTTAAGTGCAGGCGCGTCATTGACGCCATCACCGGTCATGGCAACGATCTGACCTAATTCCTGCAAGGCTGTAACAATCCGCAACTTGTGTTCCGGAGAGACCCGTGCAAACACGGAGGTGTCTTTTACCCGCGCTTTCAGGCTGGCATCATCCATTTTGCTCAATTCCGCCCCGGTAATCACATCTTCATTGGTCGCAATGCCTAATTCTTTAGCAATGTGCACAGCCGTCAACGGATGATCACCCGTAATCATGATCGTGCGTATTCCTGCTGAATTTGCCTCAGCCACGGCATCTTTCACCTCGGAGCGCGCCGGGTCAATCATGGCAAACATACCCACAAATACCAAATCTTTTTCGATCGTCTCACATTCAGGCTCTGTATTTTTTCCCGCACACTGTCGGAAAGCCACGCCCAAAATGCGCATGCCTTTTTGTGCCAGATCATCATGGGCCTGTTGAATGCGTATCTCCCAATTGTGATCGAGGTTCACAATTTCATTTTCATTCCAGACCCGGTTGGATATTTGCAATAAGCCCTCTACCGAACCTTTGGTGATCGATAGAAATGGCTCATCTGATAAAAATGCAGGAGATTCAATTAAATCTTTCAGTGCATGGGGTAGTTTATCCGGGTGTTCAATCTTATGCACAGTAGACATGCGTTTGCGATCTGAGTCAAAAGGCAACTCAGCCACACGCGGCAGTGCTTCTTCGAGTTTATCTTTCCATAAACCAGCTCGAACGGCAGCCACCACCAGCGCGCCTTCGGTCGGATCCCCCACAGATGAAAAACCGTGTTCGGTTTTTTCCAGAATAGCATCATTGCAAAGTGCCCCGCCGGTCAACATCAAGGCCAGCGAGGAGCTCTGATCAATAATTGGAGCCGTTGATTCAGCAGCCGTCATACTCGGGCTGTAATCACGCAGAGATTCAGTCAAATCTGTGCGGTTGCCAGCCACATCGACCAGGCTTACCGTCATACGGTTTTCCGTCAGCGTTCCCGTTTTATCAGAACAAATGGTAGTGACAGAACCGAGGGTCTCCACTGCTGGCAATTTGCGAATAAGCGCATTGCGCTTCAACATGCGCTGGGCACCAATCGCCAACGCAATCGTCACCACCGCGGGCAAACCTTCCGGAACTGCTGCCACTGCCATGCTGATGCCGGTCAGGAACATGGTTCGTAGCGGCTCACCGCGCAGTAAGCCTAAAAGGAACACCACTATCACAATTCCCAGGGCGGCAAAAGCCAGCGACTTACCAAGTTGATCTAAGCGGCGCTGTAATGGGGTGCGTTCTCCACCCACCGATTGAATCATCTCGGCAATTTTTCCCAGTTCCGTCTGCATGCCAGTGTCGGTTACCACAGCGGTCCCCCGCCCATAGGTTGCCAAAGTACCCGTGAAGATGCGGTTATGCTGGTCACCCAGTGCCGGATTTTCTTTTTCGATGGGGTGGATATCTTTTTCTACTGCTTCCGATTCACCGGTAAGAATGGCTTCCTGTACTCGAAAATTAGCACTTTCGATCAGGTTTCCATCCGCAGGAATTGCACTGCCTGCTTCCAGGTAGATCACATCCCCAGGTACCAGTTCGCGGGAAGAGATTTCGGAAACACGCCCTCCTCGCCGCACGCGAACTTTAGGGGTGGACATTTTCTTGAGGGCAGCCATCGCCTGTTCAGCGCGGTACTCCTGGCTGAAACCCAGCGCAGAATTCAGTACCACAATGATCAGAATCACAATCGCATCCGTATATTCATGCAGGAAAAACATGATGATCGCTGAAATGATCAGGATCACCACCATCGTCTCGCTGAGTTGCTCAAGAATAATTTTCCAGGGGCTTTTCGTACCCCGATCAATTAATTCATTGAGTCCAAATTTATCCTGGCGAACCGCAACTTCTTCATCGGAAAGACCATTCTCCAGGTTGGTATCTAATTCTTGTAATATTTCCTGTGGTTGCTTCGCAAACCAATTTTCCATTCGTTTTTCTCTCCCATTACAAATCCCATTTTTGACATTGGTTAAATAAAAAACCAGCACTTATGTGTTGGTCTCGCAAACGCTTTTTACGTATAGGTCACCGGGCTCATTTCTCCGTCCTGACGACAACCCATTCCCAATCGGGAAAGCTACTCCCCAAGCAATAAAAAAAGTATAAGGTTTGATTTTCCTGTTGTCAAGATATTTCCAGTACTTTTCAGTACTAATTTTGTACAATGTTCTCATTTCGTCGTAAAATTAAGGTTGGTGAATTCTTTTCCGCTCTTCCCAAAGGACATTTCATGAAAAACCAAAAACCAGGTTACTTGCAACAACTTCGATCCATGCCGCGTAATGTCTGGGCTGTCAGCCTGACCAGTTTTTTTATGGATATTTCCAGTGAAATGGTCATCAATATTTTGCCATTATTCCTGTCCAATGTGCTGGGGGTAAAAACCAATATCATCGGGCTGATCGAAGGTGTCGCCGAGACAACCTCGAGCATTCTGAAGATGTTTTCCGGTTGGTTCTCGGATAAGGTTGGAGACCGCAAGTGGCTGGCAGTTGCCGGCTATGGGATCTCAGCCCTTTCCAAACCTTTCTTTTATTTTGCCAACACCTGGGGACTGGTAGCAGGAGCACGCTGGGCGGACCGCCTAGGGAAGGGCATTCGTACCGCGCCCCGTGATGCCCTGGTAGCAGATTCGATTCAGGATGAACAACGTGGTCTGGCTTTCGGGTTTCATCGCGCCGCTGATACAGCCGGCGCCATGCTGGGACTCTTGATCGCCTTGCTGGTTACCTGGTTAGCCCAGCGCGGATCGACCCTGCTCTCTGCCAGCACCTTTCGCACCATTGTGATTATCAGCGTCTTCCCGGCAGCGCTGGCAGTGTTGGCGTTGGCGATTGGCGTGAAAGAAACAAGTAAAAAGAAACAACATACCATGCCTAAATTTGCCTTTAAAAGTTTAGGCAAACCATTTATGACCTTCATGCTCATCGTGGCTATCTTTGATCTGGGCAACTCATCGGATGCCTTCCTGGTCTTGCGTGCTCAGGAGCGCGGACTGAACATCCTCGGGATTCTGGGCATGTTGTTCACCTTCAACCTGATTTACACCCTGATCTCCACCCCGGCCGGCGCCCTCTCTGACCGGATTGGCAGACGCCGCATCATTGTGACAGGTTGGTTGATTTACGCTGCCATCTATCTGGGTTTCGCTTTGGCCCGCACCGGTGTGCACATTTGGCTGTTATACGTCATTTATGGATTGTATTATGGGCTGGCTTATGGCACATCCAAAGCCATGGTCGCGGATTTGGTGCCCGAAGCATTACGCGGGACTGCCTATGGAACTTACAACGGCATTCTTGGGATTTTGGACCTGCCGGCTTCTGTAATTGCGGGCATCCTCTGGCAAGGTTTTGGTACCTGGCAGGGCTTTGGAGCCGCAGCACCTTTTTACTTCGGCGCTGGGATGGCTTTGCTGGCAGTCATTCTAATGCTCATCTGGCAGAGAAGCCTGGGAAAATCAGCTGTTGCATAACCACTGACTGCTGGCTATAGGGAAAAATCCGGATCATTTCAATAAATAGGGGTAGTTTTTTTATTTTTCACCCTCAACCTGGTACGATCTTGCAACTATATAATCATCCTGGTTTATACGAGATGATCAATGACAATGTTGCCGCAATTAAATACAGTTCAGCAAGTTCAGACGAATAATGAAATCCAGGAATACTTATCTGTATTCAAGGATGTCAGTCAGGCAGAATTTATTCTATGGCTGATGCGAGACCCGGAGATTGCCACTTTAAAGGTAGACTCCCAACTGGGTCTTGAGCATCCTCTCGAAAAATATCCCCAATTATTAGCCTGGGGATGGAATCAAAGTGCCAGTGAGGTGATTGAGAACCAGTTTCAATTGCAGGAGTTCTCACGTTGGGCGCAGAGACCGGTTCATAGTCTGTTGAACTTACCCGTCATCCTGCAGGAATTGCCATTAGGGATTATTCAGATTGCCAATTTCAAAAAAATAGCCCCTCAGAACGCGCTTGAAAAGTTAGCCCATCTCATGGGAAAGCACATCATCACCCACCAACAGCTCATGGATAGCAATCGCTGGGCCAGCCGATTACAGCAGTTGTTGGAGTTCATTGGTAGTATCAGCGCATCTCTGGATCCGGATCAGATTTTACGCATGTTGTTAGAGCAGGTGTCTCTGCTGCTGGATGCGGAAGCCTGTTCGCTATTCCTGATTGACCAAAACAGCGGCGAAGCCATTTTACACCTCTCCACACGTACCGATCGACGGCTGGTGGAAAATTACCGCATTCCTCAAGGAAAAGGACTGATCCAGCATGTGATTGCCAGTGGTGAAACCCTGGTCGTGAATGACGCACAAAATGACCACCGCCACTTTAATGGCGTGGATGTCCTCTCCAATTTCCAAACCCGATCTGCTCTGGCGGTTGCCCTGGTAGCTAACCGCATTGAATTGGGCCGCCAGCGTGGCAGCACCCAGGGACGTATCATTGGTGGGCTGGAAATTCTGAACAAAATGAATGGCGGATTCACCAAAATGGATATTGCCCTGGCAGAAATTTTTGCCAGCCAGGCGGCTACCATTCAACAGACAGCTCAACTCTACAATCAGATGGATGATCTGATGATGCAACTGTTAACCAGCCTGATGCACGCGGTGGATGCAAAAGATCCATATACCCGGGATCATTCCAAATGTGTATCCGATTATGCCGCTGCGATCGGGCTGGAAATGGGTTTGCCCGCTGAAGATATCAGTCAATTACGACTGGGTGGACTGTTGCACGATGTCGGGAAAATCGGTATTCCGGATGAAATTCTCAAGAAAATGGATACACTGAACCGGGAAGAATTCCAGGAAATCTACCGGCACCCACAAATTGGTTATAAAATCGTTGAGAAGGTCAGCTTCAATAGCCGCGATGTGTTAAAAGCCATCATCGAACATCACGAACGGCTGGATGGCAGCGGTTACCCTCTCGGGTTGCAGGGCAATGAAATATCGATGATCGGCAGAATCATGGCGGTGGCCGATTCCTTCCATGCTATGATTTCAGACCGGCCTTACCGTCTGGCACTTTCGCATGCAAAAGCTTTTGAAGAACTGAGCATTCATGCTGGTCTTCAATATGATGAGCGCTGTGTGCAGGCCTTGAAGAATGCCTATGAAAAGGGATTCATTGTCACCCACGGACTCTAAGGGCTACTTAAAACGATCAAAATTCTTTAAAAATACGTTGACCACATCCGGATCAAAATGTTTGCCACTCTGTTCCCGTATGTAAGCAACAGCTTTTTGAACTGGCCAGGGTTTGCTATAGGGGCGTTCAGAGGTAATCGCATTGAAGACATCCACCACGGCAAAGATTCTCGCCACGAGCGGGATCTCTTTGCCTTTGAGACCCTGTGGGTATCCCGTCCCATCCCATTTCTCATGATGCGAGTAGGGAATATCCATGGCCGGATGCAGAAATTCAATTGGATTGAGCATATCACGGGCATAATTGGGATGCTGACGCATAATCACCCATTCTTCATCATTCAATGGTCCCGGCTTATTCAAAATCTGGTCTGGCACCCCAATTTTTCCGATATCATGCAAAGTGGCACCACGCCGAATTTGAGTCAATTCCTCAAGATCGCGAATGCCCATTGCCTGTGCCAGAATCAACGTCCATTCCTTTACTTTTTGGGAGTGTTCTCCCGTAATCCGATCGCGGATATCCAACGCCCGCGCCCAACCCTCGATGGTGCGATCATAAGCAAAGCTCATTTCACGATTGGCGCGGGTCAGTTTATCAACCAGCTGACCATTTTCGATGGCGATCGCCGTTTGTTGCGCCAATGAGCCTAAAAATTCTTCCCACTCTACATCATTAATTTTCATAAAACGGCGGAACACTTCTAACACGCCGATACAGCGCCCTTTGGAATTCAACGGAACAGCACAATAAGATGTAAATTTTTCTGCCGGGATACTCTGAAAGAAAGTTTCCCATTTCGATGATTTGATTTCCGGGAGAAAAATTGGTTGATTATTGACAATGACCCATTCAGCCGGCCCCGGATTGATGGTTGCCTGGTTTTCACGAACTTTCGGTTGGTAAAAACCAATGCCAACCTCATAGGATATCAGCGAAGAATTTTCATTGGTTAACAATATGTCAACCGCATCCACTTGTAATTGCACGGCGATCTGACTGATCAGGAAATGCATGGTGCTGGAAAGATCGAAATTACCCACAATCATCCGGTCAATTTCTCGCAAGGTATTCAAGCGTTCGAGTTGGCGTTCTTTTTGTTCGTTCAAAGATTCACGCTGGATGGCATACGCGGCAATTTCAGCCAGAGCAACCAGAATTCGCACATCATCCTCATTCCAGGATCGATAAGCGCCGACTTCAAGCATACCAATGACCTGGTTATCCACAATCAAGGGCACAATTAAGATCGAGGAGACCCCGCCTGTCATTTCCAGAATGGTCGAACCCGGATTGTTTTGGACATCATTGTTCAGGTAATAGGTCTTATTTTCCACTACCCAACCAGCAGCACCAATACCTGATTTCAGGCGGATACCAGCCTGGGACTGGAAATCTCCATAACCTGGAGAATAGACCAGTTCATTTGTATTATGGTCCAGAATTGCCAATGAGGTGCCTGTTGCCCCGAGAGCCTCTCTGGTAATGCCTAAAATAATCTGATTAATACTCTCGAGTTGATGGGTTTCTCTCAGTGCCTGGGCAAGTTCAACCACATTGGATAGTTCGCGTTCGCGTTGAATCAGCTCCGATAATTGCTCATTTAATTGCCTGGTGCGGTCTTTAACCTTAATTTCAAGTTCCTGATTTAATTTATGCAGTTCCTCCTGCGCTTGTTTTCTTTCAATTGCCAGAGCAATTTGATTGGAAACAAATGTCAATAGATCACGATCAGCATCCTTGTATAAGATTTCCTTCTCATCATAGGTTTGAACCACGAGCACGCCAATGGATTTTCCTGTTTCGGTCTGCAATGGCACACCCAACCATTGATGTGAGTCCGCCCCAGTAGGAGCAATTTGATGCTGGTTGGTGATATCTGCTTCATTGTCATTGGTTAATAACAACGGCTGACCGGATTTAATCACAAATTCCGTAATCCCACTGCCATTGGTTCTTGGTTCAGGCTTGGTACTGAACTCATCCACAAAGTACGGGAAAGACACAGTATCCGAATAATCATCATACAAAGCAATATACAGGTTCTTGGCCGGGATCAACTCATTAACCACCTGATGCACGAAAGCAAACAATTCAGACAAATCTGTAGCAGTATTGGCGGCTTCCGAGATACGGTAAATAACATCCTGTAATTTTTCAAATCGGGTGCGTTCGGTGATGTCCAATACCACCCCTACCAACCCGCTGGTTTCGCTGGGATTTTTGGTTGTATAGGCTGCTTTAAAATACAAAACATCGTGCAATTCACCATCGGCACCCTTAATTCGCGCCTCATACGATCGGGTATCTCCGGACGAAATTATTTCTTTGTTTTCCTGATCAAAAATCTTTGCCAGATCCAGCGGCCATATATCATAAACCGTCTTCCCAATGATGTTTTCCCTGGAAATCCCATTCAGTTTTTCAAACGCATGATTGCATCCCTGATAATTCATATCCGGCCCCATGAAAAAAACCGGCGCAGGGATGGTGTCAATTACCAGTTGTAGAAATTCTTCAGACTCAGCCAGTTGCGATGTGCGTTCCAACACCCGGCTTTCCAGGGTTTCATTGATCCTTTGAAGGGCTTCCTCGGTTTCTTTGCGGTTGGTGATGTCCAGTATATAAAAATTATATTCCACCAGTTCTTCCTCTTTGATCTGGTGGATGTAGGTCAGGTCATATA
Source organism: Anaerolineaceae bacterium (assembly GCA_034003505.1). Lineage (GTDB taxonomy): Bacteria > Chloroflexota > Anaerolineae > Anaerolineales > Anaerolineaceae > UBA6170. The sequence goes on along the minus strand of JAVEYK010000082.1, from coordinate 3,504 downwards.
CCCAACGAATTTCACCGCTGGCGGTAAGGATGCGATATTCTTCACTCAGAAAGGCACGATCATCCTGATATTGTAAAGATTTGTAATTGAATGCTTTGCCTCTATCTTCCGGGTGCAGGATTTCAATATACTCGATCTCCCCCGATAAAAATTGTTCGGGTTTATAACCAAACTGCTTGATATTAGGAGAAACGAATTCCATGTTGCTTTTTTCTTTATTTTCAACCAGCAGCTTAAAGACAACCACCGGCCCGGACGCGAATAACTCCAACTCCTGAGAGCGTTTTTCCTCCATGAGTTTACGGTCGATTGCCATGGCAATCTGGCTGGATACAAAGCTCAACAAATCCCGATCGCGCTCCGAATAGCGGATACCCTCCGTGTACGTCTGGATTACCAGCGCGCCAATAATTTTGCCCTGCATGGTTTTGAGCGGGATGCCCAGCCACTCCAGTGGAATGCTGCCAATGGCGCTGATTTCCCCCTTTTGGGTTAGCTCTTCAATCATGTCAGCTGTCAGTAGAATTGCCTCAGCACTGTGCAATAAATATTCGGTCAACCCGCGTTTGGCTTTGCGATCGCGGGTATGGATTTTCCGTTCTTCCGGCTGCAAATAGTCCTTCTCATCCACATAATATGGGAAGGTAATAAATTCGCTTTTCATATCATAAATAGCGATGTAGAGGTTGTTGGCTGGAATCAGCGAAGCGACAATTTCATGAACGCGTTCGAAGAGCGCATCCATATCGGATGTGCTGGCGGCAGCATCCGAAATTTCATAGATTGCGCGTTGCATCTCTTCTGTACGATACCGATCCTGCACATTCAGGAATGTCAGTATCGAGTACACTTCATCAGACCAATTAAATGCTGTTTCCTTAACTTCGGAGAGCATCCATTGATCATTATCATGTAACTCCAGCAGCGTTTTGCCCACGTTGTGCGCATCAATGAGCTGGATGGCTAAGGTTTCCAGGTTCAGGATGGCCAGATGTTTATCCTGGTCTGGTGACCACGGGTGAATGACCTGAGAATCAACATACGGTTGACCTGGTTTCAGCCAATGTTGAGCGATTGCATTTAGATATTTTATCTGGCGATGGTCATCCAGAACAACGATGGCTTCTTCAAATGATGAGAATATCTGATCCAGGCTGATAAAAAATTTTCTATCCATTCAACTCTCAACGGAATTTATTTAGATGAAATCGCAGCATTTCAATAATGAGGGGCTCTTTTTTGGCGAATGCGCCCGCCCAAAAAACACGCCCACCCCCTTTTATTGATTTGCTACAAAAATCCGAATTTCTCGATAATAAAAGTATACAGGATATCAAACGAAAGGCATACACCCTTTCATTTTTGGAAGGAAAACCCGCTTAGTAACGAGAGCGTTTAAAGAATTTTTACTTACTATCCATGAATATCACTCATCGGATATACATACACGGTAACCTGATCAAAATCATTAATAATGCCATATTGCTTGAGCATCATCAGCTCAATTTCTTTGACCGAATAGGTAAATTCATTATCAGCCAGAATAATTTTTTCTCCGGTATAGATATCCTGATAGACATTATTCCCCCAATCAACCACACAATTCCCCTTTTGCGTAATCAGGACAAACTGTCTTGAAACGGGTACACCATCAGGCATCATTTACTCCTGGTTCTGGGAACTTTCTACCAATTGCGCAAAGTTGGTTGATTTGAGTTTGTTCACTAATTCAATTTGTGTTTCCGACCAGATGGGCTGAATAGGGCAGTCATTCCCAAATGGGCATGCGCCTGCACTGTGTGAGCAGACATTCAAACTAATTGGCCCATCGATTGCCTCAACCACATCCAATAATGTGATCTCTGCGGCATCTCGGGCCAGTGTAACGCCGCCTCTGGCACCGCGCGAGGTGTTGATGAGTCCGGCAATGGATAATTGAGAAATGATCTTTGCCAGAAACGATGGTGGGATTTGTTGCTTGCTTGCAATTTGGCTGGTGGCGGCACGAACATTCGGATCCTGTTTTGCCAGATACAACATTGCCCGAAGTGCGTAATCTGCCTGTCTTGTAATTTGCATGGGAATTTCCTTTTAACGTTAATCAGGTAAAATTTGTCAACTTATAGGTTAGTTTATTTTACTATATTATTTTCGGCAAGTGTATTTTATCATCCATAAAAGTTACATTTCCGATAAACATATCAGTTTTTTGGGATGCGGCGGGCGTTTTATCGCTAACAACCTGACGATAAGTCTGGGAGTGGTTTTTTCTCGACAGCAATCACTGGCTGTGTATAATTTAATCATGAAAACATTCCATTATTCCGTACCGATTGACGTCCGCTATGGGGATCTTGATCCTCAATGGCATGTAAATAATGCTCGCTATCTAACCTTCCTGGAGCATGCCCGTTTGTCTTATCTGCTGCACCTGGGTTTGTTTGATGGCAAGAATTTCCTGGATTTCAACCTGATCGTCGCCGACATTCACATCGCCTACCTGGCTCCGATCCAGCTGGGGCAAAAAGTGGCTGTCCACATCCGCTGCGAGCGGATTGGCAACAAAAGCCTGACCTTTGTCTACGAGATTCGCGATGAAGACACCCGGCAGGTCCTCTCCAGCGCCGAGACCATCATGGTGACATTTGATTACCACCAACAGCAGAGCATCCCCGTCCCGGATGCCTGGCGCCAGGCCATCTCAGCGCTGGAAGGTGTGGCGTTTTTGAAGTAAAACACCTCACTGGCAGCAAAAATTCATACGTCTGCTTGTTGTAAATCTTTTTTAACAGCACACAAAATATAAATAGAAAGGCCACCCATGAATTTACCATCCATTGATCAGGAATATATGCTTGACTTTCTAACCGGTTTATTAAACACCCCCAGCCCGACCGGTTTTACCGATGCAGCCATTGAGTATACCGAAAACGCACTCAAAGCCTTCCCGGAGCTGAGATGTTCGCGCACCCGTAAAGGCGGCTTGCTGGTGAAGTGGCCAGGGCATAGAACGGACCATCCCCGTGCGTTGACCGCCCATGTCGATACCCTGGGCGCGATGGTCAAGGAAATTAAATCCAACGGCAGGCTCAAACTAACCAAGCTGGGCGGTTTTGCCTGGAACACCGTCGAAGGCGAAGGGCTGACGGTCTTCACCAACGCTGGAAGCACTGTGAGAGGTGCGCTGCTGCTGTGCAAAAGCTCCTCACACGTGCATGCGGCGGCCACCGGGGAAACCAAACGCGAAGATCATGCCATGGAAGTGCGCCTGGATGCGGTCACGCATACTGCGGAGGATACCAAAGCACTCGGCATTGAGGTTGGTGATTTTGTGGCCTTTGACCCACGCGTGGAAGTCACCAATGGTTTCATCCGCAGCCGCCATCTGGACGACAAAGCCTGTGTCGCCAACCTGGTGACGGCCGTCAAAGCGCTGCATGACGCCGGTCTCAAACCAGCGCAGACGACTTACCTGCTGATCAGCAACTATGAAGAGGTCGGGCA
>JAVEYK010000081.1:0-12633 GCA_034003505.1 Anaerolineaceae bacterium | reverse complement strand
ATCAAACTCTCCGCTAATTTTGTTCTTTATCACCTTTTAAAAAGGTGTTTCGGTTTTTTCTTCGCGGATCTTAAAAAAATTAACAGGTTCTTCGTCTTTCCTATCACTCTTCAGTTGTTAAGGTGCTGCCTTACAAGGTCTGCCCACAATAAGCGACAAAAAATCCGATGCTGTCGCAACTAACTTCGTTGGCAACATCGGCTATCAACAGCGATGTTATTGGGGTTTTCCTTCACCCACCGTTCAGTTTTCAATGATCTGTCTTTGCTGACTAGATCACCCTTTCACAGTTCGGGAGTATTATTGTAAACCCGATTGGTGTCAGAGTCAAGATGTTTTTCCAAATTCATGACAATTTTGAACGGTTTGGAGTTGAGCTTACGCTCATTGTTCTTTAAGGCTATTTCTCTAGTAAAGATCTTTCTTCCGGGTTGTCCGGGCTGCTTGTTTCTGGCAGCGGGCAGTATTATACCGCACCACTCAATGCTGTCAAGGGGAAATTAAGTTTATGTAAGAGCAAAATGATAAAGTCCTATTCTGGCAGGAAAAATGTGCTGTCGAACAAAATTAAAAGCCAAAATGGACAATAGCAAGGGTGCCGGCAGAATGATTCCGAAAAACGATCGTTAGGACACTCAATCAATTTCGATGATTTCCATTGCCTTGGATAATTCCAGCGAATACAAATCTTCACGTCGATCGATCAAGGGCTGGACTGTGCCATTTAACCGCAAATCCCGTAAGATTGCCAGATTCAAATCAGCAACCACCACTGTCTGCATGTTAGGTTCGGCTTCCGCGGCCACACACTGGCGTGGAAATCCAACATCACTGGGGGTCAGGATCGCGCTTTGGGAATAACACATCGGGTTGGAAGGTGCGCCTAAATTGCCCGTACTACCGGAGATAACCGAATAAAGGTAATTTTCAATAGCTCTGGACTGGGCAGAAAAGCGAACGCGCTGGTAACCAAATAAATCTGCTGTGTAAAACGGAATGAAAATGATTTCCACGCCATTGAGAGCCATCAATCGGGCTATCTCCGGAAATTCAATATCATAACAAATTTGGATCCCTATTCTGCCAAATGGGGTATCAAACAATTTCACTTGATTGCCAGCCTGGTAATCCCAGGTTTGCTGTTCGGTTGGGGTGATGTGCAATTTGTCCTGTGTATATACGTTTCCGGATGGGGTGAAGAAATGAGCAACATTGTAAATTTTTCCATCCTCTTTTTGTACCGGATGGGAGCCACCGACGATATAGAGATTATGCTTTTTGGATAGGGTTTTCAACAGACGCAGGTAAAGATCCTGCTTTTCAGACAGTGCTTTCAAACGCTTTTTATCTGACCAATCCTCAGGCATGGCGCTGAAAAGTTGTATTCCATAGTATTCCGGTAGCAACAGGAAATCTGACTGATATTTTTCTGCCAGCACTCCAAAATACGCCACCTGTTTTTCAATTTCATCCCAGTCACGGATGGGTTTCATCAGGTATTGTGCTGCACAGATGCGCACTGATTTGTTTGTAGAAGCTGTGTTTTTTTCTAATTGCACCTCAGCCCTCCTGAAGAAGAATCATTAAACATGATCAACCAATACTACCTGATTATCAGATAATTTCCAGCGTGCATACAACTGAATAGAGTGTGAAATGGTTTATGATACGCAACCATCTCGAGCATCCTCTTTAGCGCTCTTTCACAAAAGACCTAACTGAATTGGCGAAGGCTTTGCAGGTTGACTGTGATCCTTCAGCCAATTTTCCAATTTACTGTAATGTTCGGGGAATGGATGCGGAAACGGAACCCCACCTTTTTGAATCAATAATCGATTCCCCTCCGGCATGTTTGGGTGTTCCAATACAAAAACGGGCACCCAGCCTGCCTTCAATGTCTCCATGGCACCAGACCAGGTGCCGCCTTTCTCAGCATCACTGGCTACCACAATCGCATAATCCGCCAGACAATAGATTAGTTTGTTGCGACCCATGGCAGTACCAACGGAAAATCCAGCATCGGGCGTATAAGGGGATAGCAAACACAGATCACCGCGTTCGGTTGCTTTTTTCAGAGAAGAATCTTTGATAGTCTGTTCCAAACTGTGCGCCAAAACGCTGACAGCTGATCCTCTGGCTGCGAGCGCTGCATTTGTGCTGATTGAGTCTACTCCCCTGGCACCCCCGGAATACAATACCAACCCGGATAACCCACAAGTGTTGCCCACAAATTCTGCACTTTCCTGGCCTATCGGATCCAGATGGCGGGAACCAACCACAGCAATACCCGGTTGCCCCATTAATACAGGTTCACCCGCATAGAAAATCACGAGCGGGGCAGAATCCTGTAAGCGTTCACGATAGCGCCCAGGATAATTTTCATCATTCCGGGTGATGACGTGTATACCCTTTTCAGCATAATACGCCAAAGTCTCTTCCAGCATTGGCACCCGCGCCAACAAATCTACAATCCGATCCACCTCATCCGCGGATAAATCAAGCTGTTTTTGAATGTCGGTGACCGTCATTCCAAGCAAATCTCCAGGTGATTTCAGAGACGAGACCTTCATTTTTTTGTTCAATACATTCCACTCTTTTAAAGTTAAGGCGTTTAATTCGGAATCTTTTCTGATCGCCAGTCGTGAGCCGAGCAGGAGCATTACTTTTGAATCAAGAGAATGGTTCATCTGATGCCTTTCATTAATGATCGGAATGGATTGTACGCGTGATTGTCAGCACATTTACTTTAGCAGCACCTGCTTGTTTTAGCAATCGGGTTATTTCTTCTAATGTTGCCCCGGAATCAAACAGATCATCCATCACTAATAATCGTTTCCCTCTGATGGGGGTTTGCAACCGAAATGCGCCGGCAACATTGGCTTTTTTCTGGGCCAGCGTACGGAATTGTTTTTGTTGCTCAGTTTTTCTTGATTTTGTCACCACCGGTAAAAACAATAGATTAAGATGGCTGGCCAGTTCCCGGGCGAGGCTGCTGACCGGGTCTTTCTGCCTTTGTATGGATGCCGGTACCGGAATGATGGCATCGACCTGGGCAACCTCAGGATGGGCACAAACCAGTCTTTTCATCTTTTCAACTAATGGGTCGATTGCCGAGAAATCCTCCTGATATTTCAATTGAAACGCTAACTCCCCAACAGAACTTCTAGCCCAATCAGATCCCTGGAAGCTGCTATGAAATCCCAAAGCCCAGCCCGCCTGCCAGGGTCCTGGAATTTGGCATGGATGGTCTTTGGACAAGAAGGCATCAATTGCATCCTGCTCTACCGGTGAATGATCCTCAGGAATTCTCGCATCTGAGGGATTACTTTGATGCTCGACTTTCCAATTTTCTGCCACACAACGGATCATATTGAAGTCGATTTCGTCGGGCAATCTTTCTTTTAAAGGAGTTAATCTCTCCACCTGGCCGGTCTCATTTATCACTGCCTCTACGAGCTGGATGACATACCCAGGCAATACAGACTCAATTTTGATTTTTCTGTTTTTGATTAAGACAATCAGGTGAGAATAAATGGTATTGACACTTAATTTCCTTTGGCTTGCAATTTGATCAATTGACAAACCGGAATCAAATAATTGCCAAGTATGTTGAACCGTCTCACTTATTAATTGAGCGTTGGTTTTTCGTGCTGGTTTTTTGTCTTCTGGTTTCTTTGCAGAGCTGAGATGAATGCTGGTTTTTTCGTGTAAGGCACGCGCACCTTCGGGGGTTAATCGAACAACCGGGTATTGGCCACCTGTTAATTTCAACAATTGTTTCATGATCAATTGTTCAATCATGAATCGGATGGAATCTATTTTTATGCCGGAAAGCTTCCCGTAATTCGGTACGGATCTCAGTGCTGAATTGGATAATTCTTTGGATTTCGATCCTTTTAATAGCTGGGCAATTTTTACACTGCCAACCCCATACTTGAGTTGTTGAACCGTCTCTAATATCAGCAAAGCTGGATCCAATAAATCGCAGGGTGGTTTATTTTCCGGTTGAGTCTTTCGAAGAGCCTGGCGAGGAAGACAATTATCACAGCACTCTTCTACTGCCACGTAGGATTTATCACCAAAATATCTGAGGATCATTCTACGCCGGCACTGATCACTCTCTGCATAGTTGACCATGCTTTGTAATTGCTTCGCTCTGATCATCTGCTGTTTTGTGGAGCGTTCAACGGCAGCTTCGATTTGATGATCCTGCCACGGATTTTTCCTGATGATCATTCGGGTACCTTCATCCCCCATGTGGATAATGACCCCGGATAACTCCAAAGCAGATAAGCCTATCTTAATTTTAACTTCATCCATGCCAGTAGTCGTACTGAGCGTTTCAACTGATATCGCCAACGGTTGATTGTTTCTCGAATTCAATGCATTATATATTTTCAGAATATCCGTTTTTGGGAGCATTGCATTGCGTATGAAGTATTCCTGTAAAGCGCGGTCTTGATTGGCATATAACAACAATGCTCTGGACGGCTTCCCGTCCCGGCCCGCCCGGCCAGCTTCCTGATAATAGGCTTCCAGAGAACCTGGCATATTAAAATGAATAACCTGACGCACATCTGGACGATCAATTCCCATGCCAAAAGCATTGGTTGCCACAATCACCGCGAGATTTCTCTGGATAAATTCATTTTGAATTTCAGTTCGGCTTTCATTATCCAGACCTGCGTGATAGTAACGGGCATTAATACCCAAAACGGATTGAACAAATTCCGCCACTTCTTCCGCGTCCCTGCGCGTACCGGTATAAATAATCGTCGCTCCCTCCGAATTGGATAAGACGGCTTCCCCTAGCAGGCGATAGCGGTGTTTTGGATTGAGAACCTGGCGAACCGTAAGCGTCAGATTGGGACGATTAAACCCATTCACAATGAGTGTCGGTTGATCCAGTTTCAGCAATTTTGAAATGTCCGTTTGCACCTGCGGTGTAGCAGTTGCCGTTAATGCAACCGTTACCGGATCACCAATGATTTCGCGAAATTTTGCAATATGAAAATAATCCGGTCTGAAATCATGGCCCCATTCCGAAATACAGTGGGCTTCATCAACTGCCAACAGGCTGATATTAATCCCTCTGACCGCTTCGAGAAACTTTGAATTGCGCAATCTTTCCGGAGCCAGATAAACAATGCGATACTTCCCCTGCGACATCCCCTGTAACCTCAGGCTTTGTTCTGAAGCAGGAATTGAACTATTAATAAAGGTTGCTGCAATTCCATGCCTTTCCAGGCCATCAACCTGATCTTTCATCAATGCAATCAGAGGAGAAATGACGAGGGTTAATCCCGGTAAAAACAAGGAAGCTAATTGAAAAATGAGCGACTTCCCTGAACCGGTTGGCATCACTGCCAGGGTGTGTTTTGCATTGATTAGAGACCGGATGGCGTGTTCCTGCCCAGGTCTAAAACCGGAAAAACCAAAGTATTGATTAAGACTGGTTTGGAGATCTGGGGTCATAAGGTCCTTCTATGCGGGCTGACATGCTTACATTCAGATAACCAAATAGGTTTGGGATTGATCATGAATAATTATACGGGAAAAGCAAAAATTAATACAAAAAATCCCGCAAAAAAAATGCGGGAATTGTGCCCCCAAGGGGACTCGAACCCCTGTTTGAGCCTTGAGAGGGCTCCGTCCTGGGCCACTAGACGATGGGGGCCATCGCTACTGATAGCGCATTTTAACATGCGGATATGCGCCTGTCAATGGAATTAGCTGATGGCTGATGGCTGATAGCTCATGGCTGATGGCTGATGGCTGATAGCTGATAGTTGAAAGTCCAAAGTTGAAAGGAGTCCAAAGTTGAAAGGAGTCCAAAGGCTGAAGGCGAAAGGCGAAAGGCTTTCAGCTTTCAGCTTTGAGCTATCAGCTATGAGCTATGAGCTTTGCGCTTTCAACTTTAGATTTTAAGCTATTATTTGTTGACTTGCTTTTCTGCTCATGCTATTATCTATAAGCAGTTATTATCATTATTATTCATATTATTCTGCACCTTAACAAACACATATCTCCAGGAGTTTTATTATGAGTGTTGATTTTATTGCTCGCCTTATTGGCATGGTCGTTTTTTCTATCTTGGGAGTTTTTCTAGGCTCCAATTTAGGCACCATTACTGAAGTCAGTCAAAATCCACAAATTCCACTTAACTTAGAACAATACACTTTCACCTTTGGCCTGGTCGGTGCCCTTTTCGGTCTGATTTTAACCCCTTACATCTCCACCAAACCTGTCAGAGCACTGCGGTCCAAACTTACCAGAATTTCTGCGCAATCATTATTTTCATCATTTGTTGGTTTAATCGCTGGTCTACTTACTGCTGCCTTATTAGCATTTCCCATATCTTTACTCCCCAAGCCTTTTGGATCTATTCTTCCGTTTATTGGCGTGGTTGTATTCGGCTACCTGGGAATCACCGTCTTCTCCATGCGCTCGAATGACCTCTTCAATGTGATCGGTGGTTTTTCGGGGAGAGGCACCAGTAATCTGCCTGGAACTCCGGTCGGTGAGGTCAATGCAAATTGGGCTGAAAATCGCTCGATTCTTCTAGATACCAGCGTGATCATCGATGGTAGGATTTCTGATATTGCCCGCACCGGATTTTTACCAGGGTCATTATTAATTCCGCGATTCGTCTTGAACGAACTGCAATATATCGCCGATTCCTCAGATAGTTTGCGCCGTCAACGCGGCCGCCGTGGAATGGAAGTATTGGCAAATCTACAAAAGGAACCAAACATCCCGGTGCGCATCAGTGATATCGACGTGGAAGGTGTCCGGGAAGTGGATGATAAACTGGTTATCCTTGCCCGTCAGTTGCGCTGTCCGGTGCTCACCAATGATTACAATCTCAACCGGGTGGCTGAATTACAGGGTGTCACCGTTTTAAATATCAATGAACTGGCAAACGCCGTCAAATCGGTCTTACTGCCTGGCGAGTTGATGAATGTGCGCGTCATTCAGGACGGAAAAGAAGCCAACCAGGGTGTCGGATATATGGATGATGGCACCATGGTGGTGGTTGAAAATGGCCGTGACTATATGGATCGTCAGATTGTTGTGGTGGTTACAAAAGTTTTGCAGACGGCTGCAGGTCGTATGATTTTTGCCAGACCTGATGAAGGGGATCAAATTTAGCCAGGAGAAAGGATTTATGACAATAAAAATTTACAATACATTGACGCGTAAAAAAGAAGAATTTGAGACACTTGAACCCGGTGTGGTTAAGATGTATGTCTGCGGACCAACCGTATATTCAAAAGCACATGTTGGGCATGCCATGTCTGCCATGGTTTTCGATATCATCCGCCGTTATTTGGAATACCGCGGCTACGAAATGAACTATCTGATGAATTTCACCGACGTCGATGACAAAATCATCGCGCGTGCCAATGAGCAGGGTTCTGACCCTTTCCAGCTGGCTGAAGGATATATTCGTGATTATGAACAAAATCTATCTGATCTGAACATTAAGCCAGCCACTTTCAACCCCCGCGCCACCCAGGAAATTGACCAGATCCTCACCATGATTACGGGGCTGATCGAAAAAGGCTATGCCTATCCAGTGGCTGGCGATGTCTATTTTCGCGTAACCAGAGATGCAGATTACGGCAAACTCTCCGGGAGAAAACTAGGGGATATGCAGGCCGGCTCGCGGATAGACGTCGATGTTCGCAAGGAACATCCGATGGACTTTGCTCTCTGGAAAGCAGCCCGTCCCGGTGAACCCTCCTGGGAAAGCCCCTGGGGTCAGGGACGACCCGGTTGGCATATTGAATGTTCTGCCATGAATCTCCATCACCTTGGAGAGCAAATAGATATCCATGGCGGTGGCAATGATCTGGTTTTTCCACATCATGAAAATGAAATCGCGCAGACCGAAAGCCTGACGGGGAAGCCTTTTGCACGCTATTGGGTTCACAATGGCATGTTGCAATTGGGTGGCGAAAAAATGGCCAAATCCACCGGCAATCTGGTTTCAATTGAGGAGTTTCTCAGCAATTACAGTGCGGATAGTTTGCGATTCACTGTCTTGAATGCGAATTATCGCGGACCATTGGCATTTAACGATGAGGTCTTATCTCAATCTGAAAATGCTTTGCACCGGTTGGCTTCCGGTTTCCGCCCTGCTTTACCCGGCGCAAAAGGAGCGTCTCAGGATGTTCTTGCAAACCTGGCAAAACAGGTTGAAGCAACCCAAACCAGCTTTATTAATAATATGGATGATGATTTCAATACGGCGGGTGCATTAGGATCAATATTCGAACTGGTGCGCGTAATCAATCAGGCCCGCACATCCGGGGCAACCGATCCGGAACTGCAACCCGCCCAGGAAAAAGTGCGTGAACTAACCAATGTGTTTGGATTGGTACTGGCAGAGTCACAAGGATCCAGCTCGCAAGCAGATGCATTTATTGATTTATTGCTTGACCTGCGGTCTGACTTACGGAAAGACAAACTCTGGTCATACTCTGATTTAATTCGGGATCGACTGAAAGAATTAGGTGTGACGTTGGAAGATAGTAAAGATGGAACAACCTGGCGATGGGACTAATTAACCTATGAAAGAATGGATAACCGGACGTAACCCGGTCTATGAAGTATTGCGCGCCAAAAGACGACACGTCTTTCGGCTCTTATTGGCCAAAGGAATGGATCGCGGCGGCCATGTCAACGAAATTATCAAACTGGCCCACGCCAGAAAACTGCAAATAGAGGAAGTCCCCCGCAACCAGCTGGATAACACGGGCATGAATCACCAGGGCATTGCCCTGCAAGCCAGTGCCTATCCCATGGCAGCCATGGATGAGATCATCCTGGAAGCAGGAAAACGCGGCGAACGCTTATTTGTGCTCGTGCTGGATGAGATTCAGGATCCCCAAAACCTGGGCACCCTGCTGCGTAGTGCTGAAGCAGTTGGTATTCACGGTATTGTTCTACCCTTTCGACGCACTGCCTCCGTCACACCGGCGGTTGTCAGTGCTTCATCCGGCGCGGTCGAGCACCTCCTGATCACCCAGGTCAATCTGGCACAGGCTATTGCAGAATTAAAATCAAAAGGTGCCTGGATCGTCGGACTGGAAGGCGGTGCTGGCTCAATACCCATTGAAGAGGTTGATTTGTCCGGGGATGTGGTGATTGTGGTTGGCAGTGAAGGCAGCGGGATGCGCCCCCTTACCCGTAAACTGTGTGACCATCTGGTGCGGTTGCCCATGCAAGGACAGGTGGATTCCTTAAATGCAGCCGTCGCGGGTTCAGTAGCGCTCTATCATGCGTTACAAGCCAGACAGAAGTAAGCATCTGCAAGGCTCTACAATCCTCTTACTGATAGCAATCAAAGTACTATAATTAAATTAGACTTTTAACTCAGATTACTGGGTTTTATAGCAAAATAATATTTAAAAAAGGAGATAAAAAATGCTTATTAACCCCGAACTCGCAAAGAAAATGATTGAACAGGTGCGCAATGAATTTGCCGCTTCTTTACAATACCTGGCGATTGCCATCTATTTTGAACAGGAAGCCATGGATAACACCGCCGCCTTCTTTTACGCCCAGGCAGAAGAAGAAAATGAACACGGTATGAAGTTATTACGCTATGTGGTCGAAACAGGTGCCGATGCCGAATTATTAGCCATTCCTGCTCCCGTTGCAAAAATCAAATCAGCTGAAGATGCTTTCCAGACATCCTTAAAATGGGAATTGGAAGTTACCGGTCAGATCAATGCACTGATGGAGATGGCCAAACAACAAAAAGATTACCTGGCAGAGAATTTCCTGCAATGGTTCGTAAACGAACAACTTGAAGAAGTCACCACCATGGAAAAATATGTTAACCTCCTCCGCAAGATGGGCGATCGCAACGTATTCATGCTGGAACAATTGATCCAAAGACCAGATTAATTCTTCTTTGCAATAAACTCAACAACGGGCATCCAACAGGACGCCCGTTGCTTATTTAATCACAAATGCCCACAGGATCCACAGCACCAACATAATAAACCCAATCGCAAAACGCACACCCACCGCCCAGCCACAACCAGTAGCCAGACTGGTCGAGGACTCCAATGCTTGTTTTGCATCTTTCATTCGAAAATATTCCACCAGAAAGAGGGCGACCAAAGCCAAAATTAATCCCCCGACCGGTGGCAGCAAAAACGTTCCAATCACAGCACCTACCCAGGCAGCACCCAATGACCACCAGGAGGCACCTTTCTGGCGGGCTGATGCACCCATCAGAAAGTTATCAATAAGGCTGCCGACCACCATGAGTACCGTCATGATCGCAAAGATGATCCAACCGGTCGTATCGAATCCCGTAGCAATGCCATAACCCAGCGCTCCCACCCACATAATGACCAGACCAGGCACGATCACGATCAGCAACGATAACCAGCCGATTAACATCGTTAATCCTGCCAGAATATGTACTGTTACATTCCCAAATGCTTGCCAATCCATGCTTACTCCTCTATACCTGTTCTTTCAATTGTCTGATTTAACGAATGATGTTAACGCCACCCATCCAGGGTCTTAACACCTCAGGCACAACAATCGAACCATCCGCCTGCTGGTTATTCTCCAGTACCGCGATGAATGTGCGTGGTAATCCCAATCCTGACCCATTCAAGGTGTGAACCAGTTGGGGTTTCCCTTTATCCTCCGGACGATATTTAATATTCGCCCTTCTGGCCTGAAAATCACCCACATTGGAGATGGAGGAAACCTCCAACCACTCCTGACAGCCGGCTGCCCAGACTTCAATATCATACGTAACACGGGCATTGAACCCCAGGTCGCCGCTGCACAACTGTATAATGCGATATGGCAAGCCCAATAATTTGACCGTCTCTTCTGCATCCGCCAACATTTTTTCCAGTTCATGACCGGATTCTTCCGGACGGCAGAAGATGTACATTTCAACCTTGTCGAATTGATGTCCGCGTTTGATCCCGCGCACATCCCGCCCGGCACTCATTTTCTCACGTCGAAAACAAGGGGTATACGCAGTGTAACGCAACGGTAATTCTTGCTCTGCGATGAAATCATTCATGTGCAAACCCGTTAGCGGCACCTCGGCAGTCGGTACCCACCAGTAATCTTCCTCAATGTCATGGTAAAGATTATCGATGAACTTCGGTAATTGACCGGCAGCATATAATGTTTCTGCTTTGACCATAAAGGGTGTGTACTTCTCAAGATAACCCTGTTGAATGTGCAGATCAAGCATGTACGCAATCAACGCCCGTTGCAGTCGCGCACCAGCACCACTGAGCACATAAAAGCGTGAACCAGTGATTTTGACACCCTGTTCAAAATCGATCAGCCCCAAAGCCGGACCTAAATCCCAATGGGTTTTGGGTTCAAAATCAAATTCTGGTATCTTTCCTTCGGTACGCACGATCACATTTTCGCTTTCATCTTTTCCAGGAGGCGTCATTGGATCCGGTAAATTGGGAACACCTGAGATCAGATCACTCAATTTTGACTCCACCTGGCGCACTTCTTCATCTAGTTCGGCAATCCGGTCACCTACAGAACGCATACTGGCAATTTTCTCATCCCGCTCTGTTTGATCTTTACTTTTCCCAATTTCCTTGGAAACCCGATTTCTTTCGGCTTTGAGCACTTCCACTTCCTGCAAGATGCTTCGTCGTTGCACATCCAGTTCTGTCAACTCTGTAACCACACTCGTATCCATATTACGCTTCATCAATGCATCGATGACAACCTGAGGATTTTCGCGAATCAAATTGATATCTAACATCTTTTCTCCTTCTTCCGGCTCACAGAAATAAAAAATCCTCACCCGCGCAGGACGAGCGAGGACCCGTGGTGCCACCTGCATTCATTATGATGAACGTTCATCACAACCTTGTTAACTGATAACGGAGCTGCCGGCCCTCTTACGGTCATTTGACCCCTGCGAGGGCAACCTGTCCCTTGATGGGACAACCGGGGTGGAATCTTTGGCTACATTGCCAGCTCTCAGCAGTCACTGGCTCTCTGTTTGCGAGCAAAAGGGTTCCCCGGGTTGGTCTCTATAAAGCGATTATACCGAAACCAAAATCAGTGTCAAGTAGAAACCATTTTTTTGAAGGTGTTTGTCGAGAAATTGTCCTGTAATTGTGGTAGAATTCACACAATCATGGTGAGCTTTTATATGCAGTAAAACACAAACCCATCCAAAGAAATCCCTACAATATTATTACGTTTAGGGGTATTTCGGGCAGCGCATAAGCCGGAAATATCCCTTATTTTTTTCTTCCAGACGATCAGCGCCGGATCGTTTAGGTTCCGTATTCAATGCTATTTACTTCAAAGGAAAAAGGTTAAGAACATGAACATCACATTATCCAACGGAAAAGTAATCCCTATCGAAATGCATAAAGTCAAAATTGTCCAGCAAACCAGCTTACCCACCGCCAGTCAAAGAATCGAAGCCATCAAAACTGCCGGGTATAACACATTTCTTCTACGAACCCGGGATATATTTCTCGATATGCTCACTGATAGTGGTACCAATGCCATGAGCGATAATCAACTGGCTGCCATGATGAGGGCAGATGATGCTTATGCTGGCAGCGAAAGTTTCTACCGCCTGTCAGACTCTGTTCA
>JAVEYK010000080.1:0-12676 GCA_034003505.1 Anaerolineaceae bacterium | reverse complement strand
TTGTGGCACTGATCATCGCCCAAATTTTGCGCATTCACCTCCTTTGCTGGCTGACCTGGATAATAATGGGGTGCTTGAGCTGGTGCTGGTTGGCAATGTTTACAATTGCGCAACGAACCCCTATACCTCTTTATATGAGATGCCATTTATCTTCAATCAGGACCGCACGCGCTGGTCGAACGCCAGCTACAATTGGACCGATATTCCTGTACCGGATGGAGCAGCCGCACCACGCAGCGATAATTACAACGTCATCGAAAGCAGCCATCCAGTACCAGTGGTGGTAGACCTGGATGGCGATGGCATTCAAGAAATCCTCTATCCTTCCTATGATGGTCGCATGCATGCCTACTGGTTGGATAAGACCGAACATGGCAACTGGCCGTATTCCGTCACCAAAAGCACTGAGTCTTTTTTACGCTTTGCTTCCCCGCCCGTCATCGCCGATCTGGATAACGACGGACACGCGGAAGTGATCTTCGCCTCCTGGGTTCAAAAAGACACCCACCAGACCGGGTATCTACACATGCTTGATTACCTGGGGAATCCGCTGCATGAGATTAAACTACCGGCTGCGTTTGGTTCGCCTACCTGGAATGGCGTGCTGGCTTCTCCCACCCTGGCTAATATCGATAGCGACTCCGATCTGGAGGTGGTGTTGACCAGCGCTCATTCCGGATTTCTGGCTTATGACCTACCCGGTACAGCCAATGCGCGGGTTTTGTGGGCCACCGGCCGCGGGAATTTTTTGCGGTCAGGTTCACCGGTTATTCAGGTGGTATATGATCATATTCATTTTCTGCCGTTGGTCAGAAAATAGAATAGGATGGATAGTCCAGTATTTAGAAAATGTCGCAGCATTCATCACTCTGGCTTGATGTTGAATAATAACAGGTAGGGTGTGCCACCTGCTTTTGGGTAGATAGAACGTTCGTACAGTCGCCGGTTAAGGTGATGCAGCCTCTTTTTAAGACGATAGATGCGCATCTCGAGCATCCATTTCTCATGCATCAGATCGCGTGGGGCTGTGAAGGGCTCAGGGTACACCCGGGATGGGTGCGCATACCGCATTTCTTCAGGCTGCCCTGGTCTTTGGCCATCATATACTGATCTGGCTCCATGCTGGAACCCTCTGCCGGGAATGGTCGCTCATACCACCTACTTTATTGTTCAACATTATTCCCTCCTTATTCTGTTGATTTATCCTTAAGCAATTGCTGGATACTATCCTGTGTCTTGACCAATTCCTCCTGCCAGGTCAACAAGGCAGCTTCCCTAATGCGGGTAAGACGATAAAGACGTCGCGGTGGACCCTGGTTGTTGTCTGTATCCCATTCAGATCGAATCCATTCCAGATCTTCCATCTGGCGCAACGTTCGATAGACTACACTGGGGTGCAACGCTTCCAGACCCAACAATTCAAGTTCTGATAGTAAGGAATTACCATGCCGGGGAGATTGGGCAATCAGGGTCAGCAAAGCTGGTTCAACCAGCGCGACCTTTAATGCTGTTAAGAAACCCATAAGTATCATTTATCCGCCTGATTTGCGGGGAACTATCCATGCAGTCAGATCGTCTAAGAATAGCATTACCCAATAAAACTTAGTCTGTTTCAAATTGAAACAACACGAAGGAGAAATTTTGAAAATACACAAATTATTAATAGGCTTGGTCATCGTTACCAGCTTGATGATGTCTGGCTGCGCACCAACTGACGTGCCTACGAAGATACCGACTTCCGTGCCTACTGGCCCATCGCAGCATACAGCGACTACAGTGCCGGCCAGTCCGGTTCCGAACACACCGGCTCCCATAGAAACCAACTCACTGAACGACACTGGCTGGCAGCTGGAAAACCTTCTTGGTCAAACAGTAATGACAGGTACCCGGGTGACGATCAAGTTCGAGGAAGACAGGTTTTATGGTACAGATGGTTGTAACCAGTATAACGGTTCTTTTAAATTGGAAGCCGAGAAAATCAACATCGATGAAAACATAGCCACCACCAGGATGGCGTGCGAGGAGTCGATAATGCAACAGGGTTCCGCTTACCTCGCGATGCTTGTTCAGGCAGCTACTTATGAAAGCATCGACCAACAGATGGTTTTATTCGATGAAGATGGCAAAACACTGGCTACTTTCACTCCCATTCTTACATTGGTCGGTGCAGACCCCCGAAATGCCACCTATCTGGTCGATGGTGATGCAATCACACTGGTCAATGGAGTTTCCGAGGTGGAAGCAGCGCCAGGTTCAGCCATGAAGAAAGTGACCCGCTACTTTGGTAATGCAGTCGATATTGATTTAAACGGTGACGGTGCAATGGATTCGGCTTTCCTACTGAGCCAGGACACCGACGGCAGTGGGATCTTCTACTTCGTTGTGGCAGCCCTTAATTCGCCGGATGGGTACGTGGGGACCAATGCGATCTTCCTCGGCGACAGAATTGCCCCACAGAATCTCAATATTGATTTTGACAATCCAGCACAGTTCGTTGTGAACTATACCGACCGGAAGCCAGATGAACCAATGACGGCACAACCATCGGTAGGTGTCTCCAGGTGGTTTAAATTGCAGGACGATATGCTGGTAGAAATCACACTACCCACCACTCCCACCCCTTAGGGAGATATATGAGGAAAACGAGGTTTCTGAGGTCAACCACTTAAGACCTCAGAAACCCCTTAACGAAATAACAGCACTCAACTCCCCATTGGCACAATAACTTAACAGCTTAACAACTCAAAAGCTAAACAGCTACTCCACTTCTATCTGTACATACTGCTGAACAACATTGCCATCCAGATCGTTCACCAGGAAGCCTACCAGATAATTTCCGGCGGGGGCGTAAACCTGTTCCCATTCAAAGGCAGAGCTGCCAAAGGTGAGAGTATCCCCCTCTTCGAGGGTGATCTGGCTGACCAGCCCGTTGGCGTCCAGTTCCATCCAGCGTTGTAGCAGCGTGAAGGTGTCACCGGCGGCGGTGGAAATCTCATACGGAGAACTGGCCATCTCATTACCCTGGAAACCAAAGACCTGGAACAGGCGTCCATCGCGGAAGTACATCTGTGCCCGGCGTTGTTCACCACTCTCGGCAAAGGTATAGATGCCATCCACTGCGTAAACGGCATCCTCAGCACTGGCACCGTACGCGAGTGGGTTAAACAGCGCCAGCGAAGTCTGCGCACCATTCGTAATGGAAAACAGGGTCGGTTCCCACTCAAAATTCATACGGAAAGATTCACTCTGCGGCCAGACCGGGTAATAAACGCCGTTCAATTCATCTGTCTGTGCGCTTTCCAGGTAATCCGTATCGGCAATCAGAATGCTATTGGAGGCAGCATCATACAGCCCGCTGAAGAAGTAGACATACCCTATCTGGTCACCGGTGATATCGATGCTCAAGCGTACTGCGCCGCCTGGTGCTACGCGATCAGCAGTGGTGCTGATGGGGGATAGGCTAATGGTTCCACTTCCGGGTGCACGGGTGATGCCACTCGCAGCCGGCACCACCGCTTCGGCTGCATCCACATTAAAACCACGATCATTGTAGTGGTAGACCAGAAAATCATCCCAGAGGGAAACACGTGCAAAGCGATTCGCTATAGCTGTGTAGGATTGCATGCCGGTATAAGCTGAGCGATACAGGCTTGAATTGGGGAAGTAGATGGCAATGCCGGTTGATCCCGGTTTTGACATCCCATGCCGTTCCGCTACGATCACACTCTGCAGGCTGGTCAGCACATCGTTGGCAGCATTACGAATGCGGGTGTCATTGGTTTGTTTGGCAACCAACTGCACAAAATGCCCCAAATCAATGAAGGAAGGCGGTACCTGATTGCCAAAGATACTGGTATAGGATTGGGCATAATTACGCGCACTGGCTACCAGAGATTGATCGATATCCTGCATGGCATACGAGAAATCATTGAAGTCTGTGATCAAATCTGGAAGGGCGTTCAGGTCTACTGCTGTGAGGGTGATGTTTTTTTCCAGCTGGGTGACGATTTGCTCGGCACTCACGCGTGATGGTCCAAAGAACCCTCCGCTGCTGGAATTCTGACGCAGGAAATCCATGCGTGCATTTTCATCCGTGATGCGTTCATCCTGATCAATGTAAGTTTCCACAATATTAGTTGCCAGATCGGCAGGGGAGATCGATGGGTTGTCAACCAGGAGGCTCAGGAAGGCTGAGTAAGCCCATCCCAGGCTGGGTTCTGTCTCCTCGGAGGCGACTGCATAATTGGCATAAGGTTGCAAAGCGCTATAGACCTCCAGTTGGGACATAAGGCAGGCATCCATACCGATCAGATCGAATTTCTGTATACCGGTGTTAGCCTGGATGTCCGCCAGCGCCTGGTCAAGCTCAGAGAGGTAAATGGCGTCATCTGGAAGTTGTTGAATAAGAGGTGCACTGCCAGAATCACGCCCGCCCGGCACGGGATCCGTCCAACCACCGGGCCAACCCATGCCATGGTCGGAAAGGATCAGCACATAGTGATCGGATGGATAGGCATTGATTGCCCAGGTAACAAAATCTACCAGGGAATCGCCGTCGGCCATGTTGACTTCACCCAGATCTTCCAGCAGCTCAGAACCAATATGACTGAGATCATCATCGTACAGAACCAGATAGCGCCGGGTGCTGCGCCAATCGCCATCCCCGGAGAAGCCACCCCGGTAGCGATCCATCTGGGCTACAATACGTACATCTTCGCTGGAACCAACACGTTCCATCTCGTTTAGATCGATGAAAATATCCTGTTCCAGTACCTGATCATCAGCATCCTGGTAATTCATCACCAACCAGGTATTACCGCCTCCGCTGGAAGGTGGTGGGGATGGTCGTGGTGTACGGGTAATAGACACGGTTGCCGGTTCGGAGTCGATATAGGGCTGCTGGTCTTCCGCTGGCAATTCGCCCAGATCCAGTCCATTGGAAAAGACAAAGAAGAGTATCAGGATCACAATAATGACAATACCGCCACAGCCAAGTTTCTTCTTGCCACCGCCTAATAAGCTGCCAGCTGAACCGAGCAGTGATCCCCCACCGCCACCGGAATAGCTACCGCCACTGCTTCCACCACTACTGCCGGAACTACCGCCGGGTTGACCGCTCTGCCTTCTGACAGGTGCAGTCGCTCGCTGTGTGGGTTTTTCGCCTTTCCGCCGGCGCTGAACATCAATTTCAGGTTTTTCAGACATATTGTGTCTCCCTCATGAACCTTGTTAAATCATAGATGCATTATAAAACTTTTCAGATCAATTAGGAATGACACCTGAGGGTCAAATCGAAAACAGATGAATGTTTTTGATATGCAAAAATACTGCAACTATATTGTCTGCAACAGTGGGAGTATTTTCCACTATAATGACAATTAATATGAAAATCGATATATTGGTGAGGTTTTATGGCTGAGATAAAATTTGAAATCATGAAACGGCTGGGTGTTTTATCCACCTCCAGCCGGGGTTGGACAAAGGAATTGAATCTGATCTCCTGGAATGATCGTGATCCTAAGTTTGATATCCGGGAATGGTCACCGGATGGCACCACGATGGGAAAAGGCGTTACACTGACCGAGGAAGAATTGATAAAATTAAAAGAATTGATAGACCAGCATTTAAGCACAGATGCTCGAGCAAATTAAAAAGGCAGTTTTGGTAGTATGAAAACACAAAGTTCTTGAGGTTTGACTTCAAGAACTTTGTGTTTTCAAATTTTCAAACCAGCTTGTTTGCTCAGACGGTACTAATCTCCAAAAACATCAATCACTTGAGCTTTCGACTTTCAGCTTTGAGCATCTAGGATTTGAGCTTTCGACATTGAGCTTACAGCTACTCCCTAGATTGTTTCTCAAACAAATTACCCGGCTGCCAGGGAGTGCCGAGGGCGGGCAAGAGCCAGCGATCCACACCAATCCATCCAGCAGTTTTCCAGGCTAGGATCAGCAAAATGGAAATGGTGAACAGGACTGGATTGGTACTGGCAGAACCAGCCATCATGAAGTTCCAGTTCAGGAAGCCTCCAAAGAAAGCAGCGATGCCGGTGAAGATACCCAGGATTAAAGCCACTCCGATCAACAGTTCACCGGCAACAACCAGTTTGGCAAACCAGGTGTAAGCACCACTATCCAGCATGCTCTGCAGAAAAGCGCGATACCAATCGAATGAAATCGCTGGTCGGGCAGGAGCATCCGGGATTAATACCGCCCGTTCCCAGAAACCTTTCAAAGCTTCACCACTCTGAGTCCAGGCAGGATTGGAGAGCTTGCCGAGACCTGAATTTAACCAGGTATAACCAAGATATACGCGTGCCACCAGCCATAACCATGACCAGCGTGTGCTGTTAAATAAGGTGTTCGCGATAGGTGGGTCGGAAAACCGCACAGGATTTTTAACTTTTGATTGTGTTGACATTATTAACTCCTTTATATACAAGACGTATACGATAATAATACTCTAATTTCTAGGGAAGCAGTTAAAATTGTCATAAGTTCACATCACAATTCTCGGCGGAGCAATATTTCAATAAAAGAGAGATGACTTCTTTTTTTTGGTGAGAAACAGCTCAAAAAAAAGATGGCAACTTATTGAAATGAAACTCAGCGTTTGATACTGCGATATTTGATTGGTTGAGGCGTATCGGCTGCCATGCCCAATCGCCGACGACGATCTGTATCGTAGTCCGACCAGTTACCACCGTAAAAGACCACCTGGCTATCGCCTTCAAAAGCCAGAATATGCGTAACAATCCGGTCGAGGAACCAGCGGTCGTGAGAGACAACAATCGCACAACCGGCAAAGGATTCCAGGGCTTCTTCCAGCGCTCGCAGGGTGTTGACATCCAGATCATTGGTTGGCTCGTCCAGCAGGATTACATTAGCACCACGTTTGAGCACCTTGGCCAGATGCACACGGTTGCGTTCTCCACCTGAGAGCATATCCACCTGTTTTTGTTGATCGGAACCGGTGAAGTTAAATGAAGCCACATAAGCGCGCGAATTCATTTTGCGGGTTCCCAGGGTTAGGGTATCCATTCCTTCGCTGATCTCCTGCCAGATGGAGTTTTCTCCGTTCAGGGTATCCCGGCTCTGGTCTACATATGCCAGGTCGACAGTCTCCCCAATGCGCACGGAACCACTATCCGGTTGTTCCTGCCCGGTGATCATGCGCAATAAAGTGGTCTTGCCAGCACCGTTGGGTCCTATCACACCCACGATACTGCCGGGTGGAATGGCAGCAGTGAAATTATCAATCAACAGTCGCTCCCCATAACCTTTGCTGAGCTGATCAAACTCAAAAACAACATTTCCCAGACGTTCACCGGGCGGGATATAGATCTCCTGTTCACCGCGATACTGGTCAACTTCCTGACTGAGCAGGCGTTCATAAGCCGTGACACGGGCTTTTCCTTTAGATTGGCGTGCCTTGGGAGACATGCGAATCCATTCGAGTTCCCGTTGCAGGGTGCGTTGACGTTTCGATTCTGATTTTTCCTCAACAGCCAGGCGTTCCTGTTTTTGTTCCAGCCAGGAGGTGTAGTTTCCTCTCCAGGGAATCCCATATCCGCGATCCAGCTCCAGAATCCAACCGGCGACGTTATCCAAAAAATAGCGATCATGGGTGACGGCAATGACAGTGCCCCGATATTGCTGTAAATGATGTTCCAGCCAGGCAACAGACTCTGCATCCAGGTGGTTGGTGGGCTCATCCAGCAGCAGGATGTCCGGCTCGGTCAACAGCAGGCGGGTGAGTGCCACCCGGCGGCGTTCACCACCGGAGAGCACCTGAACAGGCGTATCGCCCGCCGGGCAGCGCAGCGCATCCATGGCCATCTGCAGGCGGTTATCGAGCGTCCAGGCATCCACGTGATCGAGCTCTTCCTGAAGCCGCCCCTGTTTTGCAATCAGGGCATCGAAATCGGCATCCGGCTCGGCGAACTGATTATTGATTTCATCAAACGCGTGTAATTTCTCGATAATAGGAGCAACCGCTTCTTCCACCACCTGTTTAACGGTTTTACTGTTATCCAAGTCTGGTTCCTGATCGAGCATGCCAACCGTGTACCCTTTTGAAAAGGTCACCTCTCCAATGTAATCCTGGTCTTTCCCGGCGATGATACGCAGCAAGGTGCTCTTGCCAGCCCCATTCAAACCCAGCACGCCAATCTTTGCGCCATAATAAAACCCGAGGGAAATATCGCGCAAAATCTGGCGGTTATTGGGTGGGACTACTTTGCCCACACGCACCATGGAGAAAATTACCTGTTGATCGTTCATGCTCTCACCTCAAGTTGAAACCCAATGATTTTTGTTTACCTGTTGATTGGTCAGGTATCAGCGGGTGAAAGGACTATTCCATTCACCCGGCTCATGGTTTCATTTTACCTGAAGTGGTTGGTTTTATGTGAACTTGATGAAAGTTACTTAACCGTCATGGCCTGCCTGAGTAAATCTTCCAGGTTGAGCATCGGGTCTGCTCCCAGAGTCAGCTTCCAGGATGGGTGCAGCTGATCCAGCAAATATGCCTGTGCCATACCTGTGTAGTAGAAGCGCCCATCGCCTTCATCAGATGCCATGCGGGTGATCTGATCCAATTCCCTGCTCCAGCGGGTATCGAAAGTCTGATATCCTTTGAATTTCCGGTCACTCTGCATGGCTGCTATTGGTTGGTACTGATCATCAGTAGATGCCAAGCGCCAGGTCTCCAACTCAGCGTAGCGAGCCAACCCTTCTATCCATTCGCGTTGATTCTCATAGCGAATCAAATCAGCTGAGAGTTGCATGCTCTCCCGGCGAGCATCACGAAGATTTAGGAATTGCTGTGCCAGTTGCCTGGTCTCTTCTTTATCCTCTGACTTCAAGGCTGATTTTAATACTTCCAGTTCCTGCTGCCAGGCAGCGATACCTTCCTGATTTTCCCAGGGATACTGATCAGCCAAACGGATTCCGTCCCATTCTGCTGCATCCAGGCGCCCTTGTGCCCAGACTGCCTGAAAAGCATGAAAGCTCTCATGCTGGATCATCGAAAGGTAGGTATCACTATTCGGAATAAATATCGAAGCAATCAATGAATATGGGAAAACCGGTTTTAAAAAGCCTGGCAAATCCATGCGGAACTGATTCATCAGCCCTATGCGAAACCATTCCGCGGATGGCAGACTGGCTACGTAGGTGTCACCAACCCGCACAGTGAAAGCATCCGGCTCCTGTTTGGGATCATGGCGATCGTAAGCGCTACGGTAATAGATCTCGTGAGGGTAGTTTTCCAATGCTGGCATTGCCTGCCAGGTATCCCCGCGTTGTGTTTCCTGCGGAACTTTAACCCAGCCTGTTTCAGGATCCTGAACACCGGTCAAAAAGGCATTCTCTTCATTAAAGATCAGCGCTGGTATATCCACAGATTGCAGACCCGGAAAGACCTGATCACCCAATTCCTGGCGCAGATGTTGTGCTTCCAACACGCGGACCATATCCAACTCCGCCAACCGATCGGGATCGATGCTCTGGTCGGGTACAAACAAATTGAAAACAGCAGAAATTGCGCTTAACCCCAGGCACAATCCCAATAAACTTAATACCAACCATAAACTCAAGCGTTTCTTTTTTCTTGTCATAGGACACTCCTGCATGCTCATTATAAAAAATACTGATCTGGTTGACAACCATCCATCAGCCAGTGAAGACTGTTCTTAAGGTGGAAATAGAGCATACCCAACGGGATAATTTAACATTAATTCTGAGCAGGAATTGCCCAGATGTGATATAAAGTAAACCTGCAAAGGACTTTTTAACGATGATAAATGACAAACCTTTAATTCTGGTTACCAATGATGATGGCATCGCATCCCCTGGCATTCATGCTGTGGCGCGTGCTCTGGCACCACTAGGTGAAGTAGTTCTGGTTGCTCCCCGCGACCAAAACTCCTCCACCGGCCGCAGTCATCCACTGCATACGGATGGCATGATTGAAGAAGTGGAATGCTGCCTGGATGCGGGGAATTTCAAAGCCTATGCTGTCGGAGGCACACCCGCGCAATGCGTGTTAAGCGCGCTTTTGAAGATCTTACCACGTAAACCTGACCTGGCTATCTCAGGGATTAATTATGGAGAAAACTTTGGCACCGGGATCACCATCTCGGGCACTGTAGGGGCAGCCCTGGAAGCAGCCAGCTTTAACATCCCCACCATTGCAGCCTCCCTGCAATTGGAAAATATTGATGATTTTGATAAGCACGACCCGACGGTAGACTTCTCCGTGGCGGGCTTTTTCACCCACAAATTTGCGAAAATGTTACTGGAAAGACCTCTTCCAGCCGGTGTGGACCTGCTGAAACTGGAAGTACCGGTGCATGCCACCGAGGAAACCCCCTGGCGTATGACGCGTTTATCACGGCATATGTATTATGTGCCTTACTATGACATCCAAAAAGGGTGGCAGGACCCCAGCCGCATCGGGTTCCGGGTCAATGTCAGCAGAGAAGACGTCACCCCAGATTGCGACGTCTTCGCGGTGGTATATGATAACGTGGTCGCGGTCACTCCGTTAACAATCGATATGACCGCCCCCATAGACATTCAAGCCTGGGAACAGGAGCTGCGCCAGAAGGGCTTCACCGGTTAGTAATCGGCCTTATTTTTTCTGGTAGCGAATCTTGATCTCTGAGGGGTGATTGGCACCGGCTCCCTGCACCACCTGAATATCCTGACTGAGCAATTCCATTTCAAAAGTCTGCAACAGACGGGCTGTGATAATGGTCATCTCATTTTTGGCAAAGTTCATGCCGGTACATTTGTGGATCCCACCACCAAAGCCAACCATCGCAAAGGCATTTTTCCCTTCCCCGCGCTCGGGTGACCAGCGCATGGGATCATAAAAATCGGGATCTTTGAAGACCTGTGGTAGGAAATGAGAATTGGCAGCATTGACAATCACCTGCCATCCCGAAGGTAAATGATAGCCACCCAGATCAAGCGGTTGTTCAACCGTGCGCATCTGCAAATCTGCGGAGGGACGCATGCGTGTGGTCTCCTCAATTGCCCAGGCAATATGATCCAATTGATTGATCACTTCCTGGGTAATCTCAGTACCTGGGCTTTTTTGTTGAAGTTCCTCCCTCACCTTTTCAAGATAATCTGGATGTTGGAGAATTAAAGCGACTGTCCAGGCAGCCTGGCCTGCTGTGGTTTCATGTCCGGCAAACAGCAAGCCAGTGAACATACTGACAATCGTCTGATCATCCATCACGCCACCATCTTTCAAGGGGGTTTGCAACAGAGTGCTGATCAGATCATCGTATTGTTCCGGATGCTGGCGACGCTTTTCAATCATCCCACGGAATATATGGTTGATGGCTGCTTTGGCTTTATCGCGACGCCTGAATTTGGGCAGTGGCAGGTTAGGTGGCAAAATCGGATCCAGAGAACGGCTGATATCCAGATACAGGTCCCAGAACCCCGCGCCTAACTCTTCCTGATATTGCGGCCCAATCAGCGCGTGCCCGGCAACAAACTGTGCCAGGCGCAGCATCTCAGCTGAAAGATCCATTGTTCCACTATCACCCAGCCCATCGATCCAGCGTTGAATCTCAATATTCATCGCCTGAATATAGCCAGCCATGCGCTCACGGCGAAAAACTTCCTGAAGGACCGGGCGCTGATTGTAATAGGCGTCTTTACTGGCGGTAAAAAGCACTTCACCCAGGGAGGCTTTTAAAAATCCGTAAGCTTCCTGCATATTGAGGGATTTGTCGGTCTGTGTATATACAATTTTATTATTATCGGCACCGCTGACAACTGCTGCAAAACGCGGCCCGAGCTTGATGGCGAATACATCCCCATGCTCGCGGTATCCACGTTTAAATAGTTTTTCTCGATCACGCATCATCTCCAGGGCATGCCCCAATACAGGCAGCCCACCAGAAACGATGGGAGGGGTGTTTACTGACATTTTTTCTCCTTTTTCCATTTATGCTTGATTCCCAAACACTATCTTAATTGTACCGAGTTTCTCCAAAAAATTCCTGGTTTCTTACAATCCACATTGAAAACAATCTCCTGCTTGATGGCCCCTGTTTGTGAAGACTGGAGCAATCAGGTCAAATATCACCCATTAATATGACGATTGACAAAAGTTTTTGAGGTATAAATAAGCCCAACAGGGAAAACCACCAGAACTACGTTTTCCTGCTTAACAAATTTCGTTTCTTCGACTTCTGGTTCTCCTGAGGATTGGGATATGCCCCTGTTTGTTATTGGGTGACAGACAGCGGCGAGAAAAACCCTTATTTGTTAGCATCGCAGCTAACCACGTAGATTACAAATAAGGGTTTTTTCTTTTAATAAAAAAAGACCCGGCCTTCATGAACAGGTAGAGTCAATATTGGAGATCAGATTCAATGCCGTTATTGCAAAATCTGACGGGAGCGGTAACCCGGCACCACTGAATAGAGGATTTCATCCACCTCCAGCCGTGCCATTTGAGTGACTTCCTCGCACTCGTCCGGATTGCCGCTGGCGACGATGGACACCAGATTAAAGCGTTTGCGATCCGGGGAACTCTGTGCCAGGGTGATGGTGGAAGGAAGGATTCTGGCGGTTAACACCTGCCAGACCACCGCGGCTGTTACCGGGTGAAGCTTGCAAACCATGGTCAGCCATTCCTGTGGGATTTG
>JAVEYK010000079.1:0-12677 GCA_034003505.1 Anaerolineaceae bacterium | reverse complement strand
TTCGCCTTTCAGCAGATTCTTACCAATAATGATGCACGGAATCCCGAATCTGGCTCTGGTAAATCTGGCTCACTTTTTCCATTACCTCTGCGCTCAGCTCCGGCAGATCGGCAGCGGCGGCGTTATCCTGCGCCTGTTGTGGCGTTTTGGCACCCGGGATGACGCAGCTGACGGCTGCATGCATCAGAATCCAGCGCAGGGCAAATTGCGGCATGCTCCATCCGGGTGGCAGCAACGCACGGATTTCTTCCACGGCCTGCAAGCCGATCTCATAATCCACCCCGGCAAAGGTCTCACCACGATCGAACGCTTCACCATGGCGATTGAAGGAGCGGTGGTCATCGGGTGCAAAAGTAGTGTTTGGTTTCATCTTTCCGGTTAACATACCACTCGCCAGGGGAACACGCACGATGATTCCAATCTTTTTGCGCATTGCTTCCTGAAAGAACAATTCAGCCGGACGCTGGCGGAAGATGTTGAAGATAATCTGGACTGTTTTCACATTCGGGAACTCAATCGCCTTCAGGGCTTCTTCCACTTTTTCGACACTGACCCCATAATGCTTGAGCTTGCCAGCCTGCACCAGGTCATCCAGCACGCTGAATGTTTCCGGCATGTAATAGACCTCAGTCGGTGGGCAATGCAGCTGTAAGAGGTCAATCGCCTCGGTAGCCAGATTCTTCAGGCTGCGTTCGACAAAGGCAGTTAAATTCTGGCGGTTGTAGCCACTGGCAAGATGCGGATCCAGGCGGCGGCCGGCTTTGGTGGCTACGTGGATGTCTTTATGGTCTTTAAGCACCTGCGCCACCAGGCGTTCTGAGCGTCCATCTCCGTACACATCGGCTGTGTCGATAAAATTGACCCCCAGCTCGATGGACCGTTGCAAGGCTGCAATCGATTCCTGATCATCGACACTGCCCCAATCTCCGCCAATCGCCCAGGCACCAAAAGAAACTGTCGATACTTTCCAGCCCGTAGCACCCAAATCACGATATTGCATGTTCACCTCCCAAAAGACTCATTCTTATATCCCCAGTATATATTAAAACCCCTCCTGTACCAATTAATGCATACGCTTGGCGCAAACGACGAAGTTGATCTTACTCGTCACAAAATTCAGTTGTGATTCTTTCTAAGAGCTCATCATCCCCTTTGCAGCCTGGTTGGATCTGGCATTCTTTCAGAATGGAAAGTGCTTTTTGCTGGTGGTCAAATTCAATCGCTGAATGTGAAATTGCAGCTTGCAGCCACTCGATTGCTTTTTCTGATTGACCGTCCATTAATTTCCATTGACCAATATTCACGGCGACACGGGCGACCAAATCCAGCGATTCGATCTGCTTTGCCATGCAGATCGCCTGTTGCAAATTCTCTTTTGCTTTTGCTCTATTTTCTAATCCCAAATAAGCTTCTCCCAAATTGTTCAGGCTGACGATAATCGTCCACTCCTCACCAATCTGATGACCGATCGCCAATCCCATATCAGCATATTGAATTGCCTGGTCAAATTCTCCCTTTACGATATGCACTTCACACAGGTTGTTATACGCCAACGCAATCCCATCCTGATCCCCAATCTCTTCACAGATTGCCAGACTTTCTAAAAGTGCTTCTTTTTCCTTTTCATAATCTTTGCTGTAATGAAAAAGAGTCGCTAGGTTGTTCAATAAAATCCCTTGATTAAACCGGTCTCCCAGCTGTATAGCAATTTCCAATGCTTCTTTAAAAAATACCTCAGCTTTGTTATATTGTCCCTTGATACAGGCAATATCACCCAGCACATTCAATGGGGCCACCATACGACGTACATTTTTGTGTGCTCTGGCAAGCGCGATAGAATGCAGCAATGCTGATTCTGCCAGATCGTAATCCGCCATTCGGTTGAGTATTATTCCTTTGAAGTAGGCAGCATAAGCTTCACCGGATGAATCCTCTAAAATTTGGTAAAGTTGTATACTTTGGGTTGCGAATTCTAGCGCTTTTTGATATTTTTTTTTATTGCGAAATTCGATCGCACCCAAACCAATCAGACACAACGCCATTTCGCGATCATTTTCCAGAAAACCTAAGTGTTCATAACATTTCATCAATGTGTTTTGTGCCAAATCATTCTGTCGTGCGTGATATGCCAATGAGCCAATGCGATTCAAAACCATGATGTATAACAATTGGTGGTCAGGCTGCCCTTCGATATGGATTTTCAACCCTTCCAACCAATCTACTCCCTGGTTAAACCGGCTGCGGATATTAAAATATTGGAAGAGCATTTCAATAACATCCAATAGTAATGAAAATTGTTTTGTTCGACCAACCCAATCCCAGGCAACTTTTATATTATCCAATTCCAGTTCAATACATTCCAAACTGGAAGATTGCTCGCCAGCTTCAAATCGCATTGCCTGTTCCTGTATTAATTTCAGATAATATTCTGCGAACGCTTGAAATGCAATCCCCCACTCTTTGGATTGTTGTAATTTAGTTAATGCAAATTGGCGCACGATCTCATGTAAATCATATCTTCCCTGTGAATTTACCCGCAGTAAAGATTTATCCAATAAAGTAAATAATCTATGCGCAATGATTCCAAAAATTTCACCCGATATTTCCTCCGCAAATCCCCCCTTAAATAATGCCAACCTGGCTAGATCTGATTTTTCTTGGGAAGATAGCCGTTGCCAGGACACTTCAAACACAGCCGCCAACGTCTGATGGTGTTGTTGACTATTTGCCAGTGCAGAAACAAAGGCACTCATCCCCTTCACAATCGTTTCTTGAATCCTTCGTTCAACATTCCCCGATATGGAACCTGCCACCAGTTCAATCGCCAAAGGATGCCCTTCCACCAGATTGCACAGTTGGTGAATGGTTTTTTGATTTTCAGGTGTAATTTCAAATCTGTGTTGTGTGGTTTGCACTCTTTGCTCAAATAATAAAGCTGCTTCTGAATGCGTAATCGCTCCACTATCAATTTTTCGCGGCTCCCGAAATTCCAGGCCATCCAACCTATAAATAGTCTCTTCGGTGATATTCGTCTTTTGTCTGGATGTGACCAGAATCATTACCTGCTGACAATCTTTCACCATTTCTGCTAGAAAATTCTGAACATCCTGATTTGTTGATAATTCGTCCAGGTTATCCAATAGTAAAAGCAGTTGTTTTTGACGACAATAACCCAAAACCTGGTGTTCTTTCGTGTATTGGTCTGTAAAATGAATTTGAAGTATTTGTCCAATTCCTGTTAAGAACTCATCATAGGAATCAATATTTCGCAGGGGAACCATAAACACACCATGTTGAAAAATGCCGTACTGCAGGAAAGCCATTTCCAACGCCAGGCGGGTTTTGCCAATACCACCCAAACCAAGAATATTCACCAAACGAATGATGGGATTGGCTATCAATTCACTCAGGCTGGCAATTTCCTTCTCCCGACCCACAAAGTTGCTGGTCAACAGTGGTAAATTGTGCAAGGTTTTCGTAACTGATACAGAAAGGTGATTGGATAATGCTTGTGTACGTACTTGTTCAAATAATGCCACCGTTTGTGGATCCGGACTAACATTCAGGTCGTTTTTCAGGTATCGTACCAGCGAACCATATTGCTTTTGGGCTGCACTCCATTGCCCCTCTTGTGCTAATAGCTGAATCAACCGATAGTGTGCTCTTTCATCCCATGGCATAATGTGGATTATTTTGCGGAGCATCTGGATGGCATTGATTTTTTCCTCCCGACGCTCAAAATAATCTGCCAGGTACGACATTCCTTCCACGGCAGCTGTGTCAAATTTTTCGCGGGTGATCAGCAACCATTCGTCAAAAAGAGGACTGACATTAAGATGATAACAATCCAGAAAAGGATTTTGAAAAATTTCTATCGCTTTGGTTAGAGCGACGATATTAATCGTGCCCAACCCGTGCTGATTTTTTTGATGGCGATAAGCAATTTTCATCCATTGGGAGAATTCAAAAACATCCACTCTCACGTTTGCATTTGGCTGCAACCCGACCATTTCCCGATCAGCATAAATGATAGACTGATCCTCCTCTCTGATTGCTTTTCTTAATAAAGTAATTGCCTGACGCAAGTTGTGTAAGGCTTGCTCTTCCGGGATATCACTCCATAGCAAACCCGCCAAATGTGAGCGTTTAAACTTTTTCCCATATTCTGCAACCAGATAAATAAATAAAGCCCGCACTTTATCGGTGTTAAATGCAGTGATTGGTTCT
Source organism: Anaerolineaceae bacterium (assembly GCA_034003505.1). Classification (GTDB taxonomy): domain Bacteria; phylum Chloroflexota; class Anaerolineae; order Anaerolineales; family Anaerolineaceae; genus UBA6170. Next base: position 8,450 of record JAVEYK010000079.1, on the reverse strand, counting down.
TCACCCTTTCGTACGTGAAAACCTCCGAAACATAGGATTTCTAATGGTGGTGAATATTGCATATTCATTAATTATATTGATTTTAAGAATCAGCTCAATAATTTGGGGCTAATGGGTATTTTTCGCGAGTGAATATCCGCCAAAACCACTCTTCCTAATAATGACCAAATCTACGATTTTTACTATTTGACGATCTATTGACGATGATTTTGTATCCTGAATAAAATCACATCTTTTTATTGAGCGGTTATGAATTCATTTTATGTATCCTATTTACTTCGTATCTGGGAATTGGATCACCACAATCCACAACAATTCTTAGCATCCCTCGAAAAACCAGGCACCCGTGAATTGATAAATTTCAAAAATATCGAAGAATTATTCGAATATCTGCGGAAGCAGGTTCAATCAAATCGGAATTCTTCTATTAACTATTCAGATGAAAAGACAGAGGTCTAAATGTTTAAGAAAGTATTATCATTATTTATTCGATTTCTAATGGTCTTGATTTTTGTGGCAGGAAATTTGTTCCGTAATGGGCACGAACTGCCACTTGTTCATGCCGCCAGCATCTGGTATGTGGATGCGAATATTGCCCATCCGGGAGACGGAACTTCATGGACAGCAGCCTTCAAGAATTTGCAACCTGCCATCGATGCCGCCCGCACTGGTGATACTATTCGTGTCGCTCAAGGGCTGTATTTACCTACCACTGCCAGATTAGCTGCCGATCAACGCACAAAAAGCTTCATCCTTAAAGATGGCGTTGAGATCATGGGTAGCTTTCTGGCGGGCACTCATACAAGGAATCCCAGACAATATCCAAGCATCCTGAGTGGTGACCTGGATATGAATGATATTAATAAAGATGGAAATTTCATCAATGAAACCTGGGAAACTGAAGTCGGGAATAATGCTTACAGTGTGGTATTTTGTCAAAATCTAAGCAATACTACCATCCTGGATGGTTTTATAATCACCGGCGGTTTTGCAGATAATCCGGATGAAGAAATCTATAAACATGGTGGCGGTGTGCACGTTATCGGTGGTGCGCCAATCCTCAGAAATTTGTTCGTAAGTGGCAACACCGCCTTGTATTTCCGTCACCGAGGGGGTGGTATGTGGTTTGATGCTGGCAGTTCAGCCCTGGTTGAGGATTCAGTCATCAGTGGCAATTTTGGCTACAGTGGTGGTGGGGTAGGTATTTATTCAGATGGTGATGTGGCAATCAGGAATACCATCATCCGGGACAACTACGCGCGTGCCGTGGGCGGAGGTATTTTCCTTTGGCGTGCTTCCCTGAAATTAGAAAATGTCAAAGTGTTGAGCAACACCGGTCGAGATTCAGGGGGATTGGATGCATATCAACCACCTTTAATTGTCATGAAAGACGTGGAATTCAGTGACAATATTGGTGGGGGCATCTCTATCATTAACGGAACCAGCTCAGAAGTATCTAACTTTTATCTTACCAATGGAAAATTCACCGGGAATTACGGTTTTGTGTCTGGTGGAGGGGCCATCCATATCAGCAATGCTAACACAGTGATGACCAATGCATTATTCAGTGGAAATTACTCTTTTGGAGGGGGAGGGGCAATTCGTCAATTTGATGGGACATTGGTTGCTAGCAACCTCACCATTGCCGGGAATACCACCAGTAGACAAGGAGATGCGGCAGAATTTTGGGGGATTAAGTCAACAACTTTTAACAACTCAATTATTTGGGATAATGATTTTAATTATGTTTTTACGGAAGGTATTTATCCAACATTTAACAATTGTTATAAAGATGAAGGTGGTAGTTCCAATCCAGGGTTTGTGAATCCACTACCCAAAGAAAATGCCCCAACCTCAGCTGGAGATTATCACCTGACTGAAGCTGCCATCCCACAAATTTTGAATGCTGGCAACAACATTTATCTTAGTAAAAATGTAACTACTGATTTGGACGGTAATCCACGCTTTGTGGGTCTGGTGGATTTGGGGCCTTATGAACTGCAATCCACAAATATCGGTTTCAGTGAATTGGAGGACCCGTCTGGTGATTCTGTATTACCAAAGCCTGGTGGTTATTTTGCTGAATTTCTCGAGACATCAACCTTTATGCTTCCTATTAACGAGGTGTATGATCCGTTTCTACCCATGAACACTACTGTTATGGCAATTTCTGCTGAGACAAAAGGTGGGATCATTTATGTAGATCAGGATGCATTCGGTGCAGGGAATGGCAGTTCCTGGGTGGATGCCTTCACTGATTTGGAATCTGCTTTACAGGTTGCCTCATCGGGTTCAGAAATTTGGGTGGCAGAAGGCGTTTATATTCCCTCAAATCAACGCAATCCATTGGAAATCCGATCCAAGACTTTTCTCCTCCCCAATGGTGTATCCATTTATGGCGGTTTTACCGGAACAGAAACTCTCATCGATCAGCGTGATTGGAACACAAATCCAACCATTCTTTCTGGAGACCTGGAAGGAAATGATGTAAACGCAGATGGTAATTTCATTGCAGAGCATTACACCCATTTACTGGGAACAAATGCCAGCCATATTGTAACTGCAATGAATTTATCTGCCAGCACAATTCTGGATGGTTTCATCGTTACCGGTGGCATGGCATCCAGCCTGGTAATCGGGGATGGAGGTACTTACATTGGTGGTGGTGGCGGTGTGTGGGTTCGTAAAAGTGCAGATATGCAATTGAAGAATATGCAGTTCTACGGAAATACCGGATTGGATGGTGGAGCTATTTATGCTTATTACCATTCCCATTTGACAGTGGACAATTCCATCTTTAAATATAATGAGGCTGGCGATGGCGCTGGCATCTTCATCGCCAACGACACACTTCTTTCGTTGTCTAACTCCCAATTCGTTGAAAACTGGGGAACCAGCGGTGGTGCTGGCTTGCATCTGTTTGATTTCAGCACTGCCGATATTTTCAATACTATGTTTGAAGGCAATACCCAGGTGCCTGGGATGTCCAACCCCAGCCTGTCTGGTGGTGCAATCATGATGTATTTCGACTGTCAGGCTACGATCGATTGGTCAAATTTTTTGAACAATTCTGCCCCATACACTGGGGCGATATATATGTTGCAACACAATTATTTAACAATAACCAATTCAAGATTAAAGGGTAATGATGCCTATAAAGATCCTGGTGGGAATGGGGGTGCTATTTATGCGTTCAACAGTGATCTTGACATGGTGAATGTTTTGATGACCGGAAACCATGCTGCTTTTGCGGGTGGAGGCATTAAAACCTTTACAGGCAGTGATTTGGATAGATCCAGGATTACCGTGATTAACTCAACAATCGTAGGAAACCGTTCTGATCTGTCACCATACTCAAGTGGGATAGACATTAGCTTTGGAGATTTAATCATCAAAAATTCGATTGTTAAGGATTATGACTATTCTTTTGGAATTGGTACATTGAGTAAAGAGAATAGTTTAGTTTTCGGAGATATTATGTTCCGAAATCCAGTTGATCGTTCGTTGGCACCTACTTCCGAAGGAGATTACCGACTCCTGCCCGGTTCTCCAGCCATCAATACCGGGAACAACGCTCTTGTCCCAGCTGGATTTGATCTTGACCTGGCGGGTGGTCTCAGAATCCAGGAAGACCTGGTGGATATCGGTGCTTTTGAATACCAACCCATCATTTACGTCGATCAAGATGCAAATGGTTTCAATAATGGTGGTAGCTGGCAGCATGCCTACACCCATTTACAGGATGCCCTGCAGGATGCTATTGCCCCGCAACAAATCTGGGTGGCGGATGGTTTATATAAACCGACTCTTACCTCAGACCGATCAGCTTCCTTTATGTTGAAAACCGGAGTGCATTTGTTTGGAGGTTTTGCTGGAACGGAAAGTGATGTTTTCCAACGCGTTTCCACCAATCCTCCTTCTGTTCTGAGTGGAGACCTCAATGGAAATGATAAGGTAACTGCTCTTGGCATCCGGCAGTTATTTGCCACAGGTGCCAACGACCCTCTTACAATTGACAACAGTCTTCATGTTCTCCGCTGTGATAGTCTTACTGAACGAACCATCCTGGATGGCTTCACCATCACTGCTGGCCATGCCAATGAAACTGGAAATGATCAGGTAGGAGCAGGAATTCTGGTAAACAATTGTGCTCAGAACCTGTGGATGAGTAATCTCGATTTTATTGGCAATTCTGCATATCAAGGTGGAGCTGTTTATAATCTGACTTCCAGCCCCATGATGATGCTATTGGATATCAAAAGTAACAGCGCTTTTGGTGCTGGTGGAGGTGTGTATAATTCGACTAATTCAAACCCAACCATTCGAGAAACGGTTTTACGAGGAAATCTAGCTGTATATGGGGGAGCCATCTACAACTTTGAAAACCAAAATAACATCGCCAACACACTCATTTCTGGTAATGTAGCCACTCAGTTTGGTGGTGGTATCTACAACAACTCTTCTGCTCATCAGTTTACCAATGTAACGCTGGTGAATAATTATGCCACGGGAACTTCCACAGGAGGTGGTATTTATAATTTCAGAAGTGCTTCCAATGTATCATTCGTGAATTCTATTCTGTTTGGAAATGTACCCAGTCAACACGATGATAATGGTGGGGAAATGATTGTAACTTATTCAGATATTCAAGGTGGGCATAGTGGAGACAATAACATTACTGGAAATCCCATGTTTGTCAGTTCGATCGCTGCTCAGGAGAAACCTACCCCCGGTGGGGATTACAGGATCACTGCATCTTCACCTTGTGTTGATTTGGGCACCAATGCTGCTGTTACAACACCCATTATTTTCCTGAAAGATCTGGATGGTTTCCAACGCATCTTCGATGGAGATGAAAATGGTACAGCCACCGTTGATATGGGAGCTTATGAATATCAGCAAAATACGCTGTCAGTTGAGATCGTCGGCAATGGGGATGTGACTAAAAACCCTGACAAAACCTCTTATTCGGATGGCGAATTCGTTACCCTCACTGCGTTCGCCGATCCTGGTTGGACATTCAGCGGTTGGAGTGGCGACATAACCAGTACAGAAAACCCGTTGCTGGTGAGAATCGATGGCAATACCAGCCTGACAGCTTCTTTCACCAAAATTGATTATATACTTTCTCTTTCAGTTAACCCGGACGGCAAAGGAACCATTGAAAGGAACGTGAGTGGACCTTATGAATTTGGTCAACAGGTAGAACTGTCAGCTGTTGCTGAACTCGGATGGAAGTTCACTGGCTGGAGTGGAGATGTGATCAGCGTAGATCATCCACTGATTATAACTGTGAATGACAATCTGAGTATTACCGCTCAATTCGAACCGGATGGGTACTCATTGACGGTGACAGTTGAGCCCGAAGGATATGGAATTGTCGATCAAAACCCTTTGAAAGGTTTCTATTCCCTTGGAGAAGAGGTAACTCTGTCAGCAATACCTTTGGATGAATGGTCTTTCCTGGGCTGGGGTGGTGACATTGAGTCTTCCGAAACCAGCATTGTGGTGACAATAACAGGAAATATGACAATTCTAGCGGGATTTGGCACCCCATTTACCACGCCAACCTTTGAGGTCTTTCTGCCATTGTTGACTAAATGATGAAAAAACCTGATATTTCAAGAAAGACAGAGGTTTATGATGTATAAAATTTTAACAACAGTATTTGGGCTAATTACATTGGTTGCCATTTTCATGACACATGGGAATAAACTTCCGGTAGTACTTGCAGAAGATGTAACGGACACAAAAGGTGGAATCATTTATGTTGATCAAGGTGCTACAGGAAGCGAGGATGGCTCTACCTGGGAAAATGCCTTTACCGATCTGCAGGATGCATTGCAGGTCGCAGTTGCACCGCAGCAAATCTGGGTGGCAGGGGGTATATACAGACCTACCAGCACGAGCGACCGGACAATTTCATTCGTTCTAAAATCCGGTGTACATATATTTGGTGGCTTCTATGGTGCAGAAACCGACATAGATCAACGCATACCAGATGCTACCCCAACCGTTCTTAGCGGTGATTTATTGGCAAATGATTCCCCCCTTGAACCCTACGGATATCGATATTATCACACTGCGCCTAATGATCCAATATCGTTGGATAATAGTTTTCATGTAATGTCCTGTAACGCTATTAGTGCTACTACAGTTGTTGATAACATTTTCATCACATCCGGGCATGCAAATGGCACAACGAACAACCAGAACAAAGGTGCTGGAATGTGGGTAAATAATTGCTCCAATTTTCTATGGTTGACCAATCTTACCATTATCGGAAACAGTGCTTACCAGGGAGGAGGATTGTTTATTCAAAATTCTCATCCCACTCTGATGAAGGTACACATTGACAACAATGGCGCATTTGATAAAGGGGGAGGTATTTACAATGATTTTAACTCTACCCCTCTGATTCAAGAGACCTATATTCGAGGGAATCAAGCATTTTATGGAGGAGCAATTTATAGTGTGGAAAGTGCACCAAAACTGGTCAACTCATTACTTTCAGGAAATGGAGCTTCTTCCAAAGGTGGTGCCTTATATAATCTGAATGCTGCTCCAAAACTAACGAATGTCACCATGGCCTATAATTTTACTGAAAATCCTAAGGGGGGCGGCGGTTTATACAATGATGGTGGCTTTGCTCAACCGACGATTATCAATTCCATTATTTGGGGAAATTCATTTGACCAATACTACAACATAAATGGTGGGATTATGACAATCACCTATTCAAATATTCAAGGTGGATTTTCAGGGACTGGTAATATGAATACCGATCCACAATTCATCAAGCCAATTGAGGTTTCTCCTAGTCTTACAAATGCTGGAGATTATCACATTTCACCATTTTCTGAATGTATAGAAAAAGGCAACAACACTGCAGTGCAAACCCCTATCCTTTACCTTTATGACCTGGATGGTAAAGGTAGGGTTTTCGATGCCGATCTGGATGGAGTGGCAACTGTCGATATGGGCGCGTACGAAAGCCATGAATCAATTTCCAGAATTTTTCTACCATTGCTTAATAAATAACTATGAATTCTATTTTTTGGGGATTGGTTATCTGATTGTAGAACGCTTTTCATTGATTGTTCAGACAGCTACCCTATAATAATAAATATGATGAAAAAGATTATAATTCTCCTATTCACTATTGTCCTGGTTGCCAGTGGATGGTCATCCCCTGCCCAGGCTCAAGCTCTGGATAACAATACAGTTTACCTACCACTGGTGGCCAACGCTACCGGTATCCCCCTTCCCCCAGCCGATGCAGCCAGCCAGCGCATAACACTGCCGGACGGATTTCAGATTCGGATTTTTGCCAATAACCTCTCCGGTAAACCGCGCTTTATGGACATTGGTCCGGATGGTTACCTGTATATCAGCCTGATGAGTGCCGGTCAGGTAGTGCGTCTGCCCGATCGTAACCAGGATGGGCTTTCGGATGGCGTGGAAATTGTCGCCAGTGGCATCAGTCTGCCGCATGGCATCGAATTCTATAATGGCTATCTGTACATTGCCTCCGGTGATCGGGTGCAACGCATTCAGGGTCCTGACCCAGGGGGTAATTTTTCAGCACCGCAATTGGTGACCGATAATATCCCCGCACCTGTCGGCCACAGCTCACGCACCATTCATTTCGGGCCGGATGGGAAAATGTACGTCAGTGCCGGATCCAGTTGCAATGTCTGCGAGGAGACTGATCCCCGCCGGGCTGCCATATTGCGCTTTAATCCGGATGGATCAATCCCTGCCGATAATCCATTTGCAAATGACACAGACGTGAACAGACGCCCGGTGTATGCCTGGGGATTGCGCAACAGCGTCGATTTTCTCTGGTCACCCGCAGGCCAATTGTGGGCTAATCACAACGGCAGTGACGGTTTGGGAGATGACCTGCCACCCGAGGAGATCGTCATCCCGGTGCAAAAGAATAAATCACACGGCTGGCCATATTGTTACACACCGGGTGTGGGATTGGTGAACGCGAACGAAATTCGCGATACACGTCTGGCATTGCCAACCGGCTTTGCCTGCCATGACGCCATCCCGGCCATATTCACCGCCCCGGCGCATTCCGCCCCATTGGGAATGGAAATCGCCTCTGGCAGCAATTTCCCGGCTGGGTTCAAGAATGATCTCTATGTTGCTTATCATGGTTCCTGGAACACCAACGTCGTTGCGAATTACCGCGATTGTAAAGTGGAACGCGTTATTCTGGAGAACGGGTTACCAACCGGCAGTGAAACCTTTGCCACTGGCTGGCGTGAAGACAACAAAAAATGTGGTGACCCATCCACCTATGGACGCCCAGCAGATGTCATTTTTGGCTTGAACGGTGAGATGTTCATCTCCGATGATGCCGGTGGGCGGGTGTATCGGGTGGTATATGCACCGTAGGGATAGATGATAGCGGATAGGCGAAAGGCGAAAGGCGAAAG
>JAVEYK010000078.1:0-12986 GCA_034003505.1 Anaerolineaceae bacterium | reverse complement strand
AACGGCGATTTTAGTGGGTCTATCCGTTTTGGCGGCCCACACTTCCATGGTCAGGTACGGCCCGGCCAGCATGACGGCCGTTCCCAGGGCCGATTTTGTGAGAAACTCTCTGCGTGTTAAATAAGGTAAACGCATTGGCGCTTTCTCCCCTTCAGGCGAGCCATTGATCAGCGAAACATTTATTCGCCGTATCATTTGCCGCACGCGCAGAAACGCTCCCACCCCATTAAATAGGCCGCCCCGGCTATAGTGGTGCCATAAAAAATAACCGGTTTGACGCCAACAAACGCCGGTAAGGTGCCATTAACCACGGTCGTTCCCGTGACCAGCAGCATGTCGGCCCACGCCACGGCATCTTTGGCCACTTCGGGGGATTCAATGACAACACCGTATTTCGAGTAACCGATATTATCCGGGTCCATGTCGAGCACCCTCATGGTGAACCGGGAGGCCAGGGTCTCGACCATGCGCGGCTGAAATCCGATCTGGGTGATTTTTATTTTCCCGTAGCGATTGTAAATATGGTCGCTGAGCGCGTTGGCGCACTGGGTGGGCTCCTCATCGCGGCAGTGTATGGTGCCCTCGATCTGCTCGAGGTGACGCAAAGCGGCGTTGAGCGCGGCCACAAAAATGGCGCGGCGATAGTTGTTGGTCAGGGGCGCTTCGAGAATCTGCTGCATCGTTCCCTCGTAGTCCCCGAATCGATCGGTGAAGGCCTGCCCCAACGCGCCGCGGATATCGGCCTGCATGAGACGCTCCTTGCCTTTTTGAATGGGAAAGTCGTCGCCCTCCGGATGGCCGATGGCTTCTGTCGGGCTCAGGGCCCGCGCTTTGACCACGACGGTTTCATTTAACAGACCATGGGCCGCAAAGGTTTGGGCGGCCTTGCGTTTTAATTCTTCATAGATGTCCATGCTAAACCCCTTCGATCGTTTTCTGACGCAAGTTGGCGGGAAAAATGATGACGTTTTAAAAAGTCATATGAACGGCAGACATTGCACAGCTGTTCGCCCGGGTCAACATTTTTTTGCATCGGCCGGCAGGGATGCGACCTTACGTCATTATTCCTGTAAACGCGACAAATCTTAAAAAATCGAGCGGTGGGTCTTTGCGGCTTCATTCAGGATCGAAATCGTGGTACAAGATGTTTTTAAATGGATTTTCATCGTGTTTAAACGGCGGTAGGCGCAAATCTGATGCCGTTTATTCCGTACATGTAAGTTTTGAACAAGTATTTTCTATCACCCTGGCCGGTGCGCCGTATTCAGCGCAGCGGCGGAAAACGCGTCTTTGACTGTCGGAAAGGCATGCGCATGGCCAAAGATCAGTTTCAAGCAGTATCCTTCGTCAAAGAGTTCCGTCAGGCCCGCGGGTGGAGCCAGGACCAGCTGGCGGACCGCATCGGCGTGCGCCGGCAGGCGATCTACGATATCGAATCGGGGCGCTATCTGCCCAACACGGCCGTGGCACTGCGGCTGGCGCGCCAATTCAGGTGCCGTGTGGAAGATCTTTTTAAAGAGGAAGAGACGCCGGGCGACGCGTCGATCCAGATGGTGCATGACCACTGGACGGCGCATTCACGCATTTGCGTGGCCAATATCCGGGGGCGACTGGTGGGTTTTGCGCTGGACGGGCGGCGCGCGCTGGCAGACGGCCTGCGCGCCGCCGACGGCCTGCTCAGCGCCGACGGCCGCCATGTCGAGCTGTTTTCGTCCTCCAGCGACATCGATCAGACGGCCCTGCTCATGGGGTGCGACCCGGCTTTTGAAATTCTCAGCGCCCACGTGGCCCGCCAGGCGGCGCAGGCGCGCGTGCTGTGCCGCTTCGCCTCCAGCAGCCTGGCCTTGAAAAAGCTGGCGGCCGGCCAGACCCACATCGCCGGCACGCACCTGCACAACACCGACAGCAAGGGGGAGTCCAACGTGAGCCGGGCCGCCGAGCTGCTGGCCGGCACCCACGGCAAAGTGGTGGGCTATTCGCTGCTGGAGGAGGGCCTGATCGTCGCCAGGGGCAATCCTCTGGGCATCCACTCCGTAGCCGATTTGTGCGGTCCGCACCTGCGTTTCGTCAACCGCGAGCGCGGGGCGGCCCTGCGGATGCTGCTGGACGATCAGTTGCGCCAGGAGGGCATTGCCGTGGCCGACATCCACGGCTACGACCGCATTGCCTACACCCATATTGAAAGCGCCCAGATCGTCGCCATGGGGCTGGCGGACGCAGGTCTGGGCTTCCGGATCATCGCCAGGGCGTTCGACCTCGATTTCGTGCCCATGGCCGTGGTGCGCAGCGATCTGGTCATCCCGCGCGACCTGCTCGACCACCCCACGGTTCAGCGGGTCATGGAGACGCTGCAAACCGCGGCCCTGAAACGCGAGCTGTCGGCCCTGCCCGGCTACGACCCGTCGCCGCTGGGGCACATCATCGCCGAGGTATAGGCGCCGCATATGCTGACCACCTCCTTTCCGGCAATGATCCACGGCAGCGGGCTGCGGCCACCCGAAGAGCTCACGCTGTCGATCACACCATTTTGCAATCTGCATTGCGCGCATTGCTGGCCGGAAGCCGGGCCTGAACACACCGGGGCGCAGGTGGATGTTTCATCCATTACCCATACCGTGGAACAATGGGTGGCGGCTGGTTTGAAAAAAATCTGCCTGACCGGCGGCGAACCACTGACTCACCCCGATTGGCGCGATATCGTTGAATTCTGCTGCCAGCTGACAGGTCTTGCCGTCATTCGTTTGCAAACCAATGGCACCCTTTTGACCCGCGAAGCGGTTGATTTCCTGAACCGATCCGAATGCGAGCGCCTGATTTTCCAGGTCAGCCTGGATGGTGCCGAGGCGGTTGCCCATGATCGGGTCCGCGGCCACGGCAGCTATAACCGGACGTTGCGCGGATTGAGATTGCTGGCCGCGGCCGGTTTGGGTGCGCGCACCACGGTGGCGTTTACCGAAATGGCGCACAATTTTGACCAACTGCCCCGGCTTCTGGAACAGCTCGAAGCGATCGGTATCGCGCGGCTGGTCAGCGGAACCCTGGTGCGCGCCGGTCGTGCCGGGACCGGCGGCGGCCTTGAGATGCCCACGCCAGACCAGTACCGCCGCTTGATCGCTGCATATCAAGATGATGCGGATTTCAGGCGGCGTTACCGAAAGATGGGCAACATCGCCTGCCTGGAGTGGCTGGCCGGCCGCTTTACGGCCACGTCGCCCACGGGCTGCACCTGCATGCAGACCCCATATCTGACGGCCGACGGCAACCTATATCCCTGTGTGCTGATGCCACTGGCGCGGTATGCCGTAAAACAGGCGTGGCGACGTCCGTTGCGACATGTGCTGGAAGAAGCGACCGTCCTGTGGGCTGAACTGCCCGAAATCCAAAGACGTCGAACTCAAGCACTTTTTGCCCATTGCGGCGGCTGCCCCGGGCAACGGCACTGCGGCGGGGGCTGCATGGGGCGTGCCGTCTCCACGACCGGCGATTTTATGCAAGCGGAAGACAGATGCGCCCTGCGCCGGGCGGTCTATAGCTGGCCGGACGCCTAATCTTCCGCTTTGCGGCTGTGGGTGCCGATGGGTATAGTGGGGGACGCTCTTCAGAATATAAGTTTCTATACAAGGCAAAACTGATAGGGTGCTTGTAGGCCAATTTGGGCTTCAGGAAAACAGTCCAAAACCGTTTGCGCCCCAAGCCCTCTGTGCTGTTGGGCGGTCGACGAACTGGGGCTCCGTCAGGCCGATCTGAGCCAGAGACTCGGCCTTTCGCAGGCGCCGGTGAGCCTTGCCTCCTCCCTTGCTGTCCCTCTGAACTGCAATGTTATACGAATATTTTATACGCCACATTAGGATTTCGTAAGCGTCTGAACAAATATGGTCACCAGTACGGCCAAAACTTCAAAATCGATAAATTGAGTCGAGTTGAGATCGAACAATAGGGTTGCCCTCGCAGGAAACTCATCGTCTCGGTCATAGAAAATAAGTTGCAATAAAAGGTGCGGAAGCAAATCAAAAAGTAAACTCACCGAGCCTAAGCCTGCTTCTCCTCCTTTGCGGCCGCCATAAGACGCCGCCATTTCCAATAATTCCGGAACACGTCCTTGGAACCGCTTTATGATAGGTCGCTCTAATGCGCTACTGGAATAACTACCCTGTTTGAACAGGGGCTCCGCAAGGTCCGCAAAAGTTACAAATTTTCCAGCCGGTCGGCAGCAGCTGCCTTTCAAAATGTAGTGAATTAATACACTTCCAATGGCTTCCTTGAACCCCTTGCCATCCGAGCGTCGTACGCCCTCATTGGATATTAGGTAAATCACACCCAAAAACGGGATCTCGGCTTCTCCGGCATTATTCAGGGCAAGATCAAGATGCTTTGCCGAAGTGGTAATATCCGTGTTTTGAAGGCGCACGATAAGATTTTCATAAATCCATCTGTGGCCTCCAATTGCTGCGCGTTTTTCCATGTATGGTTCTGTTCCTTCACATGTTCTATTGAGTATGTTGAGCATAACGTTCCGCGTCTGCGGCGAGCAAAGCGAGTCCGCCAGCACGCGGCTGTTGGGGCAACCCTTTTAATTTTTGTATATTTTACATGCTTGACAACTGTCACGTGATTGTTTACAGCTTGTTCATGATAAAAACGTTTGCCAATAAAGAAACCCAAAAATTATTTGTTTCTGGCAAATCAAAACGCTTACCGTCCGATTTATTAAGAAGAGCAATAAGGCGTTTAGAATTTATCCATTTTGCTAATGACATAAATGACCTTTTGGTGCCACCCAGCAACAGGCTCCATGCTTTAAAAGGTGACAGGCAGGGACAGTATTCAATATCGATAAATGACCAATGGCGAATCTGTTTCCGTTTCATCGAAGGCGATGCCTACGATGTTGAAATTACCGACTACCATTAAGGATAAAAACGATGGCTATACCCAATACGGCAAAGCGTGAAATCAGGCCAACTCATCCAGGTGAAATGCTTAGAGAGGATTTCATGCCGGACTATGACCTGAACACGACTTCAATGGCAAGCGCATTAGGCGTATCACGCCAAACAATTAATGAAATTTTAAGAGAACGACGTGCTATCAGTCCGGCTATGGCGCTAAGATTGTCTCGTCTTTTCAGCAATTCACCGGAATTTTGGCTGAATGTTCAGCATTCATGGGACCTTTGGGATTCGGAACAGCGTTACGGCAAAGAATTGTCTCAAATCCAACCTTTGAATGCCGCATGATCTAATAGCCCCGAATTCCGATAGCCCCAACGCTCCGGTTCAGCAGCGGACCGTCCGCTGCAACCGGTTGTTGGGCAGCGTCTATCGCGGATTAGGGTTTCGACGCGCATTACCGTTGGTCGGCGGACGCACCAACAGCGCGACTCCCCGCGCTCGCACACCCTACAGCTCGCGTCGTTCGCACCGCCAACTCGGCAATTACTCACAGCGGCCACACCAGAAGCAGCATAGGAAGACTGATCCCGATCACCAGAATTTCCAGCGGTACGCCGAGCTTCCAGTAATCGCCGAAACCAAAGCCTCCCGGCCCCAGAATCAAGGTGTTGTTCTGGTGGCCTATGGGGGTGAGGAAGGCACAAGAGGCACCGATCGCCACCGCCATCAGGAATGGATCGGTGCTGACGCCAAGCGCTGCTGCGGTAGCGATGGCGATCGGGCACATCACGGCAGCGGTAGCGGTGTTATTCATCAGGTCGGAGAGGAACATGCTGACGACCAGAATGAGCGTCAGCCCAACTACGGCATTACCCTGCGCCATGTTGTCCAGCAGGAAACGCGCCATCAAGTCGGCCGTGCCGCTGGACTCCATCGCCCCGGCCACCGGGATCAGGGCTCCGAGAAGCACGATCACCGGCCAGTCGATAGCATTGTAGACCGAGCGTGGCGGCACCGTGCGCAAGACCATAGAGGCAAGTACGCCAAGGGAAAATGATATTGCTGCCGGCAGCAGGCCAAAGGCGGCGGCGCCCACGGCCAAGGCCATGATGGTTCCCGCCTCCCAGGCTTTACGTTTGTTCGGGATGCGCAGTTCCCGCTCGGCTAGAGGCACACAGTTGTTGTCGCTTGCAAACTCCGAGATCGATTCGGGGGAGCCCTGCATCAGCAGCAGGTCGCCTGACCGGAAGGCCCTTGAGCGCAGTCGCGCCAGTGAACGCTGTCCATAGCGTGACACCGCCAGCAGGTTCATGCCGTAGCGCGTGCGCAGCAGGATATCGCTGGCCGAACGTCCGAGCAACGGCGAACCCGGTAACACAGCCAGTTCCATCAGCACGGTATCGTCCGAAGTTCTGGTTTGATCCTCCTCTTCGCTTTGCGCAGCCGATTCGTCCGCATCATCCTTTGTCCCGTTTTCGAGGCTTTCGGCCGCGCCATCGGCCTCGTCCGTTTCAGCCTCTTCCTGTTCCGCTTGGTCCACCGCTTCCTCAAGCTCCAGGCCCAGCGTGGAGAGTACACCCGCCAGCGATTCGGCTTCAGCCTCGACGATGAGAATGTCGCCGGCGCGAACCCTGCGCCAGGCACTGGGTGCCGTCAGGCGGACATCGTTGTGGACCATGCCGATGATCTGGGCATCGACCTCGTGGATCGTCTCCTCAATTTCGCGCAGGCTCATGCCTGCGGCCTTGCTGTTCTCGAGCACACGGGCTTCGGTGATGTAAGCCTCGGATTTGAAGCCTTCAACCCCGGACTGCTTGCGTGCCGGCACCAGTCGCCAGCCCAG
Source organism: Anaerolineaceae bacterium (assembly GCA_034003505.1). GTDB lineage: Bacteria > Chloroflexota > Anaerolineae > Anaerolineales > Anaerolineaceae > UBA6170. The sequence continues at coordinate 6,251 of JAVEYK010000078.1, read as the reverse complement.
CAGGGTGATGAAGGCGACTCCGGCCGCGGCAACAGCGAGCCCTACCGGCAGAAAGTCGAACATGGCGAAGCTGCCGGCGCCGGTCTGAGCGCGAAAGCTTGAGACAATCAGGTTCGGCGGCGTGCCGATCATCGTCGTCATGCCGCCGAGAATAGTGCCGAAAGCCAGCGGCATCAAAACCTGTCCCGGTGTCAGGTTGAGGCGCCCGGCGAGTTGCACGGCAACCGGCATCAACAGGGCCATCGCGCCGACGTTGTTCATGAAACCGGAAAGTACCGCCCCAAGCGCACACAACATGGACATGCTGAGCAGCGCGCCGGCACGCGCGGGCAGTACGGCGCGTGTCAGCGCGTCCACCGCCCCCGAGGTCTGCAGACCGCGGCTGAGCACAAGAACGCAGGCCACGGTGACCACTGCCGGGTGACTGAAGCCGAGGAACGCTTCGCCTGATGGCACCAGCCCGGTCAGTACGCACGCCGCCAGCGAGCCGGCAGCCACCAGGTCATGACGCCAGCGGCCCCACAGGAACATGCCCACGGTGGCGAACAGGATCAGCAGAATCAACAGCTGGTTGTTCGTCATGATCGCTGCTGAAGTTTGATTGGGAGAGTCACCGGGCAACAAGCCTGGCGTGCTCGTGGCGTATGGCTATATCTGCCTGCTCGTTTCAATGCCCCATCTCCTGGTTGCGGTGGTCAGTCAATCGCCTGCGCTGCCCAACGGCGCCACTCTGCGGCGAGGGAACCGAGTCCGCAGCAGTGGGTGGTTGGGCCATTTACGCGTTTACATGCATAGCTTCTGCATGGAGTTTTAAACCAAGAGCGCCAACAACCTTAAGTATCGTATCAAATCCAGGCGTGCGTTCACCTGAAAGTGCTTTGTAGAGGCTTTCACGTGACAAACCTGCATCACGCGCCACCTGTGTCATGCCCTTGGCACGTGCTATGTCTCCTAAGGCTTTGGCAATAAAGGCGGCGTCGCCATTTGCCTCTTCAAGGCAGGCTTCAAGGTAGGCTGCCATTTCTTCTGGAGTGCGTAGATGTTCCGCCACATCGTATTTGCTGGTTTTTGTCTTAGCCATGATTTTCTCCTATAAGTTGCGAGATAGACTCAAGGCGGTTTTGATGTCCTTAGACTGACTCTTTTTGTCACCGCCAGCCAATAGGATGATCACCTTTTGTCCAATCCTTTTAAAGTACACCCTGTATCCGGGGCCAAAATCAATCCGCAACTCCGAAACACCTTCACCAACTGGCTTTACATCCCCCGGGTTTCCAGCCGCTAACCTTTCAATCCTAACAAGAATGCGTGCACGAGCACGGATGTCTTGTAACCCATCGATCCATTTGCCAAAAGTTTCCGTCTTGCGAATTTCAATCATGGCAATATTGTAGCCATAGGGCTACATTTGTCAAGAAATTTGTTAATGTCTATGAGGCCCAACGAATAGCGTTTTATCCATCGTCCCGGAAAACGGAACGAATCACGCAGCAGCGCTGAGCGGCGCACCCTAATCAAAGTCAGATTCAAAAATAAACCTACGGGATGATGGATAAAACGATGTTGAACAGAGCCGCCGCCCGGTTATCCGAGCTTTGGATTTTATATCCTTTTACTGGCTCAAATTGCAAGAAAACAGTGTCAAATCAGGGGGTGGATTTACCGAATAACATGCAGATGCTCTTGCCCATTGCGCATACAACAAGGCCCTTGTTAAGATCAGTGACGAAGGTTTTTTTGCCTGATGCCGAATTTTGGTCGCAACTGTTCGGCTGCACAGCGTGGCGCATCATCGAAATTAATCAGTTTTTGCAAATATTACAGGCCCTGGCGGATCGCGGATATGGCTGCCCTTAGAGATCTTGCAGATGACAACCAATTGGCCCTTTCGGCAGCGCGGGCAACGGCGGATATCGATGCCGCTGATGCGCAGCATCAGTTGGCAAGCATCCTGGCCGGATGGTTCACCGTTTAGGGGCGGTGCATTCAACAGTTTACGAATCAGCACGATATTGGCGCGTTTGTCGCGGTGGAACAAAAAGCCAAAGTAGCGGATTTTAACAAAGCGCCGGGGCAGCACATGCAGCAAAAACCGCCGGAGAAACTCGCTGGCGGTCACGGTTATGATACGGGTCGGTCCGGTTATTCGCGCTGCGGTCTTTGTAGGTAAAGCGGATCTGCCCCTTATCGATGGATACCAGCCGATGGTTGGATATGGCCACGCGGTGGGTGTAACGGCCCAGATAGTCGAGCACGGATTGCGGACCGCCAAACGGCGCCTTGGCATATACGATCCAGTTCTTTTTGCGCACACTTTTCATCAAGCCGGAAAAATCCTGCGGGCTGATTTGTCCGCAAAAGCGCAGCTGATCGGTGTCGTAAAGCAGTTGCAAATGATCCAGATAGCTTTTGCGAAACTGCCTGGCCAATGACGCGACTCGGAACAGATAGTTTTTTCTGGCCGGCACCCACCGGGTTTTATCCGCCGATAGTGCTCCGGGCGGAATCAGACAGTGCAGATGAAAATGATCGATCAGGGTCTGGGACCAGGTATGCAATTCGGCGATAAAGCCCAGTTGACCGTTGATGCGCCATTTGGGATCAACTGCGAATCGTTGCAGGGTTTGGTTGACACTTTCGAACAGATTGCCCAACAGCAATCTTATACGGAAATGCGCTGTTAAGCCTGAGCATTTTTATCAAATCATGCTCGTTTCCTGTTTCAAACCGGCAACATACGGATTTCTACGGGCATGAGAAGAAGTTTGGCTTCCCCTAAAAACATTAGCGGCAAAACTTGAAATGACCCGTCCGGATGTTGGTTATGCCGTTGAACGGGGTGCGAGAATCGAAAAAGATAATGGCTATTCCTTGTAAAATAATTAGTTTTTTACCAGCGTCCCCTTCAGCCCTCTGCGGCGGCGCGATAGCGACGTACGCAGCAGGGCATTGTTGTGAAATCATAGTCCTTGGAATTCGAACGGCTCGGATTCAATAAAATACTCAAGTGCATTACCAGCGTAGACTTGTCCAGCGTCTAGAGGGAGCTTCCTGACGGGTTCCCCCGCCGAGAAATCCACTTGATTCATGTCCACCCAAAGGACATTAGGTGTCAGCACGTTCTCGAAATAGTAAACCAAGCGTTTCTGATCCGCCACAACCCGCCAGCGAGTGCTGGATATATGGGGCTGTCCTTCCGTGGATATGCCATACGGGACCGATACATTTCTGATGACACTGAATACACTGGCCACGGAAAGGCGAGGATCGCTCGTTTGAGGGATTGCATTGATGTAGTAGGATGCCCGGACAAATCGATCCGAAGCGCGATTACTGCCTGGAAGAAATATGGTTCCGGGAATATGATTCCAATAACCTTTGATCGCCAACTGCTCCTCGAATAGCGGATCGTTGGTCATCACCTGATATGAGGAATCGTGGTGAATCAACAACTTGCCTTCTACATACTCAAAAATGGCACTGTCGCCGGAGGCGTCAGAGATGGAAAGATGTACGGTCGTGAACTTGTCCGTTCCGGGAATAAAGTCGGTGACGACGACAAACTCCTCTTTTCGCAAAGACTCAACGGCTTCCTTAACCGTGGCATAATTGTCGAGCACATACTGCGCCCAGGCGGCAATAGTTAACCCTGTTTTTCCTCCTTCCTTATCAAAAGAGGGGTATTCCGATTGAACCAACCATAGCATGTTGGCGACCAATCCTTTTTCATTCATACCGTCAGGCGTGGCAATGTCCCATGAACTGGCCGCAATACTGCCGTAACGCGACACCCATCTGAGGGAATTCGGCCCGACCTGCCCATGCCGTTCCATGCCCCGAGGGAAGATCCACAGATTGGCAGGAATATCGATAGAGAAATCCATGGTTCTACCCGTAAGAACCGTCTGTTCAGGCCCAATGTATACAACCCGCGTGCAGGCGTGGGCTTCAACAGCAAAGGCGAAGACAGCAACAACCATCACGGATATCCAAGTCTTCATCATTTTTCGCATCTTATTTCTCCTTCACAACGAATAGCGTTTTATCCATCCGGTTATCCGAGCTTTGGATTTTATATCCTTTTACCGGCTCAAATTGCAAGAAAACAGTGTCAAATCAGAGGGCGGGGTTTCTAAATCGCATGCAGGTGCTCTTGCCCAATAGCGCACACAACATGGCCCCTGTTTAGATCAGTGGCGAAAATTTTTCACCGGATAAGTATAGTAGGGGACGCTCTTCAGAATATAAGTTTCTATACGGGGCAAAACTGATAGGGTGCCTGTATGCCAATTTGGGCTTCAGGAAAACAGTCCAAAACCGTCCGCGCCCGAAGCCCTCTGTGCTGTTGTGCGGTAGACGAACTGGGGCTCCGTCAGGCCGATCTGAGCCAGAGACTCGGCATTTCGCAGGCGCCGGTGAGCCTTGCCGCGGCCCGAGGGCGTGGTATGGTGGATGAACACGGATATGAAATTGGAAACTTATAAAATGAAGAGCGTCCCCTTGCCCACCTGTTGGTTAAGCCGTTGAACGGGGTGCGAGAATCTTAAAAGAAACTGGCTATTCCTTTTATAATAATTAGTTTTTTACCAGCGTCCCTATCAGCCCCATCGGGTTTTATCCGCCGATAGTGCTCCGGCCGGAATCAGACAGTGCAGATGAAAATGATCGATCAGGGTCTGGGACCAGGTATGCAATACGGCGATAAAGCCCAGTTGACCGTTGATGCGCCATTTGGGATCAATTGCAAAGCGTTGCAGGGTTTGGTGGACACTTTCGAACAGATTGCCCAACAGCAATCTTGGACGGAAATGCGCTGTTAAGCCTGAGCATTTTTATCAAATCATGCTCGTTTCCTGTTTCAAACCGGCAACATACGGATTTCTACGGGCATGAGAAGAAGTTGGGGCTTCCCATAAAAACATTAGCCGCAAAACTTGAAATAACCGGGCCGGATGTTGGTTATGCAGTTGAACGGGGTGCGAGAATCTTAAAAGATAATGGCTATTCATTACATAATATTTAGTTATTTACCAGCGTCCCCTTCAGCCCTAAAAAAGGTTGATCAATACTTGATAATTCGATTTTCCTTTTAAGCGCTGTCTTTCCTCCACCTCTTGGAGCAAATACTATAGATGATTTCGGATCATTTGGGCTGCCATAAACTGCGTTAAAAAATGGAGGGGCTATAAAATATTCTTCCAACCGATCTTCTTCATCAGCATTCGTTTTTAAAAAGGGGTCTGAATCAAATCCCAAACTCTTTAAGAGTATGTCGTAACTCATATCAGTTCCTTTATTTTCTGTGTACGAACGCCAAGAATCAACGGGCGCATGCTCCTTGCGATCCGCTGTATTCTTTTGTTGGGCACAAAAATTAGCTTGTTGCTTCTGTATAGGCCTGCTTAAGTAGCTCAGTAATTAAATCCCCATGTTCTTTAAAGTCTGACGCGGAAAGTCGGATTCGATAACGGCCCCATTTTGTATAATCCATCAGATCAAGGCCCTTCTCTGATATCTGATTTTCTATCTCCTCAGATTTTTTCATCCTTAATTCAAGGCGTATATTTGCTTTCTGGGGTTTCCATCTTGCAAAATTGTCGGTCTGCCCATCAATAGTGAGCCCAATGTAGAATTTATTGTATTTCATTTCTATATTAGGCGCAAAAGAATGAATATATCCAATCAATTTATCTGCAAGCGCCAAGGTAGTTTTTGTTCCACGCTTTTCCCAATAAGAACGATCAACAACCTCTTTTTCTTCTTCCTCTTCTTCTAACCCAAGAATCATTTGATCAAGAACTGTTGTACCAACTAGTGAAATCTGATCTCCTATTTTAATGGCATTCAACTGGATAGCCACAAGGGGAATAAAGCCATTAAACAAGCTGATAACATTTAAAAAACGACTTGTAATATCCTCAGCGACAATAACAGCAGTGTGATCGTATTGAGGATATCTCTTACGCTCCAAATCCCAATACTCGATTGTTCTGATAATATGACTTTCGTCAGTGCTTCCTAATTGAATTTCAATTTCGTATCGACGATTAGTATCAGAATCCTGCATTAACAGATCTAACCTGCCAGCCTTTGGCTGGAGTCGCTCCTTATCCTTTAGAATGAGATCACCCAGACCAAGTATAGAAGGGTCATCCGCAATACGATCTTGAAGCCATTTCTCGTTGAATTCAGGGTGGTTTTTTAAGGAGATCCGGTCAAATTTTACATACTTTAGATTCGCCATGATTGAA
>JAVEYK010000077.1:10455-13056 GCA_034003505.1 Anaerolineaceae bacterium | reverse complement strand
TGACCAATACGCCGACGTTTACGTCAACAAACACCTTGCTTCCCTCACTCACCCCATCACTGACGCTTTTGCCAACCCTGACTCAGACACCGGTCACAGCCACGCCTCCTACGATGACACCCACTGCAACTCAACCAGCTGTCATATGTAATGATGATCCAAACTTGCAATTACTGGGTTATTTTTGGCCACCAGATGGCTCAGTCAACGTCCCGACAAACATTATTCCTATCATTTTCTTTAATCAATCGATGGATCCGTCCACGTTAACGTATGGGGATGCGAATCACGTCGTAATTTGCCAGAAAACAAATGGAAATTCGAATGCCTGTCGCAGTGGGACAGAAGTAAATGCAACCGTTGAGATTCGATCACTCATATGGCGGTCCAATCTGGTCGTCATCCTGCCACAGGAACCTTTGCAAAGAGGCGTGCAATACACCTTGTTTGCCGGCAATCAGATAAAAGTTAATGCTCAATGTTCCTCTACTCCCATGAGTGGCAGAAAGCAGAGCAATTTCACGACGATACTGGAATGATAAAACACAGGCAATGAAATTATCAATTTCGAAAGAAAAAGAACAATTTTTACAATATGTATAGAAATTATGCGATAATTAAAAAAATACCTGATAGGAATATACTGTGAATATTACGAAATCGATCTCAAACTCCTTCAACAATCTACCGATAAATATTAAAGAAAAAGTAACCATTCCTTACTTAATCCTGGGAATTATTTTGATTGTCGGAGCTGCCTTTGTTGTTACCAGGGTGGTATTTGATACGATCGAAGAGCGTTTCACAAACCAGTTACTGGAAGCAGGCATTTTAGCATCTGAAAGGATGGTTGTGGAAGAAAACCAGATGCTCAAGGTATTGCGTTTGTTGGCATATAGCGAGGGAGTCCCGGACGCGTTGGAAAAGGCCGATCCAGAAAGATTACGCGAGTTAACCATTGGAAATATCATCAATAATCGTCAAGCAGCTGTGCTGTTTCTGGATATGGAAGGCAAGCTTGTGTTGTCCGCCTATCACATCCAAGGGGGCAACGTAGAAGAATATGAATTCAGCAGCGGGGGATTTTCTGCATTAAAAGACCAACCTTTTGTCTCATCCGTGTTATCAGGTGAGATCGACAACGAAGGAAATAAATTTTCAGGATACAGCCAAACCGAACAAGGGAATTATTTTTTCATCTCCGGGCCCGTCCTTAATGATAATCGGGAGCAAATCGGTGTGGTTTTATTGGGAAAACCACTTCATGATTTAGCGCAGCAAATCAGGGAAGAAACATTGGCCCAAATCACCATTTATGATCTGCAAGGGGAACCCCTGGCCAGTACTTTTTCTTCCGCTTTCCCGCTGGTGACTGCTGAGGTTAGTAGCATTTTAGATCATCAGGATGACAGTACGTTTATGGAAACGAATAGCCGCAATGTAAGTGTGCGAAATATTGGCTATCGTGAAATATTTTCAGCCTGGGAGGTTCGCGGTGGAAAAGATTTAGGCGTATTAGGCATCGGGTTAGGGGAGTCCTTTCTGGTCAGCACCACACGAGCCACCCGCTTGCAGATTGCTTTGTTAGCTGTTTTGGTATTTATTTTGATTTTATTAATTGGGATGAATTTGTCCAACATCATCACCCGGCCGATCCGCGATTTGGTCAGCGCGTCTAATAAAGTGATGGAGGGCGACTACAACGTCACCGTCACCCCCACCAGCAAAGATGAACTGGCAGTAATGGCAAGCACGTTTAATAAAATGATTAAGAACGTCAATGAATCCCGGATACAAATTCTTGAGTCGTATGATATTACCTTAGAAGGCTGGTCCAGAGCGCTGGATTTACGGAGTGAAGAAACCAAAGGTCATACAGACCGGGTAACTGATTTAATGGATAAAATGTGTGTGGCGATGGAAATTGAAGGCCAAAGGTTGACGAATATCCGGCGTGGTACGCTGCTGCACGATATCGGTAAGATGGGCATTCCCGACAGAATTCTGAATAAGCCGGGTAAATTGACTGAAGAAGAATGGAAAATCATGCGTTTTCATCCGACCTACGCATACGAGCTATTGAAAGATATTCATTTCTTGCGTCCTGCGCTCACAATTCCATTATGTCATCATGAAAGGTGGGATGGGGAAGGATACCCACGCGGGTTAAAAGGGCAGGAAATTCCGATAGAAGCCAGAATGTTTGCATTGGTGGATGTTTGGGATGCCATCACCAATGATCGCGTGTATCGCCAGGCGATGAGTAAAGAGGAAGCTTTTCAAACGATTAGAAATGGAGCTGGCAATCATTTTGACCCAGATATCACGGAGATATTTTTAAAAGTGGTCAGCTCTTTGTGAAACCCAATAAACAGCTATGAAAAAAACATCTCCTCTGAAAAGCATCAACCAGCATAACCTGACAAAATATTCATTGATTCTGATTATTTTGACGCTTTTCATTTTTATGATGGTTAATTCAAACATCTTTTCAAGTTCAAAAAACCAGAAATTTCGTGAAATTCCAGTGAGTATTCATGCACAGGAAAAAGCGGATTATGGTGCGGAAATCCTGGAAAATGCATTACCAGCAGTGGATGT
>JAVEYK010000077.1:0-10355 GCA_034003505.1 Anaerolineaceae bacterium | reverse complement strand
CAACAGCAACGCCTACACCCACCAGCACCCCAACATCATCGCCCACGCCTACCTCGACTGCCACGCCAACCCCAACAGCCACGGACACTCCTACGGCAACCCCAACGCCTACAGACATTCCCCCAGCGACGCCAACCCCCACCCCAACCCCTACGCCTACAACGACCGAACCAGCCATCAAATGTAACAATGATCCCGATGTCGAATTGATTGGTTTGTTTCTCCCCACAGATGGGTCGGAGAACGTCTCGCTGACGGTCAATCCTGTCATTTACTTTAATCAATCCATGGATCCGACCACATTGACTTATGGAGATGAGCAGCATGTGGTGATCTGCCAAAAAATAAATGAGAATTCTAATGCCTGTCAAAATGGCACTGAAGTGAATGCAACCATCCAGATCAGCTCATTATTTTATCGATATCAAGTTGTTATTATTTATCCTCAGGTATCACTGCAAAGAGGCGTTCTATATACTATCTTTGCTGGAAATCAACTCAAAGTTCATCCTCAATGCCCGCCCAGATCAGTGGGTGAACGCCAGCAAAGCAATTTCACAACCATACCATAAATTAAATCTTGCAGTTGGGTTTAAAAAGGTAGACCGACTCAGATGAGAGTCGGTCTATGGTTATAAAATCTGAAAAAAACTTATTTACTGGGTAAGAACCGGGTTACTTTGGTACCACACGTTGGGCAGACACCCTGCACCATCTTACGACCATTTTCTGACACCTTTACGGTTCCGCCCTTTACCTGAACCTTTGTACGACACTTGACACAATAACCTTCAAAATCCATGGAGTATCTCCTTCTCTAAATGGTTGATATCAGCCAGGTTGAAACGAGAAATTTACCAATTTCACGCCTGACTTTTTTTTACTATAAGGTAAAACGCGTAGAATTACAAGGGTTTTAGGCGTATTGTATAGCTTTCATGGATTTTTCCAGCCCTCTGGATGGATATTTTGCTTTTACCTCTAAAATGCGTCCGTCAGGAATGAAAAGATTTGGTAAAATCAAGCGTTGAGAGGGTGTGAAGAAGTCTCACATGCTTCCCAAAAAATAATCCGATGAAGGAATGACAATGAACAATTGGAAGCGTGTGAAATGGTATGAATTGCGTGCCTGGTTGGTTCATTTCTATACCAGTCTTGGTTTGATGACCGGTTTTTTAGCATTGATCGCTATCGTCGACCTAAATGCAAAATCAGCGTTTTTTTGGATGGGCATTGCTCTTGTCATTGATGCCACGGACGGCACCCTGGCACGCAAATTTAATATCAAACAATGGACTCCTCGCTTTGACGGGCGAAAATTAGATGACATCACTGATTATCTCAATTATGCCTTTCTGCCGGTTTTTTTCATGTGGCGATTCGAGCTGGTAACCGGCGCAGGCTTATTTATTTTATTCCTCGTCCTGATTGCTGCCATTTATGGCTTCTGCCAATCTGGAGCAAAAACGGATGATGGCTATTTCACGGGTTTCCCCAACTTCTGGAATGTGCTGGTTTTGTATCTATTCACATTCAATTGGTCAGAGGTGACCAATCTATTCATTCTGTTGACCTTCACCATTCTGGTCTTTGTGCCTTTTAAATTTGTTTCTTTCAGCACACCGGGGAAAGTTATGCTCGCAAAAGGACTGGCACTGGTTTATTTTCTGATGCTGGTGATGGTTGTTATTTTTGATAATCGTTTGATCGCTTTAGCTTCGCTAATGTTTCCGACATTGTATTTTGGATATGCTATCTTCCTGCGTTTTAAACCCAAACTTGTGCTGGCAACCAGCAACTTGTGATATTTTCCTTATGGAAAACTAAGTGATCTTCTCCAGCCTGCCATTGGTAATCCTCACCAATTGCTGGGGAGACAGGCGAAAGACGGCATTCGGCGTTCCGGCAGCAGCCCAGACTTGCTCATATTGCAATAGATCCTGGTCGATGATGGTTTCAATCTTCTGGTCATGAGCCAGGGGGGGTACGCCACCAATCGGATAGCCGCTGACCTGGCGCACAAATTCGGCATCTGCGCGCACAATCTTTTCCCCCAGCAGCACTTTGATCTGTTTCTCATTCACCCGGTTGCTCCCACTGGCTGCGATCAAAATTGCCTGACCACTGGGTTGCCGTTGGAAGATCAGTGATTTAACGATTTGCCCCACCTGGCAGCCAACTGCCTCAGCAGCTTCCTGCGCTGTGCGGGTCGACTCCGGGAATTCCATCACCACCAGGTCCAAACCAAACTCCGCCAGCGCTGCCTGCACCCGTTGTGCCTTGTTGGATAACTTCTTGTCACTCATCTTCACCTCCCAAACCTACATCCACTTGCGGCTGCGCATCCAGACGAACATGCCCACCGGTAATATCACGAAAATAGACAGAATCATAATGAAGATTGGTTCTGATGTCCAGCCTGAGAAGGGGGGATCAGCAGCGAAGAAGTTCATCCCAAAGAATCCGGTCAGGAAAGAGATCGGCATGAAGAGGGTGGTGATGATGGTGAGCGTTTTCATGACATCATTCATGCGATTATTAATCACGGATAGATACGTCTCCAGGGCACCGCTGATCAGATCGCGCAGACTTTCGGAAATATCATACAACCGCACCATATGATCATAAATATCCCGGAAAAAGACCCGTTCCTGCTCGTCAATCACATGATCATCACCGCGCGCCAGTTTGTTGAAGACTTCCCGTTGCGGCATGAGCGTACGGCGTAAATGCAATAATGAACGTTTGAGTGTAAATATCTGCTCTAATACCGCCTGATTGCTGCTTTTAAACATCAAATCCTCAACGCTGTCGATGGCATCATCCATCCGATCCACAACCGTTAATGTTTCCGCCACCAGGTCGTCTGCCAGTTTATAGAAGAGGTGGTCGGCACCGCGTTGCAGAAAGCGGGCATCCCGTTCGATATACTGGCGCACTTTATCTACCACCGGAATGGCGACATTCTGGTAGGTGACCAGATAGTGTTTCCCCAGGAATATATCCAGTTCGTTGGTTTCCAGAACATCTTCCTGCCCCGGATCGAACTGAATATTGTGCAGGATCAGATAAAGATAATCACCCCAATCATCCACACGCGGGACGTGTACCTCATCCAATGCATCTGATACGGCTAAAGGATGGAACCCGAATACCTCCAGCAGGATATTTTCACTTTCCGTGTAGGAAGTTTCCACCAGGTCGACCCATAACACGCCTTCATTATGTAGCAATGCTGTTTTGATTTCATCCAGGGTCAGGTCGTGTTGGGTAACACCATTCAGATAGAATAAAGACTTAATCATAAGTATATTTTAGGCAAAAAATGAATAAAAGGGTACTTGCAAACCTGATCCAATTTAAATACAGAGATCCTGGTCAGGTACCATGCGTGTTGAATTTTGGTGTTAATCGTGAAAAGATTTTAGTAAAGCCCGAACAGGAACTTCTATTTGTTCAAAGGCGGAATAGGTAAATTGAATGCCTTTTACTTTACGCGCCAGCCGGGCAATTTCTCCAAAACCATGCTCTGGAAGATTACGGGAGTTGATCAGAAATTGCATCAATTCAAGACCGGTTTCACCAGCTGTCAATTCATGCCACTGCAATTCACTTTTCGCTTGATAGTGCGGGAACAGGATTAACTGAAGGGGAGGCTGCCGATAGCAGTTATCTGCTTTGATCAGGGTTGGATGAATCAGGTCTGAATGGTTGCCGGCCATAATTGACGCTTCATCAGCATCATAATCGATGATTGGGCTTAATACCTTGCGGGAAGGTTTCTTTAAATGAAGGGGGCGATAAAACGAGTACATGTTGTCGGATTCCCAGGGAAAATAAACAAATTCATCACTGAAATAATCACACCCCATCGAGACCATCCAGGCAGTGAAGGTGCTTTTTCCAAATCCGATTCCACCCGGCACGAGGATTCCGGCCTGGTTAATCCCTAAACCAGCGGCATGGAAGAGCAGCCCCTCTTTACTGCTGAATGCGAGTAGATAACAAATCTTGCTCAACAGATTTTCTGCAAAGTCGATTTTATTTTTACTTTTATAAATCTTTTCTCCATCCAGGTAAAGCTGATACTCAGGGTCAGGATCATGAAAGATCTCGATGCGAATGGTCGCGGAGGGGTCAGTTTCAGTTGTTGCCGGAATGGGGTAAACGATGCGATTGAGTAGTGCTTCGGCTGCAGGATCATTAAATTCCAGGGCAACAGAAGTCCCGGCATAATGGATGACCCGATTCCCAGCGGATATCATATCAAATGAATAGCTCCCTGAATCTTGAAAAGGGCGATGGTTTCTTCTACATCCTGCTTGATGTCAGTGCCAGCTTCAGGAAATGATTCTGTTAATAAACTGACTATTTTATCAACCGCGCTGTGACCATCGCAAAGCTGCCAGATCAAAGCAGCGGTTTCATTAAGATACAGGATATTGTTTGTCTGCGGATTAAACAACAATAGTTCATCGTCCATTTTTTCGAGACGAAAGTCCTGATTGCGAAGGGGTTTTTTATCTTCCATGTCAGCAGGTTCCTGAGTTTTTTATGTGTGTTTCGAGCGCATACGAATCTTCATGTGAATGATGGTAATTGCTGCCAGGTTCATTACATGTTTCCACCAATTGTACCATTTTGCTTTGATGCGGCCATTGCCATAATACAAATGCAATACCCAATCTGAGGGAAAACACGTGTTTTTGAACCATCGCCAAACATCGCGTTGCCTGACATCTCTCAATGGAATGCCCGGCCAGCCTTGATAAGTGCGGACGGTTTTATCCCTGGTACCCCATGCTTGGATATTCCCGATCTGCAATAACTCGTTGGATAGCGGAAAAATTTTGTGAAGTGTGCCCAATGTGTGTTGGACAATTGGGTAATTGGATTGGATAAATTGCCAATCCATTTCATTCTTAAATTTTTCTGCGAAATTACAAATATCCGCGACCCAAATCATGTTCAGAGGTTCCAGATTATGATAGGAGAAAAATGTATGTCTACAGAGATGATATAGAAATTCTTCTTTGTTGATCGTTTCGAAACACACATTCTTTGAGAGGGAAAAACCTTGATTGGGCAACTTAAATTTCCCTGCATATCCCCAATATTCACCATTCTTTTCCGGAAGCAAGCGGTGATGAACCTCAATGGAAATTTTGAATCCATTAATCTCTTTGGAAAATGTGGGTAAATGCAGCGCTGAGGGATGAAAGAATTTATCGATGATTTGTTTGAACCCATTGTCCAATAAAAATTGGGTTGCCCGCTCACAGTCTTCCACTTTCACCAGCAAGTCCATGTCCTTCATCGGACGTAAGGCTGGATCGGGGTAGAGCATGTGAGCCAGCGCAATCCCTTTGAGCACCAGAAACGGATTTTCACCCTGTCGAAAGGAAGCGCCTAATTCAATCAGGGTGTCTGTACGCACCTGGTTGATCAACCGGTGACGTAAGGCTAATGCGGATAATCCTCTCAGGATTTCCTGTGGAACAGATACATCTGATTTTCGAAGATGGTAATTGATCAGGGGTGCCATGCCTTGCTTTTCGGCTTCGATGAGCAGGTTGTGCCAGTTATCGATTTGTCTGGAAGCGAATTGGATTTGGGATTTGAGCTCATCAGACTGTTCGAAATGAGCGCAAAGTGAAAAAAGCGGGAGGAAGGAATCTGCGTGCATGGTCATCTTTAATAATTGTATTCGGTTTTTAATGAATGTTGGGGAAAATTAATTTTTTCAGATGCAAAAAAAATCCCCCCTCTAGATGATAAAAGGGAGGATTTATGAAAGCAATTTTATTTCAATATTATTCCACCATTTGAACAACAACTACATCAAAGCCATCAACCATTTCAAACCTTAACGTGACCGGTCCGTCAGGATTAATTTGAACAGGTTGTGTACCAGCAAACTCCAATTCCCATTCCACGTATCCATACTCATCCGTCGGTTTTGTTGATTCTATAACACCATTCACATATAAGGTTACATCCTTGCCTTCTACCGGGTAAGGAACACCAGGTCTCTTGGTGGAAGATGTCGCTTGATTATCTTCTTCTGCAATCGGTTGGGAGGATACCAGGGCGGTTGCTAAAATACCATCTTGAAGTCGTTCATAACCACCGCGTATATAATCCGGTGTTGGGGTTGGCGAGGATGCCTGGGCATGAACGGGTAAAACTCCAGTCTTTACCACTGGTTTAAGCCATTTTTCCGGCACAAAACCAGCAGCCACAATTCCACTACTGCCAGCGATGATGGCTTTCAGGGCGTCCCGGCGGGTGATTTTCTTTTCCATATAATTCCTCCAAATCATTCCGATCATTGAATAATTAGAATTATACATAACCCTGCAAGGAAAATCAATCATTTGACAATTTTTGTTAATTTTATAGATGAAATTCTATTCATTTATTCAAATTGTGTCAGCATAAATGTATCATAATTCTTCTCATAATTTTCATTTTCACATTATACTTACCCTGTGCAAGCATCCGCTGAATTTCGTATCCCTGAGCACTATGCCACTGATAAGCGTGGACCATTACGTTGGATCTGGTCGCATGCGATTCGCCAATGGGTATTTATCATCGCTTCCTTAATTGGCGCTTTTGGCAATGCAGCCATGATGGCAGTCGTTCCCATCCTGACCGGTGAGGCCTTCAACATTGTGCTCTCCGGCAACATAGACCTCAAACGGCTGGGGCAGATTGCGCTGCTCATGGCCGGGTCACAAGTGCTGCGCGGTGTGCTGCAACTGGGGCGCAATTATGGCTTCGAATTCACTGCCCAGCGCATCGAACGCGAAGTGCGTTATGAGCTTTACACCAACCTGCTCGGAAAGAGCATGACCTTCCACAATCTGCAACCGGTGGGCGATACCATGGCGCGCGCTACCAATGATGTGCGCGAGGTCAACTATATGTTCAGTCCGGGCTGGAACGTGGTTATCGGCTCGCTGAACTTCCTGATCATGCCCTTGATTTTTGCCAACCGTTACCATCCCGATCTGCTGTTGGTCCCGATTATCTTCACGATCTTATATGGGTTTTCGTTGTGGCACTATCTGGCCACCCTCAGCCCGATCACCATCCAGGTGCGGCATGCCTTTGGGCAGCTGAACACACGTCTGGCGGAAGCCCTGGATGGCATTGAAATTGTAAAAGGCAGCGCTCAGGAAAACCAGGAAGTGCTGCGCTTTGGGAAAAACGTCCACGAGTATCGTGATTCAATGGTGCGCCAGGGAGATGTGGAAGCGCGTTTCCTGCCGCTGCTGCTGCTCGGTTTTGCGCTCGCGGGTGGATTGTTGCACGCCATGCTGCTCTATCGTCAGGGTGCCATCAATACCGGTGATGTGGTCTCCTATTTTGGTTTGCTCTCCATGCTTGGCTTTCCGGTTTTCGCCTCGATGTGGGCTTACTCGCGCATTGCACTCGGCGTTGCCGGTGCTCGCCGCATTCTTGAATTGATCAACCGCACCACCGATCTGGATCAAAACCAGGGCGGCTACGGCAGCGCTATGCGCGGTGAGGTGGAATTCAAAAATGTAAGCTTTGCGTACGAGGGCAATGATCCGATCCTGGAGAACATCAACATTAAAATTAAACCAGGCCAGACGGTAGCGATTGTAGGCCAAACTGGATCCGGGAAGACTTCGCTGGTACGCCTGATCAACCGCACGTACGATGTCACCAACGGTCAGGTGCTGGTGGATGGCGTCGATGTGCGGGAGTGGGATCTGGAAGAGCTGCGCCAGCAAATCTCCATCATCGAGCAGGATATTTTCCTCTTCTCGCAGACCATTGCCCAGAATATCGCCTTTGGCCGGCCGGATGCCAGCCTGGAGGAAATTATTCAGGCTGCTAAAAATGCCCAGGCGCATGAGTTTATCAGTGACTCCGCGGAAGGTTACCAGACCGTGATCGGGGAACGAGGTGTCACGCTTTCGGGCGGCCAGCGTCAGCGGCTGGCATTGGCGCGCGCCTTTCTGACCAACCCGCACATTCTGATTCTGGACGATTCCACCAGTGCCATCGACTCGGAGACAGAGGACTTAATCCAGCGGGCTATTTACGCCGCCGCCAAAGGACGCACCACTTTCATCATCACACACCGCCTCTCCCAGATCCGCTGGGCAGACCAGATTCTTGTGCTGCGCGGTGGGGAACTGGTGGCAGCCGGCAATCATGATGATTTAATGAAAACATCGGAAGCCTACCGGAGGATATTCAGTGAATAAAGGAGAACAGGTTCTACTGCGCTAGGACCCGCTGAGCTATGGGATTTTTTGCAGGCTTAAACGCAGAGAAATATGACCGCCAGTATACAGACCGGCAATTGATGGCCCGTATTCTGACATATTTCCGGCCCTTTGTCAGACGCCTGGTGGTGATCGTTTTCGCCACGCTGCTGATCTCCGGCAGTGATGCCCTGCAACCTGTGATCGTCTCGCGCGGATTGGACCTGATGGGCAGCAACCCTGAGATACGCCGCATCTATCTGATCGCGATCGCCATTATGACGATCAGTTTCACCAGCTGGCTGATGAACTACATTCGCCGCCGGTTGACCGTGCGCGTGATCGCTGACCTGTTGGTTGAGCTGGCGACCCAGGCTTTTGAAGCCTCCACCGAGCACGACCTCTCCTTTTATGATCAGTACTCTTCCGGGCGCATCGCATCCCGTATCACCTCTGATACGATGCAATTTGGCGAGCTGGTCTCGCTGGTTACCGATGTCTCCTCGCAAATCATCGAATCCCTGATCCTGGCGGTGGTGCTCTTCAGCATCGATTGGCGCCTGACTCTGATCGTCCTCTCGCTGGTGCCCATCATCTTTGCCCTGACCCTGCTCTATCGCAAGGTGGCCCGAAAAGTGACTCGTGAGGGTATGCGCGCCATGGCAGAAGTGAACCAGACCATCAAAGAGACCGTCAGTGGGATTGCCGTCGCCAAGAATTTCCGCCAGGAAGCCAGCATCTTTGAAATCTTCGACAAGGCCAACCAGGTTTCCTATAAGGTTAATATCAATCGCGGGCTGGTGCTTTCGATCGTCTTCCCAACCCTCAACACCATTGGCGGGATTGTGACTGCCATCCTGGTGTACAGCGGTGGGATCACCACCTCGCAGGGCATTGTGACCGCTGGCGCCTGGTACCTCTTCATCCTCAGCCTGGATCGTTTTATGCACCCGGTGATGAGCCTGGCAACCTTCTGGACAAATGTGCAGAACGGTCTTTCTTCCGCTGAGCGTGTTTTTGCCCTGATTGATGCCGATCACGACGTGGTGCAGACGGATGATCGTGAAACCCCGGATTTGCGCGGGGAGATTGAAATCTGTCATCTCAACTTTCACTATAAAGACACCGAGCCGGTGCTGCGGGATTTCAACCTGCACGTCCAGCCTGGTGAAACAGTGGCCCTGGTGGGGCACACCGGTGCCGGAAAATCCTCCATTGCCAAGCTGATTGCACGCTTCTATGAATACCAGTCGGGCAAGATTCTGATCGATGGCAAGGACATTCGCTCGTTCAACCTGAAAAATTACCGCCAAAAACTGGGTATCGTCTCTCAGGTGCCTTTTCTCTTCTCCGGCACCGTTATGGATAACATCTGCTACACCTGTGCTCAGGCAAATCCAACCGAGATTGAAGCGCTGGCGCGCCAGATTGGTGATGGCGAATGGCTGGAGACGTTGCCGAACGGGCTGTATACCGAAGTGGGGGAGCGTGGTTCCCGCCTTTCAATGGGACAACGGCAATTGGTCTCGCTCATGCGCGTGCTGGCACAAAAGCCGGCCATCTTCATCCTGGATGAAGCCACTGCCAGCATCGACCCCTTCACCGAATGGCAGATTCAGCAGGCTTTGAACCTGATTCTGGCGCAAACCACCTCGATCCTGATCGCGCACCGCCTCTCCACCGTCAAATCAGCAAACCGCATCATCGTCATGCGCGAGGGCAGCATCATCGAAGAAGGGGATCACGCCGCCCTGATGCAGGCCAGTGGCCATTACGCCGAACTCTACAACACCTACTTCCGTCATCAGAGCCTGGAATATGTGGAGGAAGCCGGGTTCAGGGATTAGGGTTGCGCTGAAAGGGGAGAGAGGGGGAAGGCGAAAGGCGAAGGGTTGAGAGTTGAAAGGATCACAAAGTCGTAGGGTGGGTTCGTAACCCACCACGCCTTTGATTGCTCATCTCAACCCTCATTACGGCTCATCGCTTCCCACCTCTATCCTGAAATTGGCAACGGATCAGCCATGGATCCAATCTCGCACGTTTTGCATACATATGTGCCGAATCGCATAGTAAAACATGTCCAAATCGTAAAGGAAAACACGTCCAAAT
>JAVEYK010000076.1:6516-13363 GCA_034003505.1 Anaerolineaceae bacterium | reverse complement strand
TCCGGTAATCCGCCAGCATGATCAAAGTGAAGGTGGGTCAAAATAATATGCTGAACACTTGTGGCAGAAATACCCATAACTTCCAGTTGGTGGATGGCTGTTTCATTCGGCGCATATGGGATCCCAAAAATTTTGCGAAACAATCGCAAGCGCTGGTTTGGTGATTCATGATCATGCAATCCTAAGCCCATATCCACCAGAACTGGACCCTGATCAGTATCTACCAGAATTACCAAATTACCCACTTTCCAATTCAAGAGCTTTGGAAACATGGTTGCAGTATTAAGGAATGTGATTGCCATTATCTCATCTTTTTAGGTTGAGATAATTATCCTACGAAAAATAAAAAAATGCTCACCATAAAAGGCGAGCATTT
This sequence comes from Anaerolineaceae bacterium, assembly GCA_034003505.1. Taxonomy (GTDB): domain Bacteria; phylum Chloroflexota; class Anaerolineae; order Anaerolineales; family Anaerolineaceae; genus UBA6170. Next base: position 12,987 of record JAVEYK010000076.1, on the reverse strand, counting down.
AAATAATCAGGGTTCATTTTAATTAATGCTGAACACCATTGATCAATTCTATTATCTCATCATGTCCTGTATAAATGCGTACCAGCTTGCCATCCTGCATTAATAGAACACGGTCGGTGAATTCAACCATGCGCAAATCATGGGTGACCATGATACCAGCGCGGTTTTGTTCGTGGATCAATCCTGCGAATGTCTCCACGACCTGATAAGCACGTTCGGTATCCAGGCTGGCTGTGGGTTCATCTGCCAATACCAGGCTGGGATTATGAATCAATGCCCGGGCGATGGCCACCCGCTGTTGCTGTCCACCCGACATCTGCCCCGGCAGGTTGTGTAAACGATCTGCCAGACCTAATCTTGCCAGCAATTCTCTTGCGCGTAGTTTTCCGGTCTTGTCCAGCTTATTGTTCAGACGCAACATCAGTTCCACATTTTCTACTGCTGTGAGGTAAGGCACCAGATTGTTGGCCTGGAAGGTAAAGCCGATTTTTTCGCGGCGCATGGTTACCCGCTCGATATCATTCTTGCCGGCCAGGTCTTCTCCATCCAGCAACACTTTCCCGGAGGTGGGTTGTAATAAGGCGGCCAGAATTGATAGCATGGTGGTTTTCCCGGATCCACTTGGACCGACCAGGGCTACAAATTCACCGGCTGCTACCCGCAAAGATACATCATCCACTGCCTGAATGGTACCCGATTCGCTTTGATAGGTTTTAATAACGGATTGAGTTTCAAGTGCATAAGTTGTCATTATGATAACCCCAACGCTTTCAAGGGCTCAATCTGAACCGCATATCGGATGGAAACCAACCCGCCCAATGGACCAATCAATAATAAGGCGATGATGGCAATCGCTGATGTGCTCCCGTTAAAGACAATGGGCACTGTTGGCGGGAAGAAAAGCGAGAATGAAAAGGTTAACAACGCCCCAATCAACACCCCGATAACGGTAATCAGCACAATCTGAATAATTGATGAAAAAGCCACGACAGGGTTGGCGGCTCCAATCGCTTTTAAGACTCCAATTTGGGCTACTTTTTGTAAGATCTGAATTTGGAAGAAACCACCGATTACCAAAATTCCGATAAAGAGGGTGAAACCACCCTGGGTTTGTAATGTGCTTTGTTGAGCTGAATATCCCGGCAAACCTTGAATGGCTTTGCTGATGGTGGCAGTTTGAATGTTGTCGACCTGAGTTGTCAGACGTTGACTGACTTCTTCTACCTGATCAGGATTTTCGAGTTTGACAACAATTACGTTGCCTACCGAAGTTAAGCGATTTACCTCTGCTTCTGATTTGGATCGAATCCTGTCCCAGGTGAAGAACGGGACAAAAATAGAGGGTTGCAATTGGAATTGCTGTCCATCAGCAACACCGACGATACGCAGATTGAAGAATTCATCGCGTGTGCCCTGCGTAACCCGCACGGTCAGATTATCGCCGACAGATAAATTGCTGCGAAAAGCAGTATTACGATCAATGATAACCTCAGAAGCCAGATCGGTGCTGAGTTGTTGGCCTTCTACCACACCTGGTTCTCCAGAGTGCCCTGGTTCCACACCCAGCAGAGCTACCTTGATGGGTTCTACGCCTTCCGGCAGGATCAGAGATGCACTGGATGTGCCGACCATTCCAGCGTCTGCGACACCAGCGACACGCCGTACGGCTGCCAGACGATCTCTGTCCAGGCGGCTGGCGGCAATGACGTTATCAGATTTTGCCTGATAAATCACCAATTCAGCATTCAGCTTGGAAATATATTCGCGGTTTCCATTGCCCAGGCCTTCTCCCAGTGCTGCGATGAACAGCACCAGTAGTGTAATCAATGCAATTACCATAGCTACCAGCAGAAAGCGGCCGCGATTGCGCCAGACTTCCTTGATAGCCAGGTAACTTGCAATAGTAAGAGTTTTGCTCATGAATTTTTCCTTTGCATTACGGGATGAATTGGACAGCAGCGGTCATACCCCAGCGTAGCAGCGGATCATTCTGGTCCATGACGATGGTGGCGGTATAAGTTGTGTCACCACGTTTTTCTTCATATACCATATCTATGGCAGCCACCTGGCCTTTGAATGTCAGCTCTGGAAGTGCATCCAAAACGATTTCAACTTTCTGTCCAGGTTTGACGTTCACAACATTAATTTCGGTCAGGTTGTCCGTTTTGATTTGCCAATTTGAAAAGTCTGCTATGGTCATCACCGGAAAACCAGCGTTGATGCGCTCGCCAGGTTGGACATTGATGGTTGCGACTGTTCCCCCCACACTGGCTTTGAGCTCATAACTATCGATTATTGATTGTGCATTGAGTAAAGCAGTCATAGCCGTATTAACACGGGATTCTGCAGCTGCTAATTTATCTTTGTCCATCCCGCTGCCTGTTTCATACATAGACAGATTCTTTTGGGCTAAGTCTAAATTTGCCTGGGCAACATCCAGAAGCAATTGGTTTTCTTCACTATCATCCGCATCAAAATCTTCCTGGGCTTCATCCAGCTCATTTTGAGCATTGAAAACGTCCAGTCTGCTTTTAGCGAGGGTGATATCAGCATTTTTTTTGATTTCTTCTACTGCAATTTTTGAATTCTGAACTTCTAACTGATTTTGGGAGAAAGCAACCAGAGCGCTATAAGGCACATCAATTTTGGCGATAACCTGACCAATTTCCACGCTATCACCTTCCTGAACCAAAACCTCAATTACCTGACCGGGTACGGAGAAGGATAAATCCAGATAATGTGCTGGCACCAAACGCCCTTCCGTGATCAGGGTTTTTTGTTGTGGAATTGTTTCTGCCACTACTGGTTCATCTGCTTGGGGGCTACAAGCGCTCATGATTAAAGCTGCCAACATGAATAACCCAAATAATATTGATAATTTCTTCATTCCTCGTTCTCCTCTTCGTCTTGAATTCCTGGTCCTACCGGACCATCAAATGGCTGATCCCAACTGGATGAAAGTACTCCACTGAGCAACAGATCCAGGGGTGGGTGATCGGCAATATGATCGTAGTAATAAGGCAGCAAAATTTTGCCGGATGTGCTGATGATGAAAGTGCCTGACATTTGCATCGCATCCTGACCTTCAGGGGGTGTTTCTACCTGAAAGCCTTTCTTTCTGGCCTCGGAAATTGCTGACCAAACTTTGGGATTTAGAAATGTCTGAAATAAATTTCCTCTTTCCAATCCATACGCTTCATATGATTTTCGTTCAGGGTCAGAAAGCATTCGTAAGCCTGGCGCATACTTATCAGCGAATAAAGCCGTGGTGGCAGGTGTGCCCTGATTAATCACGGCCAGATTCAACCCTGCCTGACTAATTTTTTCATGTCCATTTACCAGCTCAGCCAACATTTCCTTGCATTGGGTGCAACCGAAATGCCTGGTGAATGCCAACAACAAAGGTTTTTCCTGCCAGAGCGAGGATAATCGGATTGGATTGCGGTTCACATCCATCAGTTCAATATCCGGAGCAGCGTGATAAAAATTTAATTGCTTTTTCTTTCCCATATAACTCCTTCAAGGTTGGTATAAGGTATTTTAAATCTTAAATCATTATTTGTACTAAGTATGTATAATGTTTGTAGTATCAAATTCGACCTTATTATGCTTTAATATATCCAGGGAAGTTCCTGATAAAAGGATTATCAATTGAATGTATAATAATTGATATAATAATGTTAACTTCTGTTAACTTAATTATATCATTATCGGAAAATTGTAATGGTTGATGGACGATTAAAAAGAAATGGATTTACGTGCGGAACATGGTCACATCACAGTTGAAAAAAGCATTATTAGATTGGTCTTTCACATTTATGCATTTCTCATTAAATGATTTATCACGTTTTGCCCATCTGAATGGTTTTTCCCTGGCTCAAATATCAATACTGATGCATTTGCATTATCAAGGTGCCTGTGAAATCACCCAATTCAGTGAGATGTTAACCATCAGTCGGGCAGCATCCAGTCAAATGATTGAAAGGCTGGTACAGCAAGGGGTGGTTCATCGATTTGAAAGCTCTCAGGATCGACGTGTGCGCCTGGTAGATCTGACTGAGACCGGTAAAAAAGTTGTTACGGAAAGTATGTATGCAGGTGCAGGTTGGATTAATGAACTGGTTAGCCTAATTCCTGACCAGGATCACACCCGCTATGTGAATATGTTGCGAATATTAAATGAATCTGCAAGTCAAATGGATCAAAAAATTGATCCGCCAACCTAAATAATTAATACCAGGAGGAAAGTATGCCAAAAGTATCCATCAATACCCCAGCTCCAGACTTTGAAATGGAGGATTACAAGGGAAACAAAGTAAAATTGTCAGATTTTAAAGGAAAATCCAATGTCATATTGATTTTCAACCGCACGTTTACCTGACCATTTTGCAAAGCGCACATGGCGCAGTTGCGCCAAGATTATCAGGAATTTGTTGATCGGAAAACAGAAATTGTTGTCGCTGGACCGGAAAATGCAGAAGCATTCAAAAACTACTTCGAAAAGAATGACCTGCCATTTGTCGGTTTACCGGATCCGAAGGCCAGTGTTCTGAAGCTATATGGGCAGGAAGTTAACATCTTCAAGCTGGGACGTATGCCCGCCCAGGTAGTGGTCGATCAGCAAGGGGTAGCCAGGTTTGTGCATTATGGACATTCCATGTCGGACATCCCCGAAAATGCTGAATTGTTGACATTGTTAGATGAAATAAATGGATCATCTCAATAAAAGGGGGTTGGCGTGTTTTTCTGGCGAGCGCACGCTCGCCAGAAAAACACTGTCCCTAATTATTGAAATGATACAAATAAATGGATAAGAGGGGTTCGGGTATTATTGGTGGGAATTCCCCACCAATAATACCCAACCAGACTCATTGAAAAGAGGAGGTCTTAATGGATATCTTATTAATATTAAAAATCATTGCTGCGGTGTTGACCATCATTACCGGACTTCTGGCACTACTTAAACCTTCTGCCGTGCCCGGTTTCACCGGATTGAAATATGATGGCCCACGAGGCATTTCTGAAATTCGTTCCATCTTTGGTGGCCTTTTCATCACCATCGGTGTAGTGCCATTATTTTTGGGCGAAATTGCCTATCAAATGTTAGGTTATGGGTATCTGGGGATAGCGGTTGTACGCTTATTCTCGATATTCTTCGACAAATCCAAAGAACAATCTAATTGGATCAGCCTGGTGGTTGAGATTGTGTTAGGGATTATATTGATTTTGTAGATTGAAGAGTTCACTGTAGGAACTCACAAAAATCAACGATTCCTCCCTGCAATATTGAATATTCGTATCCTGTGGTTTTTAGTCACAGGATACCTCGATTTTAACCAGGGATCATCACATCACCTGCCGAGCGATAAAGAAGCTCGCCAGGCTGACCAGTACACTTAACACTGTTCCCCAGATCAGGTCAATGATGGTGATCAATAAAGGCCAATCTTTGATGGTTGCCAGGTTCGTCAGGTCATAGGTGGCATAGGTGATCAAACCGAACAGTGCCGCATGCATCAATGTCTTTGACAGGGATCCTTCTTTCACGCCTGGCACGACCACAAATACCAGAATACCGACGATAAATAACAGATAGAATATGATTGCTGCCAGCCAATTGGTTTCGCCCATCAGGAAACCCAGATACTTCGTGTAAAGTTTATTTGCCACCAATCCTAACCAGAGAATGTCGATTGCAAAAAACACCAGTAAAGTTCCAAAATATAGTTTTAAATAATTAACCATTTCTCCTCATTTCCACGGTAACTGTTTCTTATTGTTCGTACCCAGGATTAAATTCTAACAAAAGCCACTGGTATTGATCGGGAAAATATAACAGACGCACATAGCCAGTATCACCAAATGCGGTCGTAAAGCCTTGCTGGTTGACATTTGGAGCTGAACCCATCATGGTTTTCAGGGCACTATTGAGAATCCCGCCATGCGCTACCACCAGGTAGGAGCCGGGACCGCGCTGCACCAGATTCTGGACTGCTCTGGCTGACCGCAGGTAGGTATCCCACTGGCTTTCGCCACTACCGGCCATGGGCGTATAGGGAGTTCGGAAAGCGGGTCTGGGATAGCGCTGCTCAGCCACATCAAAAGGCAAACCGGCCAGGGGTCCATTATTTGATTCCATCCAATCCGGATCAGTTTCCACAGCAACACCCAGTGCAGAGCTAATGATCTGCGCGGTCTCGTACGCCCGTTGCAAGGGACTGGCAATAATGGCATCGAACTGATAATTATGTTGCAGGAAATCTTCTGCGCGTTTGTGCGCCTGTGCTTTACCCACCTCGGTCAGCGGAGAATCGTAACGGCCTTCATGCACACCTTCATCATCCGCGCGCGAACGCCCGTGACGTAAGAGAATGATTGAAATTTTGTTTTCCATGGGATTATTGTAATCGGAAAATCACTATCGAGGCTCTTCACACCCTTGAAATTATCTTGTGAGATCTTATCCAATTT
>JAVEYK010000076.1:0-6416 GCA_034003505.1 Anaerolineaceae bacterium | reverse complement strand
AGCGAAATAAAAGTTGGTTGATCTAGAAATTCCGGATTGCTTTTACCTTACCAGTCCAATTTTGAAGCGGTTCAGAATGCTACGGTGGTATTCATGTAGCCTTCATCCCTTCGATTTCATTCGAATTATTTCAAGTACCTCGTAAAAAAGGGAAACCTATTGTTATAAAACTTTGATCATGTGAATATCGTCGGGTTCCAGAGCAAATAGCTCCGGGTGGGCATCCTGGGTGGGGATGAAACCCTGGTTCAGATAAAATCCCACGGCAGATGCTGATTCGCTGGCGGAGACATACAGGCGTCCGTGTCCATCTGTGAGGGCTTGTTGTTCCAATAGTCGGGTCAGACGGGTGGCGATGCCCAGCTGGCGGTGGTTCTTATCCACAAAAAGCGCGTCAAGCTGGGCCATGTCAGCGGTCAGGTGTGGGCGGTAGACGATGATGCCCACCATCAGATTACCTTTAAATGCTCCCCAGGCTTTAACCCCCGGTAGTGACAACACGCTTGCCCAATTTCCCTGCCAGGTCTCAGAAGTGCGTGGGGGACGGTCCCAGACGAGCGGTTTGGTAGTCAGTTCGCCGTTCTGCCAGAGATAAATCAAATCTCCATGTTCCGAGATATCCACTTCCAGGATGTGCCGGTGAATTTCTGCTATGCTGATTTCGCGGTAGGTGATCATTTCAATTTCCTTTGGAATATAGATTGGTGGAATTATAAACTTACTCCTAGAAAAAACCTCATTAATCATGTACAGTATAACTGTACAGAATGGAGAAAAATGACTATTCATACGACTTATACTCAGGCGCGTGGAACACTTGCAAAATTAATGGATCAGGTTACTCATGATCGGGAAGTGGTTGTTATTCAACGTCGTGGTGAAGAAGATGTTGCTATGATTGCGGCCTCAGAACTGGAAGCTTTATTAGAAACAGCATACCTTTTGCGTTCCCCTGTAAATGCAGAACGATTACTTTCTGCATTAGGTCGTGCATTAAGAAACGAGAACAAACCTCAATCTCTGGCTTCCTTACGCCATGAGGTAAATCTTGAGTAAAAAAGAATACATTGCAGTTTATGATCCCATATTTATAGAAGATTTCCATTATTGGGTTGAAACTGATCGAAAAATAGCTTTAAGAACATTGGAACTTATTACAGCAATTCTACGAGACCCCTTTGATGGAATTGGCAAACCAGAACCACTCAGGTATCTTCATGCTGGAGCCTGGGCAAGAAGTATCACTCGAGAACATCGAATTGTTTATCTTGTTCGAAATGATCAAATTGACTTTTTACAAGCCAGGTATCATTATTAATACACTACTACCCTGATCATTATTCCTCTTCATACTCCTTTAAACCATTCAAGCGATTCTTATGTGTTCGGGCATTCCGGATGGTGCGGTTGGCTAGCAACTCTTCCTCCGGAATAACCAGCTCGTCCTCAATTTCATCAGGATCAATCGCTGTTTTCAACAATTTAATTTGTTTTTGAAGCTGTTGTTTGCTTTTCTTTTGCAATCGCGCATAAGAAGCCTTTTCGTTGCAGACTTTGGTTTCCTCCGCTGCGATCACATCCTCATAATCATGTTGTTTTTGATAAGCCTCAAATTCTTGCGTGGTTAATTTTCTTTTTTTCTTCATAGATAACTGTCGTTTAAAATGATGATACAGATTATTGAGAACAATTTTATCAGTGATTTTCCAAAATACCCCTGTACTTAAGAGTAGATTACGAACCACCGTCAGAAGAAAATCGCCATGAGATCAGTGGATTTATTATTCAAGACAGATCAGGTTGTTCTAAACTGCCGATTGGCTGGCATACTTGTCAGAGGTGGGAAAGTTTTGCACCATTTGAACCTTTCATTTCTGGAGAACGGTCCCTGCCAATAATTTTTGAAGGTCCATTTCCAGGCTTGAATCTATTAACCTGATTTACAATTAATCTATCCTTACCAGTCGGGTGGTTGATGATGAACGATAATACCCTTTCTATAATTGTAATTCTGGCTACCGGCCTTTTGGTTATCTTCATTTTTGTTCTGGTCCGTGGTAATCGTAAAAAACAAGAACAACAATTGGCGCAAATGGCGTTGGAACGTGGCTGGAAACTGGAATTGGTGCGCGAGCCACTGATGTATGGTCAGCGCATTCGCCATAAAGATTGGCAGTTGGATTTACTGAATCAATCCAGTGGCGGACCGGAAGCAACAGGCTCCAGCAATGTGACGGCATCCACCGTCTGGCATGCGCCAGGATCAGGCAGCACCATCTTGATTGGTCCGCGCACCTCACAGATCAACCTGGGTGGGTTGGGAGAGGTACTTTTACGACAGGTTTTGCAAATGGCGTTGGGAACGGAGGCCGAGGGATTGGTTGAAGTCAAAGAAGGCAGCCAGCCATTCCAGAAGAATTTCATGATCTATGCAAGAGACCCCGAAGATGTGCGCCGATTGCTCTCACCTTTTCTGGAATCAACATTCACGAATTGGAAAAACTATTCTCCGACGCTGAAACGAACTGCTGCGGGATTGAATATTGAATTACGCAATATACGCCTGAAAAAACCTGAGGATATTGAAACCCTGATTAAACTCGGAGATCTTTTGCTTTCGCAGGAATATTAATTGATTTCTTTCCAATGGTAAAGCTGGTCCGCCAGGGATGTGATTTCTTCCTGCATGACCAATTTATTAAGCCAGTGATTTGGGATGCCAGACTCCCCGTAGAATGCACCCGCCACCTGACCACAAACTGCAGCGGTGGTGTCGGCATCGTCACCCAGATTGACCGCTTTCAGGATAGCGGCTTCATAACTATCAGTAGTCCAGAAGCACCATAGCGCTGCCTCTAAACTTTGCACTACATAACCAGTGCCTTGAACCTGATTTTCTGCCTTTTCAAAATAATCCCCATACGAAACTTCCTTTAAGGCTTCGGAGGTCAAAGGTGCCAGGTCCCTTTCTATGAGCACATCCTGCTTCTTTTGTCCTTCAAAGGCACGAAAGATGACACCAGCCAGAATCAGGCAGGCTTCCAGGCATTCCAGCGCTGCATGGGTGGTGCGTGAACTCTTGGGGGCGTAATGCATGATTGACTCGAGATCCGGGTAGTAAAGCATGACCAAAGGTGCCAGGCGCATGATGGAACCATTGCCGGCGGTATGCGGATCAGTGCTGCCGCTGAAAGGATTACCCGTTTGCTGGAAACCAAGCAAAGCGTTGCGTGTAGTTACCCCAATATCAAAGCACTTACCGGTACTGCTCAGGTAGCCTTCCTGGTACCAGCGCAGATATCGCTCCATCTGATCCTGGGCATCAAAGCCATTTTTCTCAATCAGACTGGTCGCCAGGCACAACCCCATGGAGGTGTCGTCTGTCCAGGCACCAACAGGCAAACCAAATGGCCCACCCCCGGTCATGTCAGTCACTGGTTCAAAAGAACCGCGTGGTTTAAACTCGACGGAGGTTCCGACGGCATCCCCAACAGCCAATCCCAACAAACAACCCCGAAAACGATCAAGCAGTTCCATGCTATCCTCCTTGTTTGCTATTGATAATGTAAATGAATCTCCGGACTACCAGGTCCATTCTTCTTCATCCCATGCTGATTGCGTGATTTCATCCAGTAATGGATCATCATGGTTAGCAGACATGAGTTCAAATTTCCGATCCCAACCTTCACGAGGTTTTCGTATTAGCTGAATGATTAATTGATCGCCTGCCACTCTCATTTCTACTTCACCAGGTAAGCTGGCTTGATCCAGCAGCGTGCCTGGAATGCGAATCCAATTGGAATTGCCGATTTTTTCTACTTTTCCTGTGATTGTTTTATACATCATTGCAACTCCCCTTAAATTCATTGTAATAACAAGCGTAGGCTGTGTCAACAAAAAACGTTGAGTTATCAAAAATGGGCAGCCAACACTGCCCATTTTTGAAAACATTTTTCACCTTGTACGCTTAAGCTGACTCTCAAGAATTGATAGTCTCTGGTGTTTTTGCTCCTATTGTTCCGAAACTCCGATTAAAACAGCTCTGACAACAATGCGGTAATCATACGTATCGGTTGCCTCATCATATCCGCGGCAGGTAAGCAATGTGAGCCATGACCTGTCTTCGGATTTGAAGACGGAGGTATCATTGGGGGTCGTTTGTTTTATTTCCCGTACTGAGTACGAATAAACTTGTCCATAGGCATAAATTTCAATGGTGTCGCCCCATTTCAAGCTGCCTAATGCAGCGAATGGTCCGGGGGTGCCATCTGCATTCGAGACATGCGCCGTGATGGCACTATTGCCATTCCAGGTGGGGAAGGTAGTCCCTTCCAGGTAGCCGGCTTGCTTTCCGAGCCAGGTTAAGTTCCATTCACCATCCTGCAGGGGGATACCAATGATGCCGGTATTCAACCCCAACTTGGGAATATTCAGAAGCATTCCACCCGTTTGGGCGTAAGCATAATTGAATGGCATCTGCGGCAATGGGGTTACCACGCCTGGTTGGAAGCCAGTCATCGGTAACTCGGGCACATTCACAACCGCGCTGCTGCTGGCCCCATAAATATCCACATTTGAATCAGGAATGTAGGTACGTTCTGTTGATAATGTTGGGTTGTATGGTGATGCTGGAACTGGCGAGCTATCCGGTAAGCTGCTCCATTCCAGTGTGGCAGTATTGGTAGCGCTTTGACCTGGACCTAAATTGGAAATACTTGCTTTATAGGTCACTACTGTTTCCTGTGCGGTTAACCGGAATACATCCCAACTGATCTGCAATCTTGGCGCAGCGCTGTCGTCTAAGGAGGTCGGTTCCTGCCCATCAACGAAAGTCAATGATCCCGGAACATACCTTAATCCAAGGGGAATGACATCTTCCAAAACAACGTCATAAGCATTTACATTACTGTTTTCTGAATGACGGATTTTCAGGGTAAATGTCAATTCCTGCCCACTCATACCAGTTTGAGGATTTACAGATTTTTCAATCAGAAGTTCAGGTTCAACAACCTTAACATTTTCTGCCTTCAGCTCAAGATTTCCACCAGTCCAATTCCATTCAGCGGCATTATTCAGCAATAGACCACGGACATTTTCTACGGAATTGAGAACTTTCACGCGATATCTCACGATGATGAACTGATCACCCTCTGACTCGTTCGATATTGTTCCAAAGGTCAGGGTTAATTTTCTGCCGGGGTCGGCCGGGTTAACTGAGCCAGTCGGTTCGGTTTCCACCAGCATCGAATTACAGATCTGATCAAATGGATGTAACGGATCTTCCGTTAATCCCTCTGCAACAATTTCACAATCAATAAACGCCAGGCCGCGATCGAGGATGTCGGTCATAACCAAATTTTCCAAAATGGATTCTTCGCCTACCAGTAAGCCCACTTCATAGGTGATCACATCACCAATGCGAACGGTAAGAGCGGATCCAGGTGCTGGGCTGGGGTTATCTTCATTGTAAAGATCGTCAACATTGACTTGTTTGTAACCCATACCGATCACATCGATATCTGTGTCGGTATTGTTTTCATCATCCGGGTCTTCGCCGTTGGTTCCGTCATCATTCGCAACAACCATATTGAGAAGACTGACAATACTTGGGTCAAGTGGGTTGTCGACGAGCAGCGTCATGGTAAATGTTCTGCTTTCTCCTGCAGCCAGATCGAACACAGGCCAGGTGACCACTCCGCTACCCTCATCAAAAACGCCTGCGTTGTCCGCTTCAACAAAGCTTGTGCCGGTAGGGATGGTGTCTTCCAGTGTCACACCGGTCGCATCCTGATTACCCAGGTTACTGACAATAATGGTGTAAGTCAGGTTTGCGCCTGGAGCAGTTTGATTGACACCATTCGTTTTTTGCACAGCAATATCCGGGGCTGCATCCAGGGGAGTTACCTCATCATCAGAATTGTTATTCGGGGTAGGATCATCCCCATTGTTACCATCATCTGCGATCGAGACTGCATTGTTAATCTCAGTTACTCCGGCTGCCAATGGATCGTCAACGACCACCGCAAAGGTCAGCGTAGCCGCAGGGTCACTGGCAGGAACAGCACCAAGCGTAAGTGTACAAGTGGAACCCGCAGTAGCATCGGGAGTACAAGCCCAACCTGCTGAACTGCTGGTTGTGGTGAAGGTGGTGTTAGCTGGTACGGTTTCTGTGACCACCACACCAGTGGCATCCTGATCACCCACATTGTCGTATGTTAATGTATAGATAATGGTTGCACCCGGTGCTGTCGTTTCAGCAACGTCATCGACCTTGGTAATGGTCATGTCCGGGGCAGCACCCACAGGGGTTATCTCATCGTCAGAGTTGTTATCCGGGGTAGGATCTTCCCCATTGTTACCATCATCTGCGATCAGAACTGCATTGTTGATCTCAGTCACGCCGGCTGCCAATGGAT
>JAVEYK010000075.1:0-13485 GCA_034003505.1 Anaerolineaceae bacterium | reverse complement strand
TCCCCCCTCAAAACCCCAATTCCTTCTTCTTCAACGAAGAGAATTTACCATCACCATACCCGATAATAATATGATCCAGCACCTCGATATCCAGCAGTTTGCCGGCCTGGACGGCTGACCGGGTCAGGTTGATGTCCTCCGGGCTGGGGGAGGGATCCCCGCTGGGGTGGTTGTGGATCAGGATAATTGAGGCGGCATTCATTCGGATGGCTTCTTTGAATAATTCACCAATCCGGACGGTGGAAGAATTTAAAGAACCGGTATAGAGGTTGACCATCTTTTGAAAGCGGTTCCGCGTATCCAGCAAGATCACCCGCAATTGTTCCTGGTCCAGGGCTGCCATCTCGTATTGGACATACTTCGCTACCTCCTCCGGGCTGTGGAAGGAGACCTCCTGATTTTCCAGAATTTTTTGTTTTGCCAGGCGGTTGCCAATTTCAATGGCGGCTTTTATTTGGGCGGCTTTGGCTTTTCCCAACCCATGCTGCTGGCAAACTTCTTCATAACTCGCGCGGTGCAACCCCATCAACCCTCCAAATGTTTTCAACAAGCGCTGGCCCACCATCACTGCGCTTTCCCCCGTCACCCCTACCCGCAGGATGATGGCCAGTAATTCAGCTTCATTTAAGGCTGATGGACCATAATCGGCTAATCTTTCACGCGGTCGCTCATTCTGATCAAGATCCTGAATCCGGTAAATTCGATTGTTCATTGGCTGCCTCTTTGTTCATTTGATTTGTCAGATGGCATTACTTTATCGAAAATATGCAAAAAAATCAAGTGCTGCGCCGTGTGAAAAACGGCTTCCATGCTATAATTTCTGAATGGAGAAATAATGAATTTTGATCTTTCCTCAATGAATAGTTACATCTTAATTGCGGTTGCATTTGCGGCTGCATTTATCGCTACCTTATGGGTCAGTCTGATCATCTGGACGATTCGGGATGTGCGCAGACGCTCGAAAGACCCCATGGCGCGCATCCTGGCGGTGCTGATCGTAACTCTGTTATTTTTACCCGGCATGTTGATTTATGCCATTTTAAGACCCGCCAGAACGCTTGATGAAGAATTCCAGCAATCTCTGGAAGAAGAAGCGCTCTTGCAGACTATTGAGGATATCCCACTTTGCCCGGGTTGCTCCCGGAAAATTCAACCCGATTGGATGGTTTGCCCCAATTGCCAGACCAAATTAAAGAAAAAATGTCAGCATTGCAAAGCATTGATGGAATTACCCTGGAATATCTGCCCGTATTGCGCCACTACGGTTCCGGGCATGCGCAAAGATAATCCACCCCAGGAGGAATTGCTGCCTCCTCTCACCCCCAATCTGTTCGATGACCTTGATGGTCAGGAACAATCCACCGAGGTTTCATAAAAGTGATTAGTTATTTAAAACCAATAGAACCTGTTGACTATTTAGTTGTTGGCCATATCACTCAGGATGTTGTTCCTGATGGTTATGTACCGGGAGGAACCGCCTCCTACTCAGCATTAACTGCGCGTGCGTTTGGATTAAGAGTTGGTATATTAACTGCCTATGCGCAGGATGCGATCCTGCCTGATTTGCGCGATATCCAGATTGTCAGCACGATTAGTGAAGATTCCACTGTTTTTGAGAATAAATACACCAAAGATGGCCGGCACCAACGCATTCTCAGCCGGGCAGAAATTTTACATCCCAATCAAATCCCGCAATCGTGGGCAGCTCCCAAAATCGTGCACCTGGGGCCGATTGCGGATGAGGTGGATCCTTCTTTTGTAAGAGCTTTTCCGAAATCATTTGTGGGCGTTACACCGCAAGGTTGGTACCGCACCTGGGATCAGGAAGGGAAAGTAGGCTTCAACAATTACATCGAAGCCAAACATTACCTGCAATATGCGGATGCGGTCGTTCTCAGCATCGAAGATCTGCAATTTGATGAAGGCATCATTGCTGATCTCGTGTACGGCATACGGGTGCTGGTCATCACGGAAGGCTCGTGTGGCGCCAGAATTTATTGGAATGGTGATGTGCGAACTTTTCGTGCCCCGGAAAAAGAAGAAGTCGACGCAACCGGCGCCGGCGATATTTTCGCAACTGCTTTCTTCATTAGAATGTCGCAAACACAGGATCCGTGGACGTCCGGCCGGTTTGCAACCTATATTGCTGCCAACTCCGTGACGCGCAAGGCCATGGATAGCCCACCATCGGACGCAGAAATTCAAGAAAACCTAATCGAAATCATTTAAGCATTCAGGAAATTATGGCAAGAATCTTCTCATTGGTAAATCAAAAAGGCGGAGTCGGCAAAACCACCACAGCCATCAATCTGGGGGCTTATCTGGGATATTTTGGTCAACGCGTTTTATTGGTCGATCTTGATCCACAGGCAAATGCAACCTCTTCGCTGGGTATCGAGAAACAGACCGTAAAGGGTGGCACGTATGAAGTCTTGATTGGTGCACAACCAATCGCACCCAATATTTTACATAACCCACGCTTAAAAATATCCTTGCTGCCTTCCTCGCCTGCCCTGGCTGGCGCGGAGATCGAATTGATTGATCTTGAAAACCGCGAATATTTATTAAAAGAAGCGCTTACACTTATTTCTGACCGATATGACTACATTCTGATTGATTGTCCGCCCTCTTTATCTTTATTGACGATCAACGGTCTGATGGCAGCACAATCAGGTGTCATTATCCCGGTGCAATGCGAGTATCTTGCCCTGGAAGGATTGGGACAGCTCACGCAAACCATTCGAAAAGTTCAGGATTCTTTGTTTCCAGATCTAAAAATTAGAGGGGTCGTTTTAACCATGTATGATGGTCGCACCCGCCTGGCGCTGGATGTGGTCAGTGAAGTCCAACGTCATTTTTCCGGTCAGGTTTATCAGACAATTATTCCCCGCAGTGTGCGCCTGGCAGAAGCCCCTTCTTACGGTACACCCATATCCGCTTTTGCCCCGGAATCAACAGCAGCCAAAGCGTATGCGGCATTAGCGAAAGAGATCTTAGCACAAGACGGTATAATAATTCCAGTGATCGAAGAATGAGGGTTGATATGGCAAAAAGACCAGGGTTAGGTAAAGGATTAGATGCACTCATACCAGGTGCCAGACCAGGAAGATCTGATCAGGGCCAATCAGTAACCGAATTGCCGATTGAGAAAATTTTACCCAATCCACATCAACCACGCACCATCATGGATGACGAAGAACTACAGGAATTAGCCCAATCCATCCGGGAATTCGGCATCATCCAACCGCTTTTGGTGATCCCGGAAAATGAAAAAGAAGAATTCATCTTAATTGCTGGCGAACGTCGTTTACGGGCCGCCAAATTGGCCGGGTTGCAGAATGTTCCGGTTATTTTCCGCCAGGCCAATAAACAGGAACACCTGGAATTAGCCTTGATTGAAAACGTTCAGCGTGCTAATTTATCTGCACTCGAGACCGCCGATGCTTACCAGCAGTTAATCAGTGAATTCAATTTATCGCACGAAGAAATTGCAAAACGAGTCGGGAAGAGCCGGGTATCTGTTACCAACACGATTCGATTATTAAAACTTCCCGACAAAGTCAAGTTTGCTCTGGCAAAAAATCTGATCTCAGAAGGACATGCCAGGGCAATTCTGGCCTTGGCCACCCCGCAGGCGCAATCAGCCGTATTAGACATCATCATCAAAAATAATTACTCCGTGCGCCAAACAGAAGAATTGGTGAAAAAATACTCTGGCGATCGGGAAACGAAAACGCAGGCAAAAACCAGGGATCCGGAGATCAAAGCGCTTGAAGAACGTTTTCAGGACAAATTGGGTATGCGCGTGAATCTGGATCATCGCGGAGATAAAGGCAAGCTCGTTATTCATTATTATTCCAATGAGGAACTTAACTCTTTAATAGACCGCTTTATTGAGGATTAATTCCTATGTTAATTCTCCACAATGCCAACATTTTAGAATCGACAGATGTTCCAGAACGCTCTCAGGCTATAGCAATACAGGATGGGAAGGTTATTGCTGTGGGTAAGAATGCTGATGTTTTGGCGCTGGCTGACCGAAAGACTCAAATCCTGGACATGCATGCGAAAACCATCATGCCTGGTCTCACCGATTCTCATCTTCACCTCCAGCATCTGGGCAGAAGCCTGAGCATGGTGGATTGTGAGACCGATGATATCCAGGAGTGTTACGAGCGCTTACGCACCCGAGCGTCCAAAACCCCACCGGGCAAGTGGATAATGGGGCATGGCTGGAATCAAAATCAATGGGCTCAAGGATTTGATGCCATCGATTTACTGCACAAAGTTTCAGCGCAACACCCCATCTATCTCAGCGCCAAATCTTTACATGCTGCCTGGGTCAACCAGAGGGCATTGGAGCTGGCCGGCATCACTCGGGATACGCCGGATCCCCAGGATGGTGTCATCGGCAGAAATGCGGACGGACAGCCCAACGGTTTATTGTTCGAATACGCTATGCGGCTGATGAATGATTTCATCCCAGCCTACACGGGTCAAACCCTGGTGGATAATCTCCATGTAACCCAACAGGAATTATGGAAAGTCGGTATCACTGCTGTTCATGATTTCGATGGTCCGGAATGTTTTGCAGCATTACAACAATTAGACGAACAAAGAAAATTACGCTTGCGGATTCTGAAAAGCATTCCATTGTTGCTGTTGGATGCCGCAATTCAAACCGGGTTGCGATCAGGTTTTGGTTCTGATTTTATCCACATTGGGCCAGTGAAACTTTTTGCAGATGGTGCCCTGGGTACTCAAACCGCAGCCTTGCTGGCACCCTACGCCAACAACCCTGAAAATGCAGGGATGCTCATGCTCTCGCAAGCTGAAATCGTTCATTATGGAAAGATTGCTATCCAGAATGGTCTCTCTCTCGCCATTCATGCCATTGGAGATCGTGCCAACCGCGAAGTAATCAACGCCTATTCGGAAATCAGAAATCTGGATCATCGATACCCATTTCCCGGCTTGCATCACCGTATCGAGCATGTCCAGGTTCTTGCGCATGAGGATATCAAACGCCTGGCACAAAATAATATTATTGCCTCCATGCAGCCAATCCATTTGGTATCTGATATGGATATGGCCGATGATCTGTGGGGAGCAAGATCACGCTACGCGTATGCCTTCAATAGTCTATTACAACAGGGAACCAGACTGATATTTGGCTCAGACGCCCCGGTTGAATCCTTCAATCCTTTTTGGGGGATCTATGCCGCTCTGGCCAGATCCAAGCTTGATCAACCAGGCAGCAGCAGCTGGTACCCGCAAGAGAAAATTTCATTATGGGAAACCCTGGCTGCCTATACGTTGAATCCAGCGATCGTCGCGCACTGGGATGACAAAATTGGCAGCATATCCGCCGGCAAATGGGCGGATCTGATTGTTTTGCCGGTTGATCCATTTGACATACAACCACAAGAATTCATCGATTTATTACCACTGGCAACCATGGTCGCGGGAGATTGGGTCTGGAAGGATGGCGAATTTTGATCACATCCAGAAAGAAAACCGTCTCACCTGAAATTTTGGTTCCCAGAATTGGTGAATACCTGGTTCAGCAGAAAATAATCAGCTTACCGGAACTCAATAAAGCCTTATTTATACAATTGGAAAAGACCAAGGCTGGGGATGAAATTCCGTTAGGGAAAATCCTGGTTGAGATGAAATTAATCGATCAGGAAACACTGGATGAAGCCATCACAGAACAACTGATTCGATTTCGGGACGCGCTTGAACAGAGCAACCGCCAATTGGAATCTCGCGTGCAACAACGAACGGCTGAACTACAGGATGCACTCAACAAACTTAACGAATTAAACCAGCTCAAAAATAATTTTATTTCCAATATTTCTCACGAATTAAGGACGCCATTAACCCATATTAAGGGTTATCTGGATTTGATGGTGTCCAATGATCTGGGACCCTTATCCGAAGAACAAAACCAGGTCCTGGAAATTATGGGGAAAGCCACCAATCGCCTGGAAAGACTCATCGAAGATCTGATCCTGTTTACCTTTGCAGAGCACGAGCAGGTCATCATCTCAACAGCTGAGTTTGATGTGCTGCTGGTAACAAAAGAAGTCATTGCAAATTTTCAACACATCTCTCCCCAAAATCAATACAATCTTGAAATTATCCCCGAAGCAAAATCCGTTCTCGTAAATGCAGATCAAAAGAAAATCGCCTGGGTAATCAACCAGTTAATTGACAATGCCATAAAATTTTCAAAAAAAGGTTCAACCATTGAAATTTCTATTGTGATCGAAGATGAAACTGCCAGACTGAAGGTGAGAGATAATGGGATTGGAATTCAAAAGGATCAGATCCATGAAATTTTTGAACCATTTCATCAATTAGACAGCTCCTCCACCCGGAAAGCTGGCGGTGTTGGCCTGGGTCTTGCACTGGCTAAGAAGATAATTGAATCACATGGTGCTACAATTATTGTAGATTCCCAATTGAATATCGGAAGTACTTTTGAATTTTCATTAAAAAGATCGAAAAATAATAATGATTGAACCTTTATTACCCATAAAAACAGATACCCTTTACACATTAAGCAAAATTTGCTGGGAATCTTCCAATTGGAAACAGGCCTTGGATGTCGTTTGCAGCGAAATCAGACCTTATTTCATTTTTGATAATCTGGCAGTATTTCTTTACAATGAATCTCATTCTGATTTAGAGGTTGCTTACGCCCGTGCCACCGGACGCGGAAAAACAAAAGAAGCGGATGTAGCCTGGGGTGAAAGCGTCATCCAGGAAGCAATCGAAAAAAATCAAATGATCTTATCTGAACCGATAGAAGATAAAAGTGATCGCCTGCAAAGGCCTCATATTCTGGCACTGCCCCTGCTCGTCAAAAAAGCGGGATTGGGCGTTGTGACCATCATTCGATTTGGAACACCAGCCTTTACCAAAGATCACATTAAATTCGCTGAATTCATGGCTTCACAAATTTCATCCATGATCCTGCGGCAAGAACGGGAATCAATGATCAACCAGTTACAGGAACATATTCAAACGCTTCAAATTCAGGATGATTTTATCTCCACCCTCTCGCATGAACTCAAGAATCCAATTGGTTTCATCAAAGGATATACCACCACCTTACTTCGCCAGGACACCAGTTGGAGTGAATCGGACCAGAATGAATTTTTGCAAATCATTGACCAGGAGACTGATCGACTCAAAGACCTGATTGATAATCTGCTCGATTCGTCGCACTTGCAATCGGGCAACACAACGCTGAATATGCAATTATTGCGCATCGACGCGCTGCTGAAGGATGTCATTTCTCATGCCAGGGTACACCATCCCAATATTCAAATTAATCTGGATATCCGCCAGGAATTACCAACGCTGCAAGGAGATCCGCGGCGCTTAAAGCAGGTATTTGACAACCTGGTGTCGAATGCAGACAAATACGCATTAGGGAAACCATTGCTCTTTCGGGTTTATAAAGAATCGCACGGCATCACAGTGGATGTAAAAGACTCCGGTCCTGGTATTCCCACAAAAGACCTGGACAAAGTGTTCGAAAGGTTTTATCGCTCTGAGGCTCAGTCACAGGATACACGTGGCTCTGGATTAGGATTATTTATTTGCAAAAAGATTATTGAAGCTCATCAAGGACAAATCAACGCTACCTCAATTCCTGGTAAAGGAACAACCATCCATGTCTTTCTTCCCTTTAATGATATTTAAATTGTTTATTCCCTGGAGGTTCTTATGACAAAAGGTACGAAAATATTAGTAGTCGATGATGAAAAACTGTATCGGCATCTGCTTGAAATTAATTTAGGAACCGAAGGGTATGAGGTCATTACAGCCACAAATGGTGAAGAGTGCCTGGATCTGGTCTCAAAGAAACATCCCGACCTGGTCATTCTGGATGTCATGATGCCAAAGTTAGATGGCTTTTCGACACTGGAGCGCATCCGTCAATTTAGTGAAGTACCGGTTATTATGCTGACCGGCAAAAATGAAGAGCGGGATCGTGTAAAAGGTCTCGATGCTGGGGCTGATGATTATGTCGCCAAACCTTTTTCTGCCACCGAGCTGATCGCCCGGGTTCGTTCCGTTCTACGACGTTCCCAGTCAACGGAAACCTCCAAAGCAATCCGCTTTTTTGAGCACGGAGATTTGAAAATTGATTTAGCCAGAGCTGAAATCTGGCGGGAAGAATCACCCATTTATCTATCTGCAACAGAATATAAATTGCTAATTCAATTTGCTCATAATGTAGGCAAAGTTCTGGCCGCCGAAGAATTACTTTCAGCAATATGGGGACCACAATATCGCCAGGATAAAGAAATCCTGTGGGTTAGTATTGCCAGATTACGGCAAAAAATTGAAAAAGATCCACACAACCCCATCCACATCGTCACCCGATCGGGTCTCGGGTATCTAATGCCACCGAATGATTCATCGAATTAAAAGAGGAAAAATGATTACCCAATTTGAAGAAAAAGGAAAGATATTTACACCAAAAATAATAAAAGATCAGAAACACGTGATTGTTCAAACAACATCACAGAAGATAAGGGGGGATATTCACGTTAAATTAGATTTTCGTTTATTGGATGAAATCAATGAAAGCAATCATTTCCTGGCCTTAACCGACGCCGAAATATTGGATGCGGAGGAGAAGGTTCTTTACAAGACAAATTTTTTAGCAATCAATATTAATCAAATTATCTGGATACTACCTACCAATGAAATAGCTGAGGGCATGGTGGAAAATCAATGAACCCCAATGATTTCATGAAGCTAAAACAACATATTTTGACGATGATCGCCAGAGAGCTGGAAAGTAAACGTCCTCCTTATCGAGAACGTGACGAGTTTGTTAAGAACACGCTTAAACTGGCTTATCAGTCTTTGAACTTGAAATTACCTCAAACCATTCAGTCACAGTTATTCAAGGAAGTGCTGGATAACATTTTAGGATTTGGTCCCCTCCAAACCTTATTGGAAGACAACACCATCAGTGAAGTGATGGTAAATGGCGCAAACGCTGTTTATATTGAACAAAACGGAAAATTGATCAAGACCGGCATTAAGTTTGAAGATGATAATGAAGTTCTCAGAATCATAGAAAAAATCATTCTACCGCTTGGCCGCAGAATTGATGCAGATACCCCAACTGTTGACGCCCGCTTACCCGATGGATCCAGGGTTAATGCCGTCATCCCCCCTGTGGCAATCGACGGTCCTACCATAACGATCCGAAAATTTGAAAAAGGAAGATTGTCCATTGATCAACTGATTGAACTGGGTTCTATTACCAGAAACATGGCAACATTTTTAGAAGCATGCGTTGTTTCCCGGTTAAATATTATGATCTCTGGCGGTACCGGGTCTGGGAAAACAACCCTGTTGAATGTATTATCACGCTTTATTCCTTCCAAAGATAGAATCGTAACAATCGAAGATGCAGCGGAGCTACAATTGCAACAAGAACATGTCGTCCGCATGGAAACGAAACCCCCAAACATTGAAGGGAAATTTCCCGTTTCCATTCGTGATCTGGTCAGAAATTCATTGCGCATGCGTCCTGATCGTATCATTGTTGGTGAGGTCAGAGGAGGCGAAGCGCTGGATATGCTGCAGGCGATGAATACCGGTCATGATGGCTCATTAACGACCATTCACGCCAATTCCCCTCGTGATGCGCTTTCCCGTCTGGAGACATTGTGTTTAATGGCTGGCATGGACTTGCCCCTGGTTGTCATCCGTGAGCAAGTTGCCAGTGCCATGGATCTGATTGTTCAACAATCCAGATTGTCAGATGGCACCAGAAAAGTTACCTCCATTACCGAAGTTTCCGGTATGGAAGGGCAAACCATCGTAATGACAGATATTTTCAAATTCGAAAAAACAGGCACCACGCCAGATGGAAAAGTAATCGGAGAGCTTAAACCAACAGGCATTCGACCATTCTTTACACCACGGCTTGAACAGAGCGGATTTAAGCTGGGACCCGAAGTTTTCGGAGCCAATGTATCTCACATGCTTTCCAATGGGCGATCACGCAGATAAAATTTTGTTATAATTTTTTTAATAAATTTCTTCTAACCAAAAATCAGGGAGAAGTACGAAAATGATGAAGAATAACAAATTATATATTCAAATTCGCAGTAAAAAATTAGGGATTTTATTATTGGATGCCCGGCTATCGACAGGTTCCTCCACCGAAGAAATTTCAGAAAAAACAGGCATTCCCGAAGAGCGTCTGTTGAATTTTGAAAATGGTAGTCTGTCTCCCAGCTTACCCGAATTGGAAATATTAGCTTTCACTTACAATTTGCCGGTTGAGCATTTTTGGGGTAAGCAAATTCTAAAATCAGAAGCCAGTGAAGAATTAGAAGAAAAGTTTCAAACTTTATTAAAAATCAGAAACAAAATCATCGGAGCAAACATAAAATCAAAAAGACAGATAAACGAAATCACAAGTGAAGAACTTGCAGAAAAATGCGACCTGGAGCATGATCAACTTTCACAATTTGAAAATGGCGAAACACAGATCCCAATCCCGGTTCTCGAGATTATTGCCAGGTGCTTGAATTGTCAGATCGAGGATTTCTTTGATACTCAAGGGAAAATTGGTGCCTGGCGTAAGGAGAATGCAGAAATCAATCGTCTGAAAGATCTGCCACAGGAGTTTCGTGAATTCATCACCAAACCCATCAATGCTCCTTATCTGGACCTGGCAATGAAGTTAAGCGAGTTAGATGTTAAAAAATTACGATTGGTCGCCGAAGGATTGTTAGAAATAACACTATAAACACATGAATATAAATTCCGAAATTGAAAGAGCCAGAGATCTCTTCAAACGAAAAAAATATTCTGAGGCTGCCCGTTTATTTGAAAGCCTTGCTGAGAGATTTCAGGAATCAAAAGAAGAAACCAATTCAGCAGAAATGAAGAATAATGCCAGCGTCGCGTATTTGCTGGCTGGGGATCCACAGAGATCTTATGATCTTGCCAAAGATACCCATCTGGTATTTGAAGCATCTCAGGATTGGAAAAATTATGGTCTGGCTTTAGGGAACCAGGCTTCTGCTTTGGAAAATTTGGGTAAGAAAGACCTGGCTCTGGAATACTACGAAATTGCGGCTGAAAAACTGAAAATTGCCGGGGAAAAAGAATCAAGAGCCTATGTGCTCAAGAGAATATCTGCGCTTCAGATTCAACGTGGTGAACAATTGGACGCCCTGGGGAGTATGACAGCAGCCTTACACAATCTTCCGAAGCTCTCCAGAAGAGAAAAAATCCTGAAAAAACTAACTGATATTGTAATGAAAATTGGAAATCAATAATCATCCAAAAAATGTATCCGACCATAGAAATTCGTCCCGCCGTTCAAAGTGATAAATCAAAATTAGATTTTTTCTTAAGGTATGAATTCTTTATCCACCAACATCTGGATTGGCAGCCGGCACTGAATTGGTTAGGCAGCCAACCTTTTTTTCTGGCGCTACAAGAAGATGAAATAATTGGATGTCTGGCAACGCCGAGTGAAGTAAACGATGTTGCCTGGATACGATTATTTGCCTGTTCCTCGCTCTATTCTCGCAAAGAGATCTGGAATTTGCTCTTTGACAGGGTTATTTCATCATCTTCCAATAAAATATCCACCATGGCGGTTTTAGGAATTCATCGTTGGTTCGTTGATTTGTTATTAGAGCAATCATTTCATATTCATCAAAATATCATTGTGTTTGAATGGATAGACCAAACGATTCCACCTCCTGTCCCATTTCCAGGTTTACAAATTCGAACCGTGAGATATGATGAATTAGGGGACGTTGCATTGTTGGATAACCGCTGTTTTGCACCTATCTGGCAACTTCCGATTCCGTCCTTGCAAAAGGCATATCAACAATCTGGTTATGCTACGGTGGCACTTTTTCAGGGGAAAATTGTTGGATATCAGATGACAACTGCATCCCTTTCATCTGCTCACCTCGCCCGATTGGCTGTTGATCCGGATTTACAGGGTAAAAAAATCGGTAAAGCGTTGTTGCTGGATCTATTTTTTCATTGCCGTGAATCCGGAATTCATAAAATTACCGTAAACACCCAGGATGATAATCATTCTTCAAAAGCTTTGTATACAAAAATGGGGTTTATCCAAACAGAAGAAAAATATCCTGTTCTGCTTCGAAAAATTTAGAATCCTTTTCTAAACTTTACATTTCAGGTTGACTTTATCCTATTATGGATTATTATTTCTGATATTATGGAGGTCCATGAATGGGTAAAAGGCAGGAAATCAGAAAAAAGCGCATAAAAAAAGTGCAAAGTCAACGTCGAATCGTTTTAATCAGTGTCATTGGTTTATCACTGCTCATTTCTGCATTTATCATTTTTCAATCTCAGAAACCAGTTGGGGAAATCAAGATGATTGCTGAAAAAACACGTCCAGAAACCTCGGGATTAAGCATGGGGAATCCTGCGGCACCCATAGTTGTTGAAGAATTTTCAGATTTCCAATGCATCGCTTGCTATCGCTTCTGGCAGAATTATGAAGAGGACTTTATTGCCCGGTATGTGGCAACCGGTGATGTTCTATTTAAATATGTGCCTTTTAGTTTTCTTGGTGGTGAGTCAATTCAGGCCGCAGAAGCCGCTTATTGTGCGCTGGATGAAGGTAAATTTTGGGATTATCATGACACCTTGTTCCTGAATTGGAATGGTGAAAATACAGGCAATTTCAGTGATAAGCGCCTGGTGGCTTTTGCAGGTGCACTTGGGTTGGATGAAGGCAATTTTCGCACATGTTTGAACAGCAATCGCTACAATAAAGAGGTTCTTGAAGGATTGCGTTATGGAAAAACAGCTGGCGTGAATGCTACCCCGACATTCCTCGTGAATGGGAAACTGGTCTATTCTGATGCATTATTCTCAACCCTGGATGAATTGTCAGGCAAATAAACCAGTCGATCAATCTAGCCAAAGTTATCTGATTGTCGAGCACGAATTCACTTTAATAAATGCCAAATAAATTAAATAACCATATTACCAGTGGCAAAACAATGAATCCAGGCAAAAAATTGGCAACCCTGATTTTCTTAATTTCGAGTAAACTGCTGGCTGCAATCCCCATTAGCATAATTCCCCCAATAGCACTGAACTCGGCTAAAACCTGATCCGTCATAATCGGCTGTAATTGTGTGGCCAGCAATGATAGTCCACCTTCATAAACCAAAATCACCAGACTGGAAAACAACACACCTACACCCAGGCTGGAGGCAAAAGCAATGGCTGCAAATCCATCCATGATGGATTTGATGACCAGCGTATTATAATCACCCGTGAGACCATCCTGAAAAGAACCCAGGATTGCCATCGGACCAATTAAAAACAGCAACGAAGCGGTCAGAAATCCACGGATAAATTTGGCACTTTCAACACCTTTTTTCCGATTAAATTTTCTTTCAAGAAATGTACCAATAAAAGCCAGGCCTT
>JAVEYK010000074.1:0-14207 GCA_034003505.1 Anaerolineaceae bacterium | reverse complement strand
TCAATTGCAGCATTCAGGTTTCTTTCACTTATTGTCAAAACACCATATCCCCTTTGCCAATATAATTCTTGAAAATCAAATGAGCTTGACCCTTTCAATTCTTTTACGATATGCGCTATGGAAAACTTAGGAGGAATTTCAATAATCAGATGTATATGATCCAAATAGGCATTAACAATAATGATCCTGCACTCTAAGTTTTTACTTTTATTCATGAGATACGGAAATAATTCAGATTCCATTTCTTGAGTAATGACCGGTTCTCGATTTTTCGTTGACCAAACTAGATGATAATAAAGGCGTGCATAAACCATTGAATTCTCCATTGAATATTTTTGGTTACTTGATTTTTTTATTTTATCAAAGAAAAATTTGCAAACCGGTTTTATCCGGTTTGAGTCTGGCACCTCTGTGTTTCTTTCACATCCATATCCGATTTTCCTTGCGCATCACTTATAATTCCCTACAATAAAAATTAAGTAACATCTCAATAGAAATGGGTTGATATTTTTTTGGTGAGCTTGTTCGCCAAAAAAAAAGAAGCCCTCGATTATTGAAATCGAACAAAAAACTTTTAATTTTTGGAGCAGCGTGGTCAATCTACCTTCCATTGAAGGGATTTTATTAATCAGTGGCGTCTTAATCATTGTAGCTGTCTTGTTAAGCAAGGCATCCAGTCGCCTGGGTATTCCGGTCTTATTATTTTTTCTGGGCCTGGGAATGGTCAGCGGCTCAGAAGGCATTGGGGGTATCTATTTCGATGATCCCTGGATCGCTCAATTTCTGGGGTCGATCGCTCTGGCATATATCCTTTTTTCCGGTGGACTGGATACCAAATGGTCTGACGTAAAACCAGTCGTCAAACCGGCCATCACGCTTGCCACACTGGGCGTGTTGATCACAGCGCTGCTGTTGGGATATTTCGTGCATCTGACGCTCAAGATTCCCTTGCTGGAAAGCCTTTTACTCGGATCGATTGTCTCGTCCACGGATGCCGCTGCTGTCTTCTCCATCCTGCGCAATCGCGACGTCCGGCTGCAAGGGAAAATTGAACCTCTCCTGGAGTTTGAATCGGGCAGCAACGATCCGATGGCTGTGCTGCTCACCATTGGTTTGACCGGACTGATCACCAATGGCAATCAATCCGCTTTTGAATTGATTCCATTTTTCCTGATCCAAATGAGTCTTGGCATCGCGATCGGTCTACTATCTGGTAAGTTCTTTACCTGGCTCATCAACCGCTTGAATTTGAAAATTGAAGGGCTCTATACTGTATTTTCTATCGCCATTGTGCTGCTGATTTTCGGACTAACGAACGTAATCAACGGCAATGGCTTTATGGCAGTCTACCTGGCGGGTGTGATGATGGGGAACAAAAACTTCATCCACAAGCGAACATTGCGCAAGTTTCACGATAGTCTGGCGTGGTTAATGCAAATCCTTATGTTTTTAACGCTGGGTTTACTGGTATTTCCCTCCCAGGTGCTGCCGGTTACCGGGATGGGTTTATTAATTTCTATCTTTTTGATATTGATCGCCAGACCGATCAGCGTAATGATCTGCCTGATCAAAACAAAATTCAACCTGAGGGAAAAAGCAATGATCTCCTGGGTGGGGTTACGCGGGGCAGTGCCTATCATCCTGGCAACGTTTCCTTTATTGGCCGGTGTGAAGAATGCTGATTTGATCTTCAATATCGTTTTCTTCGTGGTCATCACTTCTTCTCTCATCCAAGGGACATCCTTAACTGTCATGTCAAAATGGCTGCGCGTACAAAGAACCCCACAAGCCAGATCCACCCGCACTTTGCCACAGGATATCGAATTAACCTCCGATGGCGCATTAACGATTTTTGAAGTCCGCGCTGGGGCCAGTGCCTGTGGTCAAAAAATTATGGATCTGGATATTCCGGAAGAAGTTTTGATTGTTCTCATTGAACGAGATCAGGCATACATCATTCCCCGCGGAGATATGACCATCCTGGAAGGTGACCGCTTGCATGTGTTGTTATATCCAGACATGTATAGCAAAGTCGATAAGATTTTCTGTGCCTCATAATCAATGCTCTCATGATTTATGTGAAATCCAGTAGTATCATTTCAATCATTTGGGGTAGAGTTTTTTAAGATGATACAGCCAGGACATGGAATCCCGGGATTTTTAGTCACAAAAAAGATGATTTTAGGATATTGCAACGATTTTCTTAATGTGATTTAATGCACTTTTGACGTTATTGGGTTAATATGAGAAAATTGATCAGGATTTCCCATAAACAAAGTCGAAAGACAATCATCCTCTTACAAATATCATCATTATCAGGTGGCATGAATGCATAAACAAAATAAAACAATCCGATTTCTAGGCTGGGTAATACTGGCAGTGCTGGCAATCACGCTGCTCACCTTATCCACCCCCAAACCAGTCGCTGCTCAGGAAGGCAACCCGGTGGTTGTGTACATGTTCTGGGGAGAAACCTGCCCCCATTGCGCCTCAGCCAAAACATGGTTTGCACAGATTGCCCCGCAGTATCCAGAAATTGAATTTCGCTTCTATGAAATCTACAACTCTGCGGAAAACCAGGCAATGTTCGTCAAAATGGCAGACGCTTACGGCTTCGAAGCCTGGGGGGTGCCGACCATTTTTATTGGAGATCATTATTGGGAAGGATACGCCGAGACACTGCAGCCTGAAATAGAAGGTGTCATCAAAGACTGTATCGCAAACGGCTGTAAAGACGCCGGGGCAGGAGTAATTGTTCCGGCTGTCAAACAGACCCCCAATCCGGAGGTCACCCCGGAGCCAGGAAACCCCGGTGCTTCAGAAAATCGGGTCATCAAGGTGCCGCTATTGGGGGATATTGATCTCAACAATCAACCACTATTTATCGCAACTGCTTTAATTGCCTTTGTTGATGGTGTCAATCCTTGTTCTGTGTGGGTATTAACGATGTTAATCGCCCTGACACTGCATACCGGCTCGCGTAAACGTGTCGCATTAATCGGCATCATTTTTATCAGCATTACTGCATTCGTGTATGCGCTCTTCATTGGTGGTTTATTCACCATTCTGACCTTTATCAGTGTGGTCACCTGGATTCAGGTCGTGGTGGCGTTGGTAGCGCTGGTCTTTGCTTTGGTTAACATCAAAGATTATTTCTGGTACAAAGAAGGCGTTTCCTTCACCATCAGTGATGATAAGAAACCCGGGCTTTTCAAGCGTATGCGCAAAGTGCTGGAAGCCAGCAATTCATTATGGGGTGTCATCAGCGCCACCGTGGTGCTGGCTGCTGGTGTTTCGCTGGTGGAGTTCTCGTGCACAGCCGGCTTCCCGGTCTTGTGGACCAACATGATCTCCTCCCAAAATGTCGCCACCGGGGAATTTATCCTCTTGCTCTTGCTATACATGGTAATCTATCAGATTGATGAATTGGTAATTTTCTTCGCGGCAGTGTTCACCTTAAAAGCAACCCG
Organism: Anaerolineaceae bacterium; assembly: GCA_034003505.1. Lineage (GTDB taxonomy): Bacteria > Chloroflexota > Anaerolineae > Anaerolineales > Anaerolineaceae > UBA6170. The sequence continues at coordinate 10,737 of JAVEYK010000074.1, read as the reverse complement.
TATGGAAGAGAAACACGGCCGTATTCTCAAACTGGTTGGTGGCACCCTCATGCTCACCCTGGCTGGCGTGATGATCTTTAATCCAAACTTATTGAATGATCTCAACAGCGCTTTGATCATCTTTGCAGTCGCTTTTGGATTGACGGGTCTCATATTGCTGGTTCACCGCAAAATCCTGCCCGCCTTTGGTATCTGGATTGGAACGGAAAAAGACCTCCAGAAAAGATCGAAAAAGAAACACATATCAAAAGACAAACTCAAAAAGATGTCTCATAGAAGTAAAAAATAAAAATTTTGCGCCTGTAATCAGGCGCATTTTTTTCGAAACTTTATTGCAATCGAGGGTTTTAACCTACACACCTGCATTGCAGTCATGAGGGTCACTATGACCGGCACACTTTACCTGGCATAAAGATGTGCCCGAATACCGCAGTAACGTAGCCCTTCAGCACCATGTGCTCAGCGCTGGTATCAGTTAATATGTATCATGACCAACAGGTGAACCACAACCTGGGGATTTATCTCCTCAAAAAGGAATTTTATGATCGAAGAAGCAATGTATCACTTTTCCCGCCCGGTATTGAAGACCTATACAAAATCAATGTTAAAAATGGACGTGCAATGGCATGAACCATTTCCAGCCGGTGCGAAAATTATCGTGGCGAACCACCCCACCACCACTGACCCCTTCTTTGTCGCTTCATTGGCTAGTCACCAGGTTTTCATTCTGATCAACGAATTACTATTCAAAGTTCCCGTGTTGGGCGAATACTTACGGCGTTCGGGACACATCCCGGTTGTCGCCGGAAATGGCAAAGCTGCCCTGGATGCAGCATTAGATCGCCTGAGCAAAGGTGACACCATCATCGTATTTCCAGAAGGGGCACTCAGCCCGGTGGAAGGTGGTTTTAGTGAACCACGTACCGGCGCGGCCCGGCTGGCGTTGATGAGTGCTGCACCAATAATCCCTGTGGGAATCCATCTGCCATTGGAACGCGTTCGTTTCATTAAAAGCATGGTAGAAGGAAAACCAGAAATTGGCCGCTGGTATACTCATGGCCCATACAACATGACCATCGGTCGCCCACTGGTATTTCGTGGAAACGTGGATAATCATGCGTATGTGCGCCAGGTATCCAAAGCGATTATGCATCACATCATTGAAATGGCTCACCAAAGCCGTGGAAGGATGCAACAGGGTCCAACAGCAATGCCATTGCCGGAACTTTTTTAGTTCAACTTGAAGGGAAGGAATAATATGATCGTTGTAACGGATAGTGGCATGGACACTTCTCCAGGCCAGTTAGATGGATTTGACGTGGTGCAAGTACCGCTCAAATTGGAATTAGATGGCAAAACCTATTTAAGTGGTGTCGATATTCAACCAGCGGAATTCTATGAACTACTTCTCACCACTGATAGCATGCCTATCACCTCACTGCCCTCACCCGGTGAATTTGCCGAAGTGTATCGAAAACACGCCTCCCAAGGACCGATTCTGGTGGTGCATATTTCATCCGGACTGAGCAACACCTATCAGGCAGCCCATTCAGGGACTGAATTAGTACCGGAAGCAGAAGTTCATTTTATTGACACGATGACACTCTCTGGCGCACAGGGATGGCAGGTGGAAGCCGCAGCACGGGCCGTTAAAGCTGGCTGGCCGCTGGAAAAAATCAAAGCACTGGTCAAACAGGTATACGAAACCACCGAGACTCTGTTCACCTTGCCGGATCTACGCTATTTAATTCATGGTGGCCGCATCAGTCATTTAAAAGGCTTGATGGCATCCGTGTTAGGCATTAAACCACTGATTGGTGTTAGTAAAAAAGATGGCAAATATTATGATCGTGGTAAAAGTCCAACATTCAATCGCGCATTGGAAAGTATTGCCAAGACGATAGCAAAAGACATTCCGGAAGGCACAAAATTAAGAGCGCAAATTGCGCACACTGCTAACCCGGAAGGCGCAGAAAAATTACACCAGGCCATGGACAAACGCTTTGATTGTCATTGGCTGCCGGATTCCACCGTAGCACCTGTGTTAGGCGCTCATACCGGACGTGGTTTGGTTGGTATATTTTATGCTCGCGAGGATGCTTATCCAGCATTGCCCTAGGTAAAATTTTTTCACTTCACCAATCCGTTGAAAGAGCCCGAATGTTTATCGGGGATTTTTGGATACACCTGATCATTCGAAAAGGAGAAAAAATGAACGTACTCTTGGTTTATCCTGAATTTCCTGATACATTTTGGAGTTTTAAGCACGCCCTGAAATTCATTGACAAAAAAGCCAGTAATCCGCCTCTAGGGTTAATCACCATCGCTGCTTTGCTGCCATTGGATTGGCAAAAACGACTGGTTGATCTCAATATAGAGCCTCTGACAGAGGCAGCCATCGCCTGGTCAGATTGTGTGCTGGTTTCAGCCATGGTGGTACAACGGGAATCCACGCATGAAGTGATCGCACGCAGCAAAGCAGCCGGAAAGACTGTCATCGCCGGCGGTCCCCTCTTCACCGGAGAATATGAGGACTTTCCGCTGGTGGATCATTTTATTCTGAATGAGGGTGAGATTACACTACCCATGTTTTTGGCTGATTGGGCACACGGTACTCCACAGCACATCTACCAAACCGATGCCTACGCAGATATGAGCACCACCCCGCCACCGATGTGGGAACTGTTGAATCTGAAAGAATACGCCACCATGAGCCTGCAATTCTCGCGCGGCTGCCCGTTTGATTGCGAATTCTGCAATGTGACGGCTTTATTAGGTCACGTTCCTCGCACCAAAAGTGCGCAGCAATTAATTACCGAACTGGACCATCTCTATGCATTGGGTTGGCGTGATTCGATTTTTCTGGTGGACGATAACTTCATTGGCAATAAAAAGATTATCAAACAGGAATTACTCCCAGCATTAATTGAATGGCAACAGGGAAAAAAAGGATTGCCATTCAATACCGAGGCATCGATCAACCTGGCAGATGATCCGGAGTTAATGGACTTAATGTCAAGAGCTGGATTTAACGCCGTGTTTATCGGCATTGAAACACCTAATGATGATAGCTTATTGGAATGTAATAAAAAACAAAACCGCAATCGCGATCTGGTGGAAAGCGTAAAGATCATCCAGCGCGCCGGGATGGTCGTGCAGGGCGGCTTCATTGTTGGTTTCGATTCAGATACAGACCGCATATTTGAACAGCAGGAGAATTTCATCCGCAAAGCCGGGATCACCACCGCCATGATCGGGTTGTTGCAGGCGCCTTCCGGCACTCGCCTGTATAAACGCTTGCTGGGTGAAGGACGCTTGCTGGGTGAAATGACTGGAGATAATGCGGATGGGTCTACCAATATTATTCCTCACCTGGACATTGAAGTCTTGAAATCAGGCTACCTGGCATTGGTCAAACAGTTATACCTTCCCAAAGAATATTATCGTCGTTGTCTGATGTTATTAAAAACCATTAAGGCACCTGAGATTCGCAGAGGGATGGACCCAAGTTATGTCCGGGCGTTCTTCCGGTCTATTTATTTATTGGGATTCAAAGGAGTAGAAAGGCTGGAGTATTGGAAGTTGTTCTTCTGGACGTTATGGAACAAACCCAAACTGTTTCCCCAGGCGATCACACTCGCGATTTATGGCTATCATTTTCGGATTTTGGCCAACCGCGTGTAAGGCTATTTCACCAAATCCTGACGCAATAATTCCAATTGACCGGGTTTATCAACATCCATTGCTAATTCTGCAAATGGGCTGGGTAAAACCAAGCCATTAACCCCCAGACGCTTACAGGCGCGCTTTTCCAATTCGGCCAGTGTGATTGCCCGCAGCATGATCAATAAGAGCGTATCAAGACCCAACATTGCAGCTTGTTTAAGTGCGTTCTTGCGGGCCGCAATCAATTTGCGATAGATCGGATTATCATAATTTATTTTATTAAGTTCAATGGCATTCACATCGCCACCACAAATAGACATATCCTTAAGTGGGATATAGGATCGTTTAGAGCTGGGAAAGCGTTTTTCCATGACTGGTTGCGACACCACAGTGTAAACCATCTCTTTCTGGGCTTTGACAGTCTGTTCGCTAACCCAATCAATGGCTGCGGGTGTCACAGCTGGCACATCGGACGCAACCACCAGTGCATACTGACTGGGTGATGGATAAGAGAGCAATGTGCTGGCACCAGCAATGATATTCTCCACCATATTGCCCCGGTCTTCGATCCGTACAATTTCACGCGGAAAGTTGACCTGGATTTCGTCTGCCAGACCAATCAGCACAATGCGCTGAATGGTTTTAGCGGCTGAGAGAGCATCCAGCACCCACTGAATCATGGGTTTATCCCCGATGGGAATCATTGCTTTTGGCAAGCCATTGCAATAAGCATACAAAGGGTCTTCAGGGGTGGGCGTGCCACCGGCAGTTAAGATGACATCCATAGCTCAGAGCTCCTGTACCTGTGGAGAAAGACCGAGTTCCCGAATGGCTTCTTCCATTTTTTCGTAGTATTGTTTTGATTGATAGTTAATCGGATCGGTCCAGCCACGCGCTGTAATGATACCCGCTTCCATCATATTGGTGCCAAAAGAACGGCCATCCAGCATGGGGGTGGTGGTCACCAGTAAGCGTACCCCGGCATTTTTAAAGATTTCCCGATCCTTAGCCGTCGTGGTATTGGTAACAATAATTTTTCCATCCAGGCGCTCTGGCATATACTTGGTAATGTAATGGCAATCCCCGGAAATAACAGTCGCCCAATCAAAATATTTGGTGAATTTTGGTGTGTGAACTTCCTGTTTTTCTCCGGTTGGATACAACCAATTAAAAGGCAAATTGGTAATAAGGGGGATTAGAATTTTTGCCATACGTTTTAATCCGGCATCATCACTGATCGAGATTGGTAATCCCAAACCAAACATCAGGTCACCAAAAATGGATTTATATCCCAAATCCATAAATCCACGTGAGAGTCCATAGCGATCCACTCCACTCATTTGAAAAACTTTTTTCGGCATACCATCCAGATGTGGTTCAATCACCGTAGCAGCTTTGCGTTCCAGTGTATTTTTCAAACCGGTACCATCCACCACCGGAGTTATTTTCACATCCCGTACCAGTGGCTGTATACTGCGCAGATTGTACCATTTCTGATCAACCAGAAATCCGATGATTGCCCCCCCGACGCCCAATGCACCCACTTTTCCATCCAGATCCCGGTACAATTGAGCAGCTGCTTCCATATCTCCATCCGTGCCAATTCTTTCCAACTGGATGGTCTTTCCGAAAAGATCCACTTCGACTGTTTTGTCTCTCTTAGAGGAACCAATACTGACACTGACTGCGCGATGATGCATATTTACCTCCGATACAATTCTTTGGTCAGTAGTTCAATTCAACAACAACATACCCATTGTATCGTCGGACTACAGGGTTCCTGAAAACCTATTTTATTGTAATCCCTAACCACCTTTTAACAAAATCAAAAACCTTCCTATTATCTTCCATGGTGTTAAAATAAAATTGGTTGAAGGCGTTCACCAAAATTCGTGGAGGACTGATGACTGAATACATTTCTATTCGTGGTGCTCAGCTACACAACCTGAAAAACATTCATCTGGACATTCCCAAAAACAAACTGGTCGTGCTGACCGGGTTGTCCGGGTCTGGCAAGTCGACTCTGGGGTTCGATATCCTCAACAAAGAAGGGCTGCGCCAGTATCTGGAATCTCTGGGATTGATACCCTTTGGCATGTCAAAACCACCTGTGGATGCCATCACTGGCTTGTCACCCAGCATCAGCATCGACCAGCATATCAGCAATCATAGTCCGCGTTCGACAGTTGGCACCGCCACGGAGATTTATACCTATTTACGGGTTTTATACGCGCGCTTGGGGCAGCGCATCTGCCCGCAGTGCGGTCAGGATGTTCCTCCCACCTTTTTGGCTGCCCAGTCTGAATGGGAAGGGGAATCAGATACAGGTCAGGAAAGTTCATCAGCAGAAACCACCTTTCCGTGCCCGCATTGTGGGGCAGCGATTCCCGAACTTGGCATGGCTCACTTTTCCTTTAATAAACCCGCAGGAGCCTGCCCGACCTGTACCGGTCTGGGCACTGTCCATCAAGCAAACCTGAATAAGCTGGTTGATTTTCAAAAAAGCATTCAGTCCGGGGCTGTATATGCCTGGAATCAAACGCTCATCCATTATCACGGAAAAATTCTTCAGTTGGCCGCTGCCCATTATGGCTTTCTGTTCGACCTTGAACGCCCGATCCAATATTACACGAATCAAGAACACGATCTGCTTTTTTATGGCGTGCATGACCCCCGTTTCCAACGCCATTTCCCGCATATAGCAGCACCAGAGACTGTCTCCAGAGGTCGTTTCGAGGGCATCGCCACCAGCCTTCTGCGTCGCTATGCAGACCGTATTCAGGACGCTGATTACCGTGAAAAGATGCAAGAACTCCTGGTCACTCAAATATGCCCGGATTGTCTGGGCACACGTCTGAAGCCAGCCAGCCTGGCGGTGACAGTAAACGGCAAGACAATCATCCAACTTTCCCAAATTCCGCTCAGCGATCTGGGCATTTGGTTAATAGAACTGCCCACCACATTCTCTTCTGATGAAAAACGAATCGCTACTGCCATTCTGACGGATATCCACAAACGCATCACCCGTCTGGTGGAGGTGGGCGCAGGCTACCTGACCCTTGAACGCGCTTCGCCCAGCCTTTCTGCTGGTGAAGCGCAACGCTTACGCCTGGCTTCACTGTTGGGATCGTCCCTGACCGGTATTTTGTATGTCTTTGATGAACCCACCATCGGCTTGCACCAACGCGATACGCAGCGCTTAATCAGTGTTTTACGCAGGTTGCGTGATCTCGGGAATACTGTGTTGGTCATTGAGCATGATCTGGAGATGATCAACAGCGCTGATTTCGTGATCGACTTCGGACCAGGGGCTGGCAAACATGGCGGGGAGGTAGTGGCGGCCGGAACTCCTGCAGATCTGATGAATCATAGTGGTTCCATTACAGGGGCTTATCTCTCAGGCAAAATTAACATCCCCATCCCAAAGCGGCGCAGAAAAGCAGACGGTAGCAATATCATCATTCGGGGTGCCCGTCATCACAACCTGAAAAATATGGATGTGGCTCTGCCACTGGGTGTCTTCACAGCCGTGACCGGCGTCTCCGGATCCGGTAAATCTTCCCTAATTTTCGATATTCTGGACCGGGCTTTGCGTCAACACCTGTATGGAGCCAGTGATCACCCCGGTGAACATGATTCTATCGCAGGGATTGATCAGATTGATCAGGTCATCACGATCAATCAGCAGCATATCGGTCGCATCCCACGCTCGAATGCAGCAACGTACACCGACACCTTCACCTCCATCCGGAAAGCCTTTGCCGATACGGAAGCAGCACATCAGCTCGGATTGACCAGCCGTCATTTTTCGTTCAATGTGCCTGGGGGGCGTTGCGAACGCTGCGAAGGAACCGGTGTGCTGACTGTCAAAATGCATTTCCTGCCGGATGTGGAGGTGCGTTGCCCGGTTTGTCTGGGCAGGCGTTTCACCAACCAGGTGCTGGGTGTTCAATATCAAGGTCACAACATTTCTGAGGTCTTGGATCTGACCGTTGCAGAAGCACTCGAGCTGTTCAACGCTGTGCCCGCTATCCGTTCGCGCTTGCAAGTCCTGGCGGATGTCGGCCTGGGATACCTGCAACTCGGGCAACCAGCCACCACTCTCTCTGGTGGGGAGGCACAACGCATCAAGCTATCCAGAGAATTGGGCCGGCGGGGCAAGGGTCACTCCCTGTACCTGCTGGATGAACCCACCACCGGTCTGCATCTGGATGATGTTGCCCGTTTGTTGGTTGTTTTACAACGACTGGTGGAAGCTGGAAATACCGTCATTGTTGTGGAACATAACCTGGAGGTGATCAAAACAACTGATTGGGTCATCGATCTGGGACCGGAAGGAGGAGACGCCGGTGGCAATGTGCTGGCAACCGGCACCCCCGAGCAGGTGGCTCAGGAGCCTGAGTCGTTTACCGGGCAGTACTTAAGGAAATTATTGCTGGAAGATAAAATCTAAATAATTTTCTTGATTGACCACTTTTACATCTACCCCATATTCATTTGTGAAAGACGCGCCCCTTCTGGTTTTGATGGTTGATAATTTGAATTCAAACGCCTCGAGGTCTTTAGGGCTCAATTCTTCAATATAATCAACCTCTGCACCGCTATACGATCTCCAAAACCGGCTTTGTATTGTTTTCCCCTGGTTTGAAAATAATTTCCAACGCTCCACAATTAGGAAATTTTCCCAAATAGCGCCGACATCCGTTCTAACTTCTAAATCATTGAAGTCATTAATTAAAGCATTGCGAATACCCAAATCAATGAAGTAGAGTTTGCTTTGCTTTCCAATTTCACGTCTTGGGTTACGAGAAAATGGGTGTAGCCTTTTTACAACAAAGGCTTTTTCTAATATTTCTATATAACTAAGGATCGTTTTCCGATCAATTTTTAAGCGTCTCGCAAGTTCATTTTCATTGACCTCACTCCCTATCTGATAAGCTAATGCCCTGGCAAGGTCAATGATTGCCTGAGAATAACGTATTCTTTGGTAAGCCAAAATATCTTTGAAGAGATAGCTTTCAACAATTTTGGAAAGTAGTAATTGTTTGGTTGCTGGGTTTGGTTCAAGAAAAATTTCTGGATAAAGACCAAATCGTAGAACATCCGGTAATAACACATCAGCAATTGGACGCAGGAGCGCTGGATCTTTTCCTCCGGGTGAATTTTCGATAACTTCCAAAAATGATAGTGGATGAAGTAAAAAATCAATATAACGACCGGTTAATGCATCATTTAATTGATTACGAAGATCATAGCTGGATGAACCGGTGACCAAAATCATCAATTGCGGATAAAGATCAACTAATATTTTTAAGGTTAATCCTGGATTATCCAGGCGTTGTATTTCATCAATAAAAATTGCGTCCATATCATTCACAAGACGATCCAACAATGTGCGCGAAGTTGTGTTAATCGCCTGTCTTTCTTCTTCTAAATCACAATTCAGGAAGCGAACGTTTTTTCCCTCTGTAATGAGTCTTTTCTGAAGTTTTTGTAGCAGGGTTGTTTTTCCAACCTGCCTGGCACCCAGCAGAATTATCGCTTTGTGTATTGTTGTTAACCTTTGGTAAAGAATGGACTCGAGAGTTCTTGAGATCATATAGGTATTATAGCACGAATTTTGGGAATTGATTCCCATTTATCGATCTAATTTTGGGATTATAATCCCATTTTTAGATTGAATTTTGGGAATAACTGTTGCATCAACTAACCTTCAGAAAAAAATGGGGGAATTTTTTTATTTTCTGTAGAATCCAGAGTATAGTTAAATAAAAGCATCGTTGAATACTTTCGATAATTTGAGCTATTGTTTTAGCGACCCTGCTCGCCAAAACAATGCCAACCCCTTTTTCTTAAGATGTACCGCTTCGTACATAAAGCGTGGGAGCAAGATATGTTAAAAGAACACATTTTAAATAGTCTGAAAATAACCATCGGCGTTGCAATAGCAATTTTACTTGCCAAGGCATTAAAAATGGAATTTTATACATCCGTAGGAACAATTGTGATCGTTACAATGTTGCCTGCCAAAAAACAGTCCATTAAATTGGCCGCGACACGTCTATTAGCTGCCATTGTTTCGCTGGCGCTTTCGAGTGTATTGTTTATTGTGTTTGGTTTTTCATTAGCTGTATTTACCGTTTATATTTTGATATTTACTCTTTTAATGCATATTTTTGATATGAAATTAGCCATTGTTTTAAATGTGGTTTTGGTATTGCATATTTATTCATTACAGGAATTATCATTTCCTATATTATTGAATGAATTTGGATTGATGTTTCTTGCGATTTCAGTTGCATTGATCATTAATGTTTTCATATTAGATATTGAAGATGAACTGATTGAGTATCAAAAAAAAGCGGAATCCTTATTTCAGAGTATTTTTAATAACATGGGCAAACGCCTGGAAAACCAATGCAAAGCGGAAGTGATTCGGGATGAATTGGATCAATTGGATGAGCTGTTATCAAAAAGTGAAGTTCGTGCCTATAAATACATGAACAATTATTACTTACAGGAAAATAATTACTATGTGGAATATTTTAGTATGAGAAGGCAACAATATTACACTGTTGAATTGATGCAAAAGTTCTTAAAGTTAAATTTTTTATTGGAAACAGAGGTAAAGCTACTTAAAGATTTTACAGATAATTTTGTCAACAATACCAAAGTGCTGGATACCTGTGTAGATCAGATAAAAATCCTGGAAGGCATTAAATATCATTTCACCTATTTAGCAGACCTGCCATCAACTTTGAATCAACTTCAAAACAGAATTGCCTTACATCAATACCTTTACTCCTTAGAAGATTTGATTTCAGTAAAAATGCGATTTATTGAAAAACATGAAAGGAAGAAAGAATCAAGCACAAAGCAACCTGCAAAATGAGGTGCAGACTGCATGCTGCTTCTCCTTGACGATCTATCTGAAATGCGGTATATTTTTCGTGCTTATTCAGCATGCCCCGGTAGCTCAATTGGACAGAGTACCTGCTTGCGGAGCAGATGGTTGCAGATTCGAGTTCTGCCCGGGGCACACAGGTTGATCTTTTCAGATCAACCTTTTTT
>JAVEYK010000073.1:0-14998 GCA_034003505.1 Anaerolineaceae bacterium | reverse complement strand
CAGGGTTCTGAAGCTTCCCCTTGCTGCTATCACACCTACACGATGCAAAAATAAGATCCCTTTTTAGAAGCCTGTCATTATTTATGCTTGCATGTGATAAACTTATTACAGGACAGGGATTGTCTTTATAAATAAATTCTAAGGGGTGGAGGAATTAATGAAACAATTATTGGTTGGTGATAAAGCGCCTAACTTCGTTTTGCCGGATCACCAGGGGAAATTGCATCCACTCTCAGATATTTACCAGGAACATTTCGTGCTGTTGGTGTTTAATATCGGGTTTGCCTGACCACATTGTGTGAACCACATGACGCAGTTGCGTCAGGATTACCAGAGATTTATGGATTTGAATACTGAAATTTTGGTCATGGTTCCCAATGGTCCTAAAATGATCGAAAAACATATACAGAAAAATAATACGCCTTATCGCATCCTGAGCGATAAAGGCTTAAAAGTTGCTGCTCAATATTTTCAGGTAAAAAAGTTTTTTGCAGTAGGAACACCGACTGTGTTCCTCGTAAATCAAAAGGGGGAGATACTTTACACATTTTATGGTAAATCAGTGCAAGAAGTACCCAAGAATGCTGAGCCCTTAGCCGTTTTACAGAAACTTAACTGATCGGGTTTCTTATCTTTCTGGGCGCACAAGAAATTACGCATCCAGAGTCATCTGGATGCGTAATTAGGCGAATTAGCATGCTAAAGATAAAACCTACCCTTTTAAGGCACCTGCCATCAGACCTCGTAAGAAGTATCTGCCGAGGAAGATGTAGACCAGCAACGTCGGTACGGCTGCCAGGAAAGAGCCCGCCATTTGTACGTTCCAGGCAATGATCTGACTGCCCGCCATGTTATTGAGCGCTACCGTTACCGGCCAGTTGGTTGGACTGGTCAGAACGACCGCAAACAGGAAGTCATTCCAGGCTGAGGTAAATTGCCAGATAATCACAACCACAAACGCCGGTGCTGAGATGGGTAAGAGGATATGCCAGTAGGATGATAGCAAGCCACAGCCATCAATTCGTGATGCTTCAATCAATTCTTTTGGAATCGTCGCATAGTAATTGCGGAAGGTCAACGTTGTGATCGGAATACCATAGATCACATGAGCAAGCACCAGCCCTGGCAAACCACCATACAGGTTGATGTCACGCATGAATTCAACCAGTGGAATTAAAATACTTTGATAGGGAATAAACATCCCAAATAAAATGGCCGGGAAGATGATTTCTGAGCCTTTGAATTTCCATTTGGCCAGCACATATCCATTCAGTGAACCAAGAATGGACGAAATGATTGCCGCAGGGAACACCATATTGAAACTATTCCACAAATAGGGAGCCAGCTTATCGTATGCTTCGATAAAATTGTCAAACCGGATCGCTTTGGGTAAATCCCACATGGTTTTTAAACTGACTTCCTCGAAGCCTTTAAACCCAGTCACCAACATGACATACATGGGTATCAGGTAAAAGAATGCAGCCAGAATAAGTGGTATGTAGATGAGCCATTTGTTTGAACGGGTTCTCGCTCTCATACTTCCGCCTCAGTTCTCAGGGTGTAAATCAGATAAGGTATGATGAGCACTGCCACACTCAGGAGCAGCAATATGCCGATGGCAGCCCCCCTGCCAAAGAAGTATCCATCAAAGGTGACTTGCCACATGTAAATCGCAGGCACATCCAGTGGCAATTGTTTTCCAGAGACAGCCACAATCAGGTCAAACACTTTTAAGGAGATATGTCCCAGAATGATCATGGCACTTAAAGTAATCGGTCGTAATAATGGCAAGATAATGTTTTGGTAAATTTGGAATTCATTGGCACCATCCACCTGGGCGGCTTCGCGCAACTCAATGGGAATACCACGCAACCCCCCCAGATACAATGCCATGGTGTATCCTGACATTTGCCAGATGGCTGGTATGGCGATAAAAGCAATTCCCCAGGTTGGCGTTGTATACCATTGATTGATCAGGAAATCTAACCCTAATTTATCAAAAAGTAAGTTCAGTCCACTCATCCGGGAGCCAGTGGCTGGGTTCATCAACCAGCGCCAGACCACGCCAGTCACAATAAATGAGATAGCCATTGGAAATAAATATAAACTTCTAAAAAATCCTTCGCCTTTAATATTTTGATCTAAAAGAATGGCTAAACCAAGACCAATAATCAGGCTACCAATAACAAAAATGACGGTAAAAATCAGGGTGTTACGAATATCGATATGAAAACGTGGATCTTGAAACAAGCCCTTAAAGTTATCCAGACCTACCCAGGTATAATCGGGCAAGAGTCCTTTCCATTTACTCAAAGAGACACGGGCAGTCCATCCAATAAATCCATACACGAAGACTGCAATAGCAATTATGGACGGAGTGACCAGGGCTACCGAAAGCAATGTCTCTCTTTTGATCCGCATAATAATTTCCTTCGTTAAAATTACTGTTAATATTTCTAATCCAATCAGGATTAGAAAGAATGAACGCGAGCCTCCGGGAGGAGGTTACCCCCCTCCCGGAAGTTGATTTTACTTATTTACAGGGACCAGAAGCGACACATGCCGCCACTAAACTTGATTGAAATGCAGCAACGTCCATGTTTATCTGGAACAGACCTAACGCAGTATCAATTTCACTTTTCCAGGAGTCATTCGCTACCACGCCATGCGCTAATGAACCAACCACGACATCGGTTGACCAATCAGCCATCGCTGATTGCAGGTATTCATCATAGAGGGATTTATCACCATCACTACGAGCCGGGATGGAACCTTTGACTGGATTGAATGCATCCTGACCTTCTTTAGAGCCAGCAACGGTCAACCAGGCAATCGCAGCATCGCGATGGGGTGCACCAGTCGGCAGCACAAAACTATCGGACAGGAATTGGAATGTGCCGGCAGTTCCGGGAACAGGTGCCCAACCAAATTCGGTCTTGGGGGCTTTGCCTAATTCTTTGAAGAAACCTTCGGCCCAGTCGCCCATGATATTAAAGGCGGCATCGCCATCCACCACCAATTGAGAGGCATCCTGCCAGCTTAAGGAAGCAGAATCACTGTTGGTATAGGAAAGGACTTTGACAAAGTCATTCAATGCTTTTGTGACGTCTGCCCCACCCCAATCGGTGGTGCCATCCCAAAGTCCGTTATAGGCTTCGCTACCCATGGAGGCTAAGAGGATGGTTTCCATCAAATGCATGACTGTCCATTGTTCACCCATTGCCAGAGGAGCATCCATACCGGCGGCCTGTAAAGTATCCATAGCAGCGAAGAATTCATCCAGGGAGCCAGGAACTGCAACGCCATTATCTTCCAATACCATCGGGTTGTACCAGAGCACATTGGCACGGTGGATATTGACGGGCACGGAGTAGATATTGCCACCTTCTGAAATCAAGGGGATTAGTGTTTCAGGCATAACATCCAGCCAGCCATTTTCTTCATACAGGAAGTTCAATGGTTCCAATTGACCAGCAGCCACATAGGTACCGATCAGTTCCTGACCAGCGTGTCCTTGCCAGCTATCCGGTGCATCACCAGCCTGCAAACGGGTTGCCAGCACTGCACGGGCATTGGTACCAGCCCCACCAGCAACAGCAGCATTGATGAATTCAACACCAGGATATTTTTCAGCAAAAACTTCAATCATGGCGTCCAGACCTGCGGCTTCTCCACCACCGGTCCACCAGGAGAATACTTCTACTTCTCCAGTAAGGGTGGAGGTAACGGGTGCCGGTGCAGGTGCGGGTTTTCCAGAAGCTTCAAAAGCAGCAACCAACGCTTCCTGGAATGTCTTTCCATCTTTTTGCAGTAAATAGAGACCTAAAGCGGTATCAATTTCACTTTTCCAGGAGTCATTCGCTACCACACCATGCGCTAATGAACCAACCACGACATCTGTTGACCAATCAGCCATCGCTGATTGCAGGTATTCATCATACAGAGATTTATCACCATCACTACGAGCCGGGATAGAACCCTTGACTGGATTGAATGCATCCTGACCTTCTTTAGAGCCAGCAACGGTCAACCAGGCAATGGCAGCATCGCGATGAGGTGCTCCGGTCGGCAGCACAAAACTGTCGGACAGGAATTGGAATGTGCCGGCAGTTCCAGGAACAGGTGCCCAACCAAATTCGGTCTTGGGGGCTTTGCCTAATTCTTTGAAGAAACCTTCGGCCCAGTCGCCCATGATATTAAAGGCGGCATCGCCATCCACCACCAATTGAGAGGCATCCTGCCAGCTTAAGGAAGCAGAATCTGTGTTTGCATAGGTCAATACTTTTTCAAAATCTTTAATTGCTTTGGCAACGTCTGCATCTGCCCAACTTTTGGTGCCATCCCACAGGCCATTGTAGGCATCGCTGCCCAATGACGCTAGAAAAATGGTTTCCATCAGGTGCATGACTGTCCATTGTTCACCTAATGCCAGAGGAGCATCCATACCAGCAGCCTTTAATTTGTCCATCGCTGCAAAGAATTCTGGTAATGTAGCCGGGACTTCGACATCATTTTCTTCCAGAACCACCGGGTTGTACCAGAGCACATTGGCGCGGTGAATATTGACCGGCACGGAGTAGATATTACCACCCTCTGAGATCAAGGGGATCAGTGTTTCAGGCATAACATCCAGCCAACCATTTTGTTCGTACAGGAAGTTCAATGGTTCCAATTGACCAGCAGCCACATAGGTACCGATCAATTCCTGACCAGCATGACCTTGCCAGCTATCCGGTGCATCACCAGCCTGCAAACGGGTTGCCAGCACTGCGCGGGCATTGGTACCAGCCCCACCGGCAACTGCTGCATTGACAAACTCAATGTCAGGATACTTTTCTTTGAAAACAACAATCATAGCATCCAGACCTGCGGCTTCCCCACCACCGGTCCACCATGAAAAGACTTCGACCTGTTGTTTTTCCATAGGTTGTTCTTCAACGGGTTGTTCTACGACGGGGGTTTCTGCCTGTCCGCCGCAAGCTGTCAACACCATTGAGAACATAATCAATAACGAGATGACTAACCAACTAATTTTACGAGCCTTCATATTTTCCTTCTCCTTCTAAATTTATTACTCAAAAACCAATTTTCATTCAATTCAACAACACAAAATTTAATTTTGCCAGTTCAATTTCTGTTATTTTTCGATATGTATCTCCTTCGAATTTTTTATTGGTTAAATGATTAGGAATTGCCTGCAAGGCAATGTAAAATTAATTATAATGATCCTGTGATGCTTAACAAGGCTTTAACGGACACATCCCGGACGATTAGCGGACACGAGACTCTTATGGATTTTGATATTTTTGAAAATTTGGTAAAAGATGCATTAAGCAACATGTTTGATTATGCCGCACTGGAGGCACACCCTTTGATTGAGGCTGGCATAAAGCCACCACCAGATTTTAAAGGGTCGCGCGGTGATTATCTGAAAAGGGTTTTACTGGATTGTATCAATTCTTTAAAGCCCGGTGATATTGAATTTGATTTTTTTTCAATAGAGTGGCGCTCTTTTGTGATTCTATCCCAACGTTATATTGATAACGTCAGTTCTCTGGAGCTGGCTAAAAAATTATTATTAGGTGAGCGCCAGATTCGTAGAAGTCAAAAAAAAGCTATTCGGGCAGTAGCTTTAATCTTGTGGGACCAGCTCAATTCCCAAAAAGATTCCCACCCAGATGAAACGGAGACCAATGGCTTTGTCATCAGCTGGGAGATCATCAACCTTAACCAGATTGTCCAAAGCATCATCAGTTTATTTCAGAATAATTTTGAGCGCGAGGCGATCCAGGTGGTATTTGTTCCTTCTCATGAGTCACTCACCGTTAACAGTGACCGGATCATCCTGAGACAGATCATCATCCAAGTTTTTAACCTGCTGTTGCAAAAAAGTAATTGCCGCCAACTTCATATACGACTGGAACAGGAACAGAATGATGTGGTTTTACAGTTTGATCTGCCTGATGATTCGTTTGAAATGGACCAATTTTTGGCTTCCCTGACCTCTCAGGAAAATATGATCCACCAATGGTTGCACGATCTGAATATCCAGTTGGGAGGAAAGCGTTCAGCCACCGGATTTCACCTGGTTGTACGATTTATCGACCAGGAGAAAAAATTAATCCTGGTAGTGGATGACCAGGAACCAGCCTTAAAAATGTATGAACGCTATCTTTCCAAAACAAATTACAAAGTTTTTGGCCTTTCAAGAGCGACCAAAGTTTTATACACCGCGCTCGAACTGAAACCAGCATTAATCCTGTTGGATATCATGATGCCAAACCTGGATGGTTGGGAAGTATTACAATCCTTGCGGTTAAACGAAAAAACCAAACGTATCCCCATCATTGTTTGTTCTGCCTGGGGCGAAGCTGATCTGGCCAAATCTTTAGGCGCAGATCATTTTCTGAAAAAACCGATTATCCAAAAGGAATTATTAGAAATTCTTCAAATATCACTGGAAAGCAGCCAGTCTGGTGAAACTCAGGCTAAATTTACTCCCGAAAATCAGGCTTTAACACCTCCAAAGCCGAATGAAAAATAACTTTCAGGTCAACCGGCTTCAACGCGTTTTTATATAGTACCTGAAAATACCCCGGATGGGCTGGCTTCTGTTCCTCCCCAAAATCACTGGCGGAGATAATGATGACCGGCGTTTTCTGGTGGCCTTCTATTTTCCGAATTTCTGCCAGTACCTGAGTACCATGAATATCGGGCAGGTCCAGGTCTAATAAGATCGCGTCCACATGTTGCCGATTGATAATATCCAAAGCCTCTTTTCCGGAATAAGCCGGGTAAAAATTAATATTTTCGATGGAATGGATGACACCCGTATACGATTTAATTGCCTGGGTGAAGAGCCTGACCATGCTGGGATCATCATCTATGACCAGTAATTCGTTGGTATGCTTTCCAATCGATTGAATTGTTTGAATCAGCGTATCACGGGCAACCGGTTTTACCAGATAACGAAAGACGCCGCCAGGTAAGATCAGTGATTGTTCGAGCACATCTGAGAACAGGAAGCGGACGACCGGGATCTGATAGGGAAAATTCTCCAGTAGACGAGTGATCTGATTGTCATTAACAAAAGCATCATCCACAATAATGGCAGATGGATAATACTTCTCAATCATCTGGCTGAGTTCGCTGACTTTGGTGGTGGTAATCACCTCGTAATCAAACAGTAACATACCAATCTGTTTTGCTTTGCTTAAATCTGCTGAATAACACAGGATTAAATCTGACTGACTCCGGGCGAATGAACTTGCCACCCGCTCTTCGCCACCCTCTGCCAGATCGGCACGTAAATCCGGTATGGGTGCAATGGGCTCCATGACCGGCAAGAAAATGTGGATGATCGTACCTTTTTGGATTTCACTCTCAATGGTGATTCTGCCACCATGTAATTGCACAAAACGCTTGCTGATAGCCAATCCCAAGCCGGAACCTCCCTCACGGCTCCAATTCTCCTCGCCCGCCTGGCGAAACTCATAAAAAATACGTTCAATGTCCTCCGGGGCAATCCCGGGGCCGTTGTCCTGAATGATGATCTCAACTTCATCCTGCCCATTCATCCTGGCATCCACCGAGATTTTTCCCTGTTTGGTAAAACGCATGCTGTTTGTGATCACATTCAGCAAAACCTGCCGGATGCGGGTGCGATCCACAAAGATATGCGGCATATTTTCCTCAGTGTGGATCTCAAACTGTAAACCTTTTTGAATGATGGGGGCCGCCACCAGGTCTTCGATCTCGTCTAAAAGTGTTTTGGGATCAACCCGCTCCCGGAAAAGCGGCATCTGGCGGGCATCCATTTTTCCCATATCAAGGATGTCGTTGATCAAATCCAGCAGATGTTTACTGCTTTTGAAAATCTCCTGGGTATCATCATAAAGGCCAGCTGGCCAGTCATCCAGCACCGCATAGGTTTCAGGGGCATTGACCATTAAATCACTAAAGCCAAGGATGAAATTTAGCGGGCTTCGCAACTCGTGAGACACAGCCATCGCAAAGCGATCACGGTCGGCACGTGCTTCTTCTGCGCGCGCCCGCGCCTGTTCGAGCATGCGCGTCATTTGCTTCAATTGATAGTTAAACTGGTTCTGCTCCTTCAACATGCGGCTGATTTCTGCCCGATGCTCACGGGTCTCCTGCAACCGTTTACGGGCTTCATAATAATGAAAGGATGCATTTTCAATGGCTGAATTGAGATTGTTGGAAATCCCCCACCCAAAGACACCCGCGAAAACACACACAAAGATAATCGCGAAGGGATAACCCTCAGGCAGCGCAGGAAACCAGCCCATCACAGGAAAGAGCAACGTTATACCAGCTATCAAGGCTTCTACAATTAAAGTTCCGGTCAAACCAATGGTGGATATTGCCATAAAAGGTAACACGGCCAATAGAAACAATATTTCCACCCGATTAAATAGAAAAAACGCACTTAGAATGGTGGCACTCACGCCAGCCAACCAAAATACCTGCGCCAGAAGAAAATTATATTTTAAACTGAACAACGTCACAACAATTGTGACCAGAAAAATGATGGTGCACACCCATAAACCGGGGCTGAATATGCGTGGATAAAACAGAGAAACGATGAAATGAAAGAGCAAATAAATGGCGGAGGTGGAAAAGATAATATACTTCGAGGTCGATTCTAATAACTCCTTCGAAGACCTGTCTTCGGTGAATAATGTGCGCAACCTGTTCATGAATTCAATTATATTCTTTTTTCTCTGATTGCTTAATTATACTTTTTGAACGACCATAAAGCCCAAGATACTTGGACTACTGCATGCCTGTGGTAAATGAATGCACACACCTGTGGTTCAAACCACAGGCTATCAGATTCAACGGTGCACTGCACTTAGGGATCAACCAATTGACAACCATCATGGAAATCCGGATCGGTAATCAATCTACCAGAAGTGCGTTGCACCTTCTCCCCTTCGTTCATTTCACGTGGGGATCAACCAACTGACAACCATCATGGAAATTCGGATGGGTAATCAATCTACCAGAAGTGCGTTGCACCTCACCTTAGAGCAAACCACTTAGGGATCAACCAACTTACAACCATCATGGAAATTCGGATGGGTAATCAATCTACCAGAAGTGCGTTGCACCTTCTCCCCTTCGTTCATTTCACTTAGGGATCAACCAACTTACAACCATCATGGAAATTCGGATGGGTAATCAATCTACCAGAAGGACGATGTATCTCCGGCTGGAATAAGTGCATCTCTTAAAATTCGTTTATTCGTTCTCAATTCGTTGACGGCAGAAATTATTAACGAACACGAACCAGGTGGAACGCACTTTTGGTCTTGGGGTGATTGGTTTATT
This sequence comes from Anaerolineaceae bacterium, assembly GCA_034003505.1. GTDB lineage: Bacteria > Chloroflexota > Anaerolineae > Anaerolineales > Anaerolineaceae > UBA6170. The sequence continues at coordinate 5,644 of JAVEYK010000073.1, read as the reverse complement.
ATTTCATTCCGATGATTTATGATTCACCCTAAGTGCAGTGCACCAATCGATACATCGCTTAAAACAGATTCCAGACCATTTACATTTCCCCCGTTAAATCATCACCTTATGAACAACTCAACTCTCAACAACTCAAACCTCAACGCTCAATGCTCAACCCTAGAACACTCAAAACTCAATCCCTTCCGAAGGACTTCGAATGCTCTTATCGGAGCAATACTCAATACTCAACCCTCACCCCCCACCGCCTCCATAAACGCCACCATCTTGCCTTCATCCCAATCCATCTGCATGGATGCGCGGGTGAAGCCTCCAACAGGTTTAAAGGCACTGCTCACGATGACACCCTCAGCTACACGCAGTGCCTGTTTCACATTGTCAGCATTCACTCCCCCGCCAATCAGGATGGGTGCCTTCACATCACTGTTGCTAATCTCGGAAATCATCGCGAGCGTCTCCGTGAAGGTTTTACCGGTCATTACCAGCGCATCTGCTCTTCCAAAAACGCTTGCCTGGCGCACTTCTTCCAGCAGCGGCTGCCTGCCCAATGGTTCACCGGTGCGGTCATACACATCCGCAAAAATGGCAATGTCCTCTGCCCCAATCTGCTGGCGGTATTGGAGTGCCTCAGCTGCGCAGCCTTCCAGCAACCCCTCCGCCTTGACCATGGCACCCACATATACTTTCAGGCGCACAAATTTTGCACCAATCGCTTGAGCGATAGCGAGCGGTTCTCTGGCACCATGCCCCAACAGGCTGACACCCAGCTCTAATGCCGGGAACTCGTCACGGATATGACTACCAATCACTGCCATCCCGGCAATAACATGCGGCGGGATGGGCCGGGAAACGGGATGATCTCCCAGATCCTGCAAGGCCAGCGCTCGAATGCCGGCTTTCACTGCCAACTCGGTGTTGCGCAAGGCAAAGTCGCGCATCTCCTGCATGGATTTACGATCCGGATGTCCCGACGCGGGGAACGGCGGCAGGTGCAGAGCTGCGATAATTTTTGGCAAAGGCGCATGCTGGGTCATCATCTACTCCTCGTTGAGATACTCCAGGCCGAGTGTCTCACTGTTGCGGATACGCGAAATTCCACCGCCGCCTTCCTGACTGCGGCCACCCAAGAAATCGCGGAAATAAGGCTCACCTAAAAGTTCCGCCCGGTAAGCTGCAAAGAGACTGCCGGGGATCATCGATATTACTGCCTGGAACATTTCCGGAACGCCATCCGCCAGCAGCAATTGAACAGCCCGATCGGCAAACAGACTGGCTTTCTCACCCGGGGTGATGACCGCCACCCGCCGGCCAATCGTCAGGGCGGCAGTAACTACTTCACTCGCCCGTGATCCATCACGCTCACCGGCACTGATCACAAAAGTTGGGGTGGAGGCTGTTTTGGCAAAATACTGCAGATGGGCCCACTCTTCCAGATCCTGCCCGATGGCAGCATCCCCGCTGGCTTCCAGGATCTTGGCTGCCGAGAACAAAGCCGCCGCGTATCCCGGACCACTACCGCAGAAGACAAACTCATTTTCATCTGCCCATTGAAATGCCAGATCCTTAACCAGACTGTCATTTTTCTCAATGGTTGTTTCGATTGCATCCGCCAGATTCCTGATCTCCCGACGATATTGCTGCCCCTCTTCTACACTAAGAGTACCACGCTGCTCACCCAGATAAATCGCCAGGAGCAGCAAACCAACCTGATTGGCGACGTAGGACCGTACGCCTGGGATAACCATCCCTACCGGGTCTTTGAACTCCGGCTGAGTGCTATCGATCACCCAATCAGCAGCCCGGGCGATGCGGCTGCCGGGTGTGGCCGTCAACGCCAGCACTTGCGCACCAGCCTGACGTGCCATCAGCATCCCTTCCAGCGTACGCGAGACCTCACCGGATACCGACGCCCCCACCACCAGGCAGCGCTGCGAATGATGCAGGCTATCTGCAACATAACGCGCAAATTGCATGGCGGTTAACGCTTCGGTCTCGATCCCGCTCAGCGTCCGAAAAGCCAGTTGCGTGGCAAGGGAAACGTGATGCGAATCCCCACACCCCATCAGGTAAATATGATCAAAGGAACGGCAGTACTCCCGAGGCAATGTCGTTGCAATGTTCTCGGTAAAGTCCGGCACAATCTGACGCACCAGGTGAGGCAGGCTTCTGATTTGAGCAATCATCGGGTTCATTTATTTTCCTTGATTAATTCTGCCAGGATGTGACTGATCACCGGATCATTCACACTGGTATTGTTCAGGGAGAGGAAGCTGCTGACTTCCTTTAAAGTAGGTAGCTCTTCCCCCGCCCCCCAGCGGCTGGCTGCCAGTGCTCCCAAAGCATTCGCAAAGCTGCCTGCCATTTGGAGTTGCCAGCCCAGTGTCAGGCCATGCATCATCCCGGCGCAAAATGCATCCCCGGCACCGGTGCTATCCACTGCCTGAACAGGGATCCCGGGCAGATAGATATCCTGATTCTGATTGATGATGCGGCAGCCATCTTTCCCCAACTTCAGCGCAATCGTTTGCACACCGGATTCGATCAAATTCTCGATTGCAGCTGCGAGGGTCATTTTCTGGGTCAATTCCAGTGCTTCCGCTTCCCCCAGGACAATCAACGCTAAGTGACTTAGCAATTCTTGCAACATATCCCGCGCGTCAGTGGCCGGTTCCACGCCTACATCCAGGGAAATCTTGATATTTTTTTGTACTGCCATCTGGACGGCTTTGCGAACGGCTTGCGCCTGCGGTGCTACCAGGCAGGCATAGGAACTGATGTGTAAAAAGTCCACATCTGTGAACTGGGATGATAAAATTTCATCAGGATGCAGGTTACGATTGGCACCGCGATAGGTAAACATGGTGCGTTCAGCATCACTGGAAACTACCAGAAACGTCAAACCGGTTTGACCGTGTTTCTCCTGGACAATGCTATCAGTCCGCACCCCGGTTGCTTCGAGTACCGGCAATAATTGCTGCGCCCAGATATCACTGCCGGTATGCGTCAGCAAGGTTGGTTCACCCCCCAATTTTGCCAGCGCGATGGCCGTATTGGCAGCCGAACCACCGGCATGTTGATGCATGGCTTGGACCGTCCCATCGCCACCTGCTTCCGGATAGCCAGCCACCTGCATAAATACATCCATGCACAGATCACCAATCAGCACGTATTTTCCAGATTTTTGTTCAGATTGCATTGATTTCATCCAGGTGGACCAGGTTATACGCTGTGAATTTTTCGGGGTCCGATCATTTTCTCAATTTCCAAGCCAATTTGGGTGGCCAGCAGCACATTGTTTTCCAGCAGGCTGCGATTGGAAACGACCGTTCTACCGGCAGAATGATGCGCCATGCGGGAAAGCAGATAGGGTGTGACACCCTTACCGGAGACGCCCGCCGCTGCCAGATCCTGATTGGACAGCGTTTTCCAGGCTTCCACTTCTTCATTGGTTATCTCATCCTGCCTCGGGATTGGATTGAAGACCAGAATGGCATTGGTTAATCCCAACTTGCGTGTTTGCACCAGCATATCCGCAATCTCGGCCGGATCATTGGCACGCGGCAAGCCGATCCCACTCGAACGCGAGTAAAATGCCGGCATTTCATCGACCTGGTATCCGACCACTGTCACCCCGATCGTCTCTAAAATCTCATAGGTGCCAGGTAAATCCAGAATCGCTTTGGGACCGGCACTCACGACCACAATCGGCGTACGCGAGAGCTCGAACAAATCCATGGATACATCCCAGGGTCCGGGATGTACCCCGCCGATCCCACCCGTGGCGAACACGTGGATATTATTCAGATAAGCCAGGCGGGCCGTGGCACTGACCGTGGTGGATGCGTAGCGCTTCTGCGCCAGCATAATCGGCAACTCGCGCACCCCGGCTTTGAATACATTCTCTTCGTGTGCCAGTTGTTCAATCTCTTCTCTGGTCATGCCTATTTTTATTTTTCCACCCAGCACGCCAATCGTCGCCGGCACACCACCATTATCGCGGACAATGTCTTCCATCGAAAAAGCCGTTTCGACATTCTGGGGGTAGGGTAAACCATGTGTGATCACTGTTGATTCTAAAGCTACTTTCATCTTGTCTCCCTTTATTATTGAGCAGTAAACATCCTGTTACTATGATATTATAGACTGAAATGGATTGTTTTAGTATCCACGAATAAAAGTGATGGTTCAGGCGCACCTCAATGGTCAATAGTCTGAATTCGTAACCTCTGAGCAAAAATAGGAGAAAAAATGATTGTACAAATTTACACCGTCCAAAGCCCCGCAGAAGGACTTGCATTGGCTAGCCTGGGCGTGGACCATATTGGCATCACCCCTTCAGATCATGGATTACCGGGTGAAATCAGCAACGCATACGCAGCGGAGATCTTTGCAGCCATCGGCGAAAAGGCAGTAAAGGTAGCTCTGACGGTGGATTCAGATCTGTTGAAGATCGTTGATATGGTCAAGACGGTTAAACCAGACATCCTGCACCTGTGTGGGGATCTAAAGCTGGTGACACCTAAGAAAGTAGTCGAACTGCGTGGGCTTTTACCGGGAATGCAGATCATGCAAGCCATCCCGGTGATGGATGAGACAGCCCTACAGATTGCCAGAGATTACGAGGAGGTATCCGATTACTTCATCCTGGATTCCTACTCCGACCAGATTGGTGGCATTGGCGCAGCCGGCTTCACCCATGATTGGAGCATCAGTCGCGCCATCGTGGATCAATCGCAGATTCCGGTGATCTTAGCCGGCGGCCTGTCCCCCGACAATGTCGCAGACGCCATCCAACAGGTACAACCCTGGGGCGTGGATTCACTGACCCGCACGAACCTGCCATTGGGAGATGGCAAATTCCGCAAGGATCTGGAACTGGTCAAATTGTTTGTGGAAAGAGCGAAGAATTTCATGTAGGGGCAGCGGCTTGTCCCTGCCCTTTGGGCATTGGCTTGTCCCTGCCCGGTGAATGGACCACCCCTCCGACCATGGCACCACCCCACGCCGTGATTTGTGAAATGCCCCGTGATTCGTAATGTACCGATCCGGGGTAAGGACAAGCCATTACCCCTACCGTCTTCGCTACGGTCTGTTTTGATACACATAAATCTGTCATTGAGCGTTGTGAATGTAGGGGCAGCGGCTTGTCCCTGCCCTTTGGGCAGCGGCTTGTCCCTGCCCTGGTGATTGGCACCACCTCTCCATTCATGGCATCACCCCACACCGTGATTTGTGAAATCCCCCGCAATTCGTGATGTACCGAACCGGGGTAAGGACAAGCCATTACCCCTACTATCTTCGCAACGGTCTGTTTTGATACATATAAATCTGTCATTGAGCATTGGGAATGTAGGGGCAGCGGCTCGTCCCTGCCCCGGTGATTGGACCAACCCCTCCGACCATGGCATCACCCCACACCGTGATTTGTGAAATCCCCCGCAATTCGTGATGTACCGAACCGGGGTAAGGACAAGCCATTACCCCTACCATCTTCGCAACGGTCTGTTTTGATACATATAAATCTGTCATTGTGCTTTGGGAATGTAGGGGCATTGGCTTGCCCCTGCGCGGGTGATTGGCAGCGGCTCGTCCCTGCCCCGGTGATTGGTCCAACCCCTCCGACCATGGCATCACCGCACGCCGG